>JBBRVG010000071.1:0-22258 GCA_038247115.1 Enterobacterales bacterium | reverse complement strand
CCGCCGATGAACACAACCGCGAAGCCACCCTAAACTACTGGGCACAATCCGGTATTCCCTATTCTGCCTTCAAGCAGGATTTCGATGGCCAGTTACTCAAGGAGCGGCTGAGCCCGCTGTTGGACGAGTTCTTCATCCAGCACTACCGGGATGCCGCCGCCACGGCGCGCAAATACCGCCTGATCCGCAAAGACATCGATATCAACAGCTGGTTCGAGACCAAGTATCTGCAACAGGGGCTCAAGGAGCTGAAGCTCGAAGGCTTCTGGCAGGCCCGGGATGGTCAAGGCAACGCCAAGGCAGCGTGATGCAATATCCACTGGCCGAGCCAAAAACTCGGCTTTGCCAGAATCGAGACAGGCGGGGTGTTCGAAACACCACGCCTTGCTCCCTCGCGACACCATTCCTGGTATGGATCCCGGCACAGCTCAACCAAACCGCCAGTCCGTTCAGGCTGGCTAACCCCACGGAACGCCCCCTACCCCCGGCACGGAGAAGCCAATGCCTCTGTCACTCAACCACCGAACCCTGCAGCCGTGGCAATTTTTGTCCGGATTTATCGCCATCTCCTTACTGGGAGGTCTCAGTTTTGGACTGGCACGTATGATCACCGCCCTCTATGCCCTGGAGCTCGGCGTCAGCACCACCACGCTGGGGCTGATCGCCGCCGCGCAGAGTCTGGGGTTGCTGGTGATGGCATTACCCATGGGGCTCTGGGTGGAACACTATGGTCCCTACCGTCTGTTCATGGTGGGGAGTCTGCTGGCCGGGCTGCTCTACAGCATCACGCCGCTGGTACCGTCCCCCGTCTGGCTGCTGTTGTGTACGGCCCTGGTCAGCTTTTGTCTACCCTGTCGCTTTGTCGCCCTCAACACCCTGTTCATGGCGCAACTAAGCCGCATCGGTGAGGCCAAAGCTGGCTGGATGCGGGCCAATTCCCTGATCGGTATGCTGTTGATCGGACCCGCGATGTCCGCGCTGATCATCCAGCAGTTAGGATTTAGCGGCGCCTTTGGCATCACGGCCATCACGGTATGGCTAGCCATGCTGCTGGCGCCAGGTCTGCTTAAAATCGGGCGCCCCCCTGCACCACCCAAAACCCAACTGGACCCACGGGAGCTGGGCCAGCAGTTGCGGAGTCTGCTGGCGGATCCACAACTGCGGCGAACCAGCACGCTGGAGTTCTTCCTGCAGGCGGCGATCAGCTTTTTCAGCTTCTTCATCATCCCCATCGCCATCCAGCAGTTTCATTTCACGACCGAGCAGGCCACACATCTCATCTCGGCCGAGGGAGCCCTGTTTATTGCCGCACTGTTTTTTCTTGGTCATCTCATTCCGCGCTATGGCCTGGAGCGGGTCTATCTCATCAGTCTCGGCGGCGCCACGCTGGCTCTGGGGATCCTGGGCGCAACGGAGCAACCACTGGGTCTGTGGTGCGGCAGTCTGCTACTCGGTCTGATGCTGGGCTTGCTGCAAACCGCCAATCTATCCAGCTTCGCCCGCATTGGTCAGCACAGGGGTCAAGGCCGGATAGCCGGTGTCATCACCCTGGTCGGGCCTGCCGGCGGCTTGCTGGGTAGCATCAGCGGTGGAATATGGGCCGACTATTTCAGCCTGCAATCCGCCTTTTTATGGTTGGCCCTGCCCCTGGTGACCTGCGCGGTCCACGGATTTGTGCGCCAGTCATCCCCCTATGTAGAGCAAACGTGAGGAGAACAAGATGTCACAACCCCAAACTCCGGTCGTGGCCGTGACCACCACGCTACTGCCGCTCCCCCGTCGTCGCCGAGAGAGAGCGACCCGGCGTCGATTCGAGGTGAAATTCGCACCTGTTATAACCCCCAGCGCCTTGAGCCGATTGGCGACCAGCCCTTGGCTGAGAACCCTGTACCACGGGCTGTGGGGGCTGGTATTGCCGGCCTTGGTACTTTGGCTCTGGTTCGAAGCAGCCACTCACGAATGGCTTCCGGCCTTTATTCTGCCCGAGCCCGCCATGGTCAGGGATACCTTCGTCGACTTGTGGGTATCCGGAGAGCTGTGGAGCAATCTGGAAATCAGCCTGATCCGGGTCGGTTGGGGATTTGTCGGCGGCACCCTGGCCGGTCTGGCCCTCGGCATTGCCATGGGCCTCTCCAAACGGGTCGAGGCCTACCTCTACCCCTCCTTCAAGGCCATCAGCCAGATCCCGGCGCTGGGCTGGATCCCCTTGCTCATCATGCTGGTCGGTATCGGTGAGGCCATGAAAATCCTGGTCATCGCCAAAGCAGCTCTGGTGCCCGTCACTATCAATACCCAGCAGAGCATCCGCAATATCCCGCGATCCTTGCTGGAAGTGGCGCAGGTCTACCAATTCACTCCCCGACAATTGCTCAGCAAAGTGGTGATCCCGGCGACTGTACCCGGGGTCTTTAACGGCGTGCGTTATGGCCTCACCCACGCCTGGTTAGCACTGGTGACGGTCGAAATGTTGGCATCCAGCGAGGGCACCGGGTTTTTGATGGTCTGGGGCCGCCAACTCGGTCAACTGGATCTGGTGCTGGCAACCATAGTGGTCATCGGTGCCGTCGGCTTGCTGTTCGATGTCACCCTGCAGCAGATTGAAAACCGTCTGGCGCGCTGGCGCCGATTTGCCTTTTAAATCCCCCGCACTCAAGGAGCGAACCATGACACAAATCTCGCAAGGCAGACGTTGGCTGACCCGGGATCTCCGGGGCTGGGTGTTGCCGCTGGCCATCCTGGCCCTCTGGTATACGGTGACGACCTGGGGTATCGCTAATACCCATATATTGGCTCCGCCACAGGCGGTCTGGCTGGAGGGATACCAACAACTGGCGAGCGGAGCCTTCTTGCTGGATTTGGCCGCCAGCTTGTCCCGTGATCTGGCTGGGCTGCTGCTAGGAGGCTCGGTGGGTTTTCTGCTGGGGCTGCTGATGGGGGTGTCGCGCTGGACCGAGCGCCTGGTTGCGCCCAGTTTCAATGCCCTCAAGCAGATCGCTATCTTTGCCTGGATCCCGCTGATTTCGGCCTGGTTCGGCATGGGTGAGAGCGGCAAGGTGGTGTTTATCGCCCTGGCCAGCTTCTACCCTATGGTGATCAATGTGTTCGAAGGAGTGCGCGGGGTCAACCGGGACTATATGGAGGTGGCACGGGTTTACCAGTTCAGTCACTGGCAGCGCTTGACCCGGGTGATACTTCCGGCCGCCACACCGCAGATCCTGACCGGCATCCACCTGGCACTGATTTATGCCTGGCTCGCCACCATAGGCGCCGAGTACTTTCTGAAGTCTGGCTATGGCGTCGGTAACGCCATGATCGATGGCCGCGAGCACTTCAATATGGGATCCGTGCTGTTTGGCGTGTTAGTGGTTGGCCTCATCGGTGCCAGCATCAACTGGATAGCCAGCCGCCTGGAGCAGCGCTTGCTGCGCTGGCGCTAACTTAGGCGGCCCCCCTAGCTCGATGACGGCCCTTGGTTCGATGGCGGCCCCAGCCGCCACTATTGGTTCACCAGGGACTCCCCCGACCGGCTGGCTTCGCATTGGGCACCATAACGTTTTTTTATCCGGCGCCT
Organism: Enterobacterales bacterium; assembly: GCA_038247115.1. GTDB lineage: Bacteria > Pseudomonadota > Gammaproteobacteria > Enterobacterales > Aeromonadaceae > Pseudaeromonas. Next base: position 18,687 of record JBBRVG010000071.1, on the reverse strand, counting down.
GAGGCTTGATTCACCGCTTTGTCGAGCAAACAACCGCTATACATTTCCTGCTGCGTTAAATAAGCAATCCACTATTTGTTGTTTTCCCTAATGGTTCATTTTGCATACATTAATTACAACAAACCGATAACATCTCAGACTATTAAATATCGAGATCCTGACATCCAAGTGCTTGAGCAGGAAATATAACACCACAAGAGAAGACGATATTTCATATAACGATTGCCATATCTTTTATATAGAAACAGGGTGAATCATGAGCACATTATTTATATCAGGTAGCACGTCACTGCATTCAAAGACCGATATAGTACTGAATATTCTGCAGCAAGAGCTGGCCGAGCAAGGGTTAGCCTCCGAACGCATCAGCCCGCGCGACTTTGAACCCTCTGCGCTGATTAATCTGAATTTTTCTGATGCTTCCATTATCCGGTTCCAGCAAAAAGTCCAACAGGCCCAGGTCATTGTGATCGGCACGCCCATCTACCAAGCCTCCTTTTCAGGCAGCTTGAAATTATTACTGGATTTAATTCCCGAGCGCGGGCTGCACCATAAAATAGTCCTCGCCCTGGCCACCGCAGGCAGTGATAGCCATTTATTAGTCCCCGATTACACATTGAAACCGATATTTTCAGCCTTAGGGGCAACGCATTTATTACGCAGCCTTTATGTAAATAGTCGAGAAATAACCGTCACTCCGACCGGTGAATATTTAATTCCAGATCCGATCCGGGCACGTCTACAGGACAGCGCCGCGCAGATTATCGCCGCCTTGGATCCCACCCCTTCAGCGCACCTGGCTCCTGGCGGCATCACGAGCCAGCCATGGCAGCCCGCCATTGGGCTGAACAAGCCACCCACTCACAACCCGACAGTAGAGCTGCAGAGATAGCAGCCACACATTAAACCGATGAATATCAATTTGTTAGCACAAAACATCGCATCCCGATTCAGGAGAACATCATGACCCACGCCCATACCCCAGTGCTTGAACGCCCGACCCCGCTCGACGTAGCCAGACGAGAGCCCATTCACACTCCGCCATTCAGCATCACGCCGCTGCAGGACGCCCCGTTGGGTGCTCAGGTCCAGGGGCTTGATCTGGCTCAGCCGTTGTCTGCAGCGACCGTCCTGCGGCTGAAAGCGGCCTTTGCCCAACATCAGATATTGGTGTTCAAGGCTCAACAACTGAGCGATCGCCAGTATCTGGATGCGGCCACCTACTTTGGTCCAGTATTCCGTTCCGAATCGGATGTCCCTGTGCTGGCATCGACCGAGCAGGGACAAACCCCGGATATCGTTCTGGTGGCCAATATCGAAGGTGGCTACACCGGCTCTGGGGAATTAACTGCACACAGTGACCACCACTGGACCCCCTACCCATCCAAGGCCTCGTTCCTGTATGCCCTCGAGGTCCCGTCCCATGGCGGCGATACCTATTGGTCAAATCAGTACCAGATCTATGATGAACTCCCCGAGGCACTCAAGCAGCGCATCGAGGGGCTACAGCTCATCACCTACAATCCGTTCGTCCGACGGCTTGTCGGCGGTGAAGCCCGTCTGTACCGGGATCCCGCTGTGCCGCCGATCAGCGCCGCGCACCCGCATCCACTGGTTGGTACCCACCCGGAAACAGGGCGGAGGTTCCTCTATCTGGATCAGGCCACTGAAGTTGAACTGGTCGGCCTGCCCGCAGAGGAAGGCGCAGCACTGATTGCCGAATTACGCGCGCACAGCCAGCAGCCACGCTTCTTCTACCGCCATCAATGGTCGGTCGGCGATATCGTGCTGTGGGATAACCTGGCGACCACCCATTATCGTCCGGCCTTTGATCCCGAATCCCGTCGGGTCCTCAAGCGCATCAGTCTGGCCGGCGGTCGCCCGTTTTAAAGCCTAACGGGTTGCGATAGGGCCGTAGCGACAAGTCTATCGCAACCCGTCCATCCTTTATTTCCACTCCCAAACCCCCGAGGTCAGCATGAGCAGACAGATCAAATTAGGCGCGTTTTTACCCGGTGGTGGCCAGCACATTGCCGCTTGGCGTCACCCGGATTCCGTAGTCGATGGCGCCCTGAATCTCGACCATTACATCCAGTTGGCAAAAACCGCGGAGCGCGGGTTATTTGATGCCTATTTCCTAGCTGACGGACTGGCCGTCAATTTCGGCTCCCGTGAAGGCGGCGGCGCATCTGCCGCGACTCTGGAGCCAGTGACCCTGTTTGCCGCTCTGGCTACCGTGACTCAGCATATCGGCTTTATTGCCACCGCCTCCACCTCCTACGAGGAGCCCTATCAACTGGCCCGGAAATTTGCGTCGCTGGATTACATCAGCCAAGGCCGAGCCGGTTGGAATCTGGTCACCTCCGCAGGGGATGCAACGGCACAGAACTTCGGCTTGAACCAGCAATTATCCCCAGCCATCCGCTATGAGCGAGCCGAGGAGTTTGTCGATGTGGTCAAAAAACTCTGGGATAGCTGGGAAGATGACGCCTTCGTGCGCGACAAATCCAGCGGGGTCTTTTACGACCAGGGCAAGGTGCACAACATCGAACACCAAGGTCAATATTTCCAAGTCAAAGGAGCGCTGAATATTGCCCGCCCCCCCCAGGGCCACCCGGTAATTGTTCAGGCGGGTCAATCCGAGCCCGGTAAAGAGCTGGCCGCCCGCAGTGCCGAAGTGGTCTTTACCGCACGCCAATCGCTGGCGGATGCACAAGCCTTCTATCGGGATGTGAAATCCCGGATGATCCGTTATGGGCGTCATCCCGATGAATTAAAGATCATGCCCGGAGTCGCTCCCTTTATTGGTCGCACCGAAGCGGAGGCACAGGCCAAGTATCAGGCACTGAATGACCTGATCCGCCCTGAGGATGGTCTGGCGCTGCTCAATGCCCTGTCAGGGAATACCCTCGACTTGAGCCAGTACTCACTGGATGCGCCGTTACCGGAATTACCGGATACCCAGGGGATGGTCAGTCGACAATCACTGATCCGCCAGATAGCGCGCGAGCACAACTTCACCCTGCGTCAACTCTATCAATGGGTTGCAAGCGCACGCGGGCACTGGACACTGATCGGCACCCCCACCCAGATTGCGGATCAGCTGCAGTTGTGGTTCGAAAATGAAGCCGCCGATGGTTTCAATATTCTGCCGCCGACCACACCCGGCGGGCTGGATGATTTTGTCGACCTAGTGATCCCGGAGTTGCAACGTCGCGGTTTGTTCCGAACCCGCTATGAAGGCAAGACCCTGCGAGAGAATCTCGGACTGGCGCGGCCCGTCAATCCATGGAGCCAGCAGCCATGGAGCCAACAACCATGGAGTCAGCAAGCCCCATTGGCCCGCACCGCCTGAGCCCATCCTCCTCGTGACCATATCAAAGCACCCAGGCGCCGCACTCGGAGCCTGGAATATGCCTTTGGAAATCTGATGTATACCAGCGGAACCGGATAAGAAGGAGAACCCGAGAAGACCCTCCATCACGCAAGGGACGAAGCAGTTCGTCCCTTGCTAACGGTTTAACAACTCAGGGCACAGCGCTGATAAGGCTCGGCAGCTGCCGGCTCCCCCGTAAGTGGCTGAGTGCCGGCCACGACAGGAAGAGTGAGCAATTGCAGCTCGATAGCCGGATGCAAGGTCTTCAGCAAGAAGCAGCGCTCCCGTAGTGTTTGAAGCCACCCCTGCTGCTGCGCGGCTGTCACCTCGGCGGAAAAACTAAACTGCAGGCTGACCCGGGCAATATCACCGTGCTCGTTCAGACTCAGCTCGCCCTGAGCCGAGGTGATGGCCTGTTCGATCCCCGACTGCGCCGCCTGGGCCTTGAGGGTACCGCTGGCGCAGGCCAGCAAGCTGGTCAGCCATAGCTCCCGCGCCCGAAAGCCACTATTGTCTCCGCCTTGTGATTTGTCGCGATCCAGTAGTACGCCATGCTCACCGGCAATTGCCAGTATCTTGGCATCCGTAAAAAAACGAAGTTCTACGCTCATGGTTTGTCAGTTCTCCATTGCAACAGCTGACGAACGGTGGTGGGGATCCGGGCAATTCCGGCTCCCCCCTTGAATGTCGTTCACCCGTGATGAGCACAGGACTTGCGAAAATCCTCAGCAAGCCCTGGCCCTTATTAGCACCCGTTGCGGCCTCAACCCCAGGTTCTGGGGGTCACAATCGGGAAATTGGCGCTGATATCATCAAACAGGCCAAACAGTTCACCCAGCCGATGTGCTGCGCCTGTGATCTCCAGCAGTCCTTCGGTCTTGGCCTGCACGAAATCCAGCTGTTTGAGCAATAGCCGCCGCAACGTGCTCTGAGTCAGGCGCACCGACACATCCGCCGTTGGCGAATGATGGTTCGGTAGATGATTCAAGGTGGCATGTTCCAGGCTCAGCAGGTGATCCTGCTGGCGATCCGTGAAATGCCAATTGATCAGGATGCGCTTGCCCTCGGCGCGCTGGCTATTGAGCCGTGTCGCCAGCGCATCAAACAGATTGCCGGCATCCAGCGCCTGCAACAGATCTCGGGATAGCAGGCTGTTTTTCCCCTCGGGGACCCCATACCGCAGCTCCTGGGCGCCCTGCAGATAGGCATTGCGCCAGGTGGCCGACTCCGCCTGATAGCCTAATTGCTCAAAAGTGGCCGCCAGTAGCAAGACTGCATCTCTATTGTTCGGCTCGGCTTGCACCACCTTACCCAGCACCTCGGCGACCCACCGATACTCGCCATGGGCAAAATCCTGTTGCGCCCTTTGTATTACGCGATAAGCGCCGCCAGCGTAATCCAGCCATTTGCGCGCCGATGCGACCGGCGGTAGCGGGTCCAGATGGGCTGGATTGCCGTCATACCAGCCCAGATAACGCTGGTAAATGGCTTTGACGTTATGCTTGACCGCGCCATACAAACCGCGCACCGACCACTCCTGCTCCAACGCAACCGGGAGCCGGATCAGCTCGGCGATCTCGGCAGCCGTATAGCCCTGGTTCGCCAATTTCAGGGTCTGGTCATGCAGATATTTGTAGATATCCCGCTGCTTGGCCAGGTAATCCACCACCTGCTCGTTACCCCAGATCGGCCAATGATGCTGGGCGAAGACCACATCGGCGCGGCGACCAAATTGCTCCAGTGCCTCGTTCAGATATTCAGCCCAGGCCTTGGCATCCCGCACCTTGGCTCCGCGCAAAGGGAGCAGGTTATGTTGGGTATGGGTGGCATTTTCGGCGGCATTGAAGGCCTTCCACTGCGGGAAGTACAGATGCATCTCGGCCGGAGCTTCCGTCTCTGGGGTCAGCTGAAAGACAATCTCCACGCCATCAAAAAAGTGGGTCTCCTGTTCTTGTACGATCAATTGAGTGGGCGCCAGCAAGCTGATAGTGCCCGCGGTGGAGGCCTTGCCCAAACCGGCATCCACAGTGCCTAACGGGCCAATCGGCAGCCGTTGTCCAAACTGATAGAGGGCACGACGGGCCATGGCGGGGCCAGCCAGCACATTCTCGCTCACGGTTTCTTCAACAAACCCGGCAGGCGCCACCAATGTCACCTCGCCACTGAGCAACTGGGATTCCTCAATCACACCTCGTACGCCGCCAAAGTGATCGGCATGGCTGTGGGTATAGATCAGGGTATGAATGGGTTTGTGTGGACGGTGCTGATAGTAGAGCTCCAGTGCCGCCCGCGCCGATTCGACCGTCGTGAGCGGATCGATCAGGATGAGGCCCGTATCGCCTTCGATGATAGTGACATTGGCAATATCAAATCCCCGGACTTGATAGATACGATCCACTACCTGAAACAAGCCATGAATCCGATTGAGCCGGGCCTGACGCCATAGACTGGGGTGAACCGAGCCCGGCGCGGTTTCATGGTCCAAAAAATCATACGGTGCCAGATCCCACACCACCTGCCCCTCATCATTACGGATACTGGTGTCCAACCGGGTGCCAATGAACCCCTGGGTCGCGCGGTCATAGTCACGTCGATCGGCAAAGGGCAGCACCGAGAGCCATTGCCGATTTGCCACCTGGGTATATTCGGTGGCCTCCGCTGGTTGTTCCGGCCATTTACTTCCTGCACTGGGTGTCGTCAACACCGCCGAAGAGGCAGCCGGAGTCTGATTCAGGGTTTCACTCATGGGGTCATCCTTGTTTTTTCGTCAGTGAAGGCCATGGTATCCCGCGGCTCCTGGACTCGTTAAATGCCGGATCTGGCTTAACAAGTCCGAAATCTGGCAATGGCCAGTTGCCAGGTCAGGGGCTGCGGAGTTGGGGGGTTTAGCCGTCTAGACATCCTATAGTTGAATTTCAGATATCAATTACCGGATTAATTCGTTCTCAAGATAAAAAGCCGACGTAAGGTGAATACAGGTGTTCAAAACAGGAGTGACGCCATGAAAGCGCTGATTGTCGGGGGAGATCGCATCGAGAGTATTGTCAGAACACTCAATGCCGCAGGCATAGAGCGCTTCGATCACTGGAGCGGCCGCAAGTCGGGCGAACAGCATCAGGAGATGCCGCGCGATACCACCCTGGTGGTCATGCTGATCGATCAAGTCGGTCATACCTTCGCCGGTAAAGTGCGACATATCGCTGACGCCCAAGGCTTGCCGATCATCTACAGCCCACGCAGTCGCTCTCGCTTGAGCACCCAGTTGCAACAGGTCAAACAGCGGTTCGCGCTGGTCTGACACTGCTTGATCCGCGGTAGTGGTGTGCCCATCTACTGCCGCTGGAATTTGTCACTTTACTGATCTACAGCGGCCACTTGCCGTCGGCCGAGGAGTTGTTATGGCCGCGGTATCCCTGATCCAGCTCTATGCTCAGCAGCATCTCACCCTGGGCCCTATCCAGTTGCAGATCGAAGCAGGTGAATATCTGGCATTGCTCGATATTATCGACAGCAGCGTCAACGATCACACCGGCAGCCCTGAGCGCGCCACCAGGCCTGAGCACATTTGCACTCCTGAACAACATTTCAACCCTGAACGATCCGGTCCTTACTCAAGCCCTCACGCCAGCGGTGCTCAGGAGTTGTTGCAGTTAATTGCCGGTGAACTGACGCCAGCGGCTGGCCGGATCCAGATCCGGCAGCAGGACGTGACGGCCCTTCCCGCGCAGCAACGGAATGTCGCCAGGCTGCGCTTTACCTGGCCGCACGATACCCAAGTGACAGCCGCCGCCTTCCTACTAGCACCACCCGGTTCTGAAGCTGATGCTGCACAGCTGCAGTCAGAGCTCCATGCTCAGCGCCAACAACAGCTCAATCGTTTGCTGGAGCCGCTGGAGCTATTGCCGTTGCTCAGTAGGCCTCTGCATGAACTAAACCAAGGCGAGTTTCAACGCCTGGCCTTGGCCCAGGCGCTGCTGGGTAAACCGGCGGTGTTGCTATGCGATCCGGAGACGCTGACGCCTGATCTGCGCAGCGCCCTGCGTCGCAGCCTGCAACGCCTGCACCGGCACCTTCCAACGACCCTGGTCTATGCAACTGGCGATGCCACAGAAGCCCTGATGTTGGCGGATCGTATCGCCCTACTCCATCGAGGCGAGTTAGTTCAGGTGGCGACACCCTATGAGCTGTATCAGCAACCAGGCTCGGTACTGGCCGCGCAACTCAATAGTGCAACGGGTGCAGCCATCACCCGGATGAATTGCCTTCCGACTCGAGTGCACCACGACGGCCGCTGGCCGCACTTAGTCCTTGGCGACCTGCATTTGCCCTTCCCCGCCTCCCGGCTGCCGCTGGATCCGCAACTGCTCAACCGGGAGCTGATCCTGGGGATCCGGCCAGAGCATCTAAGGCTGGGTGATTACCCCCTGGCCGCCGATGAATTTGTCACCGAAGGCCATATCCTGGCGCTGGAGCTGCTGGGGCCCGAATACCAGCTGCGCCTAAGGCTGGGCGGCATCGAAATCTCGACCCGGGTCAGCAGTGAACTTCCCACCCTCAGTCTCGGGTTGCGGGTGCCGGTGATTTTACGCCTGCGTCACCTGCACCTGTTTGATGCCCACAGCGGCAAGGTCTTGAGCAGCCCACCTCCGCCACTGCAAACCATCAATGATGATGAGTTGATCATGATCTGAAACCGGGATGCGACAATCCGCTACCACGCCCCTTCCCCGTGCAACACCAAATCTGGGTGCATAAAAAAGCACCGGCCAACAGGCCGGTGCTGAAAAGGTGAGAGAAGGGCGATTGCTGAGCTCGCCCAGTGTCAAAGGCAACCACAGTCCGGATATGCCAGTTGCTCCTTGCTATGCAGCGCCAGGCAAAAGGTAATCCATATCTCTTCGTTCTCATTCATGCCCCAAGCTTCTAGTCTGGTGTTATGACCACAGCGATTCATCCGCAGGCTTTCCCCGGATATCGCACCCCATATGGACAGGAGGACGGGATATGACCCAACAGCCCCACAACGTCATCGACCTGGCTCGGTATCGCAAACGGATGGCCGCACGCCGCATGGCACAGCACTGGATCCGCAGTCAGCAACAACAGGCCGCTACGACGGGTTACTGGCAAAATTACTCCAGCGCACTGGCCACCACGGCCATGACCTATGCCGCATCCTGGCCCTCGCCATTAGCTGCCGCCATTGGCTGGCCCGGAGGGCGTCCATGAGCGAAGTACTAGCCCTGAACCCGGGGTTTATGGACCCGCAACTGACAGACGATAGCAGTCTGCATATTGAAGATATAGTCGCCAGCAACCTCAATAAATTGAGGGCTAAACGCCAGCTCTCTCTGGATGCACTGGCACGCAGAGCTGGCGTCAGCCGCACCATGCTCTCCCAGATCGAAGGAGGCCGGAGTGTACCGACTATCCGGGTGCTGCATAAATTAGCCTTGGCACTCAAGGTCTCTATCGCAGCATTTCTCGATCAGCAGGCATGTGATGGGATTCAGTTGTTTCGCGCGGCTCATGGCAAACGGCTGGTCAGCCTGGAACACCTATTTGTGAGCCGCCAGCTCTCGGCGTCGGCCACCCCGGAACACCCTGAATTCTCGGAAGTACGCATGGGCGGCCTCACCCGGGAGTCCTTCCCGGCCTATCCGGCGGGAAGCCGGTTAAATCTGGTGGTCAGTCAAGGAATCCTCGAGCTGGTCATTGGTGAGGATAGTTATCTACTGGGTACCGGCGACGCCATCCAGCTCTATGTCGATCAGAGCTATAGCCTGCGCAATCCCGCCGACAACGAGGTCTTGGCCTATCAAGTGGTGAGTCTGGCCGTTGAGTCGCGCTGATAGGGTCAAGCACTCGGCAACAAAATAATCGCATCGACAACCCCACAGGACAGAGAGCCGGAGCGAAGAATGCTAGCAATACAAGAACGGCCGGTCATGACACCATGACCGGCCGCGTTATGAAGCTAAGTGTCCAGAATTCTTAGCAGGTACAACACATCAGCGGCATACCCTGACAACTCATCATCATCGGCATACCGGAATCCATCATCTTCATCATCAGCATGCCGACATTCTTGAACATCTCCATGTTCATACCCGGCATTGGCATCAGTTTGCACATCATGGTGCCGGATCCCATCGACATCTCCAGCATGCACATCATGGGAGACATCATCCCCATCATGGGCATCATGCTCATGCACGTGGCCGAGCACGCACACAGATTGAGATTGCCGCAATTCATCATCATCGGCATGCCGCAGTTCATCATCAGCTCCATCATCTCACCACAGTGGGTGAACATGGACATCTCCATGCCGGCGGCTGGCGTCAGGGTGCACATCATGCACTCCTCTTGCAGCTCACAACTCATGGTGGCCATCATCATCGGCATTCCCATATTCATCATGGGCGGCATGGCGGGCATATTCATATTGGTCATATTTGGCATTGGCATTTTCATGGCAGGCATCATATTTAAAGTCCTTTTTAATTCGTTAATGCAGGAGTGATATTCAACGCCGCCATTCTATAAATTTCGCATTTGAATATGCAATTTATCGCGTTACCGCTTATTTTTTAATAATTAACACTCGATTACACTTATAACGCCGTCAACCGTCTTTATAGCGACATTAACCACACCATAACGAACGACAAAGACCATATATAGACCATTCCCATGCAACACTTAAATTTAATGGAATATGATATTGCATTTTCAGAGCAATATATTCTTGAAGTTTTGCGATAAATATTACGAACGCCGCTTTGCCAGCCCTTTCGAACCTCGACAGGGCGGTTTTGCATCCGGTTTTCGTCAGCAATGCAGGGATTCAACACCACTATGTGAGTGCTCGCGGGCTAAGCACTTATGGTCAGAACTTGCGGATAAGGAATAACGGTAAGCACTCGCGCACAAAAAAGGCTTCATCACTGAAGCCTTCCATTTGTGTGCTCTGCATCGACAGGTTTAGATGCCGAGGCCATCACTGACCAGTTCGCTCTGGTTATCCGCCTGGGTGATGACGCTGCCCGGCACCACACTCTGGGTCAACCAGACATTGCCCCCTATGGTCGAGCCCCGGCCTATGGTGATACGTCCGAGCAGGGTGGCACCGGCATAGATCACCACATCATCCTCGACAATCGGGTGTCGTGGCTGGCCCTTGACCAAGGTTCCATCGGCCGACACCGGAAAGCGTTTGGCTCCCAGCGTGACGGCCTGATAGAGCCGGACCCAGCGGCCGATGATGGTGGTCTCGCCAATCACCACACCGGTGCCGTGATCGATAAAGAAACCTTCACCGATCTGGGCACCCGGATGAATATCGATCCCGGTCTCCGAGTGCGCAATCTCGGTGATAATGCGAGCAACCAGAGGGACGCCGGCCAAGTGCAACTCATGAGCCAGTCGGTAATGACTGATGGCCACAATACCCGGGTAGCACAATAGGATTTCATCAATACTACGCGCCGCCGGATCGCCCTGATAACCGGCGAGCAGATCCGCATCCAGCACCCGCCGCAACCGGGGTAAGGAGAGCGCTAACTTGCGCACCACCTCGGTCGCTTGCCATTCCAGCTCTTCGTTACTGTGTAGATCATCTTTCGGCACCAGATCCTGTTGCTGGACGCCATAGATCAGATCCAGCCGCACCTGACGCCGTAGCGCATGCAAGGCGATATCCAGGCGGTGCCCGACATAATAATCTTCATTTTCTTCCCGCAGATCCGCGGGCCCCAGGCGTCGGGGAAACAGCACCCCAATCAGCTCTTTGACGATGTCGCGTAACGCATCACGGGAGGGTAACTCGTAGCCCCGTCGCGCTCCGGATTGCCCATTCTGGGCTCGGGAATGCAGACGAACCTGGCGCAATTCGGCCACCACGCGATTCAAATCCCAGCTATCGACGGAAGCTCCCAGATGGGGAAACTGGCGGATCACCTGATTCATCTTGACCTCACTCTCGATCGTACCGCTTCGCATCAGATGGCAAGTCAGTGACCTGCGCTGCCAATACGTCCGGCTAAAAAACCATATGCCTATCCCCACTATACGGCGCAGCTGCTGAGGCCCAAGGACAAAAATTAACTATGGTTGTGCGCCAAATGACTTAGCACTGCATCACATCGGCGCCGATGACTGCTCTTCAGGTACACACCCAAGACTGGGCGCCAGCACTTAGCTGATTTCTAGCCATACAAGTTCAAATTCCTTCGTTGGGAATACGTGGCTGGCTGCTTAGTCTGAGCCTATCCCAATGCGCCAGGTACGAACCTGGCCACTCAAGACCATCCGCTCCCCTTCATCCGAGGAATAATGTTATGCACCGTCGATTCACGCCTGTGTTACCCCTGCTGATATTGCTTTCCTTGCCAACTGTCGAAGCGAAACAGCAACCGTTATGGGACACCCTGGACCAGCTCAAGCAACATTCCTGGGTCGACTTGACCCATAGCTTTGATGAACACAGCCCGCACTGGAAAGGATTCAAACCTCTGAAACGGGAGATCATTTATGACTATGCCAAGGATGGGTTTCGCGTCGAACTGACAGACCATGTCGGCCAGTGGGGAACCCATCTGGATGCTCCCAATCACTTCCATCAGGGTAAACGTTCCGTAGATCAGATCGAGCTCAAGGAGCTGTTGTTACCCCTGGTGGTGATCGACATACATCAGCAGGTGGCGAAAAATCCTGACTACACAGTGCGCTTGAGTGATGTCCAAACGTGGGAAAAACAACATGGTCCCATCCCTGCCGGAGCCTTTGTCGCGCTGCGCACGGACTGGTCCAAGCGCTGGCCCGATCAGGCTGCGATCCAGAATCAGGATGCCAAGGGCGTCGCCCACTACCCGGGCTGGAGTCTGCCGGTGCTCACCTATCTATATGAAGATCGGCGTATCACCGCCTCCGGTCATGAAACCACAGACACAGATCCAGGCCTGGCGACCAGCAAGGATGACTATTCACTGGAATCCTACATCTTGTCCCTCAACCACTATCAGATTGAACTGCTAACCAATCTGGATCAGGTACCGGAGGCTGGCGCGCTGATTTCGATCACCACCCCGAAATACAAAGATGGCGTCGGTTTCCCGGCCCGGGTCTACGCCATAGTGCCATGAGCCATCAAATCACGGACCAATACGGACCAAAATCCGGCGGGCATGACAAAGCCCGCCGAATAAAATCAATGAGGAGTGGAGATGAATACGTCACATCAGTTATCGCCGCAAGTTGAAGCCGTATTTAACGACATCAAACAGACGCGGCAAGTGGATGAGGTCAATCAATTCTGGAAAGTGCTAGCAGCAGATCCGGCAACGTTAAGTCGAGTCTGGCAGCAGCTCAAAGCCATCATGGTCGAGCCTTCCAGCCTGGATCCTCTCACCAAGGAGCTCATCTATATTGCCGTCAGTGTGACCAATGGTTGCGATTATTGTGTCGCCTCTCATACCGCAGCGGCACGCAGTAAAGGCTTGAGTGATGCCCAGTTTGGCGAACTCCAGGCCATCATCGGGTTAGCCAACCAGACCAATGCCCTGGCGCGAGGTTGGCGTGTACCGCTGGATGCCAATCTGCAACCACCAACGCCCATATAGTTAACCCAGTCACAGGGTGGCCCAAGGTTGAGGTTTAGTCATTCTCTTCGGCTCAATGTCACCGATACAACCACCTCAATGTACGAATATTAAGGACGAGCATTGCGGCATTTCTGCGGCGTCAGAGCGCTGGAATAGCGACGACATTCACAGCAGCCTCTGGAGGCTATAAACAACGGGGAGACAACCGGGTTTTATGCTCGAAGTAGCATTGCTAATCCATAACATTTAATTAGCTTCACCGTCTCAAGGTTGTAGCCTTTCAGCTATCTCGATCAGAGGAATAAATAGACCATAAACCAGCTGGGCATTTATTCGATAAAAATTGATTCCCTGACATACAGAATAATAACCAGCAACACCCTGAACCAGTATCAACCGGATTGTATCCTATGAATTTGCAACAACTACATATTGTCCGCGAAACGGCTAAACAGGGATTTAATCTAACTTCTGTTGCCCGATCGATGGCGATCACCCAACCCGCGGTTAGCAGGCACATTCGTGATCTAGAGCAAGAGTTGGGTGTGTCTCTGTTCAGCCGTCACGGCAAAAGGCTCTTAGGTTTAACTCAGGTCGGTCAGGAATTATTGCCGATTGCCAACCGCATGCTGGATGACGTGCATAACATTCGCCAACTAGCAACTATATTCACCGAAAAGAGTGACGGATTATTACGCATTGCTAGCGAAAACTTTATCGCCTGCCATCAACTTCCCCATGTCATCAAACAATTCCGAACCAGTTATGCCCATGTGCAGATCACCTTACAACAAGGTAGTGAGCGGGAGTTATTACAACAACTGCACGATGAGCAGGTGGATTTACTGGTGACGACCACACTATTGCGCGATCTGGAGGCCTTGGAGTTTATTCCTTGCTGCCAAATACCCAGTAAAATCCTGGTCCGCCCAGATCATCCACTGCTGTTATTATCGCAAATTACGCTCTCCCAACTAGCCGCATTTCCGTTAATCACCTACCCACCTGGAACACATCAACGTGCCCAGATAGAACAACAATTCAACGAGCAAGGTATTGAACCTAATATTTTATTATCCACTCATGATGCCGATCTAATTTATCATTACGTCGAACAAGATTTGGGTGTCGGTATTGTACCTGGCGTCATTATGCACTCCAGTCAGTACAATGGACTCCGCATTCTCGATGCAAGCCATCTATTCGCCGATGAAGAAATAGGCGTCCTGTTCAATAAAAACCTGTTGCTACATGGCTATGTGAAAAATTTCATCGAACTCTGTCGTAGCGAACTAAGTCGGTTTTTAATTACCCCAAGCATTCACGCCACCCACATTTCGCGCAGTGTATTTATTGAGTAAAACGCAATGCCAATTATTGGTATAGCTTATCAACTTTATTGCATTAAACTAATATCCATATTTTGAATAAGAAAATACTTTATCTTTGGTTTGTTGTGATAAGCCGATACGGCATGCTGATTCGGTCATCTGATATGGAGTATCAACCATGAAATTACGTGTTACTGCTTTGGCCTTGCTGGCTTCTCTCGTTTCGGGTTCTGCAATGAGTGCCGAGGTGAAATTATTAAACGTTTCTTATGATCCGACTCGCGAGTTGTATCACGAATACAATCAAGCCTTCGCCAAATACTGGAAGGCCAAGAGTGGCGATGATGTCGTCGTCAGTCAATCCCACGGTGGTTCCGGTAAACAAGCTCGCGCAGTGGCTGATGGTCTGGAAGCTGATGTCGTCACCTTGGCACTGGGCTACGACGTCAATGCTGTCGCCAAGACCGGGCTGATTGCTTCTGACTGGCAAAGCCGCCTAGACAACAACTCAGCACCCTATACCTCCACCATCGTATTCCTGGTGCGCAAAGGCAATCCTAAACAGATCAAGGATTGGGACGATCTGATCCGCAAAGACGTTTCTATCGTCACTCCAAACCCCAAAACTTCTGGCGGTGCACGCTGGAATTATCTGGCCGCCTGGGGATATGCCCTGAAAAAACAAGGCTCTGAAGATGCTGCCAAGAAATTCATCACCGCCTTGTACAAGAATGTGAAGGTGCTGGACTCTGGCGCCCGCGGGGCCACCACCAGTTTTGTCGAACGCGGGATCGGCGATGTGTTGCTGGCCTGGGAAAACGAAGCCTACCTGGTGCTGAGCGAGCCGCAGACCAAAGCCGAGTTCGAAATTGTCACGCCACCCACCTCGATCTTGGCCGAGCCGCCGGTCGCCGTCGTCGATAAGGTCGCCAAGAAACACGGCACAGAAGCCGTTGCTACCGCCTATCTGCAGTATCTCTATTCGGATGAAGGGCAGAATATTGCCGCCAAGAACTTCTATCGTCCAACCAATCCGAAAATTGCCGCTCAATATGCAGCCCAATTCAGTAAAACCAGCCTGTTTACCATCAAGGATCTGGAAGGCGATTGGGAAAAGGCCCAGAAGAAGCATTTCTCCAATGGTGGACTCTTCGACCAGCTCTACCAACCAGGGCAATAAGCTTATACCTTACGAAATTATGTTTGTTTCTTAGCCACACGCTTACGATCCTTCTTTTGCCAGCAGAGCTCTCTGCTGGCTTTTTTATGGCCGACTTTGGCGTTAGCACAAAATCAGCTTAACAATTCTCATATAAGTGTTTGTTTGCAAATGCAATAATGAGCAAAATAAAGTTCATGGAAATGGATTTGTTTATGATACTAAGGATTGTCATGAATCATCTAAGCCTGTTGGCTGTTGTTCATTGGTACAATACGAACCAAGCCTCCCAAAAAATGACAATGTCGGGTGAAAAAAATAATGTCTGCTGTTGTTGCTCGATGCCTTGAGGATGCTCAAACCATCCATTAGATCGACCTTTTTATTCGAACAACATCATCAAGCAGGAATAGATCATGAATTTCCAACAACTAAAGATCATCCGTGAAGCCGCCCGTCGTGAATATAATCTGACGGAAGTAGCCAATGCGCTCTACACCTCACAATCCGGTGTCAGTCGCCATATCCGTGAATTGGAAGATGAGCTGGGTATCGAATTATTTATCCGCCATGGCAAGCGTCTGCTGGGCATGACGGAACCCGGCAAAGAGCTGTTGGTGATTGTCGAAAGAATGCTGGGTGATGCCAATAATATTCGCAAGCTCGCCGACACCTATGCCAATCGTGAGCATGGGCGCTTGCATGTCGCCACTACTCATACGCAAGCAAGATATTCATTACCACGGGTAGTCAAAGAATTCCGTGGCATATTTCCTCAGGTGCAGCTTGAATTGCACCAAGGCGGCCCGGATGAATTAGTCCGCTTATTGCTCAGTGGCGAAACGGATATTGGCATCAGCAGCGAACGACTGGATAATACTGATGGCATAGTCGCATTCCCCTATTATCGCTGGCATCACAGCATTGTGGTTCCAGAACATCATCCGTTGACCAAAATCCCGGTTTTAAGCTTACAAGATGTTGCCGAATGGCCCATTATCACCTACCAAAGCGGGCTCACTGGACGCGCCCGTGTTGATGAAGCCTTTCAGGCCGCAGGTTTGTCACCGGATATATTGCTGACGGCGCAAGATTCGGATGTTATTAAAACTTATGTCGAACTGGATATGGGGATCGGCATCCTGGCGGATATGGCATTTGATGTTAAGCGGGATAAAAACTTGGTGCGTCTGGATGCTAGTCATTTGTTTGCGGCCAATACCGCCTGGATTGGTCTGAAAAAAGGTCAGTTCCAACATAACTTCGCGTGGCAGTTTATCCAACTGGCCAATCCACAATTATCCGTCACCGATATTCAGGCTCGGGTATTTGGCACCGATCAGGTACCGGATTACGAAATCTGATCCAACGAAGATACAAGCCATACCATCGAACACGATTCGATGGTATGGCTTGCCTTAGCATCGCAACAGGCCGCCTGAGCGATCACTCTCGATCCGCATCTCACGGGTGTTTTTGGCCTACTCCATCCAGAAGTAGCTCAGGTGCTTATTGGACTTCCTCACCATATAAATCCAAAAGAGTCCACTGCTGTTATATCTCGTAAATTAACAACACAATTTTGAGTATTGGCTCCTGACTAGTCACTCTATGTCAGCTTATGGTTCATTTTTATGTCAACTTATGGGTAAAAATCGTTTTGTAACCAATTGATTTTATTAGATCAGCTATGTCAACTTATGGTTATAACGACAAACCGCTTGAATTCCACTCCCTCATCTCATTGTTTCACCTGATGTTTCCTCGTTCACCGTTCACACTCAAAGTATCTCCGCATCAAGACCTCGTTCACGTCACCAGCGCCCAGATAAACTCCGTTTTATACCCCCGATTATTCATACGGCTCCTTGAGTGGAGGCACCGCAGATGTGATCCTTCTGGTGGTTATGGGCTTCAGCAGGCTTTGAAACTCAGTGTCAACTAGAATCAGACTGGGTATTCACCGGGATGCTGCCATGCATAAGCACTCAATAGGTCTGCTGTTACTACTCACCAGCTTTGCCCTCCCTTGCCAAAGCAGCGAACTCTCGTTGGCCATCATGCATGGTAACAAGCAACAGCGGGATAATTTCGCGGCTGTCTTACGGAACTTTCATGCCCAAAGCGGCATCAGCATACAGTTGCGCGTCTACACGGACAGCGAATATAAGGCCCTATTTCCAGGCTGGTTAACGGGGGATCACTCCCCGGATCTGCTCTACTGGCAAGGGGGGGAACGACTGCTCTCCTATGTCAAATCCGGCGTCCTGCAACCCATGGGGGATCTCTGGCGGGAGCAAAATTGGAGCGCCAGTTTTGGTCAACAGATGCAAAATGCTGTCTCCTGGCAGGGTCAGCCCTATGCTCTCCCCTATAGCTACTATCACTGGGGGATCTTCTACTCGCGTAGCGCGCTGCAACGAGCCGGAGTCTCACCGCCCACCGACTGGCCCCAACTGCTGCAAAGCTGCCGACAGCTGCGCCGTCACGGCATCACACCACTGGTTTTGGGCACCAAGGAGCATTGGCCTGCGCTCGCCTGGTTTGACTACCTGAACCTGCGCCTCAATGGCCTGGAATTTCATCAGCAACTGACACAGGGGCAGATAGATTACCGGGATCCACGCGTCATAGAGGTCTTCAGCCATTGGCGTCAGCTGATCCAGGCGCGCTGCTTTAATGACAACATAAGCACGCTGGACTGGAATGATGGCATGAGCTATCTCTCCTATGGCAAGGGAGCCATGACCCTGATGGGCAGTTTTGCCATCCCAGCGCAACGCAGTGAAGACATACGGACAATGCCGTTTCCCACCCTGAAATCCAGCATGCCGCGCTACGAAGATGCTCCACTGGATCTCTTCGTGCTGCCGGCCCGACCGAACCCGCGCTTGGACGAAGTCAAACAGCTTCTTGTCTATCTGGGTCGCTCGGATGTGCAACTACTGCTGAATCGGGATCTAGGCACCTTCACGCCTCACCGAGATAGCAGCCAAGAACTCTCACCCCTGCAAAAAGCCAGTAAGGACGTGCTCAGTGGCGCCGCCGGAGTCACCCAGTACTTTGACCGCGAGGTGCTCCCGGCCTTTGACCGAGCCGCAACCCCGGTCATCGCCCGATTTGCCGAACAGCCTGACATAGAAGCAACCGTGGATCGGCTCGAGGCCTTGCGCCAACAGCATTACCCGTCAGAGCCCGCATCACACACAGTCGATG
>JBBRVG010000070.1:0-22616 GCA_038247115.1 Enterobacterales bacterium | reverse complement strand
GAAATGGCCTGGATGTAATTTCAAATCCAGGATCTGTTGGGCACTAAGGTGGCCATCCTCAGCAAGTTGTTGCAGCTTTAACTTGCGTGATGCGGCGAACGCAATTTCCGATGCTGTAAAAAAAGCACTGGCAGCAATTAATCCAAGAATGATGAGAAGACTGGAAGTCATAATGGCTCTCGTAGTAACGATTATACCGATGGGTAACAGCGGAATGCGTTCAGGATAGCATGGTATAGGTCTATTTTGAGGAACTAGTTTAACTTCGCATTATGCAGCGTTATGGTAAGTGCTGGAAAAGTAAGGAGGTTCACGCAACATGCCTAGTTTTAAGGCGTAGGGCGTGAATAGAAAAATTATTACTGAAAACTTCCTTTTTAGGTTCCATAAGTGCGGATTGAGTCTAGAAAAAACTTCACATTTATGTGATGTAAGTCAAAAAACTGTCGAGGGCTGGGATAAGGGAAAACCGATACCAAGCCATCACAAAAGACTGATGGAGTTGTATAGCGGGCTAGAACTGGGATACCACCACGCGAGCTGGAAGGGATGGAAAATCCGAGGTAAGTGGATTATTTCGCCGTACGGTGATCGGATAACAATGGAGCAGATCATGTTTATTGCGATTCGAGATCAACCAATCGAACGAGCGAGGAGGGGTTTACACAGGAAGTAATGAAAGGGCCGGAAGGCCCTTTTTCATGGACAGACCTTAAGCATGGCCTGTTTGTCGGCGGGGTCTTGAGTCTCCGAATAGCGAAGCATAAGGCGGCTACATTCCCGTTCCTGAAGCTGTTCAGGTGTAAACCTTGAGTCCTGGACATGAGCCTGCGGTTGGCGAACATCTGGCTGAACATCATGATAAGCAGGTGAAGAGATATCATTAAAAGCAGTATCGAACGACACTCGAAGCCCCAAAGCAGCGAGATACACATATAACAGTGTGGATAATGCCGATATTGCAATAAATACCGGCGTGAAGCCGATAGCGAACCAGAACCCCTTACCCACATAGTCGAGGCCGGATTCGGTTTCACGTCTGATTGGTGGTGGCATGACATTCCCTTGATAGCCATTGGAGGCCGAAAAATAGCATGTTATCCGACCACTTAAAAGCAGGTTAGGCAGGGGGGCCGCCCTCAAAAATGAGGTTCGATACGGCATATCGTGGGCCAATAGTGGTGGTCTATCGTTAGAGTTTTATGGCTCCCTCCTGCTTTTTTCGCGAAGAAGCTGCGAAAAATTCGCGGTGGAGCTGCGAACCGCTCCGTACGCCACTCGGTTGATTATCCTTGGCGCGCCAAGGATGCTGCAGGTGGGAATGGATAGTTGGTTTGAGGGTTATTAGGCAAGGCCATAGCAGGGTAACCATGTTGATACATTATGGGATTAATGCCGCTTGATTTCGGCCTGTTGCCCGCAAGCAGGCAAAGGCCGGAAATCAAAGCGGCTGTTTGATCCCAACCACGGGGCTGGTGTTCGCCAGCATTCCCAAGGCAAAGGCTAATGCAGTTTCATAACTCAAAATGGAATTTTGAGATGCTCACGAACAGCAGCACGCAATGATCTGATGTTGAGCCAGACCTTTGAGCCCCAAGCAGCATAAGCATCGCGAAAACCAATATCACTGACCAGATTTGGATAATCCGCATGAACCATGCGCCAACGCTCGAACGCATCCTTAAATAGCTCCTCGACAGAATCCGATGCCCAGCCATCATTGACTAGACAAGACCGAATAAAATTACAATCATCCTGGTCAACTTGCTCCGCCATATTGCAATCGACAACCTGTCTAGCCTGGTCGACTTGCTCCACCATGTTGCAATCAGCAACCTGTTTAACCTGGTCGACTTGCTCAACTATGTTGCACTCTCGAAACATTAACCAGCGGATAGCCAACTCAGTACGGAGTTCGACGGGCATAACACCTGACTCCATGCGAGTAATAGTATTCCGAGCCATACCCAGCTGATCAGCCAAACGCTGTTGAGACCACCCTAAAACAGCCTTCCTAATGTGAGAAAATCGAGCGTTATCCATAAAATTCCCATGCAACATCATGTATCAATAACGCAAGCATAGTGCAACATGATGTATCATGCAACATGATGTTGCAAATTAGGCGATATTTCAAAGCGGCTGCTTAATCCCGACCACGGGGGTGGTGTTAGCCAGTGCTTGATATGGCTTTTCGCGGACGAGAAGTTTATAGCCGGATTTTTTGAGCTCGACGCCGAACGGATGATATTTCAGCGTCCAGCCCTGGCGGATGAAGTCCTCCATGGTCCAGCTTTCGAGAGTTGTCTGGTCATCGTCTCGAACCTCAACGAGCATATCGAGAATGCGGTTGTCCAGGCGTTGCAGGTATGTCAATGCAACGTCATGTTGCTGGAAACTCTTGAAGATCCAATCCTCTGATACAGCCTTCGGGATTGGCGGCGGCGGTGGAGCTGCGGGTAGAAGCGTTGATGCGGCACCGCTCACCGGCGCGGCCTGCGGCGATGGAGACGATTGCGAGGCGGGAGCCTTCTCTTTTGGCTTGGCAATCGGCGAATCGTCACCGAAAAAACCGATGATGTAATAGATGCCATAGCAGCCGAACGCCAACAGTGCTGGCAAGCCATAGCGAAGGGATTTGCGATTGAAGATGTTAAAACGACCGTCGGCATAGGCTCCTTTATTGGAAACGGAATCCACATGAGATTTATACGTTCCAAAGTACTTCGGTTCATATTTAGAGATACCGCTAGCTGCTTTATTCCACTTTGAATCCCGCTGCCCCTGAGGGTCCTGAATAGCTTGATAAGCAGTCCAGGTATAGGAATCCTCTTTACCTACGGCCGTTAACTTAAGAAATTGAACTTTACGCTCAGTCCGTCGCCGCCACGCCGGATGGATGTCACCAAAAGATTGACCAAGAACAAGAATGTCGAGGCCATAATGGCCGTGCTCGGCAATAAAGCGCATTTGCTTTTGTTCGAGCGGCTTACGCTGGTTCGGGAAGAAGTTTTGCAGCTCATCAAGTACAAGGAGCGAATCAGTTTCAATATATTTATAAACTTCGGTAACCTGAGACTCTTCAATGTGGATCAGTTGTTCCTGGCATTGTTCCAGCGTAATACCGGCTAAATCAGCAATTTTTTCATAATTCAGGCCATTGATACGAGCGAATACCTTACGACCTGAAGCCAGAGTCGGAATGATATGCTTAACCACGGCTTCATAGCTTTTACCAGAACGTGGCAACCCTTCATGAAATATAATCATTAGCCGTTACCACTGGAATAAAGTGCAGACTTTGCGGAGAAGTCGAAACACATAAGCCGATGCGACCAACGCGAAACCAGCTGCCACACCGGATTGTGCCAATAGATAGCCGGTCAGTGGATGCATGCCATCCGCTAGTGCCTGGAGTCCATGCTGGGCGAATTCGGGCACAGGTACAGACGACAATACCGTGCGGATAGCTTCGAGAAACGTCTCGAATATATCCAGCGGAACATCTTTTAACCACTGGAGAACATCCCAGATGAAATCAGTGAACCATTTCAAAATGGCATCAATTTTATCGCCTAACCAATCGAACATATGCCCCCCTTAATTATCAAAACCAACACGGAACGCGAAGAAACCAAATACGCACATCACTACAGCGCGGATATAAGGCCATATCGTCAGGTTGCAGAACGGGTCAATCGAAATATCAAACGCCTGGGAGTAGACGGTAAAATTGAAATTAATAGGTGAACAGTCACCATTAAACGAAACCGAAAAGAATCCAGACATTGCCTGGAACATCTGGGTTGCTTTCATCTGCGTGACATGTTCAGACAGAACAGATGAGTAAGTACGGGCTGGATCCTTTATCGCGAACTTGTCGCCATAGTCTGCATTCACTTCAGTCGGGGCTGTAGGTGCAGTTAAGTCCTCAAGCTTATCGTTAATGTCCGAAAGCGTAGAGTTTGATTGCTCCAGTTCTGTCACGATGCCATCACGATCAATACCCTTGAGTGTGGCAAGCCTGGCACCAGTTGAAGCAGACATGATATTAACATCGATGCCGTCCTGGACTGCCGTTAGGCCCTCACCATCTTCGCCGTCTTCTCCATCCTTGCCGTCGATACCGTCACGGCCAGCAGCTCCCGCGACACCGGCCACGCCCTGGATACCTTGAATGCCTTGCGCGCCCTGGGCACCAGTGGCACCCGCAGCACCATCTTCTCCATTCTCGCCATCGGCTCCGGCTTCGCCTTTCTCACCCTGAGCACCTGTTGCCCCCGTCGCGCCGGTTTCACCTATGTCGCCTTTTTCACCTTGGGCACCGTCCTGGCCTCTAGCACCATTAATACCCTGCTCGCCTGTATCGCCCTTCTGACCAGCGGGGCCAGTTTCACCGATATCGCCTTTTTCACCTTTGAACTCGCCGGAATCCATGCGGCCTTTAATATTGTTGAGAGAAATTTCATGATTACCCAATTGCACGGAGTGCTCGTTTAGTGTTTTATCTTGAGCTTGATTGGCTTGAGACAAGCCGACAAGGGAGTCATTGATAGGCCCGAGGTCTACTTGCATTGAGCCATTTTCTCCGCAGTTAACACCTTTGACTTCGCCCTGGTCATAAGCAGAACAAGTTTTGTCGGTGCCAGAACCAGACCCATCAGGAGAATATCCGCGATACCAGCAATTTAATGAGCCAGACGGATTACCACTTGAATCAACACACTTGCAAACAGAGCCAGTAGTGACGCCGATAAACTGCCAACCGAATTGACCTTTTGATGTTGTCGGCTTTAACACATTAGTTTCACAGCCAGCATTGCAGGCATAGCCTGCACCATTTTCCATATCGACGCCGTCAAATGTTCTGGCTTGATTTTTAGGGCAGAACTTTATAAGGCAATTAACACCATCAGAAATGGTATGCTGCGGATAACCAGAAGGGGGGCAAATATACTGCTCTGTATACACAGCCTGATCGCCGGAATACGAATATGGCAGGGTTTCGCAAACGGCACGGCCGCCAGATGGGCAATAGATAGCCTGACCACTGTATGCAGTGCCAGGAACAAAGTTAGGCTGTGTGACAAACGAACTAAAAACTAATGGGCATGTAATCCATCGGTCTTCGCTATCTTTGCATGCTATGTATTTTTTGAATGATTGGATGGCATCAACACAGCCAGAGACACCGAATGAACCCATAGTGCCATAAGCCACACTGCAAGCCACAGGTGAATCAATATACTTTTTTGGTATATATTGCGCAGGTACGGAGTCTGGGACCTCAACGCCATTGGAATCCGTCGCAGCAAATGCATAAATAAATAAACAACTAGCAATCGAGAATATTAAAAAATAGAGGGTGGCTTTTACTAGAAAACCAAACAGCTTATATATCGCAATAGATAGTTTTACTGGACTAGTGAGAAGAGCCCATACGGAAGCCCGCAACGATTGCCATACCACACGCCACCCCCAAAAGTAGAAACATCACAGGCCAAACCATAGGGACCTCAGTTAGTCGAGAAAACACAAATCCCTAGGGGCGGAGAACCGCCCCATTGGATGCGGGATCAACGACCCAACATAGACATGACTTGGCGATAGCCCCACTTGGCGGCGCGGGGGAGCATCATGGTCCCAGCTATAACACCAATCGCCGTAACAACGGCTCCCGCAACAATGGCACCAGTAACAGAGCTGTAATCAGCATCTACTGCGAAAGCAGCGGGAGCGGCCAAAGCCATCATCAGCAGCAGAGCGACAGAAATTTTGTTCATAACAGGTATCCTTATCTATCGAAGTAATAAACGGCCCCGAGCAGTTCGCCGAGCATGTACGCAGCGATGAACGGAACGAGTACCAAGTTGAGCCCCAGCTGAAACATCTGCTGGAGCAATTCAGACCCACCGTTGGCGACAAGCCAGAGCGGGTCGAATACGGATTGCAAGCCCATGCTTTCACCGGCCTGCACGACATACAGGGCACAGTCCTGAGTTTGTTCAGCTATGCGGAGATAGCCCTCCGGTGTGGCCTGGACGCATTGCATTAGATGCCAAGCCCCCGACCTTTCTTCTCAGCTTCAGGGGCGGCCGGTGCAGCCGCTGGCGTAGGGCTTGCCGGTTGTTGTTGTGATACATCATGTTGCACGGCAGTTGTCGCAGGCTGGGCGGAGGTCTTCGGGCCGAGCGTAAAGCCCTCTTCATCCATCCAGCGAAGAACGCACGGATCCAGGCGGTAGAACCGGAACTGCCGGAGCTGGTTCTTGGCATCTGGATAGGTGCCTTCGTGGTCTTCAATCGGCAGGAACACTTTCTGGTCAAGCTTGGTTTTCAGCCATTCCAGAGCACCGGCCTCGAGCAGTTCGGGCGAAACTCGGACTTCCCATGTCTGGGAAGGGCTAAACACAGAAGCGCGGAAAATAGCCTGTTTGATAGCGGGGCCGTCATCCCGTGTTTTGGATGTCACATTGATGTCGTCAATGTCGTTAATCCGGACTTCAATCTTTGCCATGTTGGGGTTCCTCAAGAGATTTAACAGTTATTGACACAGGTCCAAGGTAACGGGCTGCGCCCGTTACAAGAGCAGAGCCTCTTCGTAGATAAAGGGGTCATCGAGTGGGGTGGCCGCGAACGCGTCGAAGTCATAGTCAGCGGTCAGATCCAGAACGAGGGAATCCTCTTCCCAAGTGCGGTCAATCATGGCTTGGTACTGCTCATAGGCTTCATCGGCCATGGCGTAATAGGTCTCGGCATCCATGAGGTGATCGAACATGGTGCGGGTGTTCTGGAGATAGTCACGAACACAACGCATGTGGCCGGCCTTGTCCTTGACCTGCCATTCCTTGAAGCGGGTAGCGATAAAGACCTGGTGCCACATCACGCCCTCAATGCGGCGAGCGGCGTCATCGCCAAAGCGGGTGAGCTTCTTTGTCATTTCGCCGGTGAGGCGATCCATGATCCCGGGCATGTCGTAGGCAACGCGAAGATTCTGGTCTTTACGGCGCACAGTGATGCCGCCCATGGCCTTGCAGAACGCGGCCCAGTCGGCAGAATCGGCCGCGCGGCGGAGCTCTTCGAGCGCGATCCATTCGGCCTTGGTGAGTGAGTGCATCAAAGGGGAATCCTCATCAAATTGCTCGCGTAGGCGGCGGAGCTGGCGCCAGGCAGTGACGGACGGGCCGCCAATGGGTTGAAATTGACGAATGCGACAGCCGCTTTTCCATGCATCAACACGGATAGCCATTTCGTCAGCGGGTTTGCCGGTCTCTTCGTCATCGCCGACTTTGTGGCCGTCGATGTTCTTGGAAATGTATTTGCTGCAATAGGCAACGGCGGAGCCCTTTGAAGGGTCTATCCACTCGACCGTGAAGCGGCGTTTCTTCGCCCCTGGCTCATCACCGGAATCGGCGAGCATCACTGCGCGGCAGATGCGGAGCATCTCCTTGGCTTGAGCTTTGGGGACGAACAGAACGGCGTGCCAGTGCGGGGTGCCGTCGTGATGGGGCTCGACCATAC
Source organism: Enterobacterales bacterium (assembly GCA_038247115.1). Taxonomy (GTDB): domain Bacteria; phylum Pseudomonadota; class Gammaproteobacteria; order Enterobacterales; family Aeromonadaceae; genus Pseudaeromonas. The sequence continues at coordinate 15,096 of JBBRVG010000070.1, read as the reverse complement.
GAAAGCCGTAGGGATGGATTTCAGCCTGGGCCCACTGGACGCGGATGTTCTTAAACTGCTTGTTGAGCCATTCATGGCCATCAATCGCCAACGGGCAACCGGCTTCGAGCCAGTTCGGGTTAATAGCGCCGCTGGTGCCGTAGGCATGGAAGCGGGAAGGGGTGGTCATGGTCAGGAACAAGGGCTGATGCCCGAGTTCAAGGGCGCACTCTTCGGTACCGCGCAGACGCACCATCAATTCGGTGCGGCGGATCATGGGATTGGATACCGAGCTGTCTGCAACTTCGCCCAGGGTGAACCAATCCGTATCATCGTCCTGGTTGACGGCCACGGTGCGATTGAGGCATTCGGCATTGCGCTTGCGCTGGTATTGACGGTCAGACACACAAATGTCTGCTACATAGGGTTGCATGGCCTTGTTGACGACACCGGCGGCGCGGGTGGCCTCAAGGGTTGATAACTGCTTGAGAACGCGCAGGCGTTGGCGGATGAACACGGCATCGGCAAGACGATTAGCAAGCGGCTTTTCGCCAAACTTCTTGAGCTTGGCGGCCAGAACGTCATGGTCCCAACGCAGATAGGCTTGAGCCTCCGCAATCATGTCATCCCATTCACCACGGGCGTACATCTTGCCCAGCATCTTGGCGAGCTTTTCGGCAAAGTCGGCAATCAGCTCTTCGGAGCTGGTCAGCCGGAAGCGGCCAGCGCGGCCATCGATGGTCAGCAAGTTGGTGAGCTTGCTTAGTTCGGCATTGGCCGCATGAGCATCCCCGAGTTTCGATAACCGGTCATAGAGTTTGCCCAAGTAATTGGCAACCGGCTCACGGGAAGGAGTTTTGCGGAGTGCGCGATTGAGCGACCAGGAGAAGTTCGGCAGGTGCCAAGCATCACAGGGGTCTAATCTGGAGACAGCGATAGAGCCGTGCAGGTCATCGTCCGAGCCGTCCAGTGCAGCAGCATAGGCAGAGTCGAAAGACTCGAACACGGCAGAACTCAGCGGCTTGATATCTGGAAAGCGTGACTTGCCGAATGCGCGTGCCTTGACGCGCTCGAAGTGAGGACGCGGTGCGGTGATCATTTGTTTGAGTACTCGATGCGAGCTCGAGCAAAAACAACAAGGGATTCCAGGTAAAAAGCCCCAAGGCACAGAACTACGACAAGGCCACAATCAGCTAAAGACGGAGCAATCCCGTAATTTATTGATAAAACCAACGAGAAAGTGGAAATAAAAACAGCAGTAATCGCCATGAAAGCGGCAACGACAAAAACAATAAGGAAATCATTCATTCCGCCACCTCGATGTCATCCAGCTGGAACACTTCGCCATGGCCGTAGCAATTCGGGCACTCAATAGCGTCATCGAGATAGCCAGCGCCGTGGCATTGCGGACAAGTGCAGGACGAGAGCGGCTCTAAGAACGGCGGCAGGTCTGCTTTGTGCGGGGCGGCGGCTTGTGTCATCGTGATATCCAGTCGGATTAATTTCGAACTGGAGAGATGTTAGTCGGATAATTATCCGACTTTCAATCGGATAATTTTCGAACTCAATAAACTAAGATTAAGGGAACGAACGCCATGGGGAAAAAGAAATGTACTCAAAAGAGCTAATTCAGCTGTATTTAGAGACGAAAAACTACACACAGCACAAGCAACTGGCCTCAGATATGGAAATCAGCAAAGGTTACATGAGCGACCTATGGCGTGAGAAAGTGCAACTCACTGATGAACAAGGCGTTTTTATAGCAACAGCGTGCAGAATTGATCCGGCGGAAGTATTGCTAAAGCTAGCAGAGGCTAGAGCCAAGACACCGCAGACAAAAACAGCATGGGCTGAAGCGGTAAAAAGATTCTGCGCAGGCCGTGAGGCCGCATCCTGCGCGGGTTTGAGTGCCATAGCGGCCCTTTCCATTGCTAAATTTAACTTCGCATTATGTATATTATGTTAAATATAATATGTGGATCCGTTGTTGTAGCGGCATACTTCACGGCCACCACTACGGGCGTGATGGCTTTTCGATTGTGCTGCCGCGTCTGGCCAGTCATCTAAAACGAACCAGGCCCGTCATCACAACGCCCCGGAGATGGCGATACGACCGCTTGGAACTAAGTGGCTGGTTTAACACAGTTCTGTAACCCGACGAGTGACGGTTCAAGCAGTACCGAGTGTCCATTTGATCCACCCCGCGTTATTGAGTGAATTGTTTGGATGTTTGATGTCGGCAACGCTTACCATGTCAAAACATTCGTCGTACAAGGAATTTTTATCCAGTGAGCTTCAGATTCGATACCTGGTTGGATAAGCACTGGCTTCAAGCGTTGAACCAACGAGGTGATTGCGTCTTTGTGCATTCTCGCGCCGGCGCCTTGTTACGCGCCGTACTGGATGACTACTGCCTCCAGCGCAATATATCACCGCTGCGTTGGCGGATGACCGAACATGATGCAGTGGAGCCCTACTCGCCTTTGTTGCCATTGCTGCGCAGCTTGCTGCATCGCAATAAAATGAGCGTCGCGGCGGCTTTGGATGCGTTGCAGCTCAATGGCATCGAACGCAGTCTGCTGGCTGACTACTTTACCGGCCGTGAACTGATGCGGGTTGAGTTTCCGCTGCCGGATGACCTCTTCTTTCAATCGCGCCGTATTCGCTCCTTGTTGTTGCGTCTGTTGTCCTTGCTGACGGCGGATGCGCCACAACTCTTGCTGGTCACCGGCGTCCAGTTTGCGGGTCCGACCACACTGAAGTTGCTCGAAGAGCTCATCCAGTCTTCCCATGACGGCAAGTTCTTATTGGTGATTGGCATTGATCCCAGCTATCAACATAGCGATGAGAGTCACCAGCAATTATGGGAACAGTGGGTCAGCCTGATCGATAGCAGCGGCATCGTTTATCCCCATGCGTTTGACAATACCCCAGCACCGTTCATGCAATGGCCTGGACTCGCCGATCTCGGCTCCCAGCATGATTATGCTGCCCTCGCCCGCTGTGAACAGTTACTGGACCTGCTCTGCTTTGATGAGTCTGTCGTCGCAACGCGAAAATTGGTCCATCGTCTGGATCGGGGTGATTTTGATCAGGATGGCCACTATAAATGGCAGGTCCTGCTCTGTTTGGGCCGGGCTCAACTCTACTGTGGGGAACACGAAGAGGCGATCGCGACCTTCGATCGGCTGCTGGAGCAGGCCCAAGTCGCCAACCATTCGGCGCACCTGTGTATGGCATACCGTGAACTGGCGATGGCGCATATCTTTCGCTCTGATTTGACCACGGCCGTTCGCTATAGCCAACTCGCGGTCAAGCTCGGTAGCGCACAAGAGGATGAACTGCTGCAGACCCAGGCGCTATTTTGTCATTTTGTCGCCTGTGACAAGGCCAATATTCCATTCGGTTTGCCACGCCTGCGACAACTTCTGCAACTACTCGATGGCCACCAGATGGTCAGCGGCCGTATCTATGTGCTGCGCAATATTTTTGCCCAGGTGCCGTTTGAGGAGCAGCTGGACCACGACTCTGCACTGGATTGCTCCATCGAGGCGATCCGGCTGGCGCACCACTATGCCTATCAGGCCGATTTAGCCGCCGCGTTTCAAAGCCGGGGGGTTATTTATAGTCAGCTCAATCGCTATCGACGTGCCCTGCGCTGTTTCCGCATCAGTGAACATTTACGCGAACAACTGAATGTGCCCGGCGAATTGGCGCGGATCAGAAATGGCATCGGCTACATGCTCTGCCAGCGGGAAAATTACACCGAAGCCCATCGCTATTACCTTTCGGCACTCAATACAGTGTTACGGCTGAATGATTTTTCCGAAATCACCATCAGTTTGTATAACCTGGCGTGGCTCTATGCCGAGGTGCAGGAAAATAGCAGTGCCTCCCTGGTACTTAATACCCTGCGCGAAATGCTGCGCATTCGTGGCACTACCTATTTCCCCTTCCGCAACCTGCATGACGTGTTGCTGCTGCAAGGCGTGATCCATCTGCATCAGGGGGAATGGGTTCGCGCCGAGCAGGATTTGGAGCGCAGCTACAATCTGGATATTCAGGTCTCTGCCGAAGGCAAGTTCATGCGGCCGCTGCTGAAGGCCCTGCTGGAGGCGCACCAGCGTAATTTCAGTCAGGCCCTGCTCGAGCTGGAAGAGGCTACCAAGGTCTGCGCGGTAGAAACCGACCTGACGGTGCATCACCAAATTTTATTGCATGAAGCCGCTATCCGTATCCATCGCCAACTGACCGACATCGATGCAGCCTATCGTCATCTGCGACAGGCCATACTGCTGTGCAGCCACTATCAGCTGCCGACCAGCCGGCAACGTATTATCTGTGCCTGGCGCTTGCGCGTGATGCCCAAGGTGCATGACATGCTATCGCCGCCCAAACTGGAGCTGGATCAGCTGCTGCATCTGGTCAGCCAGGAGCAGCGCATGAACCAGCTGTGGCAACGCGTCCACGAAATGCGGCTCTTGGCAACGCTGCAGCAGTTGTCCGTCGATATCGAGAGTGAACAGGATATCTCCGCCGAAACCTTGCGGCTGATCTGTACCCATTTCAACGCGCAAGCCGGCTTTTTGCTCATCAACCATGAGCAGAAAATCTACGAACTGGCGCAATACAGTCAGGTACCGGATAACCAGTTGGATAGCCGGACCTTGAGTGACTGGTTGGGCAACCATGCCACCACCCGTTTGTTGTTTAATGGTGAAGTCCCCACCTCCAAACAGGCGCTGCGTTTTTCTTCGGTGCTGTGTCATCCCCTGTTGGAAGGACAACGCCAGATCGGCGAGATGATACTGCTGACATTTGCCGATAGTGCCCCCTTGAACAAGTCTGATCGGGATACCTTGCAATTCATCGGCAACCAGTTGGCGGGCCAGTTGGTGAACCTACGACAGCGTCGGCAATTGATCGCCTTGAGCTCCACCGATGCGTTGACCGGGCTGAGTAACCGCCAGAAATTCCAGACCTTACTACGACAAGAACTAAAACGGGTTTCCCGCTACGGCACCGAAGTACCCTACTTGTCGCTAGCCTTCATTGATTTGGATAACTTCAAGTATTACAACGACACTTTTGGTCACGACATCGGGGATCAACTACTGCGCTGGTTTGCCGATTTACTCCGCGACACGCTACGGGATTTTGATGTGGCTTGCCGTTGGGGCGGCGACGAATTTTTAGTGATGTTCCCGCATACCAAATCCAGTGAAGCCATGGTCGCCCTGCTTCGACTCATCGAAGCCTTGAACGGATACGAAGGTTATGCCTCTGCGCTGGCCACCTATCTGGGTCATGCAGTGCAACTGCCTCAGGAGCATTGGTTGAGCTGCTCTATCGGTGTCACCGACAGCACTCACCTGCAGGACCCGCTAGATGATGCCGAGCTGCTGCAAAATGCAGACCAGATGCTGTACGAAGTCAAACGCAATGGCAAAGGTCACGCCTTGCAAACCCAGGCCAACCGGCCGCGGCGGGCGGCCGACATCATCACCAGCTAATTGCAACTTTACAAATGTTCGGCGTTTGCTACCCTGCGGCCCCATTCAGGCAGGCTTTTCGCTGCCGTTGTTACTGCGAGCGTGAGTCATGCCACATCAAGAGCTGGTCTACCCCGTCAATGAAATCTTCCAGAGCATTCAGGGAGAAGGTTATTTCACGGGCCAACCGGCCATTTTCATTCGTTTGCAAGGGTGTGATGTCGGCTGTTCCTGGTGTGATACCCGCCATACTTGGGTGGTGGATCCGGATCGCGAAGTAGCCAGCGGCCAGATCCTGGATCACTCCAGTGGCTCGGATTGCTGGGCTGGCATGACGACCGAACAGCTCTGCCAGTCCCTGCGGGATCTCGGCTATACCGCCAACCATGTGGTTCTGACCGGTGGTGAGCCCTGTCAGTACGATCTGAGGCCCCTGAGCCGCGCCTTGCTGGAGCAAGGCTATCGAGTTCAGATCGAAACCAGCGGCACCGCCGAGATCCTGGCCGATGCCAGTTGTTGGGTCACCCTATCTCCCAAGATTGGCATGAAGGGCGGATATCTCATCCTCGATAGCGCCTTGTTGCGCGCTCAGGAGATTAAGCACCCTGTGGCCATGGAAAAACATATCCATGATCTCGACCATTTGTTAGCCCGTTGCCAACGTGGCGCCGGCAAAGTTATCTGCCTGCAACCCATCAGTCAGCAGCGTCGCGCTACCGAATTGGCGATGCGGATCTGCATCGAGCGGAACTGGCGCTTATCCGTGCAGATGCATAAATACCTGAATGTCGACTGAAGCGAACCCACTCATAACCTGCATCAAATTTATCTCACTTAATGGATATCGCAGCTTAGAAACATCCTGTTTTTATTAGCGATTCTTCGAGCTGTCACCTATAAATTTGAACATGGATCGCGACAGACCGGGATCATTCCTTGGAACTGGAATCACACTGTGTATCGTCCCGCCTGCTTCTGGTGGATGATAGTCCAACCAATTTACGTTTTCTTGCCCATGTCCTGCACAACATGGGCGAGCTATTTTTTGCCACCGATGGTGCAGCGGCCCTGCAAATCGCGCGGGATAAACAGCCGGATCTGATCCTGCTGGATGTCGAGATGCCCGGCATGAGTGGCTACGAAGTGTGCAGGCTGCTCAAACAGGATCCCCTGTTAACCGATGTCGCAGTTATTTTTGTCACCTCGCACCAAAGCATGGAACATGAGGTGCAGGCACTGGAAGTCGGCGGTGTCGACTTCATCAGTAAACCCCTCAACCCGCCTATAGTCCGGGCCCGCGTTCGAACCCATATGACCCTGAAGCAGCAGTCCGACAAGTTACGTCGTCTGGTCAATCGCGATGGCATGACAGGTGTCTATAATCGGCGCGCGCTGGATGAAATTCTGGATGTCGAATTTCGGCGCCATATGCGGATCGGTGCTTCACTGGGGCTGGCCATGCTGGATGTGGATTTTTTCAAACATTACAACGACTGTTATGGCCATCTACAGGGCGATGATTGCTTGCGCCACATAGCCCGCACCATAGTGGCATCGACCCGTCGCCCAGCGGAATCGGTCTGTCGCTATGGTGGCGAGGAGTTCATGGTGGTTCTGCCGAATTGTAATGCTGAACAAACGCTGCAGTACGGACACTGGCTGCTGGATCAGATCCACAGGCTTGCCCTTCCCCACCAGGGTTCAGATACCGGTATTGTGACCATCAGCGTTGGCATACTCTCCCAGATCCCGGATGAATCCACGAGCATTCCGGAGCTGATCCAGCATTGTGATGAGGCGCTCTATTGCGCCAAGCATAGTGGGCGGGATCGGGTCTGTGTCTATCAAGCCGCAGACACAGGAGTTGAAGCATGACGCGTTGGCCGTGGATATTATTGAATCCGATCCCGGAGCAGTATCGTTATGCCATTATGTATTGTTTACTCTTTACGTTACTCAGTATCACGAGTTGGCAATTGGGTACCGCGACTTATGTGTTATCCGCTAATTGGCTCACAACCAGTATTGCGGTGGTATTACTCCTGCGTTCACCCATAGCAAGAGCGCGAAGTATTACGCTCAGCTATATAGTATCCACCTCGCTGGTTAGTCTTTGGTTTGGCCCTCATATCTGGTCAGGTGTGGGCGCGATTGTCAGTAGTATTCTAGTTTTTTCCATCATGGGTTGGTTATTTGTCAATCATCAACCGCTGAATGAAAACTCAGTCGATAAAAATTTTTTGTTACGATTAATTGTCGGCTATTTTGTTGTGGCCACCCCTACAGGAGTCGCAGCCGGAAGCCTATTTCTCTGGTATGACAATGGCAGCTATGATGTCCATTCATTACTCCTGACCTGGCTGTATAGCAGCCTTGATTTTTTATTGTTACTGATCCCCTGCCTCAAGTTTTCCCGCCATCATCTATATACTTTAACGCTAAAGGAAGGAGGGTTGATCATTGGGTTGATTCTGGTTTCCTGTATTTTATGCTTGGTGCTAGCGCAGCTATTTAGTAATCCCTTTATTTTTATTGCTATGTTTTTGGCACTTATAGCTCTCTACTCTTCGGTGTTTATTGTTAGTCTGTGGACAATAGGAACCTTGGTATTAACTTGGTTAATATTGGCCATGCAATGGATTCCACAACCAGAATTCATTATGACTATGTCACTGCCAGAAGTCTGGACTTCTAGTGTTGCTACGGCATTTTTTTTACAGCTCATCAGCTTACTCACTGAACTCATGAATAAAAATGCGCTTCGCTTGCAACAAAGCGAGGCGAGAATGCGGGGGGCATTGGAATTTGCGGCTACCGGTTTTGCTTTGACCTCCCAGCAGGGTGAAATTTTGGAAGCGAATGTCTGTCTATGCCGGATGCTAGGATATTCGCGCGAAGAACTCAAAGGCCTCACCGCCTTTGAAATCAGCCATCCGGATGATAGACAACGCTCAAGAATTAATCTCGAGGCCATTCAGCGGGGTGATATTGATCATTATGAGTTTGAAAAACGCTATTTGTGTAAAGATGGCCATGCCATTTGGGTTAATGTCCGACTCTCTTTACTCAATTATTCGCCATCACAGCCCAAAGAGCTGATTCTCCAAGTGGATGACATTACTCACCACAAACAGGCCGAGAGTGAACTGAAACATAAGGAAAAACGGTTAAAATTAGCCTTGGCAGCCGCCAATGCCGGGGCTTGGGAATGGGATCTGGCGGGTATTCATACCTGGTGGGCTGAGGAAATATACCGAATACTGCGCCTGACACCAGAAGAAATTGAGGCCAGTCAGGAGAACTGGCTCGCCCTTATTCATCCCGAGGATAGAGCCAGGGTTCAAGCGTGTATTCAACACGCGATCACCCATGCCAGCGGTTATTGTGTCACCTATAGAATCATCCGCCAGGATGGTTCAACCGCCTGGATCGAGGATTACGCGGATATAGAACTTGATGCGAGCGGCCAACTCTATCGTGTCTATGGCATCAGCCAGGATGTCACCGAGCGCACCCTGATCGAACTGGCTGTTCAGCATAGCGAGAGTCGGCTTCGGGCTATCCTCAACTGTGCGGTGGACGCCATCATCACCATGGACAGCCAAGGCCGGATCCATTCATTCAATCCAGCGGCGGAAAAGATGTTTGGTTATTTGGCAAGCGAAGCGCTGGGTGAAAATATCACGCTGATTATCCCCTCGCCCCATAAAGAACGTCATCAAAGTTATTTGGAACGGTATTTGAAAACCGGTATTCCACATATCATAGGCCAAGGCCGTGAGATGATGGCCCAACAGAAAAGTGGCCATTTAATTCCCATCGAACTCACCATTACCGAGGTAGAAAATCAGGGTGATCGTTTTTTCACGGGCATGTTGCGTGATATTTCAGCCCATAAACAAGCAGAAGCCGCCTTGATCGCAGCCCGCAGTGAGCTACAAGGTGTGATCAATGCAGCCAGTGAGATAGCCATCATTGTCACCACTCAGGATGGTATTATTACGATGTTTAACATCGGCGCCGAACGCATGTTGGGTTATTCGGCGGATGAAATAGTTGGTACGCGAACCCCTATCCTGTTTCATGATATGAATGAAATAGTATCTCGCAGCATAGAAATAACACGGGAAACAGGAATCCCCATTGCTGGATTCGCCACTATTGTGACCGAGGCGGTTCAACACGGGTTTGAGTCCAGAGAGTGGAGCTATATTCGCAAAGATGGCACTCGACTGACTGTTTTATTGACTGTCACGCAGATCCGCTCCGTGGATAATACTCTCACCGGGTTCTTAGGTATTGCTAAAGATATAACGCCACTAAAGATAACGCAGGCGGAATTATATCGTGCCAAAAACCAGGCGGAACAGGCCAATAAAGCCAAGAGTGAATTCCTAGCCAATATGAGCCATGAGATTCGCACGCCATTAAATGCCATATTAGGGACGGCTTTCTTGCTGGAGAGCTCGACTCTGGATTCCAGTCAGCGACAATATGTAAAAATGATTAGTGGCGCTGGCCGCTCCTTGCTATTAATCCTCAATGATATTCTTGATTTCTCCAAGATTGAGGCTGGCCGGATGGATATATCCCCCGTCGAATTCAGTCTCAATGAAATACTGGACAGTCTGGCCAGCATTATGTCGGTCAATGCTGCCGATAAGTCACTTGATCTGCTGATCAGTGTGCAACCGGATGTGCCGACGACTCTGATAGGCGATGGCATGCGTCTGCAACAGATCTTGATCAATCTGACCGGAAATGCCATTAAATTTACCCACCAAGGCTCGGTGAGCTTAAACATTTCTCTGCTCGAGCGCAGCATAGATGCCGCGACGCTGCGCTTTAGCATCACGGATACTGGAATTGGTATGAGCCCGCAGCAGCAGGAGCGACTGTTTGCACCCTTTACCCAGGCCGATAATTCAATGACCCGTAAATATGGCGGCACCGGCTTGGGGTTAGCCATCAGCAAACGATTGGTCGAGCTGATGGATGGCAGCTTAGGCGTACACAGCCAAGCCGGTTCAGGGAGTGAATTCTGGTTTTCTCTGCCCTTTGCGCTCGGTTCCCAGTCGTCAGCCACCCGGGTGAACCCGCACCCGATGCAGTCGCTACGCGTGTTGATCCTGGATTGCAATCCAGTGGTGATGGAATCGCTGACCCTGGTGGTTCAGGCGTTGGGCTGGCAGGCCACCCCTGCGGCCAGCGTCGCCGATGCGCAACTCATGCTCGATGAGCAGCCTTATGATATTTGTCTGGGCTGCTGGCCGCTGAGCGATGAACTGCCGTTGTTGACCAGCACGGAGCGCTGGCCCCATACCCTGTTTATCGCCGTGTCCCGTCTGCAACAAAAAGAGAGTCTGAGCCTGGATCCTCAGGCCGCCAAACTTGCCGCCACCCTGGTACAACCAGTGACCAGCTCTAACTTGTATAATGCGGTGTTGGAAGCTCATAGCCGCAGTGCAGGCTCGGTGGAACGACTGTTTCAGCCCGTCGCCTCGACTGCCACCCCAGCCCAGCCATTTACCGGTCTTAGCATGCTGCTGGTTGAAGATAACGAAATCAATCAACTCGTGGCCTGCCGGATCTTGGAGCAGGCCGGTGCCCGGGTCGATGTCGCCAGCAATGGTCAGGAAGCCGTCGTTCGTCTACGCCAGGCCAATCCGTATGCCATCATTCTGATGGATGTGCAGATGCCGGTGATGGATGGCTATACCACCACCTGGATCCTGCGCCAGGAGCTGGGCATTAGTACGCCGATCCTGGCAATGACGGCAGGCGTGATGCAGAGTGAACAAGACGAATGCCGGCGCTGCGGCATGAATGACATCATTGCCAAGCCGTTGGACGTGCAGCAGATGTTTGCCTGTATCCAGCGTCATCTGCCAATTGGTAGCCAGGACTCAGGCACCCTAGCACAGGCCCACAGAGCCGCCCTCCCGACATTAGATCTGGCCGAGTTGCGCCAGGCCTTGGGGGATGATGATCCGCTGATTGCACGTTTGTTAATTCAATTTCAGCAAGAAACCCGGCAATTACATACCCAACTGGACCAGTATCTGGCCGATCATGATCAGGCGGCGGCAGCCCGCCTGGTACATACGCTCAAAGGACAGGCCGGAACTTTTGGTGCCCCTCGACTGGCCAAACTCAGTCGCCAGATTGAGCTGGCCATTCGTGAAGAACGTTCGGCCGAACAAGCCACCTTACTGCCGGAACTGTTTGCTTCACTCGATGAGTTACACCATGCCATCACACTGTGGCTGGCCAGACACGAGGATCCGGGCAGCAAGGGTAGCGCCTTGAGTGATCAGGAGTTTCAGGCAAAAATGCGTCAGTTGGAGTCACTGCTGCACGCGCAAAACCTCGCGGCCCTGGATCTGTTCGCCGATCTTCGGGTATCGCTGCTGCAACGAAGCAGCTTATCTGCCATCAATTCGTTGATTGCAGCGATGGAAGTGCTGGATTTCAAATTGGCCTCACAACTGCTGCGCCAGATAGCCCCCTACTCCACTTGAGCCGCCACTTATCTCTTTTCGGTCTGAACGCGCCGCCCCGGATGCTGGGCGGCCAGCCATTCTGTTCGGTCATATCAAGCGCGGGCTCGTTAGCTCCATCCTTGGCCGATAATTCCTGCCGCGCCGATAACAATTGACGCATAATACGCCCCGCACGACCCGCTAGCTGCCACGCCTGGTTTTGCTTTCCTCTATGGGGTGTCGTGCAAGCACTCGGACCACGGAGACCAGAATTGGAACACTATTGGGGTGAACTTGCGGCGTTGGCCGGAGCTTTGAGTTGGGCTATTGCTACCTTGATCTTCAGCAAATTTGCCCATCATCTGAGCGCCATGCAAATGACTCTGACTAAAGGCTGTCTGGCGTTGACACTGATGCTGGGTACCTTGCTGTTTATGCCGCTTCCCAGTGCTCATGTCACGCTGGAGCCTATGCTCTGGCTGGCACTTTCCGGGTTTATCGGTATTGCCATTGGTGACAGCGCCTATTTTGCGGCACTGCGGCGGATTGGGCCGAACCGGACCCTATTGCTGGAGTCCCTCGCCCCGCCTTTGTCGGGCATTTTGGCCTTATTCCTATTGGGCGATCATCTGGGCTGGCAAAGCTGGCTCGGCGTCGTCATCACCACCGCGGGTGTAACCTGGGTGGTGATGAAGCCTGATCCGGGGACTGAATATAACCGCGCCGGTTTGGCGTACGGCTTGCTGGCCAGTAGCTGTCAGGCGACGGGGGTGGTGATTTCTCACTATGCACTGGTCACCAGTCAGTTGCCGGCCCTGTGGGGTGCTACGTTACGCTTGGGATGTGGCACCTTGGTGGTAGCTCTCTGGCTGGCAGTGAGCCAACCCACTGCACTGCGGCAGCTCAGCGGGCTGATTTACCGGCAGCTGGGACGCCGGTATCTATTTCTTGGCATCCTGGTGGGTACCTATCTGGCGCTCTGGTTACAGCAATCCGCATTAAAGCTGGCCAATCCGGCAGTCGCGCAAACCTTGCTGGCGACCAGTCCGCTATTTTTGTTACCGCTGGCACTCTGGCAAGGCGAACCGCTCTCGAAACGTCTGGTGCTGGGTACTGGCATGGCCCTGCTTGGGATCCTGCTATTCTTCTGGCGTTGAAGTGACTGTGGGTTTATGCGGTGTGGCGAATAGTAGCCACCGAAATTGGTGGCTAAAGGGGTCGTAGGAGATCCGTCGGCTATTCCCCAGCGCCTCAAGCCCGGGATTCTGCAACACGAGCAGGTGGCGACGATCAACCTGGGCGGCATGGATACTGTCCGCATAGAAACTCAACCAGAGCTTCTGCAGATCGCCATCGACAAAAGCTTGCTCCAGACCTCGATCCACCCGCTTGAGCAGCGCGCTATACCGCGAATTGGTATAGAAGAAACGAGGTAATGGGTAGTAGAGCAGCAGATGGGAGTCCAGAGCCAATTCATTGATCTCCTGATGACTCTCTTGCTCGAGCATGGCTTCATTGATGCCGCGGCAAAACAAGTCAAATCGACCCGACGCCACCATTTTAAACAGGCTCTCGTATTGGCCAACTTCCTGCACGGCAAAACCGTTATGCCGCAAAATGGTGACATCCTGCCAACCGCTTCCTTGACCATGGCTGAAAGGGCGCAATGCCTGCACGCTCCCTATCTGGCTGAGCTCAGGCAATAAGGTGCGACGGGTGAAACAGATCCGGTAACTGGTGATATCCAGATCCGGCTCAAATCCGCCGCGCACCAGACCAGCACGCTCCAATCCCTGGTCATAACTGAATTTGACGATAAAATTCTCATAGCTGTTATTGAGCAGGGCCTGACGAGCTCGAGCTGTGTTCATGGGTAACGAGGGTTGTAACAGATAATCGCCATACTCATCACGGGTTTTATCCAGCGCCAGTTTTAACACCGCTATGGTGTAGTCATTGCGCCGGTCCAGCGCACTTTCGGCCGCCCTATAGGTCACCACGGTAACGGGCGTAGCGGCAGGCACAGAGCCGGCGACCAGACAAGGCACGATCCAACAGCCGACTATCCATGCGGCCCTACCGGCTCGACTCACAAACTGGCAAACAGGACGTACGCCCATCACAACCTCCGCCATCCGCCTTCTCCATAGCAGAGATTATGGGGGATCTGGCAAGCATAAACCTTGACGCTCACCGTAAAGAGGAGAGGCCTGATGGCGGCGACAGCGAATTTAAGACCCCCGATGAACAGGGTCGCCAGTTAAAGGGGGAAAAAACGCATGGAATACAGTAGCATGGCTAGCTACTACGGAAGGTATCATCAGCATAAGGAGCCAGTATGCCTGCGACATGGACCATTCATCCGCTACCACGCAACCATGAAACAGCGATCCAGGCCCGGATCGATCAAAAAACCAAACCCCTTGGCGCACTGGGCCGGCTTGAAGAAATAGCCTGCCAACTGGCGCTGATCCAGCAGCAGGACCAACTTGCCATTACCCAGCCGACGTTGCTGGTTTTTGCCGCCGATCATGGCATCGCCGAGCATGGCATCAGCATAGCGCCCAGCGCCGTAACCCGACAAATGGTCCTGAATTTCCTGGCTGGTGGCGCTGCCGTCAACTGCTTTTGCCAGGCCAGCCAGATGACGTTAAAAGTGATCGATGCCGGTATTCTGGAACCTATCGACGACCCTCGACTCATCCAGCAACGCCTGGGTTGTTGCAGCGGGGATATCAGCATCGAAGCCGCCATGACCGCCGAGCAACTGCAGCAAGGACTGGATTTTGGTCGCCAGATTGCCAACGCCCAGATAGCAGCCGGTTGTAATCTTCTGGCCTTTGGCGAAATGGGAATTGGCAATACTTCGCCCGCAGCGGCGCTACTGGCTGCCATGACCGGCCTGCCCTTGGCAGCTTGCGTAGGTCGCGGGACTGGCATTGATGATGCCCAGTTGAAACGAAAAAAAGCCTTGCTCACCCAAGCCCTGACCCGCGTCGGCAAGGTATCTGACCCGCTGGTGTTACTCCGTGAACTGGGAGGCTTCGAGATCGCCCAGATCACTGGCGCCATGTTGAGCGCGGCAGAGCAACAAATCACACTCTTGATTGACGGTTTTATCGTCACAGCGGCGGCCATGCTGG
>JBBRVG010000069.1:0-23017 GCA_038247115.1 Enterobacterales bacterium | reverse complement strand
GGCAGCCACGGCAGCGTCAGCATCAACAGCGACGGCACCGTCAAGTACACGCCGAACGCCGATTTCACCGGCAGCGACAGCTTCAGCTACACCAATGCCGAGGGCCACAGCGCGACTGTGAGTGTCACCGTCGATCCGGTCAACGATGCGCCGACCTCCAGCAACGACATCATCACGATCCAAGAAGATCTGGGTAATACCTCCAATCTCTATACCTTGAAGGTCGGTGATTTTGGTTCATTCAGCGATAAGGATGTGGGGGATACGCTACGGGCAATTCATATCGATTCATTACCAACCAACGGCATTCTCTATCTGAATGGTGTAGCCGTTGAGGTTGGGTCTGATATTACTGTTACGGATATAACACAAGGTAAGTTGAAGTTTGATCCGACTAATGATACGGATGCTGATAGCTCCTTTAATTTCAAGGTTAGTGATGGGACCAATTGGAGTGATGCAAGTTATTCAGTCAGCATTACTATTGCGCCGGTTGCTGATGCGCCAACTTTAACGATTCAGGCTGGCACCCCTAGTTATAGTGTTGACCATTCTTTGCTTATTATTGGTGGGGGTTCAGCATCCGGTGGTTTTGTCATTACTGATGGTTCTATTTCTCCTTCTTCGGGGCAGAAACTGTGGACATTTAATGATTATAAAAATGCAGGTGGAAATGCGAATGGTGCTGATGGTGCAGGCGATATATTTGTAATAGGCGATGCCAATGGCAACATAACGCAGGAATTTGTTAATGCTGTCCACGGTATTAATGGTGCTGGTTCTACAGCCTCTGATGCTAAAGACTATTTATATTTAGCTAAAGATAAGAGCTCCTATATCATCCAATATGATACCGACCATAATGGCTCTAATAGTAGTGGCATCTATAGTGGCTATGACAATGTCCGCATCACCGATATTTCGACTGGCCAGACTTTCCAAACAGCTAATAATGTCGAGGATGTTATTTTTGGTGATGGTAGTTCGCTAAGTGGTACAACATCAGTTCAACATGTTGTTAAAGGGCATGATACTTACGCGTTGGATATTAAAGCAGCGTTAGTGGATATTGATGGTAGCGAAAGTTTATCGGGTATTACGCTAACTAATTTGCCAGCAGGTGCAACGCTAAGCGCTGGAACGCAGCAAGCCGATGGCTCCTGGGTTATTACCTCGTCACAATTGGTTGGTTTAACATTAAGTGTTCCAACTGGAACGGCTGCTTTTGATCTGTCAGCCAAAGTCAGCAGCATAGAAATGGCTGATGGTAGTCAGGCAACAACGACCGCGACCTTGCATATTGCTGCTGTTAATCATGCGCCCGTGGCGACCAACGATGGCATTATTACGGATGAAGATACTCCAGTTACGTTTAATGCACTGCAAAACGATGCGGATCCCGATGGTGATTCATTGAGCTTGTCCGGTGTGCCCAGCGCACTCCATGGTACGGTAACGGTGAATAGTAACGGTACTCTTACCTATAAGCCGGTTGGTGATTATTTCGGCTCGGACACCATAACATATCAGATTAAAGATCCGAGTGGTGCCACTAGCGTTGCGCATGTCAATGTGACCGTGAATTCTGTTAACGATGCCCCGACTTTAACCGCAGGTGCTCAGGTCTCCGAGAATGAAGATAATCCGGCTGGTCATGTCTTTACTTGGGGTGATTTCAAAGCCACGGATATTGATTCTGCACTCAGCAGCATGACGGTGACCTTGAATGGCCGTACCGGTAGTGTTGATGGATTATTACAGCAAAAAAATGCTGCAGGAAATTGGGGCACGGTTACTGGGGATGTCACGCTGTCTAAGGCAGATATTGATGCTGGTAAATTGCGTTTTGTATCTGATTTGAATGAGTCGGGTGATAACTCATTCGGCGGCAGTTCCGTTGGCAATAAGGGTGCTGACTACGCACAATTTACCTATCACGTTTCTGATGGTGCGTCGAATTCGACGAACGGTACTTTGAAGATCGATATCGTCCCCGATGCGGATACACCGACCTTGACGGTACAAAGCAATGTTGTCCAATCGATTTTCTCGACCTCTTGGGAGTCAGTTGCCAACAGCGATACAACTTCAGAGAGTGTTTCCAGCACCAAGTTGGAAGGATGGAGTCTGGTTACTACGGATCCTCATGCTGGCGGTATCAATGTATTTGAGGTGTGGTCGGCAGGCGACACCCAACAGGGACAAGATGGAAATTACAACACGGTATCGTTACCTGCTGGTGATGGTCGAAATTCGTTAGAACTGAACGATGCCACCTCCTCGATCGCCCAGACATTGGGAATCAGTCGCACGGTACAAACAGTCGTTGGTCAGGTTTATGACCTGTCACTGGACTATGCGGGTCGGCCGGGCTTTATGAACGACTACACCAAAATTGCCGTGTATATGGGGAACACCCTGATTGGAGAGTATTCATCCACCAGCCCCAAAGATGCATTTAATTGGCAAAATGTGCACTTCAGTTTCACCGGTACCGGCAATAGTGAAACTATCACCATTCGTCTGGCAGATGGTAACTCGGT
This sequence comes from Enterobacterales bacterium, assembly GCA_038247115.1. GTDB lineage: Bacteria > Pseudomonadota > Gammaproteobacteria > Enterobacterales > Aeromonadaceae > Pseudaeromonas. Next base: position 20,474 of record JBBRVG010000069.1, on the reverse strand, counting down.
CAATGATGCGGGCCGTGGTGCCTTGATTGATGATACTCAGCTGAGTTCTCAATCCGGTACTGTCGCTGGCGCTGGCTCTACGAGCGGAAAGACCGAAATCAGTTTGAAGAGCTATATTGCCGGTGCTTTGACCGATACGGATGGCTCTGAAACTTTGAGCTACAAGTTATCGTCGTTACCTGCCGGTGCGGCCATCGTCAGCGCGGCCTATCCGAATGGTTATACGTCGGTGAATGGTGTTATCACACTCACAGCGGCTGAACTGACTTCGGCTAAGTTGCTGGTGCCGTCTGCGACGGTTGGACATATAGGGCTGGATGTTACCGCTGTGAGTAACGAGCCCAATGGTGACACGGCCAGCACCTCCACTCAGCACCTGGATTTGACTATTCTGAACAAGCTGACCAGCAGTGCCGTGGTGAGTGATTACACCACTGCGACGTTGGCGGCCACCAGTACGGCGGTAAGCAGCTCAACATTGGGGTTGAAGTCGGAGTATTTTGGCCACTCCGATCCCAATGGAACTGACAACTTAACGAATCTGGCCAAGGTCGAGTCAGTTATTGAGTCCAGGAGCGGCAATAACAGTTCTCTGGTTGGCACCAATAACGCGTCAGCAGCTAATGGTCTGAACGCAACATTTGTGACCAACAAGTTCGAGTTTGGTTTTCAAAGTACAGGCGGTAGTACTCCCCTTTTCGATAACAATATCGGCAAAAATTCGAGTGTTAATGCGGGTGTCGCCATCAGTGGTCAAAGTAACAACTTGTACCGCTTCCTTACTGCGAATGGCACGAATGTGACGAATCTGGTGGCTGGTCAGGCCAAGTTGGGTAATACCACGGACGCCATCATCCGGGCTGTGGGTTATATCTATCTGGCTAATCCTGGCTCCTATGATTTCCGGATTGTTGCGGATGATGGCTATCGGATCATGATTGGCGGGCAGAGTGTTGCTGCGGCTGACAGGATCCAATCAACCACGGAAAATACCTTTACTAATCAGTCGTTGGCATCCGGTATGTTGCCCATCGAGATCCTGTATTGGGATCAGTCCGGTCACGCCGACTTCCGGATTGAAATCAAACCGAGCGGTAGTGATGCGTCTGCGTACAAGGTGCTGGGAACCGACGAATATGCGTTGTTCCAGACAGGTTCCCAACCTGTGTTAGCTGATAATCAGGAATTGATCGATTCTGGTACTGGGACTTGGTCGATTCGCACGGGCGCCACTTTCGTGGGGACTGATGCAAACGACAAGGTGACTGGTACTGATGGTCACGACAACATCCAGGGCGGTGGTGGCCATGATTGGATTGATGGTGGTGCCGGGCGCGATACATTAGTCGGTGGGGCAGGGAACGATACGCTGCTGGGTGGCGATGGTGATGATCGCTTGTTAGATGGGGGCATCGGTAACGATATCCTGGATGGTGGCCTTGGCAACGATATTCTGGTGGGTGGTGATGGTGACGACATGCTGTTTGGCGGCGCAGGGAATGACACCCTGACTGGCGGTGCCGGTAATGACACTTATGTTTGGCGTTCTGGTGAACAGGGTACATCGACACTTCCGGCTATCGATCATGTGGTCGGGTTTGATAAGGCTCAGGATGTCATTGATATCAGTGATCTACTGGATCACGATGGCACCAAGAGCAGTGATGTGTTGAAAACCTATCTATCAATTGACTCGACGAATACCAGTAATGTCACCATCGAGATCCATGATGCTCCAGGTGGTTCAATAGTTGAGAAAATCGTATTGGATGGTGTTGGCTTCAACCAGTTTACGAATAACACGGGTACGACTGGTGCAACGGACGTATTGAATTACTTACTGGATACTCAGCACCATCTGCTGAACATCGATAAGTAACCAATATCTGGAAAAATTGAAGGAGAGGCTTGCCTCTCCTTTTTTTATTGATACTGATTTGTTAAATAATGTCGAACGCAGAGGAGTAGTGCTAAACTATTGTTCTGAAAATGGTTTTAGATAATTTTGTCACTTAGGTAGCCATAGGCTATCGCTCGTCCCAGGATGGAGTCACCATGGAGTTCACACAAGACAAGACAGATCAACTTCTGGAGTGTCTGGTCTTCCTATCCAAATATTATGCGGTTCCTACCAGTCGCGAGGCGCTGATCTCCGGGCTGCCGCTCACCGATGGTGCTCTGACGCCATCGCTGTTTCCGCGCGCTGCCGAGCGGGCCGGTTTTATCGCCAAGGTACAAAGTCTGCCGCTGGCGGATATCTCGCCATTACTGTTGCCCTGCATCCTGTTACAGCCAGATGGCGGCGCCTGTGTGTTACTGGCGCTGGATCTTGAAAAAGACGAGGCCTGCGTGGTACTCCCCAGCCTGGGCGTCGCACAGCAAACCATGTCTCAGGAACAGCTGGCGGCCTTGACGACCGGCAACGTGATTCTGCTGAAGAAGCAGTTTCGCTATGACGCTCGTTCACCCAAAGTGCTGGAAACCCGGGAGGGGCACTGGTTTTGGGGAACCTTGCTGGAATCGAGAGCCATCTATCGTGATGTGCTAATCGCCTCGATCCTGATCAATCTGTTCGCGATCGCCAGCCCGCTGTTCACCATGAACGTCTACGACAAGATAGTGCCGAATCTGGCGTTTGATTCGCTCTGGGTGCTGGCGATCGGGGTTAGCATCGTCTTTATTTTTGATTTTGCGATGCGGCAGTTGCGCAGCTATTTCATTGATGTGGCGGGTAAAAAGTCGGACGTTTTACTGTCGGCAAAGATTTTTGCCAAGGTGATGGGTATCCGCATGGAGGCGCGCCCGGCATCGACCGGGGCCTTTGCCAAACATCTGCAGGAATTTGAATCTATTCGCGAGTTCTTCACCTCGGCGACGGTTTCTGCACTCATCGATTTGCCCTTCGCCTTCTTCTTTATGTTCATCATCTGGATCTTTGCCGGTCCCATGGTGATAGTGCCGCTGGTTGCGGTGCTGATCTTGATAGCGTACAGCTTTTATATTCAGGAGCCGCTACGCCGGAGTATCGAAGAGGGTTCCCGCTTGGCATCGCAAAAATACGCCAACCTGATCGAGGGGATTGCCGGTCTGGAAGCGGTCAAGATCTTTGGTGCCGAAAGTAATTTCCAGCATAAGTGGGAGCAAGCCGTCAGCCATATGTCGACCTGGGGCATAGAGACGCGTCGCATCACCAATCAGGTGTCAACCTTGGCCAGTTTTGCCCAGCAGATGGCCACGGTAGCACTCATAGTGCTGGGTGTTTATCTGATCTCGGAAGGCAGTATCACCATGGGGGGCATGATTGCAGCTGTGATGCTGTCGAGTCGTGCCATAGCGCCTTTGGTACAACTTTCGGTGCTTTCAACCCGTTATAACCAGGCTAAATCAGCGATGACGCTGATTAGCAAGATCATGGATAGCCCGAGCGAACAGGAAGAGGGCCGCCAGTACATCCAGCATTCGGTGCTGTCAGGTCAAATCGAATTCGAGGGGGTGAATTTCAATTATCCCGAGTCGGATCAGGCGTCACTGCGCAATATCAACCTGATCATCCGACCGGGTGAAAAAGTGGCGATTATTGGGCGGGTCGGCGCCGGGAAAACCACCCTGGAGAAGTTGCTGCTCGGACTGTATAAGCCACAAAGCGGTTCTATTCGCCTAGATGGCTATGACTTGGCGCAGATCCATCCTGCTGCGTTGCGGCGCAATATTGGCTGTGTGCCGCAAGATATCACGCTATTTTTTGGCTCCATCCGCGACAACATTATTGTCGGCCACCCCTTGGTGGATGATATGCGGGTGTTGCGTGCCGCCCGCCGTGGTGGCGTCACCCAGTTCACCAACCGAGATCCGAACGGACTGGAGCGACAGGTGGGTGAGGCCGGCCGTTTGCTTTCGGGGGGGCAGCGCCAAGCCATTGCTCTGGCTCGTGCCCTGCTGACGGATCCGCCCATTCTGCTGCTGGATGAGCCAACCTCCAATATGGATAACCGCTCGGAAAGTCTGGTGAAAGAGGAGCTATCCCGTCTGGATAAAAAAACGACCCTTCTACTGATTACCCACAGAACCAACATGCTGGATGTGGTGGATCGTCTGGTGGTACTGGATCAGGGGGCTGTGGTTGCCGATGGACCTCGCGAGGATGTATTGAAGATGCTCAAAGAGGGTAGAGTCCGGGCGCGGGAGGGAGCGGAATGAGCGCTATGAAACTACCAGGTCCGGATCAACTGGATTTTGTTGATGACGCTACCGCAGCTGTGCTGCTCAATACCCCGACCCGGGCGCGCATCCTGCTGTGGAGCTGTTTTGTCTTCTTCGTGGTGGCCATCATCTGGGCGGCGTGGGCCGAGCTGGATGAAGTCGCTTCCGGCCAGGGCAAGGTGATTCCGTCCCGTCAGTTGCAGGTCGTCCAGAATCTGGAGGGTGGCATCATCAAGGAGATCTTCGTCAAAGAGGGTCAGGTGGTGCAGCCGGGACAAGAGCTGATGCGGATTGATGACACCCGTTTCCGCTCCGATTTTCGCGAGCGGGAGCAGGAGCTGATCAGCTTGAAAGGGGATGTCGCCCGACTGCGTGCGGCACTGGCTAGCGTGGTAGCCGCCAATGATCCCAAACTCGGTTGGCGAGAGCAGATCACCATTAAAGAAACGCCGATTGCCTTCCCCGAGGGCTACACCAAGGTGTTTCCTGAATATGCCAAGCGTCTGGAAAACGCCCAGAGTGAGGCGCTGAATAATCTGAATAATCAGTTGTCGATCATGGGGCAACAGATAGAGCAGAAAGAGAGTGAAATATTCGAAATCAATAATCGCATCCGGACTCTGGGCCGCAGTGTGGACTTGGCCAGCCAGGAGTTGAACCTGAATCGTCCCTTGGCCAAAGAAGGCATAGTGCCGAAAGTCGAGCTGATCAAACTGGAACGGCAGGTCAATGACATGCGGGGTGAGCTGGAAAACGCGCGCCTGTTATTACCCAAACAAAACGCCTTGCTTCGCGAGACGATTTTCAAGCGCAACGATGTGGCCTTGAAGTTTCGGGTCGATACACAGACCGAGTTGGAAGAAAAACAGAACAAACTGTCCCAGCTCAGTGAAGGGCAAGTCGGTCTGCAAGATCGGGTGGCCAGAACCAGCGTGTTGTCTCCGGTCAAAGGCACCATCAAAACCCTCAAGGTCAATACAGTGGGCGGTGTGGTTCAACCTGGCATGGATCTGGTAGAAGTGGTTCCCATGGAGGATAACTTGCTGATTGAAGCTCGGGTTTTACCGAAGGATATCGCCTTCTTGCGTCCCGGGTTACCGGCGGTCGTCAAGGTCACCGCCTATGATTTTGCAATATATGGCGGATTGAAAGGAACTTTAGAGCATATCAGTGCCGATACGATTCAGGACGAAAAGGGGAATGCCTTCTATCTTGTAAGAGTAAGGACAGAAAAAAGTTATCTGGGTGACATCAGTAAACCCATGCCCATTATCCCCGGCATGATGGCCACTGCGGACATCATTACAGGGAAAAAGAGCGTGCTCGAATACTTGTTGAAACCCATCATCAGGGCAAAACAATCTGCCTTGCGTGAAAGATAAAACTGGAAAAGCCAAGGAGAATCAGCCAATGAAAATCAAGCTACTTGTACTGGTCATGGCCAGTGCTATGGGTTGCGCACCGCTTGCCAGTGCGCAGACCCTGGAGGAGTCGGTCTCGCAAGCCTTACTGACTCATCCGCAAATCAAGGAGGCTTATGACTTGTATCAATCGCGTAAGTACCAGATTGATGAAGCCAAAGCTGGATATTATCCAAAACTGGATGCCAGCGCTGGTGTGGGTCCCGAGCGCATCAAGGATGTGGGCAGCACGGAGCGGTCAGATCTGACTCGCAAAGATGTCAGCATCACCTTGTCGCAAATGTTGTTTGACGGCTTTGATACCAGCAGCAACGTGGATCGTACCGACGCCGAAGCCAAGGCTCAAAAGTTGAGTCTGCAGGCTACTGCCGAGAATACGGCTTTGCGGGTGACAGAAGTGTATCTGAATATGATGCGCCAACAGGAAATCTTTGATTTATCAAAAGATAATCTTGCAACGCACGAACAGATCCTCTCGGACATTACCAAGCGTACCAACTCGGGCGTTGGTTCTTCTGCCGACTTGAGCCAAATTCAGGGACGGGTTGCCCGGGCCTATTCGAATATGGCTGCGGCACAAAATAATCTGGATGATGCACGGGCTGAATATCTGCGGGTGGTCAATAGCGAGCCGACCGATCTGGTCGAGCCGACGACTGATTCTGTGGTGATGCCAGCCAGCTTGGACGAAGCCTTGAAGAAGTCGACCGCCAACAATCCGGTACTGCTTTCTGCATTGGAAGATATCAATGCGGCGAATTTCCAGCATGAAGGCGCCAAGGCTAACTTCTATCCGAAGGTTTCCATCGAAGCGGGTCAAAGTTGGTACGATGATGCTAATGGCAATCAGGGCAGTAGCGATGAGCTCAGTGCCATGTTGCGGGTACGCTACAACCTGTTCAATGGTGGCGCTGATGATGCCAGAAGCAAGTCTACCTCGGCACTCTACTCCCAGGCCAAAGACATTCATCAGAATGCCTATCGTCAGGTAGAAGAGGGTACCCGGTTGGCTTGGCAGGCATTGGAATCCCTCAAGAGCCAGAAGAACTACCAGCAACAACATGTCGAATACAGCTATGAGTCCGTCAGGGCCTACAAGCAACAATTCACTTTGGGACAAAGAACCTTACTGGATGTGCTGAACACAGAAAACGAACTGTTTGAAGCGCGTAGTAGTTTGATCGGTACCCAATATGATGAACTGTTTGCTCAATACCGTATTTTGAATGCCACAGGGACCTTGCTGGATTCTCTGAAAGTTCAAAAACCGGCGGAGTGGAACTGATACAAAGGGCGGTTAAGGTGTGCAGATATGGCAGGTGTTTCACCTGCCGTCCTGCAGCCGCTGTGGCTTGTTGAGGTTGTGTATACCAAGGCTGCACCAGGAGTAGTGTCGAGAAGAATGATGAGGCTACGCAAATGGGCAGCACCTAGGGTCACGCGCTTACTGACAATAGTCTGTCTATTGCCAGGGTTGCTGTTTGCCGTGCCATTGGCACAGGATGATCAATTAGCGGTTAAAACCGTGGCTGACTTTTACGGCTCCCGCGCTGGGAAGCGGATGCAAGGTTGGCGTGAATTGGTGATGAGGGGCAAACAGGAACGTTGGACGGAGCAAAAAAGCCTGGCTGAAGTGAATCGCTTTTTTAACCAGCTGACGTTTTTGAATGATGTGGTGTTGTGGGGGCGAGACGACTACTGGGCGGCACCGATGGAGTTTATCGGCGCGGGCGGTGGTGATTGTGAAGATTACAGTATTGCCAAGTATTTCAGTTTGATTGAGTTGGGCGTGGCCGATGAGAAATTACGGATGGTTTATGTCAAGGCATTAACCTATCAGCAATTTCATATGGTGGTTGCTTATTATCCGACTCCGGCCGCGGTTCCCTTGATCCTCGATAATATTGACGGGGTCATAAAACCGGCGACCAAGCGAAAAGATTTAGTTCCGGTTTTTAGCTTCAACGGTTCTCACCTGTGGCTAATGAAAGAACGAGGTCAGGGGCAATTAGCGGGTAGCTCTTCACGTTTGGCATTATGGAATGACCTGCGTAGTCGTTTCAGTCGCGAGCAACTGAAGCGTCCAAAAATAAATCTGGATGATTGAGATATGACCTTATATAGACAACTGATGGCAACCATGCTGGTTCTGTTTGCTGTGCTTTTCGTGGCTGCCTATTGGGTGCAGTTTAACTCCACGCGGGATTATTTAGCTCAGCAGTTAGAGCTCTCGGTCACCAGTACGGCGAACTCATTAGGGCTGGCTCTGACGCCTTATCTGGAGGCGGGTGATAAGGTGGGTGCCGAGTCGGTGATCAATGCCGCGTTCGATGGCGGTTTTTATCGCAAATTCAAACTGGAATTGCTGGCTAGCCAGAGTGTGATTCAACGGGAAAACAGCGCCAGTGTTGCAGGGGTGCCGGAATGGTTTACCTCGCTGGGCTTATTTCGGAGTGTCAAATTCGATTCCATTTTGACCTCCGGTTGGCTACAACTGGGGAAATTGCAAATTGAAGGCAATCCAGGGCAAGCCTATTACGAACTCTGGCAAGGCATGAGTCGATTACTGGTCTCCTTTGTCATTACCTTTTTAGTCGTCATCATCTTGCTCACCCGAGCGTTGCGTTATTTGTTGAAGCCGCTGGACCAGATTTGTGATCAGGCGGTCGAGATTGAAAAACATCATTTCGGTCAGGCGATCCCGCTGCCTAGGACTCTGGAGTTGCGGCAGGTTGTCCAGTCGATTAATACCCTGGCCAGTAAACTGGCGGTGCAGTTTAAAGAGCAAGCCGAAGCGGCCTCGCAAATGCGCGAGCGGGCCTTTCGGGATGCGGTATCCGGCTTGGGTAACCGGGCTTATTTTATGGGGCAGGTGAATGCCTGGATTGCGGAGTCCGGGCGTGGTGGCGTCATGCTGGTTGCTGTCGATATGCTGGATGATATCTACCGCGAAGAGGGCTTTGCCGCTCGTGACAGCATGGTCAAAGCGGTCGCTACTACCTTGCAAGATGCGCTGCGGGATTTCGATGGCAGCGCCGTGGCACGGATTTCGGCCACCGAGTATGCGGTCTTGTTACCGGGGCTGGAAATGCAGGAGCTGGTCGAAGTCGGCGAATTGATCAATCGCTTCATTGCCGAGTTGGTGGTCAATCCCATGGAGCGCGAGCAGGCTATCTCTGTCATCGGCATAGCCCCGCGTGAAGGGGATGATGATCTCTCCATGATGTTGACCAAGGCGGATAACGCCCTGCGTCATGCCCGAAGTGACCGCCGCAGCGCGGTCGTCATCGATAGTCGTGACAAGAGTGATGGCATGGGGCGGATCGCCTGGCGTGATCTCTTGGCCGAGGCGCTGCATCATGGGCTGTTTCGCTTCAAGGTGCAGCCGGCCATCCTGCTGGCTAGCCAAAAACCTCACCATGCCGAGCTGTTCACCAGTATTCACCGCGATGGTGAGGATTACTTTGCCGGGCAATTTATGCCGGCGGTCGAGCAGTTCAAACTGGGGGCTGATTTTGACCGCTATGTATTGCAACAGGTGGGGAAACAGCTGGAGAAGAATCTGGATCTGAAGTTGGCCATCAACCTGACGCTGACCTCTATCTCCTCTGCACCCTTTGCCACTTGGCTGGCCGACTATCTGCAGCAACATCCATTGCTCGCCGGTCGCCTCTATTTCGAGCTACCGGAATCGGCGATCTTGCACTCCCGAAGCCAAGTCGAGAACTTGCTCGGTATTGTGCGCCACTATGGTTTTGGTTGGGGCGTCGATCAATATGGCCGCAACTTCCAGTCCCTGGATTATCTGGAAGCGCTGACGCCAGCCTACGTCAAGGTGGATCACGGCTATACCGGTATGGTGCTGAAGGAGGAGGGTGATCAAGCCTTCTTGTCGGCGGTCTGCCGGGCAGCCCATAACGCCGGCATCGTCACGATTGCCACCCGCGTCGAGAGCCAGGAGCAGGTGCAGGCGCTGTCCAAACTCTTCGTCGATGGCTATCAGGGCTTTATTTCACCGCCTTATCCCCTGTGAAACCGGTCAGCCGACATTTGGGGGAGCCTTTGGCTCCCCTTTCTTTTGTGTCCTGGCTGGCGTTTTTACCTATGAGTGCCGCTTGCAAGATGACATCACCTACACTTGGATCAGTTTGCTATACAGGAGGTGGAGGCATGTCGGGAACCGGTCGCCGTTATTTCAGCTGGTTATTGTGGTTTTTGCCATGTTGTTGTCTGGCTCAGGAAGTGTCGCTGGCGTATGGCGATCAGGCTTTCCCGCCATATCAGATGGGGCAGGGGCGTTTGGTCGATAGCGAGCCCGGCCTGGCAATTGATGTGGTTCTGCAGACGGCGCAGATGCTGGGTATCCAGGTCAAGTTGCAGCGAATGCCGGTCAAACGACTGCTGCATGAGCTGGAGTTGGAACATCTGGATGGCGCTATTGGCTATTCATTCACCGTGGATCGGGCCGAGTATCTGGCCTACCCCCCGGCGCTGCAGGACGGTACCGCAGCTCCCGATCCTTCTCGCCGCCTGTATCGGGTCAGTTACTATTTATTCAGCCGTCCTGATTTTATCCCCGATGGCTTAGGAAATGGCCTGGATGGCCTGACGCAGTACCGGATCGGCGTGTTGAAAGAGTCCGCGATTGCCGGGTTCCTATTCCAGCAAGGCATTCCTTATGAGGCGACCCGGACAGCCGAGCAAAATCTGGAAAAATTAAAAATGGGGCGCCTGGATCTGGTGGTTGGCCCCGGAGAGCCAACGGGACGATTGATCCGGAGCCTGGGCTGGCAAAACGAGATCCGCCGTTCAGGCGAGTCTCTGCTGGAGCGTGATTATTTTCTGGTGTTTAGCAAAGCGTTTTGCCAGAACAATGCATCTGTGTGCGAGCGGTGGTGGGAATTGATTCGCCAACATCGCGATAGCATAGTGAAACGGCGTGTCGATCTCTATCCGTAGCTCAACGGCTCAATTCGATACGATTGAGTTCAGGGTCCAGCAAACAGCTTTCGTAGTAGCCATCGCCTGTGGTGCGGGGGCCGCTCAACAGCCTATAGCCATCGACCACCAGACGTTGGGTCAAGGCATCGACTGCCTCGCAACTGCCCAGGGCAAAGCAGAGGTGTCCCAGACCGATAAATTGCCGCTGTGGCTCATTTTTCAGTTCGCTGACCTCTTGCCACTGCATTAACTCCAGTCGACATCCGGTTTCGAACTCGAGGAAATAGGAGCTGAAGCCCCTGGTATTGGTGTATTTGGGGTTCGCTTGGCCTGCAAAGTAGCGCTGATAAAAATCGCGCATCCGCTCCAGATCCTGACACCAAATCGCGACATGTTCGATGTGCATCTTATCTCCTTGCCGAGTTACCAGTGATGTTTATAAAACGGGGCAGGCATCTGTAGGGATTGCCATTGCATCAGTCGCTCCAGCTCTTGAAGAGCCCAGCGAGGGTGGCCCCAACCCTGCTTTTGTTGTAGTAGAAAGCGTTGAAAAAATCCGGCCAGTTGCGTCGCATTTGCTCGGTACATGATGATCTCCTTGTTGCTCAGGGATAAGCAGCGGATGGCGGATTGCCGTGCTGCTCTTGTGTTTCGCCATAAGCATGGCTCTAATAGGGGAATCTAAAAATTGCTGACTTTATTAAAATAAGGTTCCTCTTTTATGCCATCCCCGCGTCTGGAGCAGCAGTACCTTAAATTGCGCACGCACTTTGGTGAGCAAGCCGTCGAGACTACATTGCAGGCGTTAGCTGAGTTGCTATGTTGCACCCGGCGCCATGTGCGCAATCTGCTGGGACAGATGGAAGCGGAGGGCTGGATCCAGTGGCACTCCAGTGCGGGCCGTGGCCATCGCTCGACCTTGATTTGTCGTTATGGCCCTGAGCAGTTGCGGCAACATCAGGCGGAAAGCCTGCTGGCACAAGGCTTGGTAGAGCAGGCGGTGCGATTATTGGGCGCAGAGCCGGAGCAGTTGACGCCCCTGTTACTGCGACAGTTAGGTAGCAAGCAGCAGCAAGAACGACAGGTGCTACGAGTTCCCTATTACCGCCCTATGCCGAACTTACATCCAGGGCTGCCTTTGCGGCGCTCCGAGGCTCATCTGGTGCGACAGATCTTCAATGGCCTGACCCGGATAAATGAGGAAAATGGGGAAATCGAAGCGGACCTGGCTCACCACTGGCATTCGAGCGACGGTCGGCACTGGCGTTTTTATTTGCGCCCGGCGGTACGCTTTCACGATGGTCGGCTGTTGCAGGTGGCGGATGTCATCGCATCCCTGACGCGGTTGCAGCAAAACCCGCTGTTTGCGCACCTGGCGGCCATCCGCGCCCAGGGGGAACGAGTGATCTGCATCGAGTTGAGTTGTGACGATCTCCGTCTGCCCTGGTTGCTGGCGGATGTGATGGCCATGATTTTGCCTGCCGATCAGGATAGACGCGCTGATTTTGCGTCCCGTCCGGTAGGCACAGGCCCCTATCGGGTGCAGGAGAATAATCGCTTTCATCTCCATCTGGTGGCATTTGATGATTACTTCGGCTGGCGTGCCCTGCTGGATGAAGTGGATATCTGGATGTTGCCCGCGTTGGCGGAACAACTGGAGCTTGGCGAGCGCCAGGTCTGTGGTCTGGATGTGCAAGGCGAATTGCCCAGTGGTGTCACTGTCCCCCGGCAGGATGCAACCATGGCCGCTCCGGCGGCGGAAATGGTACTGGAAAAAGGCGGCTATTTTTTGCTGTGCGACAGTCGCTCGAGTTGTTGGCAAACGGCGTCAGCCCGGCGCTGGATCCAGGCTCAGCTCAATCCCTATCAATTGATGAGCCGGGTGCCGTTAGCGATCCGTCGCTATTGGGCTCCCGCCGCCAGTCTGTTGCCGGAGTGGTTGCATGAGCAATCGCCCGGTGAGTCCATGCCGCCCTGGCCAGTATCGGCCACAGCTCCTGATCGTCGGCTGCGGCTGGCTTATTATGAGCTGCAACCGGAATACCGGATGCTAGCCGGGGTGATGCAGACCATGCTCGCCGAGCAGGGTGTGACGTTGGAACTTGTCGAGTTGGCTTATGCCGATTGGCAGCAGGGGGAGTCGGGTGTGGATCTCTGGCTCGGCTCGGTAAACTTTGCGGCGCCCAGTCGTTGGAGTGTGGGCACCTGGTTATTGGGCAACCCGCTTTTGCGCCGCTCCATCAGCGGCGGTGACATGCAGTTGTTACAGCACTGGCATCAAGAGTGGCGCAGCGAGCGCCTTGATAGTGAGCGCATGATGGCCGAGGTGATAGGCGCGGGTTGGTTGCAACCCTTGTTTCACCACTGGTTGCGTTTGCAAGGACCGGCACAGGCGCGCGGCATCCGCTTGAATAATTTAGGTTGGTTTGATTTCAAATCCGCCTGGTTGGCACCGGATGCCAACCAGGGGTGATGCATGTGATGTATGGGTCGGGTTATTCCAGCAGGCTACGCAGCATCCAGGCTGTTTTTTCGTGCAACTGGATGCGTTGAGTCAGCAGATCGGCCGTGGCTTCATCGTGGGCCTGTTCAACCAGTGCGTAGAGCGAGCGCGCGGTGCGGACCACTGCTTCCTGCCCTTCGACCAGTTGGCTGATCATCTCGACGGCCTTGGGTACGCCGTCGCTTTCACTGATCGAGCTCAGGCGCATAAATTCCCGATAGGTACCCGGAGCATAGACCCCCAGGGCCCGAATACGCTCGGCGATGGAGTCAACGGCCAATGCCAGCTCGTTGTACTGGGTTTCGAACATCAGGTGCAGGGTCTGGAACATGGGGCCTGTGACGTTCCAGTGGAAGTAGTGGGTCTTCAGATAGAGGGTATAGGTGTCGGCTAGCAGGGCGGAAAGCCCTTGGGCAATGGCGTGCCGATCGTCTTCGCGGATCCCGATGTTGATTGTTTGAATTGTCATGGTGGATTCCTCAGTGTCTATGACCATCAGTGGCCGATGAGGAGACTATAACCTAGCGGGTGTTGAAAAAATAATCGATGATTCCTGTTTCATCAATAGATATTAGCGATGGATTCTGGCACAAAAAGCCCCTGTCTCCGATTAAGCGGTAGACAGGGACCTGGCGTTGTTTTGGGATCAATCATCCGTCTGGTAGGGGAAGCGATAGTGACCATAACGGATGATAAACACGCTGATCGCCAGCACCAGAGAGGTTCCTGCCACGCCAAACAGCCGCCAGGTGTCCATCTCCTTCATATCCAGGATCAGGTAGCGGGCTAGCGCTATGATCGCAATATAAATCGGGATACGGATCGGCAATTTACCCATTTTCAGATACATGGCGACCATCGCCAGCACTTCCAGATAGATAAACAGCAACAACAAGTCTGCCAGGGTCACCGTCATTGCCAGAGCCATGGTGTAGATCTGGTGGCTGATGGCGATCAGGGTCGCACAGGCAACGACAATGAGGCCGAGCAATTGCCCCCATTCCAGTATCTTGTGGGCCCACTTCTGCATCAGTTCCATGTTTCTATTCCCGTTGTAATGTTGATGACTTGTTAAATCTGACGCTAGAGTATCCTGAAAATGTGATGCGCATCAAGAATTCCTGCTGCGGGGGCGACGGCTCAGGCGTTGTAGCTGCTGGATCAGTTGCCGCAGCTTAGGGATCTCTGCGGTCTGATCCTCGGGATGGGCATATCGTCCATGGAGGTAGACGTCGGTGATCTGCTCGAATGTCCGGGCTGCCGGATGCCCCTGTTGCAGCAGGCGGTCCCGGTAGGCGCTGGGTGTTTCTGCGGGTAGGCGCGGCGAGCCACTTAACGCCAGATGCCGACACGCTTGTAGATACAGAGCCAGCAGTGGATCCGGGCCGGTTTTGCGCCGATAGAGCCAACCCAGGGTGGCGGCAAGGGCCAACGCCAGCAGGACACCTATGGTTAGCAGAAGCAGGCGGCCTGCAATCCCGGCGGCGAACCAGCGCTTTAACAGACCATCTTGCGCACTGGCATCGTAATTCAGGATCCAGACGGTCCAGTGGTAATCCAGGCTGGCGAGAGCCAAACGCAGGTTATTCAGTAATGCAATATGGCGATAACGACTCAGGCTCAAGGGATCCTGGGCCAGAAAGCCCTGATCCCGCATCAGGGAATCCAGTCCCTGTTCGACTCGATCTGGGGCCACCATCAGGGTCGGGTCGACCCGCTGCCAGCCGCCCGGCAGCCAGACCTCGACCCAGGCGTGGGCATCGAACTGATGGACGCTGACATAGCCATCTTGCGGGTGGTACTCACCGCCCAGATAGCCGGTCACCAGCCGTGCCGGAATGCCAGCGGCCCGCAACAAAAATGCCAAGCTGCTGGCGTAGTGGGCACAGAATCCGGCCCGGGTCGAAAACAGGAACTGATCGATGCTATCGCCGGAAAGCGGCGGTGGGCTCAGGGTGTAGAAGAAGGGTTGCTGGCGAAAGTAGTGCAGTGCGGCCTGCAGTAGCGCCTGATCGTCTTGGGGAAATTGCCGTCGCAGATCGGCGGCCATGGCCCGTGCTTGCGGGTTGCCGCCTGCAGGCAGCGCCAGATTCTGCTGGCGGCGGACCTGTCTTAGTTTCGGCTCGCTGGGCTGCTCGGGAAAGTAACGCAGGGCAAACTGCCGCTTTTGCGTGAGCGGCGTCGGGCTGAGCAGGGTCTGCACCGGGGTTTCGAGTAGCGTCTGATCGGTGGAGCTGGATAGCGCCAGCGAGTAGATCCAGCTCTGGTTGCTCGGCTCGGTATAGAGCCGATAGTCACTGCTGGGTCCCTGCCAGCGCTGAGCGCTGGGTGTTGTCAGCCAGGGCTGGTACCGGCGGCCTTGGTGGCGGCGCTGCCAGTTTCGCAGCTCGGGGCTCATGCGCCAGCTATGGCCATCGAATGACTCATGGACCAGAGTTCGCCAGTAACGCTCGGTCGGCGGTGGGCCGGAAAAACTGGCGCGGAACACTAATTCACTGGAGCGTGTCAGCTCTGTGATGTTTTCCGGGTTCACCTCTTCCCCCAACCCTGTGATGGCGCTCTGGGTTTGCGGCATCTGCCACAGGGGGCCCAGTCGCGGCAGGATCACAAATAGCACCAGCATCAAGGGAATGCTCTGGCCAACCAGCAAGGAGGCCTGGCGTAGCTGTTCGCGGCGACCGGTCGGCAGGTAGAGGGAGAGCAAGGCGGCGGTATTGAGCAATACGCTGGTGAGCAGATAGAGGGTAAAGATCCAGTGCTGGTGATAGACGAAGCTCAAGCCGCCGAGGAAAAACAGCGCCAGTATGTGCAGCCCCAGATCCCGACGCTGGCGGAATTCCAGAAACTTCAGGGTGCAGCCCATGACCAGCAAGTTGAAGATTGACCCCACCAGGCCCAGTTGCGGTGAGAGAACAGCAATCAGCAAACATCCCAGCACGGCGGCACTATTGAGTTGGCGCGGGCTCGGCATCCGGCTCCGGCCTTGCTCGATGGCGTAGCGCCAACCGATGGCGAGCAGGGCAATGGCATAAATCAGCGGACTGAGCTCGGCATACAAGGGCAGCACTGCCAGGCCATAGCTGGCACTGATCCAGCCCAGTGTCGAGGGGTTGGTGCTGCGAGGTGTCGGTGGTGTCATGGGGCTAGTGGTCATAGCGGGAGTGGCCATACAGTGCGAGTGCCTCCAGCGCAGCCTGGCGTTGTCCGGCACCTGTGGCCGGATCCAGACGCCAGGCTCCCAGCTCCAGGCCGTAACGCTGTTGTTTCTGATCCAGTTGCAGCACCGCATAGCTCAGTCGGCTGAGCTGCTCTTCCAGGTCCTGCCCCGGAGTGTGCGTCAACCTCAGCCAGGGGTGTTGCCAGGGCTCGGCGGCGAACTCCTTGCTGAACAGACCCCGCCCCTGGGCGTGTTGTCGCCAGGCGATCTGACTGAGTGACTCGCCGAGACGGTAGGGGCGCAAGCCGACCAGTTCATCGCTGCCGGTGTGCTGGCCGTGATGCGGCAATACAGGGCTGGAATGGGTGGATGACACCTCGTCCGTTCCCGGCCCCGCGCTCAACGGCAGCGGGCCCGCTATGGGGGCTGGATAAATCAGCGCCTGCTGCTGCAGGTCAAGTTGTGTCCAGCAGCGCAGCAGCCCCAACGGATAATGGCTGGAGAGCCGTAACCGACCCGGTTTAAACCAGCCGCGGCGAGTGGCATGGAAGGTGACTCCTAGCGTGCCTTGCTGTTGCAGCTCAGGTAGCAGCTCTTCGGCCCCGGCGGCAGCGCCCAGTTGCAGGGCATAGCGGGGGCGGTCGTCGGCCGTGAGCTGCACGGCGAAGCGTAGCGATTGGCCGACAAAATGCGGGGCTGTCGGTAAGGCGCTGATGGTGAGACCCGCCAGATTGCGATAACAGTGCCAGATGCAGGTGACAAACAGGCTGAGTAGCAGCAGGGCCATGGCCAGGATCAGGTTGTTCTGAAAGTTGGTGGCCAAAAGATAGAGCATCAAGACCATCAATAGATAGAGGGCCCCGAAGCGGCTGGGGAAGATAAACAAGGTTCTATGGTGTAGTTGCACCCGCGTGGCCGGAGGCAAGCGGCGTTCGATCCACTGACTCCACAGTGGTTGCCAGAGCCTGGCGAGTGCGGCGCGAATCATAGAACCGGATCCACCAACGCCAGCAACTTGTGGCTCAGGCTCTGCTGGCTGCCGGGACGGCTGGGGCCACTGCGCAGCCGGTGTTCGGCGACGGCGGGAAACACAGCCTGCAGATCTTCGGGTAACAGGTAATCCCGATTGGCCAGAAAGGCCCAGGCTTTGGCGGCCGCCAACAGGGCGCGACTGGCGCGGGGTGATAGCGGGTTGGGCACCAGCTCGTTGCGGCGGCTCTCCTGCACCAGCGCCAGCAGATAATCGAGAAACGCGGGGGCGGCTGTGACCTGGCTGACAGCCTGTTGCAGGGCCAGTAACTGTTGGCTATCCAGCAGCGGGCTCAGGGCTTCCTGCTCCGGCAGCAGCAACATCTGCAACTCGGCTTCCTTGCTGGGATAGCCCAGCTCGATGCGCATCAGGAAGCGATCCAGTTGGGATTCGGGCAGCGGGAAGGTGCCGGCCTGATCCTGGGGGTTCTGGGTGGCGATGACAAAAAAAGGTGCCGGTAAGGGTCGGGTGATGCCATCGGTCGAGATCTGACGTTCAGCCATGGCTTCGAGCAGGGCGCTCTGGGTGCGCGGACTACCGCGATTGATCTCGTCCGCCAGCAACACCTGGGTAAAAATCGGCCCGGGATGGAAGGTAAAGCTGGCATTGGCCTGATCATAAATCGATAGTCCCAGCAGGTCCGCGGGCAGCATGTCGGAGGTAAACTGCACGCGCTGATACGCCAATCCCAGCAGGGTGGCGAGGGCGTGGGCCAGGGTGGTCTTGCCCATGCCGGGCAGATCCTCGATCAGCAGGTGGCCACGGGCCAGCAGGCAGCACAGGGCCAGCCGCAGTTCATGGGGCTTGCCGAGGATGACGCGGTTGAGCTGGGTGAGCAATTGATCAGTCAGCGGGTTCATTCCAGTACTCCCTATCATTTCCCTCCAGTATGCGTGAGCCTTGGGCTGCCGTCATGAGAAGTAGTTGTTTCATTTGGCTATTTCATAGCTGGATCCCGAACCGGGCACCAGGATCCAGCCCTCGTGTTGCAGCCCGGCGATGGGCGTCATACTCTGAAGCTTGGCATGCCGGAGCGATCCGGCCTATGGGGAGTGGAACATGGATGGTTTGATGTTGCTGGTCGGTGGTCTGGTGTTGCTGGTATTGGCCGGGGCTATCTGCGGCCTGATTGCGCTCAGTCGCCTGTCGGCACTGGAGCAGGATTTACGCAAACAGCGCCAGCAGTTGCAGCTGTTTGAGCAAGCGCTGCAGCGCCTGACGGCACCCCAGGCTCATGCCAGCAGGGCTATGTCAGCTGCTGCATTCCCCGAGGCTCATTCGGCCGAAGCGTTATCGCCACAAGGGCCACAGAGCCAAGTGTCAGATATGTTGATGCCAGCCACTCCTGTCGAACCGGCGGCGATGGCGACTTCAGCGCCTCAGCCGGTCGTCACAAGCCAGCCCGATGATGCTTCGACGGCAGTCGTTCACTCCGCTATCGAGCCGCAGCACACACCTTCGCCACAGAGCGCTCCTTTGCTTCAGAGCGCACCGGCACGGCTGGAGCGGGATATTGCCTCGCGCTGGATGGTCTGGGTCGGCGGCGTGGCGCTGGCGCTGGGCGGGGTATTTCTGGTCAAGTTTGGTGTTGAGCACAGCGTGCTGGGGCCGAGCGGGCGGGTGATTGCCGGACTGGTGTTGGGATTACTGCTGATAGTGAGCAGCGAGTGGTTACGGCAGCGGGAAACACCGCTGACGCTGCCGCGTCTGGGTCAGCAGGCCGACTATGTGCCGGCGGCGCTTGCCGGTGGCGGTGTGATCGCCTGGTACGCCAGCCTGCTGACGGCCTTCGAACTCTATGATCTCATCTCCCCCGGGCTGGCCTTCGTGTTACTGGCCGGGGTGTCGTTGCTGGCTATGGCGCTCTCCGTGCTGCAGGGGCCCCTGCTGGCAGTGCTCGGGTTGCTCGGCGGTTATCTGGTACCGGCTCTGGTCTCGACCGGACATGGCACTCTGACCGGGCTATTGAGCTATGTCGGGCTGGTGTCGCTGGCCGCCTTGGCACTGCAGTTCCGGGTACAACGACGCTGGTTGTGGTGGGGTACCTGTGTTGGACACTTCATCTGGTTCTTGCTGGCGCTAAGCCTGTATCGCGATGAAAGCAGCTTGGTGTTTGGCTACTTGTTGCTCTCCTTGTATGCCTTTATCGCGCTGCCTGGCTTGGGATGGCGCCTGCATAGTACGGCCCTGCGGCTGCCCTTGCAGTGGCGCAAATGCCAGACCGCCATCAAGGATGCTCACTGGATTGCCTTGATGGGAACTCTCCTGCTGGTCGGTTTGCAGGTGTTTCTGGATTATCCGTTGGCCGGTTGGCTGGCCATGCTGGGCGCCGGAGTGGGCGCCTACGGGCTGGCTCGGCGGATTGCCGCGCTGGATCTGCTGCCCTGGTTGCTGGGCGTAGGTTTACTGCTCAGTGTCTGCGGTTATCACCTACCTCTCTATGATTGGGGCCAGCAGGGCTGGGCCCAGTTGGCGTGGCCGGAATTATGGCCGCTGTGGCGTTGGGGTATGGGGCTGGCCTGTTTGCAGGCGGCGCTGGCGCTGCAGTGGCTGACCGTGGCGCGCCGCGGCGGGCTCTGGGCCTCCTGGGTGGTGGTGATGCCGCTGGCGATGCTGGCTCTGCTCTATTGGCGCTCGCCGGTGGGAGCGGCTGATTTTTGGGCCGATCAGAGCCTGCTGTGGCCGCTACAGGGGCTGCTGCTGTTTGTCGCGTTCAGCGCCCTGGCCGAAGTGCGGGGGCGTTGGTCCCATGGCGCCCGGGTCGCGCTGCTGGCCGGTGGACAAGGTGCTCTGGCACTGGTGTTTATCATGCTGCTGGCCGATGCCAATCTGACATTAGCGTTGGCGTTGCAACTGGCGGGCTTGGCCCGTTTGGGACAAAGAGAAGGCGATCTGGTTCCCCATTGGTTGCTCAAGGGACTGGCCATGGTCATAGTCGCCCGACTGTCTCTCAACCCCTGGCTGCTGGATTACGCCCTGCAAGGACGGTTAGGGCTGCACTGGAGCCTGTATGGTTACGGCATCCCGGTGATCTGCTTCTTCTTGGCGGCTCGCTGGCTACCGCGGCGTCCCGGGGCGAGCACCAACGCCTGGTTGGAGGCCGGTGCCGTGCAGTTGCTCACTCTGTGGCTCACCCTGGAGGGCCGCTACTGGCTGAGCGGTGGCGATCCCTGGCATGGGGATTACACCCTGGCCGATGCGGCGCTCAACGCCGTGACCTGG
>JBBRVG010000068.1:0-23148 GCA_038247115.1 Enterobacterales bacterium | reverse complement strand
GGATCGTTGGACCAGGGCGTCAGCTGATTCTCCCGACTATTTTCGGCCCAGGTATAGCCACTGCCTTCAGCGGAGACTTGAAAGCCGAAATTGGGATTGGCAATCACATTGACCCAGGGCGCTGGTGTGGTGTTACCCGCGCTCAGCAGGGTGACATATTCGGTGCCATGGCTTGCAAAACCGCCCAAGCCGTTGAAGAACTCCAGCTCGGGGTGCGAGTAGGGGTGTTGTAACGGCGTCGGTGGCAGAGCCTTGAGAGGGAGGGGCGCCAAAGGTAAAGGTGCCAGGATCGGCAAGTGATCGAGCTGGTCCTGGATTGAGCCCCGGCGAGCCACCAGTATCACCCGTGCTGCGGCATGCAGCAGATCCCGGGTGGCATGGTTCATCAAGTCGGCACGCAAGGTATACACGGTCCCATGGGCGAGTTCGGTATCAAAGCGTGGGCGGGATTGGCTACTGCGCACTGCGGTTTCGATACTGGCCTGCAAATCTTGCACGTAGGAGGATGCATGTTCATTGATGATGACCAGATCCACCGCCAGACGCTTCATGCGCAGGTACTCATGGGCGAGCAGCAACTGCCGTACCTGGGCCAGATCCTCGATATCGTCAATGCGCAGCAGCAATACGGGCAGATCGCCGGAGATGGAATGCGCCCATAACCCCGATTGCTGGGCCAGCCCGCGCACTATGGCCTCGGACGGCACGCGAAAACGCGGATCGGCATACAACAAGGGCGCGGCCAGGCGCTGAAAGTCAGCTGCATCCCCGGCCTGAATGTTCAGATGATGGAGTTGCACCTGGGCCTGGGTCCAGGCGAGGGTCTTGGCGCGTTCGAAGGCATTGCGGTTGTGATGCTGATCAATCAGCTCCAGCAAGGCATGACGAGAGGTGGCTACCAGAGTCCAGAAGGCGACCCGAGTGATGCTGCCGGGGTCAACCTTGACCCGCTGCCGCAACGAAAAGATAGGATCCAGCACGGTGCCGACCGTGTTCGACAGTGCTACGCCGTCGAGCATGGCGTGGGCCGATGCCACGGTCCGGCCGCGACCGATAAAGCGGGCGCGATCCGACTCATATTGCAGGGGGGCTACCACCTCGCCCTCGACGATGGCAAAGTGCGCTGCCCAGATATGGGCTTCATCCGGTGTCCTTGGTCGGCGAGTCGCGATCAGGGCACCGAATTCGGCTAGATATTCGGTGACCACAAACAACTTGGCAAACGCCGGGTGTGCCCGATCCGCATCGGCGGGAGCCAGTACGATTTCGGCATAGGAGGTGAGTTCCACTTCACGGGTACGACGACTGCGGTTGGTCAGGGAGATGCGCCGCACTTCACCATCGGTCTCTCCGGACACCAGGATCTCCAGCGTCGTAGTCAGACGGCCATGGCGATGCATGAACTCGGCATGATCCTCGGCAAATGACACTTCATTGCCTTCGGTCTGGCCGCCTAGCGGCTGCACCGAGGGGGACCAGATCTCACCGCTTTGGGTGTCGCGTAAAAAAATGAACGACCCCCAGTGATCCCGGGTGGCATCTTCCTGCCAGCGGGTGATGGCGATATCCCGCCAGCGGCTGTATCCCGAACCGGCGCTGGTCAACATGATGGCATAGCGACCATTGGAGAGCAGATGGGTGATCGGGGCTCCCCGTGGCAGGGAGAGCAGGCGGCGAACTGAGTTGACCGCCAGATCGTCATGTTGTTGTGAGGCTTTCACCTCTTCGGCGCGGGGACGAATGATGGCCACATCGCTAGGCATCCGCTCTTGCAGCAACAGCTCGCAGGACTGGATCATGGGTTCGGCATGGAAACGCTGGCGCATGGATCCCTGATTCAAGGCATTGGCGATGGCCACTATGCTCATGCCCTGATGATGGGCCATGTAGTTGTGGACAATCGCAAAGTCCTGATCTTCCGGTAGATGGCTGGCGGTAAAGTCCAGGGCTTCGTAAAAGCCATAGCGGCCACGGGCTCCCAGCTTGGCCAGTCGCTGGTAGTTTTTCACGGCGGCGCCAGGATTCACCATGGTCGCCAAGCCGGTGGCATAGGGGGCTATGACCCGGTTTTCCGACAGGCCGCGCTTCAGCCCCAAGCCCGGAACCCCGAAGTTGGAATATTGGTAGGTAAATTCCATATCGCGGACGTTATAGGCGGATTCCGAAATGCCCCAGGGAATACCCAGGGCGTGTCCGTAACTGATTTGCCGGGCCACTATCATCCGGTTGGTCTGTTCCAATACGGAGCCTATCGGTGCCCGCATGATGAGTGACGGCATCAGGTATTCAAACATGGATCCCGACCAGGAGATCAGCGCCGAGCCTGTGCCCAATGGGGTTGCAAGGCGCCCCAGACGAAACCAGTGGCGGGTAATCACATCGCCCTTGGCAATGGCAAACAGGCTGGCGAGTCGGGATTCGGAGGCCAGCAAGTCATAACAACTGGCATCGAGCCGGTTATCGGCCAGCGAGTAGCCAATCGACAATAACTGCCGCTCCGGATCCAGCAAAAAGGCAAAATCCATCCCCAAGGCCAGGTTACGACTGGTATCGGCGACGGCTTGCAGGCGCAGGGCCAGTCGCTGCTGATACTCCTGGCTGGATTGCTGATCCTGGGCATGTTCGACTACTGCTGTTCGCAGCGCGTCCAGCCAGAACAGTAGATCGGCTTCCGCCTCAGTGGGGGTCACCGGTAGGTGGTGGCCGAGGCTGGCGGTTTTCTCGGTGAGCCGGAGCAAGACCAACAGCAGCTGCTCTATGGGTTCCTGGCCAAACAGGTGATGGCCAATCTCGGTCAGGTAGGCGGCGAGTTCCTGGCCCTGGGTGCTTTTTTGGGCCTGGGAGGCATCTAGTGCCTCTTGTGCCAGCAAATAGTCATCTTGCAGCCCCGAGCGGATGTGCGGATGCTCCACCTCCAGTTTCCAGCTTTCACAGGTCGTCGCTACGACTATGAGATGTCCGGCCAGATTGCCGCTGTCCACCGAGGAGATGTAGGCTGGATCGAGCGTCAACAGGGTCTGGGTGTCATACCAGTTAAAGAAATGGCCCTTGAATCGCGGCAGCGCCAGCATGACGCGCAGTGTGTTTTCCAGTCGGGTCAAGGTGGCGTCCACTCCGCTCCAGCCAAAGTCTTTGGCCGCTAGAGTAGAGAGCAGATAGAGGCCCATATTGGTCGGCGAGGTGCGGTGGGCCACCACGGGTCTGGGTTCATCCTGAAAATTGTCGGGCGGCAGATGGTTCTCGCCCGCGGTGACAAAGGTTTCAAAATAGCGCCAGGTCTGACGGGCTACCAGGCGTAAGGCTGTGGCCTGTCTGGGGGTGCAGATGAGATCTTGTGCCAGCACTCGGGGTCGGCTGGTCCAGTACGCCAGCCAAGGCGCTATCAGCCACAGGGCAGTGATGGGTACGACCAGAGGCCAGACCTGAGGGTTGATGATGAGCGTGACCAGGCCCAGTAGCGCGGCCAGCAGAGTCCCACCGGCCATGTGCCAGTAAAAGCCCAAGAATGCCAGGCGTGGGTGGCGGGCGGATTGGGCGGCTGTGGTCCATTCCAGAAGGTGCTGGTGGCTGATGGTTAATCGATAGCCGGTGCGGACGATAGCATCCGCCATGCGCCAGCTTTGATCGGCCAGAAAGACCCAGGAGAGCAGGCTCTGCATGATGGCGCGTTGCCAATCGTTACCGATCTTGAGCAGATGATGACGCCATTGCAGATCTGTCTTGTGGGGCCACAGGCCAGCGAGCTGCGGCAAAAGGGCTGGAACAGCCAGGGTTGCAAACAGCAAGCCGGTCGCAATCAAGGCCGGATAGAGGGGAAATTGCCAGGCGGCGACGAGAGCCAGAAAGCAGGTCGGAGCCAGCAGCGAGCGGCGCAGGTTATCCAGCATCTTCCAGCGTCCCAGTTTCGGGATCCCTTGAGCCGGAAGCCCCTGGGCCGAGGGGCGGCGCGTGCCGAAGATCCAGCCCAGCAATTGCCAGTCACCGCGCGTCCAGCGATGTTGACGTTTGGCGCAGACGTCATAGCGAGAAGGGAACTCTTCTACCACTTCAATATCGGAGACCAGCCCGGCGCGGGCGAAGATGCCCTCGAACAAATCATGGCTGAGCAGTGAATTTTCCGGGACTCGGCCTGCCAACGCAGCGGCGAAGGCATCGACATCATAAATCCCCTTGCCGGTAAACGAGCCCTCGGCGAACAAGTCCTGGTAGATGTCGGAAGTGGCGGTGGCATAAGGATCCATGCCCCCCGGCCCCGAGTAGAGTCGCTGGTAGTTGGAGCCAACATGAACGAGTGGCAGGGACGGCGTCACCCGGGGTTGCAGCACGCCATAACCGCTGAGCACCCGTTGGCTGATGGCATCGAAGCAGGGACGGTTCAGCGGGTGGGCCATCTTGGCAATCAAGCGGCTGGCGCAATCTCGCGGCAGCCGGGTGTCGGCATCCAGGGTGATGACATAGCGTACATCGGGCGGCAGTATCGGCGGTTGCCCCTGGATCGACATGAAACTGGTGGTGGTCGAGCCTCGCAACAGGGCATTGAGCTCCTGCAATTTACCGCGTTTGCGCTCCCAGCCCATCCATTTGTTTTCACTGGCATTAAACAGACGATGACGGTGTAACAACACGAAGCGATCCCCGGCAGGGCCGGGGCCATAATGCTGATTCAGCGCCAGGATCGCCGTGCTGGCCGTGGTCAGTAACACCTCATCGGCGGGCAGGGTTTCGGTATCCGCATCCAGACCATCGCAGAGCAGGGCGAAGGTTAAGTCGCCGCTGATGCCGGAGAGGTGATGAATTTCCAGCTGTTCAATCTGTTGCAACAGATCCGCTTCCGAGGTCAAGAGGGTCGGCACTGCCACCAGGGTTCGCAGATTGGACGGCACGCCCAAGGAGAGATCCATCGCCGGTAACTGTGTGGCCTGGAGGTTCCAGCCCAGCAGTTGATTCACCAAAGCGGTGGCGATGGCGCTGGTGGGTAGCAGGCTGCAGGCGGCAAACAGCCAAAGCCAGCCCGAGTTTACGCCATAGGCTGCCAGCATCCAGACGCCGAGGCCGCTTAGCAGCAGACTCAGCGTGACTATGGCCCCGCCATAGCCCCAGAGGCCCAGTCGTTGCGGTAGACGACTCAGGCGTAATCGCAGTGGGGGGCGAAATCCCAGCTGGCGCTCCAGCGTCGGGCGACCACCCGCAACCAGGTAATAGCCAGGATCGCTCATGGCGCCCTGTGCTCCTTCGCCATGCAGGGTGAGGGCCGCACGTTGCGCCGCCTTGAGCGCCTCTTCGCTGACCTCATGCTCTGTGTGATCCGAGTGGCGCGCCAACTGTTCAATGGCACTGCGATAAAGATTGCGGGTCGGAAAATCCATGTCGGCGAAGGCGTTGTCGCGATCGAGGATCTGATCCACCAGACTCATGCTTTCAAATAATTCAGTCCAGTCGATGTCTGAAATCAACCGCATGCTGGTGATGACATTGCGCACTGTGACATTCGATGCGCCCTGGCGTTGCTGGGAATGCAACACCACCTCATCAATCGAGACTCCCTGCAGGGCCAGACGCTCTTCCAGCCAGCCGAGTGCCGGCGTGGTCCGCGGATCCTGATCCCGTAGCCCTTTGGCCAACTGGGCGGCAAACAGTTCTGAGAGCGGACCCGGGGCGCGACTGGCGATGTCGTCGTTGAGTGCCGACTGGCCACAGCCGGTTTCCAACAGTCGTAAACCCAAGGCATCGGCATCGGCGCGGATCTGGCGCGCGACCGTGATCTGCTCGGCCAACCGGCGCAGATTTTCAATCAGCACGATCCGCAAGGTGATGGCCACGGCCCATAACTCGCCAATGGTCAGGGGTTGCACCCGCTGATACGCCAAAATGAAATGGCGCAGCATGTCGGGATCAAAATGGCTATCGGTATGGGCGACAAACGCCCAGGCAATACCGAAAACACGGGGATAACCGGCAAAGGGCCCGGCCGCCAGCTTGGGTAACTGGCGATAGTAGCCGGGAGGTAAATCGTCGCGGATCTCGCGGATCTGCGCCTCGACCAGGTGGTAATTATCCAGTAACCATTCGGCGGCATGGGCTAGTTCGCGGCCCTGTTCCAGCTCGGCGGCTCCGGCCCGATACGCGGCCAACAAGACGGTGGCATTCTCCTGCAACCGGCTGTGCAAGGGTTGCACCCGGGGAGGATGACGGCTGATGACCTGGGCCTCGGCCAGACTGATGGCGTGCTGCTCCAGGCGTTCGAGACCGAACAACTCTTCACGGATTGGCGTCTCGTTATGCCATGGCGTGACGGCGGCATGGGAGAGTAACGACGTGCGGAACCAGTTTTTCATAGCCGACATCCGGCTACAGAGGCGCAAGCGGACGGGGGTGAGCGATCAACAGGCGACTGACGGATGGCTGCCGGTGTCGGCATAAGATGAGCAATACACATGGTTTGTCTCCAATCGAGTGACAATGAAACCCCATCATGTCGGAGCGTCGCGGCAGGGACAGGTGAGAGCCCGGGGCGGGTCCTGCTTGCGGCGCGAACCTGGGTGCCAACATCAATATGACGTGGGGTGCGACACCCCCGGAGGAAGGCTTAGCCCTGTGCGGGCAAGAATAGGACCGCTGGCACTTTGTGTGCCTGGCGGTCACCGGGTCTCGATGCTAACGGTCTGACTATGCGCGGCCACGGGCCAGGCCGTCGGTGCGATAACGCACCCATGCCCTGCCAATGAGCCGATGCGGGGCCCCGGGTCTGCACATTAAGAGCCGCATACCGGGCCCGGGATCCGAGCTCAGGGGTACAGCACACTGAGGAGCAACACACTGAGGAACAGCACACTGGAGGTCAGCGCACCGCCCGGCGGTAGCCACCTCCATTTTGTTTGGCGATATACATGGCGGTATCTGCTTGATTGATGAGTTCGGTTTCTGTGGTGCCATTTTCTGGAGAGATGGCAATGCCGATACTGGCCGAGATGGGAATGAGCTGATCTGCTATGCGGGGGATATTGCGCAGTGCCTGCTGGATTTTGCTGGCCACCTGTTCGGCCTGGGAGCCGGTGGCGATATCGGTGAGCAGGATCAAAAACTCGTCACCGCCATGTCGGCTGACGGTGTCTGTGGCCCGGAGCACTGTCTGGATAGATTGCGTCACCAACTGGATCACCTGATCGCCCACGGCGTGGCCGTAGCTGTCATTGATCTCCTTGAAATGGTCCAGATCGAGAAACAGTACCGCCACCCGGCTGTTGTGTCGTTGCGCCTGCACTATGGCCGAGCGAAGCCGGTCCAGCATCAGCCCCCGATTGGGTGTGCCGGTGAGAGGATCTAGCTGGCTGGTTCGCGCCATTTCGTCCAGATCGCTAACCGCAATCTCGGCGACCGTTTCGGCATGGATGGCGGCAATGACCAGTTGTTCATTGGCTTCCTGCAACGCATGGGTCGGGAGCTGGTCTATGTCGTGCTGCAGTTGCACCAACTCCACCCGCAGCGCCTGCAAGCCGGTGTCGAGGGTATCGGCCTGTTGCTGAAGGCGGTTCAGGGCCAAGACAGCGGTCGCCTTGTCCTGAAGATGGGTACTGAGTTTTATCATGAGGTCTGTCTCCTGACCCACAGGGTCAGATCCGGGTCGCAACCGAGAATATGAGCTGGGCAGTCTCCGTGATGCGAGTACTGTAGAGCTGAAAAATCGCGCATCGGTTTTCTCCTTGCGTTCCGAGTTGGCAACCGGCGCTGTGACCGGTTCAGATCTTGGTTATGCCAAGGGATTGAGTTGATACAGGTTGGATACGGGTCGGGACTGGCTGTGTGCTCTCGACTCCTGGGGTGGCGGCAATGCTGCTCCCCAATCTGGATGCCACAGCAGCGCCATCAGGTTCTGGCCCAGCAGACGGCTCAAGCTTTCGCGGAAATGACGCCGTAGCAGGTTATTGGCCGCTTTGGCCACGAAGTGGTTCTGCGCCGCCAACTCGGTAGCCAAGCGCTGTAAATTGCGGTTTGGCTCCTGGATGTCTCCCGGCTCACTCAGCCAGGGGTAGGTTTGTCGGGTCTGGTTCAGGCTCCGTTGATAAATAGCCGAAACCCCGCTGCGGCCGATAACCGGTATCAGGGCGGCATAAATCGCATGCCAGCTATCGATGGAATGGGTGATGAGGTTGGCCGCGACAACAGCTCTGATCTCGTGGTGCCGGGTCGTATCAGCAGCCTGGTTCCAGAGGGACTGGGCTGAGCGTTCTCGAACGGCCGGTTTGACACGGGGTATACTGTGCCAGGCGCCGTTGGCCGGGCCCTTCTGCTTGACGGGTACCACCAAACGGGGAATGTAGGCAACTGACGACGCCGTGGCCGGCGGCCGCCAAGGCGATGCAAGAGGGGAACGCGAGACCAGGTACAGGCTTCGCTGTGGCGTGTCTTTACGTTTCATGTCAACAACCTCGGGGCGATTAAAAAACCAGCAATCTATCTGTAGTCTGCAAGGATCAACTCCTCTCGTCTGTCTGCTAGCGCACACTAAAAAACAGGGTTATGTTCTGATCCCTTGTTTCGTCAGCCCCGCCGTGATGACAAAAAAATCCCGCCTGATGTTACTTCGGCGGGGTGGCGACAGGAGCCAAACAGGGGGGGGCTTAATATTATTGGGCGCGCGTCATGGCTCCGACAATAATGACTTCGACACGGCGATTTTGTTGGCGACCCGCAGCCGTTTCATTACCGACGACCGGGAAACCTTCTCCCTTACCACTGCTGGTCAGACGTTCATGGGTAAGCCCCTGGCCAGTGAGATAGGACGCCACGCTATCGGCACGGCGTTGTGACAGTGCCGCATTGTAATTCTCGGTGCCCACACTGTCGGTATGTCCTTCGATGACGATACTGCGATCCTGATGCTTGAGCAGAAAGGCCGAGAGCTTGGAGAGCTTGTCCTGGGCGCCTGGCTTCAGGGTTGAGCTGGCATTATCAAACAGCACATCCCCCAGGGTGACGACTAGCCCTCGATCCGTCGGCTTGGCATTCAGATCATCAATTTCTTGTTGTAGGTCTCGTGCCAGTTGATGTGCCGTGTCGGCTTCCTCGGTTCTGGAGTCTAAGCGGGCTGTTTCCCGCTCTTTACCCAGAGCGGTTCGTTGATCCTCCAGCTTTCTGGCCTCCGCCTGGGCATGGGCAATTTTCACCTTGCGATCGGCAATATAGATGAGTTGCGCTTCTTGCTCTGCATCGTCCTGGGGCTTTTCAGCCGCTACGACGGCTTTTTCAGCATCAGCAATGGCGACGGGCGCCTTGCTGGCTAACTGAGGATCGGATTGCAATTCCGTCAAATCACGGCGTAACTGGCCTATGGCTTCCGGATCGCGCGGTGCACTGGAACACGCCACCATCAACAAAGCGGCCAGCGCTGTGACCAGCATTTTTCTGTCATCGAGCATAAAGCTGTTCATAATGTGCCTCCCTGATTCCGATCCATCTCGGTTTTGAGTGTCTCGGTACTGTCTTGCATTTCGGTATTAACCACAGCGGCTTTAGCGGCCGCAGCCTTGGCGGTTGCCAAATCCGCATTGACGCGGGCTTGTTCGGCTAAGCGCTTGGCATCATCCATATCGCCTTCATTCACAGCGGCTTTGGCGGCGGCCAATTTGTTACGGGCTTCGCCAAGCTCCGGTGAGGCGTAATCGGCCACTCGCGCTTTTTCGGCGTTGGTGATCGACAATTCAGCGGCTTGCAGTTCCTGATCCGGAGGGGGGGATGAGCAGGCTGCCAGTCCCGTCAGGCTGAGTAGCAGCAACAGCGAGACAGGTCGTAACCCGCTGGGCATCTGAGTGATGGAGCTATGGGATAAAATGGTCTTCATGATGTGGATCCTTGTGAGAAATAGTGATCCCGGGTGGCCGTGTTGACCCGGGCTGATGTGGCGACAGAAGTGGCAACTGCCGAGCAACCGGCCATCGCGGATGAGTGATTAGAGCGTGAGTCCAGTTGCCTTGACGCTTTTCACGCCTTTGACGTTCTGGGCCAGTTCGATCGCTAATTCCCGTTCGGCTCCACTGGTGAGCTTGCCTGCCAGGGTGACAACACCCTTGTTGGTGCTGACGGCAATATCAAACATGCTGACGCTGTTGGAGTACAAGAAGGTGGACTTGACCTTGGTGGTGATCCAGCTGTCCGATATGTTCTGCCCAGCATCCTGGTCTGCAGTTTTCTTGGTCGCATCCTGCTTGGGATTAGGATCTATCACTAGCTGGTTATCGACGGCCACGACGCCTCGGCTATTGATGGCCAGACGAGTCGCCAGATTCTTGGTTGCCGCCGAGTCGGTGGTACCGCGCAGAATCACCTTGCCGCCGTTGGTTTCTACTGTGGTGGTCGCGGTGTTGGGGTACTTGCTCCATAACAGCTTTGACTTGATGCCGGTGGTGATATTGGCGTCATCAATGATATCGCCATAGCCGCGCTCAAGGCCGACCTTGGGTGCTGTGTAGTCAGTCTGGACTTCAATCTGGTTGCTGACCTCGGTGATGCCTGGCACACCGAGGGCAATTTCATTGGCCAACTCCTTGCTGACGGTTTCGTTCACGTAGCCACTGAGGGTGGCCTTGCCGTTATGGACCGATACCTTGAGGTCATTGGCCCGCAGGTAGGGGCTCAGCAGGTAGGTGGTCCAGATTTGAGTTTCTTGCCGGGTATCTAGGGTACTTTGCTCCGCTTGAGCCGTGGCCCAGGCTCCGGTACAGGAACCCAGGATCAGGACGCTGGATAACAGTAGGGTCTTGCGTGATAGGGTATGCATGGTGGATCTCCAGATGTGAAAAGAGTTAGTACCAGTCGCAGCATTACAGGGTCAGGTGTCGCAACAGCCATAACCTTGGCTCAGGGCTGGTCGGCTGGAATGAAGTTGCAGGTATCAACTCTTAACGCCTGCAGGTGCCTGTAGTTGTTCACGATTGGTATGGGTTGATTATGGGTATCTGCTCATGAGCGCCAGATCGGTGGTCAGTGCGCTGTGCTATCGGACCAGGATCTCGTTTCGAACGTCCTCGTTCGGTTCAGTGTCTGTCTCGGGAACCGGGTCCATCTCCTCAGGTGTCGGATTGGGCCAGTAGGGGAGCTGTTTCAAGATCGAATTGATTTCTTCGGCATGTTCATCAAACAGGGTGTGCAGTTGACTCGGCTCATTGCGTTGGCGGAGGCTGCCGTGTTCAGAGTGCTGAAGAGGGTGCCAATTATTTTCCAGCAGTCGGCAACGTTTACTGGTTCCGCTTGATGGATGTTGTTCATTCTGACGTTTCATCTTGACCTCGCTCTGGCCGTTCTCGCTCGTTCTCGCTGCAAAGGTGCAAGGAGCAGGAGCAGGAGCAGGAGACGACTATGGGCGTCGGCAATCTTGACGTCGGTGCGTTGCCGCGCATAGGCGGCTCAAATGAGCAATGGCTGTTATGAGTGGTCCATGCGGGTGTGAGAAGCGGATAAAGGTCGAGTTGCAGATACAGGTGCATTTCTATTGCGTGCAGTGCGGGCTATGACCCGATCGGCTCAGCCGATTGTTCTGGTCACAGCCCGCCTGGTGATGCGGTGTCAGTCGCTGACGACAGCGTTCAGAGGGAGCTGCTGTGAGCCTCGTCGGGCCAGCCAGAACAGGGCGAGGCCGGGAACATAGAGCCACAGGGACAACAGCAGGTTATCCAGTCCCGAGGCATAGAGCAGCCAGGCCCCGTACAGGGTGGCGCCTCCGGCAATCAGGTACTGGCCGACACCGAATGTTCCCTGTGCCCGGCCTCGTTGTTGCCAGCTCCAGCGCAGCAAGAATGCGCCCACCAGCAGATAGGGCACCAGTATCATCTGGGACGAAATAGCCAACAAGGTGTTGTAGGTTTCGCCACTCCACAGCACGGCCAACAGGGATCCTTGTACTGTCAGGCTGGTCAGCCATAACGAGTTGATCGCCACGCCCTGACGATTCTGGCGGCGGAAAATTGCTGGGAAGGCGCCATGCATGGCGGCACTCCAGGGCACTTCGACGGCAAACAGGGTCCAGCTCAGGTAGGAGGCGGCCACTGAAATCACCAGCCCTATGGCAATGATGTATTTGCCCGGCTCACCCAGCAGTTGCTCCATCAGCAGCGCCATGGAGGGATTGTGCAACCCGGCCAGCGACTCCCGCGCTTGCAGGCCAAAGGCGAGCACAGTGACCAGCACATAGATCACCAGCGCCAGCAACACGCCCAGTACCGTAGCGCGGCCTATGTCCTGGCGTTTTTGCGCTCGGGCCGAGAGCACGACAGCGCCCTCAATCCCGGTAAAGACCCAGAGGGTGATAATCATGGTCTGCTTCACTTGCTCCCAGACCGGCACTTCCAGGCTGATGCCCTGAAAATCGAACTCCGCCAGATCCAGACGGAAAGCCAGCAGCCCCAGCACGATAAACAGCAGCAAGGGCAGCAGCTTGGCAATGGTCGCCAGCAGATTGACCAGCGCCGCCTCGCGGATGCCGCGCGCCACCAGCCAGTGCACAGCCCAGACGAATAGCGAGCCGCAGGCTACCGCCTGCCAGGTGTTGCCATCGCCAAAGATCCGGCTCTGCTCGCTATCGGTGAACAGGCCCAGAGTGGCAAATACGATCACCAGATAGGAGACGATGCCGATGGTGGCGCACAGCCAGTAACCCCAGGCCGAGCAAAAGCCGATCAGCTCCCCGAAACCGGCGCGGGCATAGGTGTAGATGCCACCCTCCAGATCCGGCCGTTGCCGGGATAAACGCAGGAAGCATAAGGCGAGCAGCAGTATGCCGACGCCTGTGATGCCCCAGCCGATGAGCACGGCCAGTGGCGCGGCCACCTGGGCCATATTTTGCGGCAGGCTGAAGACACCGGCGCCGACCATGGAGCTGAACACCAGTGCGGTCAGCGACCAGAGCCCTATCTTGTTGTTAGCGCTCATCGGTGGCTACCTCTGGCTGTTCGGTGCCAAAGGCTTGGGCGAGTACCGCTATGTGCTCAGGCCCTATGCCGCAGCAACCCCCGATCAGGGTGGCACCGACCTGGCTCCAGCGCTGGGCCCATTGCAGGTAGGCGGGAGGATCCAGATCGGCGCGCAGCTCATCCAGCCCATCATTGGCGGTGGCTTCTTCCGGTTGCGGGGGAAAAGCGTTGGCATAGGCGCCCAGCGCCAGTGAGGCTTGCTGTTCGTCACGCACGGCAGCAGCCACCTGCAAGGCGGATTCGATCACCTCGGGCTGGCTGCAATTGAACAACACCGCTTCGGCGCCCAGTTCCACGGCTGCACGGACGGCATCGGCTACCGGCTCGCCAGAGCGCAGGCGGGGGATGGCATTGACCACCGAATCTTGCAGGGTGAAAGAGACCCAGTAGGGTTTGCCATCGGCAGGCAGCAAGGCATGTACGGCGCGCACTTCGGCGATCAGGCTCTGGGTTTCCGCCAGCCAGAGATCAACATGAGCCGAAAGTGCGGCAATGATCGGCGCGGCTAATTCCGTGACCCGGTGAGCTTGATACAGATCGGCGCGGTAGGAGCCAAACAGTGGCGGCAAGGAGCCCGCTACCCGGGTCTGGCTACCCCGGCTGGCCTGACGGGCCAACTTACCGGCCAGCGCGGTCAGCTCGGATCCCCGCTCGGCGAAGCAACCTTCGCCGACATGAAACGGCACTACGGCGTAGTTATTGGTGGTAATGACCTGAGCGCCCGCCTCGATAAACGCCTGATGGGCGGCGACCACCTGCTCGGGAGCCTCCATCAGGGCCAGGGCTGACCACTCCGGCTGCCGGAACGGCGCGCCACGACGTTGTAATTCGCGGCCCATGCCGCCATCCAGAATCAGTGTTTGATGTTCCATGTCGTTATTCCATTTTTTCGCTAAGCATCGATAAATAGACGCTAAGACGTGTAGCCACCTGGACGTCCAGACTACCATCTCTTTTGACGAATACAAGCTTGGCGACGATCCACAGGTCCATGGCGTTGGGATGGAGGAGGGCATGCGAAGTAAGAGGCGATCGGGGAGAAAGGGAATGAAGGTAAGCCGAAGAATGGACGTCTCCCGTCGTGTCTAGCCTGTGGCTGGCTGCGACCGGAGGGAGTTCGTTGGCGGCAATCCTGCCGCCAACGAGAGCAGGCTATCTTCCTGAACTAATGAGATGGATATGATGCCTGAGCCTTGGGGTGGCTGTTTATGGGCATTTCTTCAGATTGAATTGCCAGTCGGCTCCAGAGAAGACCTGATGCTTGGCCGAGAAGCTATCCATGTTCAGCGCCAGGGAGACCTGCAACAGGCTATTCAGGTAGACCAGGGGTTTGCCTTCTGGCACATCGCCAAAACTGCTGACATAAGGGGCGCTGCCGCTGTATTTCTCCTGCTTGCCTTCCAGGATGCGTATGCAGAGCTGGTCGCCCTTCTGGATGCCAGCCTTGGTCAGCAAGGCATCGTCGATATTGGTCCAGACGTTGCCGTACTGGATATCCAGGATCGGGATAGTGCCCTTGATATCGCCCTTGGCGGTGATTTCAGCCTGTTGATAGGGGATCATGACGACCTTTTCCGCCAGCTTGGGGCCGACCTGATCATAGCTGATCTTGCCGGCGGCCAACCGAGCTCCGGTATAGGCATAAACGTCACGGCCGTGGAAGGTATAAGACTTCTCGGAGCCGGGCAGGCGGTTGGTCTTCTCGTCGATCTGCCGGACTTCGGCGATCCCCAGGTGCTCGGCGAGCAGCGTCAGGGTGCCGTTATCCGGTGAAACAATGTAGTGGCCGGTTTTGGTTTTCAGCACCACGGACTTGCGATCGGTACCGACACCCGGATCGACCACGCTGACAAACACAGTGCCCTTGGGCCAATACGGCACCGTCTGGTAGAGGCGGTAGGCCGCTTCCCAGATGTTATAGGCTGGGATCTCATGGGTCAGATCGAAGACATGCAGGTCATCATCGACGCCAAAGGCGACCCCTTTCATCGCCGAGACGGCGCCATCTTTAACGCCAAAATCGGTCTGGATCACCAGGGCTTCATCGGTCTCGCTGGCGGACCAGGCATTGGGCGCCAACAGGCAGGAGCTGAGCAGCAGAGCAGCCGCTGTTTTCTGGATAGACATATTATTTCCTTATTCAACTTCCGTAAGTACTTGTTATCAACCGTCCAGCCTCTGACCAGACGGAAATTCGATACTGCCATTGAAATGAGATACTTGTCTCGCTCTGTCGGGTCGGCGCCTAGTAAAAAAGTGTTAATCGATATGCAACATAGCGCTAATGGCGGACTGACAATCTGTGCCGAACCTGGGGTGGTAGCGGCACGGGGCTCGAGAGAGAGGACGAGGTGGCGTCTCTGGAGCGTCACCCGGCGGGTGGGGTATTGAATACGGGCGAAGCGGCATAGGGAGCGGAAGACAAAGATGGCGCATTTTATCCGGGATGCGATGCGCCATAGGGGAGTCGAGCCGGTTTGATTAGCGATACAGCACGGATCCCGGGGATGCCGGTAGGCGTTCCGTAAATTGACGCTCTATCTCGCGGGTGGTTTCAGCGGATAGCCCCATTGCCTCATAGAAGGCCAGCGGCTGGTTGTACTCGATGGTGACGCCGCCATTTTGGCGGCATGAGTGAAACCGATGCGAGGCTAACTAATTCCGGATCATGGGTCTGAGACGTGTGCCATTACCGATGATCAGGGTGGCGGTGATGAGCAGTAGGGCGCTGGCGATAAAGGTTGCCTCGACCGAAATCAGATCCAGCAATATGCCGCCCAGAGCGGCGCCGAGCATGATGGAAAGCTGGATCGCAGCCACCATCAAACCGCCGCCGCTCTCCGGTGCGTCCCGAATGCCATCGGCGATCCAGGCCGACCAGCCGACAGGAATGGCGGCATTGATAGCGCCCCATAACGTCATGGCCAATGCCACGCCCCAGAGTTGATGTTCGACCAGCATCAGCGCCAGCGTCACCAGGGCTAGCGCCAGTGGCAGCCAGCGCAACAGTCGGTAGAGGTGGTTAGCCAGCGCTGCACTAGCGGCCGTGGTGCCGATGAATCCGGCCAAACCCAGAGCCAGCAGCAAGGCCGAGAGTTGGGGCACGCTGACATGGCTGCGCGTTTCCAGAAAAGGTCGTAGGTAAGTAAAGGCGGTGAAGGCTCCGGCAAAGGTCAGCATCACGCCGATCATGGCAAACAGCACATGGCGACGTTGCAGCAAGGACCCTATGGAGCTGGATGCTTCAGCCGGTTGCGGTGGCATGGACGGCAAGCCGCGCCACAGCCAGAAGATGTTCACCAGGACCGCAGGGGTTAGCAACCAGAATACGCCGCGCCAGCCAATGATACCTCCCAGATAGCTGCCCAAGGGTGCTGCAAAGGCAGTTGCCATGGCATTACCCATATACATGAGTCCCAGTGCTTTGGGCACCGAAGCACTATCGACCAGCCGCATGGCGGTGGCGGTGGCCAAAGCCCAGAAGCCGCCGATGACGATCCCCAGTAGCGCCCGGGAGACCATTAACAACCAAAAACTGGGACTGATGGCAATCAGGCACAAAGAGAGCAACATCAGCAGCGTCAAGCCGATGAGTACATGGCGTCGATCCAGACGAGCGCTCAGCCGGGCAATCAGCAGGCTGGCCAGTACCGCAAATAGTCCTGATATCGAGATAGCCAGGCCAGCCTGTCCCTCGGTGGCACCCAGATCCCGAGCTATAGGCGTCAGCAGACTGACCGGCATAAACTCAGCCGCGATCAACATGGCCACGCACATCGACAGGGCGGCGACGCCCCCCCAGTGCGCTACCGTTGGTGGCGGCATCAGGGACTCAGAGGCTGAGATAGCGTGATTCATGCTAGTTCTTTTCCTTTGGATAAGGTTTTAAAGCCAAGCCTGAACTTGTGCCTGTGCCCGGATCGGCAGTCAGCGGCGTGAGGGTCAGGGTTGTCGTGCTATCGAGCTGGAGTGCGCGGCTGATCATATCGGGCGCTCCGTCGATATGGCCTAAGCGGATCAGCCCCCTGGAGTAACCAAAATCGTGGTGAAACAGCGCCAGATTGCCCCAGGGGGCGTAGTAGGTGATGTCGCCAATTTGCGGATCGACTCCGGCGGCTGCTCCCTGGGTCGTCAGCTTGCGCGGCAGGTCTGCGATGGTCTCGGTCTTGGCATAATCTTTAGCGCTCAGAGTCAGTGGCAAGAGGGCGTAGAAATCGCGTCCGCTCGGTGTGTCCTCTAGCGTGGCCTGCAGGTGATGGCCGTTGATCTCGAGTTGAATATTCATGGTCTCCCCTCGGGTTTGATGGGCAACGAAGCTGCACAGCGGTAGCAGCAATACAAATGGATGGCGAAGGATCGCAAACATTGGCGTAGGTCCTCCCTTGGGCTCGGGGTTACAGGCAGTCGGTGTTGTCGTGAACGAAGCGGGTAGTCAGAAAAAAGCGCGGCCATAGGCGAGCCGCGCAAAGGACTTAGTGTTTTACCGGCCAGAGCGAGTCCATTTGCTCCGGGCACTTGAGGGTTATTTCAAGTTCGTTTTGAAAAATTGCTCGAATTTGGCAAACGGGATCTTGCCGACTTCGTTGTCATACAAATCCACATGGTTAGCGCCAGGAACAATGATCAGCTCTTTATGCTTGCTACCCACAGCCTTGAAGGCATCTTCAGCAAAATAGCGGGAGTGTGCTTTTTCACCGGTAACGATCAGGGTCGGGATGCTGATCTCGCTGGCGTAACTGAGCAACGGCATATTCATAAATGACAGCGGCATTGTGGTGGTCCAGGCGCTGGCCGAATTGACAGAACGCTCATGGAAACCCCGTGGCAGTCGGTAGTAGTCAAAAAACTCCTTTAACACCGGATGCGGATTTTCTGGCAGCACGTCGGGCAAGGTACGATCAGCAGCAGTGACCTTGCCGTTACTATCGACATAAATATCGTGGTTCGAGTGGGCAATAGTGCCGCTCTCTGCGTCTTTCCAGCGTTGTTCGTTTAAGTATTTCAACACGGCGCGACGATCGGCGGTCGAGTAGCGGTCTTTGCCCGCTCCGACACCATGTCCCATGGCCCGGCTCATGTCATACATGACGCTAGTGGCCACCGCTTTGACTCGGGTATCAGCCGCAGCTGCATTCAGCGCCATGCCGCCCCAGCCACAGATGCCGATGATGCCGATGCGATTACGGTCGACCTCTGTTTGCAGGCCGAGAAAATCCACCGCCGCGCTGAAGTCTTCGGTATTGATGTCGGGGGAGGCGACATCGCGGGGTTGGCCGCCACTCTCGCCGGTATAGGAGGGGTCAAACGCCAGGGTGATAAAACCACGCTCCGCCAGAGTTTGAGCGTACAAGCCACTGGATTGTTCTTTGACCGCACCAAATGGACCGCTCAGGGCGATGGCCGCAAGCTTGCCGTCGCCATGGTCTTTCGGCACATACAGATCCCCGACCAGGGTAATGCCGTAACGGTTCTTGAAAGTGACCTTGCGGTGATCCACCTTGCTGCTCTGGGCAAAGGTTTTATCCCATTGGGTGACCATAGAGACGGGTGCCGTGGGATCGGCAGGTTGTGCCAGGGTCATGGTTGAGGCTCCTGCTAATGCGCTGCCCAACAAAAACGTGGTCGCCATGGAGGTTAATTTCTTCGAGATTGTATGCATGAGAAAACTCCGGTTAGAACAATTCACGAACCTTGGGTTGAGGATGTTTCAATCCATATGGCCATTGTAGTTAGAACAATTTCTGATGATTAGATGGTGTTATTGGATAACATTCATGCGTTATCGTTATAAAATGCCATTGTGAATTGATATGAGATCGACGACAGCGCAGTGAACTCGTTGCCAGGAGCGACCATGACCAGCCGAGAAAATTACAACGATATTCATGTGTTTATGTTGGTGGCCCGTGAGGGCAGCTTTACCAAGGCCGCGCTCAAGCTCGGAGTGGCCCAATCCGGAATTAGCCGGACGGTACGAGAACTTGAGGCTCGCTTGGGTGTGCAGCTGTTGACGCGCAGCACCCGTCGCTTGTCGTTAACCCAGGCAGGGGAGCAGCTGTACCATTCCGCGCAAACCAGTTTTCAATCCCTCGATCAGGGCTTGGCCATGCTGGCTCATTTTCGCGATACCCCGTCCGGTACGGTACGAATCAATGCCAGTCAGCACGCAATAGATAAGTTGTTACTGCCTAAACTGGCGATTTTTAAACAACGCTATCCAGATATCCGGCTCGAGCTCATCAGCGAGAGCCGTTTCGTCGATATCATTTCTGAACAGTTCGATGCCGGTATCCGCTTGGGCGGGGATGTCGGGGAGGGCATGATTGCGGTGCGGATCACCCCCGATATGGAGATGGTCGCGGTGGCGACTCCCGAGCATTTCAGCCGCTACGGTTTCCCGCTATCACCGGCAGAGCTGGAGGCGCACCCTTGCATCGCCTATCAGTTTGCCGATGGCAGTCTGTATCAATGGGAGCTTTGGGATGAAGGCAAATTGCTTAAACACAAGCCGCAAGGGCAATGGGTCTTTTCTGACAGTTACATGGAGGTTGCCGCGGCACGGTTGGGGTTGGGACTGGCCTATGTGCCGGAGGAGTTAGTGGCTGAGGATCTCGATCGGGGTAGCTTGATCCGGGTGCTAAAAATGTACAGCCATCGCTTCGCTGGATTACATCTCTATTACCCCCACCGCAATGTCTCGCCCGCGCTGCGCATGGTCATCGAAACCCTCAGGCTCTCATCAGGCTGAGCCCTATCGATAAATCAATCACAGGTGATCGGGCTATGACGCAGATCTCCGCATTGATGGTATCTATCCATCGATTGCGACTATCTGCTGCGCGTAGAGACGATGTTCCATCGAGATAAACGCATCCTCTGCCGAATAGGCTGAGGCGTGCACCAAGCGAAGGCAGGCAGTGTCTTGCCCGAATCAAACATTGCATATGCCATATTCGATGTGTATAAGTGGCATATGCCAATAAGGAGCCTCCATGGCTAGACCCAAGATCCCACGCAACATCTGCGGCCGCCCTGCAGATAGTTGTTTCAAACCGAACGCGCGCCCCATGAGTCAACTGGAGCAGGTTCGTTTGAATGCAGATGAGTTTGAAGCGTTGCGGCTAGTTGATTTACTCGGTATGCAGCAGCAAGAAGCGGCGGTGGAAATGGGGGTTTCCCGGCAGACACTGGCCAATGTCCTGAAAGCAGCCCGGTTTAAGGTGGTGGACTGTCTGACACAGGGCAAGGCGCTTATGATGCACCTTGAGGACGAAGGAGAGACAAAACATGATCACTGCCATTCCAATGGATGAGGATCGGGTCGCGAGCCATTTTACCAAAGCGAATTGCCTGGTATTTCTGGATGAGCGAGGTGTCGAGATCAATCGTGTTGATAACCCTGCACTGGCAGCTAATTGTGCAGGTAAACAGAAAATGATCGACTTGTTGGCGGAACAACAGGTGAATCGAGTCGTGGTGCGCAATATTGGCGAACAGATGTTGGGTAAGTTGTTAGCCCGGCAGTTTGCGGTCTACCAGACCAACTGCGGGCGTCGTTTGGCCAGCGAGTTGGGTGATCCGGTCGCCTCTGGTTTGGTGCAACTCAATCAAGCCAGCCAGGGTCGTCAATCCTTGAACCATGAAGCGAAGAAGAAGTCAGGCGGTTGCGGCTGTGGCCATGAAGAGGGCGAGTCAGCGGCACACTGCTGTCATTCCCATGAACCCCAGGGCCAGCAGTCTGCCCATTGTTGCCATGGAAAGAAGCAAGCAGGCACGGGCTGCCGAGCCAGTTAATCGATGAACCGATGCGGCAGCCCGGTTATCGGCCTGCCGCTAAGTAGGAATGGATGAACTCTTATCACAATGCCAGACAGAGTCATGCCCACTGCATGGTGTGTGGCTGCCGTGAAAACAATCCTGACTCGTTGGAATTGGTTTTCTCGCAACATCCGGATGGATCCGTGAGCGCGCCCTTTGTGGTGGGCCCGAAACATCAGGGTTATAGCGGTCTGTTGCATGGCGGCATGACCAGTACCTTACTCGATGCTGCCATGACCCATTGCTTATTCATGCAGGGAATCAAGGCGCTGACCGCCGAGTTGACGGTGCGCTTTTTGGCACCGATCCGCCTGGGGCAGACCCTCACGGTCTGCGCCAAGCTACTCGGCCAGCGCCGGGGTATGTATCAGCTTGAAGCCTGGCTATTTTCCGGCTCCAGCATCGCTGAACAGCCGATTGCCGGACAGCATGTCGCCGGGCAGGACATGACCGAAGCGCCGCGCCTGGCGCGCGCGTCGGCCAAGTTTATTGCACCCGCTGCAGGGAGTCTGGCCCATGACGGCTAACATCCAGGTCACGGTCGTTTGTGACAACCATGCCCATGGAGACTTGCAGGCCGAACATGGCTTGGCGTTCTGGATCCAGTCCACTGCAGATTGTCTGCT
This sequence comes from Enterobacterales bacterium, assembly GCA_038247115.1. Lineage (GTDB taxonomy): Bacteria > Pseudomonadota > Gammaproteobacteria > Enterobacterales > Aeromonadaceae > Pseudaeromonas. The sequence continues at coordinate 1,742 of JBBRVG010000068.1, read as the reverse complement.
GTTTGATACGGGTTCGGGTGAAACGCTGCTCCCAAATGCCGCGAGTCTTGGCATCCCGCTTGGCGAGTGTCAACGGGTGGTTCTCAGTCATGGCCATTATGACCATAGCGGTGGCCTGGCGCGGCTTTGGCAACTGGGTGTTCACTGCCCGGTGCTGGCTCATCCCGACGCACTGTTGCCCCGTTATAGCCGTCATCCCGATAAGCCGGTGCGCAGTATCGGGATGCCGACCCCGATTGTGACCCAGCTATGGCAGTTGCCAACCCAGTTGCGGCAGTGGTCTACCAGCCCCCGTTGGCTGGATTCATGGTGGGGCACCAGTGGCGAGATCCCGCGCCAAGAGCCGCTGGAAGATGTGGGTGGTCCCTTCTTTCTCGACGCCGAAGGATGTGCGCCAGATCTCATCGAGGATGACTTGGCCCTGTGGCTGAATACGCCGCGTGGCTTGGTGATCGTGTTGGGATGCTGTCACTCCGGTCTCATCAATACCATCACCCATATCCGGAGAGTGACTGGAATTGAGAAGGTGGCCGGGATCCTCGGCGGCTTGCATTTGTTGCATGCCAAGGAGCCACGTCTGGCTCACACCCTGGATTTTTTGCGGCAGTGTCAGCTCGATTTCCTGCGGCCGGGGCACTGCACCGGCGATGCCGTGATCGAGCGTCTGCAACGCCAATTGCCCGATGTCGATGTGCAACTGCTGCATGTGGGCGCCCGTTACGATATTGAGGTCCAGCCAGTCACACCCCAAGAGGCAATGTCACACCAGCATCACCCTGTGTCGCGCTGATGGGCTATTTTGACTGCCGGGTTAAATTGATGATGAATCAGAGAATAAGGAGGAAAAAATGTGGATGCGTACTGGGTTACTGATCGGCGCTTTGTTGAGTTGCCTGAGTGTCTCGGCCAGCGAGTGGCTGATTGATGTGCGGACTGCCGAGGAGTTCGCAGCCGAGCATGTGGCTGGCGCTAAACATATCGAGTACCAGCAGATAGTGCCGGCAGTGGCCATGCTGGGGATTGGCAAACAAGAGCCGATCCGGCTCTACTGTCGCTCGGGCCGTCGGGCGGAGATAGCGCGCCAGGCCTTGTTGCAAAACGGCTACCAGGATGTCACCAACTTGGGCTCGGTCGCCGCCGCGCAAGCTAGCGTTCAGGGTACGCCCACCCACTAGCGAGCGTGCTGGATTGCGAGGTTGTTGCACAAAGCAAGTGGCTGTCATTTTGCTGTCTCGTCAGTCACCTGCTTAATCAGACTTATCTCGCCATCGCCTTCAAGGTACAGCCCCTTGATTAGGGCTATGTCATCAATGCCCTCCTGCCGGATTTTCGCCCCCAATTCTTCGTCGGTAATCAACTCGCGGCGCATGTTCCGCCGCAGCATTTCACCATCGCGTCACCATCGCGTCACCATCGCGGACCAGGCAGATCCTGGGTGCCGACGTGCGTCGGGGGTTATTGCCGCTCTGATTCATTAGCGTCATTAGCATCCGTGTTTTTGCAGGGCGCTCGTATCACGTCTGATCAGGCCGGCCCTGGCTGGATCAGGCCTTACCACTCAGTGATACGTCGATAGGCTTCTCCAGCCGCTGCGTGCTTTACCGTACAGACGTGCCTTGATGTGAATTTTAGGATGGCCTCGATCTTCCAATGAGCGACACCATCTGCTGACCCTGAGATCCATCGGTCAGCACCTATGATTCACCTCGACCCCAAGGACTACCATGACTATGACCAGCTCT
>JBBRVG010000067.1:0-23647 GCA_038247115.1 Enterobacterales bacterium | reverse complement strand
TTCGTCTGGTGTCAGGAAGAGCCGCAGAATCAGGGGGCCTGGTATTGCAGCCAGCACCACTTCAATGAAGCATTGCCTGCAGGATCCAGGGTGCGTTATGCCGGTCGCCCGGCATCAGCCTCTCCAGCGGTGGGCTATATTTCATTGCACCTGAAACAACAAAAAGCTTTGGTAGAAGAGGCATTAGGGCTGATTTGACCTGATTAGCCCGCGATACCCCCATATCGTCAGCCCCAAAATTGACAAGGATAAGTAGCATGAGCGTTGAGATCCGAGTTCCTGACCTACCCGAATCAGTTGCCGACGCCACGATTGGCAATTGGCACAAGAATGTCGGTGAGCATGTTAAAGCGGGTGAACTGCTGGTCGACATCGAAACCGACAAAGTCGTGCTTGAAGTTCCAGCACCGGAAGATGGAGTCCTGACTCACATCCTGTTCGAACGGGGCAGTACAGTGACATCCCGCCAGCCACTGGCGCAGTTGCAGCCCGGTGCAGCCGCCGTCGCTCCGGTGGCAGCCGGTTCCGTGGACGATTCATCCAAGGATGCGGATATCCTGACCCCTTCGGTACGCCGCCTGTTGGCAGAACAAGGTGTGGATCCGGCGCTGATTGTGGGCACGGGTAAAGGCGGGCGTATCAGCCGCGAGGATGTGAATCGTCATCTGGTACAACAAGCGGTAGCCGCACCCATACCAGTGGCCTCGACACTGGTGCCAGCGGCTGCATCCGCGCCAGTGACAACCGATGCCCAAACCGGTCTACGTGAGCAAAAACGGGTGCCGATGACTCGTTTGCGTCAGCGTGTGGCGGAGCGGTTGTTGGATGCCAAGAACACTACGGCCATGTTGACCACCTTCAATGAAGTCAACATGAAGCCCATCATGGACATTCGAAAGGGCTATCAGGAGCGGTTCGAGAAGCGCCATGACATCAAGTTGGGCTTCATGTCCTTCTATGTGCGCGCTGTGACTGAGGCGCTCAAACGTTACCCCATTGTCAATGCCTCTATTGATGGCAATGACATCGTCTACCACAACTATTTTGATATCAGCATTGCCGTTTCCACCGACCGCGGTCTGGTGACGCCGGTTTTGCGCGATTGCGACAGCATGTCGTTGGCCGATATTGAACGTGGGATTAAGTCATTGGCGGATAAGGCACGGGATGGTAAGTTGACCGTGGATGACCTTTCCGGTGGTAACTTTACGATTACCAATGGCGGTGTTTTTGGCTCTCTCATGTCAACACCTATCATCAATCCACCACAGAGTGCCATCTTGGGGATGCATAAAATCCAGGATAGGCCCATGGCGGTTGATGGCCAGGTCGTGATCCTGCCCATGATGTATCTGGCGCTTTCTTATGATCACCGCATCATTGATGGACGAGACTCGGTTGGATTTTTGGTGACAGTCAAAGAGTTATTGGAAGACCCGACCCGCCTGCTACTGGACATCTAACATTCATCTCCGGCGCTTCGAGCGCCGGAATTTCACAACAGGGATTGAGTGTCATGAATTTGCACGAATATCAGGCAAAACAACTATTTGCCGAATTTGGACTGCCGGTACCAGCTGGCATGGCCTGTGAGAGTGCTCAGGAGGCCGTCGATGCGGCAACCGCCTTGGGTCAGGACAAGTGGGTCGTCAAATGCCAGGTCCATGCTGGTGGCCGCGGCAAGGCAGGCGGAGTCAAGGTTGCGACCAATAAAGAAGAAGTTCGGGCTTTTGCCGAGCACTGGCTGGGCAAGAATCTGGTGACCTACCAGACCGATGCCAAAGGGCAACCGGTGAGCAAGATCCTGGTTGAAACCTGCACCCAGATTGCCAAGGAGCTTTATCTGGGGGCCGTGGTAGATCGTGCCTCTCGTCGTGTGGTGTTCATGGCGTCAACGGAAGGGGGCATGGAGATTGAAAAGGTCGCCCACGAAACCCCGGAACTGATCCACAAGGCAATTCTGGATCCGCTGACCGGACCACAAGCGTATCAGGCGCGGGAACTGGGCTTTAAACTGGGTCTGAATGCCGCACAGCTCAAGCAGTTCACTAGTATCTTCTTGGGTTTGGGTAAGATGTTTGTGGCCCACGATCTGGCGTTGTTAGAAATCAATCCGCTGGTGATCACCGGCAGTGGTGATCTCCTGTGTTTGGATGGCAAGATCAACATCGATTCCAATGCCCTGTATCGTCAGCCCAAGCTGCGTGAAATGCATGATGTCAGTCAGGAAGATGAGCGCGAAGCCCATGCTGCACAGTGGGAGCTGAACTACGTGGCGCTGGATGGCAATATTGGCTGCATGGTGAATGGCGCCGGTCTGGCCATGGGCACCATGGATATCATCAAACACCATGGTGGTTTCCCTGCCAACTTCCTGGATGTTGGCGGTGGCGCGACCAAGGAGCGCGTCACTGAGGCTTTCAAGATCATCCTCTCTGATGACAAAGTGAAGGCAGTATTGGTCAATATTTTCGGTGGCATAGTGCGCTGTGATTTGATTGCCGATGGCATTATTGGTGCGGTCGAAGAAGTAGGTGTCAAGATCCCGGTCGTGGTTCGTCTGGAAGGTAACAATGCCGATTTGGGCTCTGAGCGTCTGGCGCAGAGCGGGTTGAATATTATTGCTGCCAAGAGTCTGACTGATGCGGCGGTGCAGGTAGTGAAGGCAGCGGAGGCCGTGGCATGAGCGTCTTGATTAACAAAGATACCAAGGTCATCTGCCAGGGTTTTACCGGCTCACAGGGTACCTTTCACTCTGAACAGGCGATTGCCTATGGCACCCGGATGGTCGGTGGTGTTTCTCCTGGCAAGGGTGGCAGCACTCACCTGGGCTTACCGGTCTTTAATACAGTCCGGGATGCAGTGCTGGCAACGCAAGCCACCGCATCGGTGATCTATGTACCGGCTCCTTTTTGTAAAGATGCGATCCTGGAGGCCATTGATGCGGGCATTCAACTGATCGTCTGCATTACCGAAGGCATTCCGACTCTGGATATGCTGCAGGTGAAATGCAAACTGGAAGAAACCGGTGTGCGCATGATTGGCCCCAACTGTCCGGGGGTGATTACGCCGGGCGAGTGCAAGATTGGCATCATGCCGGGGCATATTCATTTGCCGGGGAAGGTCGGGATTGTCTCGCGCTCCGGAACCTTGACCTATGAAGCGGTGAAACAAACCACGGATGCCGGTTTTGGTCAGTCCACCTGCGTCGGGATTGGTGGCGATCCTATTCCGGGCTCCAATTTCATCGACATCCTGCGTGAGTTCCAAGACGACCCGCAGACGGAAGCGATTGTGATGATCGGCGAAATCGGCGGCACGGCAGAGGAAGAGGCTGCGGCCTTTATCAAGGCCCATGTCACCAAACCCGTGGTTTCCTACATCGCGGGTGTTACCGCGCCAGCAGGAAAACGAATGGGCCATGCAGGCGCCATCATTGCCGGTGGTAAGGGAACGGCTGCCGAGAAGTTTGCAGCTCTGGAAGCTGCGGGCGTGAAGACGGTTCGCTCCTTGGCCGATATCGGTGCCGCGCTCAAGGAGATCACCGGTTGGTAATGAGCCGCCAACCGGTGATGCAACGCCGCCTTCGGGCGGCGTTGTTGTTTTTGGCACTCTGAAAAGCAACAAGCCAGCTCGAAAGCTGGCTTGTTGTAATTGGATGCTTGAGACAGAGATTAGAACTCTGCGGTACGAGGCGTCCGCGGGAACGGGATCACGTCACGCACGTTGCCCATGCCGGTCACATACACCACCAGACGTTCGAAACCCAGACCGAAACCGGCATGTGGAACTGTGCCGTAGCGGCGCAGATCCCGGTACCACCAGTAGTCGTCTTTGTTGAGCTCCATCTCGGCCAGACGCGCATCCAGGACATCCAGACGCTCTTCCCGTTGCGAGCCACCGATAATCTCACCGATCCCCGGTGCCAAGACGTCCATCGCAGCCACTGTCTTACCGTCATCGTTCAGGCGCATGTAGAACGCCTTGATATCTTTCGGATAGTTCTTCACAACCACGGGCGCTTTGAAGTGCTCTTCGGCGAGATAACGTTCGTGCTCGGATTGCAGATCGATACCCCACTCGACGGCGAAGTCGAACTGCTTGTCGCAGTTTTTCAGGATCTCGATGGCATCGGTGTAATCAACCTGAGCAAAGTCGGAGCTGACGAATTGCTCCAGGCGGCTCACGGCTTCCTTGTCGACATGCTGGGCAAAAAACTCCAGATCATCGCGGCGCTCATTCAAGACTGCCTGGAACACATACTTCAGCAGTTGTTCTGCCAGCTTGGCGTTGGCTTCCAGATCATTGAAGGCCACCTCGGGCTCGATCATCCAGAATTCGGCCAGATGGCGACTGGTGTTGGAGTTTTCCGCACGGAACGTCGGGCCAAAGGTATAGACCTTGGACAGGGCGCAGGCATAAGTTTCCGCATTCAGCTGGCCGGATACGGTCAGGAAGGCTTCTTTGCCAAAGAAATCCTGGCTGTAATCCACGGCACCCTTATCGGTGCGGGGCAGGTTTTCCATATCCAGCGTCGAGACGCGGAACATTTCACCGGCGCCTTCGCAATCAGAGGCGGTGATCAAGGGAGTCGATACCCAGACAAAACCTTGCTCATGGAAGAAGCGATGTATGGCCTGGGCCAGACAGTTGCGGACTCGAGTCACGGCACCCATCAGATTGGTGCGCGGACGCAGGTGAGCTTGCTCGCGCAAATATTCGATGGTGTGGCGTTTGGCGGCCATCGGATAGGTGTCGGGATCATCGACCCAACCGACAACGGTCACCGCGGTAGCTTGCAGTTCGAATGCTTGACCGGCACCCAGTGAGGCGGCAACGATTCCCGTGACTTCCACGGAGCAGCCGGTGGTCAGACGCAACACATCATCCTCGTAATTGCTCAGGGAGTTGGGTACCACGGCCTGCACGGGATGGAAACAGGAGCCATCATGAATGGCCAAGAAAGAGATCCCGGCTTTGGAATCCCGGCGGGTACGGATCCAGCCTTTCACGGTCAAGCTGCTGCCAACGGCAAACTTGCCCTTGAGCACATCATCTACGGATGCATGAGTCATCTGATTTATTTCTCCAACTTATTGTCGTACCGGACTTCTAGTCCGGTTTTTTGATCGCATCATCTTACCTGCGCCGAATCAGGACTCAAGCAAAAGATGGTCCGGCGCCATTGCCGGATCAGCTTTGGGATACGCCCGATGCCGGGTGGCTTTTGGGCGGCGAGGCCAAGCTTTCCATTAGATGATTGAAGTTTTCACTCAGCCGGCCCAGTTCATCATTGCGCTCTACGGGCAGGCGAATGCTGTGATCGCCGAGATCACTGGCGCGCTCCATCGCCAGCGAAATGCGATGCAAGGGACCAACGATCTGGCGGCGGATGATATACAGCGCCAGCAGCAGACCCGCGCCAAAAAATAGGCAGAGCAGCAAGGCGGTTGTCAGCAGATGGGTTTCGATGTCATCGAGTGCGGCATTCAATGAATACTCAAGGCGAATCAGCTGCGGCCCGGAGTGCTGGAGGTTACATTCCTGGCACGCGGCAAACCACCGGGGCGCCAGAGATTGCATCAGTACCAGGCGGGTATCGGCACCCTGCTCCACGACCTGATAGCCATGTATGGCTGGCGATGGCGTGGTGAGTGAGGGAGTAGCTCCGGCTTGGTCATGGGGGACCAGTTGTAGTGATATCAGCTCCGAATGCTGGGTGAGTCGTTGCCCTAGTGCTTGGCGGGCTGCGGCCGTCGGTAACAGAGCGGCGCCATCCAGATAGGATTGCAGCAGTAACTTGGCTTGACTGTGAGCCACCTGTAATACCAACTCGCGCTCTCGTTGAGCTTGGTAAGCGGTGATGGCAATCAGTACCGATGAAAAGATGATCAGCAGGACGAAACAGACCTTGCCTGCAATCGAGATGCGCATCGCGGGATCCTGTCATGGGTCGGCAGCCCTGCGCTGCCGATGATGCCGCTACTATACCAGAGCCGCCCGTCGATGTGGCGGCAACTCTATGCTGGCGTCGTGTCTGGTTTTTAGCTGTCACTCTGCTCTCGAGTTATCCTGCACCATCAGATCGAGTGCTTTACCGACGGCTTGGGTGAGTTGCTGTAACTGTTCGGCTTGAATAATGAAGGGGGGCATCAGGTAGATCAGATGACCAAAGGGCCGGATCCAGACACCTGACTCGACAAACAAGCGTTGCAAGCGCGCCATATCAACCGGAGTCCGGGTCTCGACTACACCAATGGCTCCCAGTACCCGGACATCCTTGACTGCTGGATGGTGGCGATACACTTCCAACTCGGCTGACAGTTGTCGGGTGATGCACTGGACTCGCTGCTGCCAGTTGGAGTCGAGTAGTAATGCAATGGAGGCATTGGCGATGGCACAGGCCAGCGGGTTGGCCATAAACGTCGGGCCATGCATCAGTACACCTGCTTCACCGTCGCAGATACCGCGCATGATCTTCTCGCTGGTGAGTGTGGCTGACAGGGTGAGATAACCGCCGGTCAGGGCCTTGCCCAGACACAGGATGTCCGGGCTGATCCCGGCCCACTCGCAGGCAAATAATTTACCGGTGCGGCCAAAACCAGTGGCAATTTCGTCAGCAATGAGCAGCACATCAAATTCATCACACAGATTGCGGACCTGACGCAGATATTCCGGGTGATAAAAACGCATACCTCCCGCGCCTTGCACTATGGGTTCAAGGATCACGGCGGCAAATTGCTGACTATTGCGTTGCAGCAAATCCCGTAGCGGCAGTATATCGTCCGGTTGCCAATCACCATCGAATCGGCTTTGCGGGGCGGGGATAAATTCGTGTTCTGGTAAGAATCCTTTATACAGCCGATGCATGCTGCCATCCGGATCTGTGACACTCATGGCGCCAAAAGTATCCCCATGGTAGCCCTGCCGCAGGGCAATAAAACGCGCACGGGACTGGCCGCGGCTCTGCCAATATTGCAGCGCCATTTTCAGTGCCACCTCGACCGCCACCGAGCCCGAATCGGCCAGAAATACCCGATCCAGCCCTGCAGGCGTCAGTTCGACCAGGGTTCGGCACAGACGAGTGGCCGGCTCATGGCGAATGCCGCCGAACATGACATGGGCCATCTGCTGTAATTGGTCTGTCGCAGCTGCATTCAGCTCCGGTACGTTGTATCCATGTACACAGGCCCACCAGGATGACATACCGTCGACCAAACGACGCCCATCGGCTAACTGCAAGTAAACCCCATCGGCACGGGCTACCTCATAAGTGGGCAAGGGTTGGGTCAACGAAGTGTAGGGGTGCCAGATGTGTTGCTGATCAAAATCTTTATTGTTCATCTAGTGGTCGCTTGTCAATGTGCTAGCTGATGTTTTGGTTGACAGCATACTGGCCCGCCATAGACTAGCCAAGTCTAATCCCATTTTTGAGAGTCTGTCATGGAAGCCGAAATCCGCCATAACTGGAGCGTGGAACAGGTAAAAACCCTGTTTGCTTTACCCTTCAACGACTTGCTGTTTCAAGCTCAGTCTACCCATCGGCAGCACTTCAATCCCAACGAAGTCCAGGTCAGTACTCTGTTGTCGATCAAGACAGGGGCTTGTCCAGAAGATTGTAAATATTGCCCGCAGAGCGCTCGCTACCAGACCGGATTGGAGTCGGAACGTCTCCTTGAGGTGGAAAAGGTGCTGGAGCGGGCTCGGGAAGCCAAGTCGGCGGGTTCGTCACGGTTTTGTATGGGCGCAGCCTGGCGTAATCCGCGGGATCGGGATATGCCCTATCTGTTGCGCATGGTACAGGAGGTCAAGGATATGGGGATGGAAACCTGTATGACGCTTGGCATGCTGACCGCCGATCAGGCCAGTCAACTGGCCGGTGCCGGACTCGATTATTACAACCACAACCTGGATACGTCGCCCGAGTTTTATGGCGATATCATTACCACCCGCAGCTATCAGGATCGGCTAGATACCTTGTCTCATGTCCGTGACGCGGGGATGAAGGTTTGCTCGGGTGGCATTATCGGCATGGGAGAAAGTGCCACTGATCGCGCCGGTCTGTTGGTGCAATTGGCGAACCTGTCGCCACAGCCGGAAAGTGTACCCATCAACATGCTGGTGAAGGTCAAGGGTACACCGCTGGAAAACGAAGCTGAGGTCGATCCATTTGATTTTGTGCGCATTATTGCTGTTGCCCGGATCATGATGCCGGCCTCCCATGTTCGGCTGTCGGCTGGGCGGGAAAAGATGAACGATCAGATGCAGGCGCTTTGTTTTATGGCCGGTGCCAACTCTATTTTCTATGGTTGCAAGCTTCTGACCACGGCCAATCCCAATGAAAATGCAGATATGCAGTTATTCAACCGGCTAGGGATCCGTCCCGAACAGCGTGTGCAGAAGCCGGATCTGATGCAGGAGCAAGCGCTTCGTGACGCGGTACTGGAACAGCAGGATGAACAGGAGCTGTTCTATGACGCCACCAAGCCCAGAGTGGTTCGACAACCCACCAAGACCGAGGCGTGAGCTATGCCATTTCAACTGGAGTCCGAGCTTCAGTCCCGGCGTGAGCAAGGGCTATTGCGTCAGCGCCAGATCTTGCAGTCAGGGCAGAGCGCTTCGCTGCTGATTGACGGTCGAAAGTACCTTAATTTTTCTTCCAACGATTATCTGGGGGCTGCCAGCCAGCCCGCCATCGTAGCAGCATGGCAGCAGGGATTGGCAACCTGGGGGGCTGGATCCGGTGCCTCGCCATTGGTGACCGGGTATACCGAAGCGCATCAGCAGTTGGAGCAAGCCCTGGCTGACTGGTTAAATGTCGAGGCTGTTTTATTGTTTTCATCAGGATTCGCGGCTAACCAGGCTGTGTTGAAGGCATTGCTCAAATCGTCGCATCAGCAATGGCAGGACCGCCTCAATCATGCGTCGTTGCAGGAGGCCGGAAGCCTGATCCCTTCCCGCATGCACCGCTTCCGGCATAACGATATGGCCCATCTGGCGAGCCAATTGCAACCAGAGGCCGGGCTCATCATCAGTGAAGGCGTCTTCAGCATGGATGGTGATCAGGCTCCCTGCGAGGAACTGCTCCAGTTGGCGGAGGCTAGTGGTAACTGGTTGATGCTGGATGATGCCCATGGCTTGGGGGCTCATGGCCGGGGTGGCCGAGGCACTCTGGATGTGCAAGGTCTTGCCCATTCAAGGGTCGCTGTTTTAGTCGGGACCTTTGGCAAGGCATTTGGTACCGCTGGAGCTTTTGTGGCGGGCTCCCGCCAGCTGATCGATTATCTGCTGAATTTTGCCCGGGATTACGTCTATAGCACCCATATGCCAGCCTCTCAGGCAGTCGCCACATATGCCGCATTGCAGTGGGTGATCAAGGCGGATGACGAACGCGCTCATTTGCAGCGTCTGATCGCCTATTTTCGTGCCGGGGCTGCCACATTAGGGTTGACTCTCATGCCATCGGCGACGGCGATACAGCCGTTACTGATGGGAGATAGTGCCAGGGCTTTGTCAGTGGCGACCCGATTGCGGGAGCTGGGGTGCTGGGTCACGGCCATTCGCCCACCTACAGTTCCGCCGGGCATGGCCCGACTGCGTTTGACACTGACGGCGGGGCATGCGCTGGATGATGTTGATGCCTTGTTGAGGGCGTTGGCGCTATGCTGCAATGAAGCGGGCGGCGATGGAGCTCATGGGGATGAATGACTGGTCTTTACCTGTCGATAAGATTGATTTGGCCACCAGATTTGGCAAAGCTGCCACTCATTATGACCAGCACGCGATTGTCCAGCAGCAGATTGGGGAGCATTTACTCCATTTAATATCACAACAAAATTATGAAGTTGCTCTCGATTTGGGATGTGGCACCGGCTTTTTTTTGCAAAAGCTGCAACCCTTATGTGACAAGGTGGTTGCCCTCGATCTGTCGTTGGGTATGTTGATGGCTGCTACGCAGAAAGCATCCAGAGCCAGTTTTATCTGTGGTGATGCGGAGCAGTTACCCTTATCCGATGCCGCGTGTGATTTGGTATTCTCCAGCTTGGCGTTGCAGTGGTGTGCCTCTTTGCCGCAGGCATTGTGTGAAATATATCGGGTATTGCGACCAGGGGGCCGGGTAGCGTTTGCTACTCTTAGCGCAGGTAGCCTGCCGGAGTTGCGTCGCGCTTGGCAACAGGTTGATGATTTGGATCATGTGAACCGGTTTATCGACGAAGAACGATTACAATCTCTGTGTCTTCAGCAAGGATTTCGTCCTGAGCAGTGGTCATGCCGTCGTCATATCTTGCATTATCCGACATTGCGTGAGCTACTGATGGGCCTCAAAGGGATCGGGGCGAATCAGGTCACAGGTCAGCGGGCGTCTGGATTGTCTGGGCGTAAACGATGGTTGGCGTTAGAAAAAGCTTATGAAAATGAACGAGATAACACCGGCTTGTTACCAGTTAGCTATGAAGTTTGCTACGGAGTTTTGACGCGATGACAAAGACATTTTTCATCACTGGTACTGATACCGAGGTTGGTAAGACGGTCTCGACCGTCGCTTTGCTACGTGCAGCCAACAAGCTTGGATTGCTGACGGCAGCCTACAAGCCTGTAGCCTCAGGTTGCGACCTGATGGAGGAGGGACTCTGTAACCAGGACGTGGTGATGTTGCAGAAGAATACTTCCTTGCGATTAGCCTATGAAGAGTTGGTTGGCTACTGTTTTGAGCCTCATATCGCTCCCCATATCGCTTCGGAAGAGAGTGGCGTACCTATCGAGCTTGATGTCTTGAGTGACGGACTCAAACGCTTAAAAGAAACCGATGCCGACATGATATTTGTTGAAGGTGCGGGTGGTTGGCGCTTACCGGTCGGACATGGGCATTTTCTTTCAGATTGGGTGCGTCATGAGAACTTACCGGTGATTCTGGTCGTTGGTGCCAAACTCGGCTGTCTGAACCATGCCATGCTAACCTGCGAAGCCATCCAGCATGATCGACTCAACATCGCCGGCTGGTGCGTGAATCGTATTCACCCCGGTATGAGTCATTACAAAGCGAATTTGGAAACCCTGAAAAGTTTATTACCGGCGCCATTTTTAGGTGAAATCCCTTATCTTGCTCGTCCGTTCGAGTCGGATCTGGGGCAGTATCTGGATCTTTCGCCACTGCTATAACGTTTTGCTGCCCAGTCAGAACACCATGCCTTCCCGCATGGTGTTTTTGTTTCACCTTCGTTCATTGAAATTTTATTTCTCGCCCCTATGATCAGTTCGAGTAAGCATCTGGTTTGAGTGGTTGTTGGGTTTGCAGTCGAATTTTCGTATGTGTCAGGTTATTCCTGACGAATAAGCCGGTATAGACTGCTGCCTTTTCTGTTACATCTATGTTAACAATGACGTACCTGAATCAAGGTCTTTGTGTCCCTGATCTGTTAAGGAGTCTTCATGAAACGCGTGTTTTTGTACTTGGCAACCAATCTGGCTGTTGTACTGGTACTGTCTATTGTCCTGAGCGTGCTCTCAAGCTGGCTCGGTTTGAACCGTCAGGGCATGGGCGGGCTTTTATTGATGGCTGCGGTGTTTGGCTTTGGTGGCTCTATCATCTCGCTGCTGATATCCAAGTGGGTGGCAAAGCGCACTTATGGTGTGCAAATCATCGAGCAACCTCGCAGCGAGATGGAGCACTGGTTACTGTCAACCGTGACTCGGCAAACGCAACAAGCTGGCATTGGGATGCCCGAAGTGGGTATCTATGACTCACCCGAGATGAATGCTTTTGCTACCGGTGCCAGCAAGAATAACTCACTGGTCGCCGTGAGCTCGGGTCTGTTGCATAGCATGAGTCGTGATGAGGCCGAAGCTGTGCTGGCCCATGAAGTGAGCCACATCGCCAATGGCGACATGGTGACTCTGACTCTGATCCAGGGGGTGGTGAATACCTTTGTCATTTTCTTTGCCCGTGTTGTCGCTGGCATCATCAGTAACTTCTTTCGTTCTAATGATGAAGAACAAGGTTCGGCGATGGGTGGCTTTGCCTACATGATGATAGTGTTTGTGCTGGAAATGGTCTTTGGCATCCTGGCCTCCGTCATCGTGATGTGGTTCTCCCGTCAGCGTGAATTCCGTGCCGATGCGGGCTCTGCTCGACTGGCCGGTCGTCAGAAGATGATCGCTGCTCTGGAGCGTCTGCGTCAGGGTCATGAGCCGCAGTTGGAAGGCACCATGATGGCATTCGGCATCAATGGTAAACGTTCGATGAATGAATGGTTTATGAGCCATCCGCCGTTGGAGCAACGGATCGAAGCCTTGCGTCAGCAATCGCTATAAGCTCCAACTCTGTATAGAACAAGGGCTATCTTAGGATAGCCCTTTGTCTTTTTATGGTGGATGTTCGCGCAGAGCAGATGTTCAGTCGGTTGTCACTTCAGGCACTAACTCGCCTGTTGCTGCAGCTGGAGTCGATACGCCACCAGATCCTCAATGCTGATCACTGGCATCTGATGGTCTCTAGCGAACGCAACGACTTCGGGCAAGCGCGACATGCTGCCGTCGTCATTCGTCAGCTCACACAACACCCCATAGGGTTTGAAACCGGCGAGGCGCATGAGATCTACCGTGGCTTCGGTATGCCCCCGACGCTCCAGTACACCGCCTTTTCTGGCGCGTAGAGGAAACACATGACCGGGGCGATGCAAATCTGTCGGTTTGGCATCATCGGCAATAGCCGCAGTTATGGTGGTCAAGCGGTCATGAGCCGAAACACCGGTGGTGACTCCGGTTGCGGCTTCGATGGTGACGGTAAACGCGGTTTGAAATTGACTGGAGTTGGTTTCCACCATCATCGGCAGTTGCAATTGCCAGACTCGTTCATCGGTGAGGCACAAACAGACAATTCCTGAACAGGCGCGAATCATCAAGGCCATCTGTTCGACGGTCATGGTTTCTGCGGCAAAGATGAGGTCGCCTTCATTTTCACGATCCTCATCGTCTACCACCAGGACACCTTGTCCGGAACGGAGGGCTGTGAGGGCAGCATCAATGCGTTGCAAGGGGGAACCAAATTGCGAGAGTAAAGACTGATCCATGGTAAATATCCTGATTTGTCAAATGATTACCTGAATCAGGGCATGGAAAGGCAGCAAGCGGCAAGCCCGTTGGGCTGCCGTAGAAAATGGCTGTCGTATCCTCTTTCATCCGGACTATAACCGTCGGCTCCGGAGTTACACCGGATCTGCTGACCTCTTGCTGAATGAACATCAACAAAAGCGCTCGCGGGCTGACCATGTCGCAACATGGATTACCGCCGGTGGGGAGTTTCACCCCGCCCTGAGAATAAGCCGGACAAGGCTAACTCGACGTAGCTAAAAATGCCAGTAGAAGCCGGTTGCGCGGATTGCTTCAGCCGGCTAACAGGCTCAACTCCGGTAAAGAACTTTAATCAAATGAAAGCCAAACTGCGTTTTGATCGGGCCTAATACCGTGAGTATTTCACCCTTGAAAACGGCGTCATCAAAAGGCTTGGCCATCTGTCCTTTCCGGAATTCACCTAAATCACCGCCTTTTTTGCCAGAAGGGCAAAGCGAATAACGGCGAGCGAGTTCCCCAAAATGGGCGCCCTTGGCAAGTTTTAGTTTCAGGGCTTCACATTCATGACGACTTTTCACCAGAATATGCAAGGCAGCTGCTTTCATTCCACGATCCGTTAGCTATAAAACAGAGATTTTCAATCATCTGCGTGATGGCTGCAAGCGGACCCAGGCTGGGCTGTTAGCTGAAAGTCTCTGTGTTACTATCCTCAGGGCAAAGGGTGGGCTCTGAGTCGCCATGACCAATTCTCTCAATAGTGAGCAAAATATTACGTGAAAAAACGCTCAGCTTTTCTTCCTGTCTTTGTGTTACCCCATCGTTTGCTGCTCGGCGGTTGCTTGCTGCTCGCTCTGTGGGGCATGGCAGTACAGGCGAAAAACATCAGTTATCGAATTGATGGTATCAGCGGCGATCTACAAGAGAATGTCGAGATTCACCTGGCGACTCTGCCAAGTATTCAATCCGGGCGAATTGAGTATCGGGGCCAACAGATACGCTCTACGGTCGAGAAGGGATTGCAGGCGTTAGGCTATTACCAGTCCCAGATCCAACTGCAGGTAGATGAACAAAATCCGGCGTTGTTACATGTGCAGGTGACTAAAGGCAAGCCGGTGAGGATCCGGACTCTGCAGGTGAAACTGTTGGGGGATGCGCTGAATGATGAGGTATTTGAACGGCTCCTCAAACAATTGCCTCTCAAGCAAGGCGATGTACTGAATCATGGTAAGTATGAGGAGATTAAATCGGCGCTGGCCACCCATGCTGCCAATCGCGGCTATTTTGATGCGGAGTTGGTAACATCCCGGGTCAAGGTATACCCCGAGGAGCAGGCTGCCGATGTAGTCATCGAGTTTTCCAGTGGTCACCGCTACCATTTCGGGGAAGCTCGGATCGTCGGGGTCACCGAGTCGCTGCGGCTGATACATCCGCTGTTGACGTTCAAAGCTGGAGATCCTTATCAGGCCCAAGATCTGGCAACCTTGAGTCAGTCACTTTCGGAAACGCGCTATTTTCGTCAGGTGGATGTCCGGCCGCTGCTCAATGAAACCCGGGATCATCAGGTTCCTATCTATATTGGCCTCGAACCCAAGAGTGACAATCTGGTCGAAACCGGTATCGGTTTTTCCACCGACGAAGGCCCCCGAGTTCAGTTAAATTGGGAAAAACCCTGGCTAAACAGCCATGGTCACAGCCTGGCTGCACAGTTCAAGGTGTCGCAGCCCAAGCAAGATTTGAAATTCAACTACCGGATCCCGGGCAAAGATCCAATCAACGATTACTACAATCTGCAAACCGGTTATGAGCACACGGATTTAAATGACACGCTATCCAGCAAAACCTCTACCGGTATCCATTACTGGACTAAAAAACTGGGCAATTGGGAGCGTGATTATTTCATCCGCCTGGAATATGAGTCGTTTCGTCAAGGATTGAGCGAGGGCAATAGTTTGCTGTTGATTCCCGGAGTCAGCCTTAACCGTTTGCGCGTCGATAAGGCGATCGATCCTGAGTTCGGCGACCGGGTTCTGCTCAGTAGTGAATTTTCCCAGCCAGCCTGGGGCTCGGACCTGGGGTTCACCCGCTTGTGGGCGCGGACCAAATGGTTGCGGACGCCCTGGGAGGGCGCGCGCTTTGCTGCGCGTCTGGAACAAGGGGGGATCATAGGTTCTAATCTGGATGATATGCCCCCGAGCTTGCGTTTTTTCGCTGGTGGGGACCAATCAGTGCGGGGATTCGGTTTTGAAACCATCTCGCCGGTCGACGCCAGTGGTCAATTGACGGGGGCGCGCTATGTCACGACTGGCTCGCTTGAATATGCTCATCCCGTGGCAGAGCGGTGGCGTCTGGCCAGCTTTATCGATGCAGGAACCGCAACCAACGATTATCAGGATCGACTGCGCGTGGGGACGGGTCTGGGAATGCGCTGGATTTCACCATTCGGGCCTATCCGCTTCGATTTGGCATTCGGGGTGTCTGAGACTCATGTACCCTGGCGTCTGCACTTTGGCTTGGGGGCTGAGCTATGAGTTGGTTGCGGCTGACGCTCGTTGCCTTGAGCAGTCTCTTTCTATTGTTCTTGGTGTTGCTGGGATTACTGCTCTTTACCAGCGCAGGCAACCAGCTGTTATGGCAGCAATTGCAAAGCTCGCAACCGGCTCTGCAGGGTGAACTGGCCGATGGCCATCTCGGACAGGGCTGGACGTTTCGCCATCTCTACTATCGCTCTTCGTTGCTGGATGTGCAGGCGGATGAACTCCATCTGAAGTGGCAACTGGGCGCTTTGCTCAGTGGCCGCTTGTTGATTGACGATGTTCAACTTCATCAGGGTCATATCCAGATCCATCCGTTGTTGGACTCCGATGCGGATCCTGAACCCGAGGCACTGCTGCAGCCAGAGCAGAAGCAGTCGTTGATCCTGTTACCGTTCGATATTCAGCTCAAGCGGTTACTGGTGCGTGATTTTGTTCTGACGACGCCTGATGTCCGGGTGGCCGTTGGCCGTTTGCAGGCAGCAGCCAATTGGCAAGGTTCACGTTTGCAACTGGAGCAAGCGACCGGTTCGGATGTCGATGTCGCTCTGCTGCCGTCGCCAACATCCAGTTCGACCAAGAAGGAGCCCGCGGCTGCACCACTGGCAAAGCCCTTTGATGCTCGGATGATTCAGCAGCAGATCGAATCTTTGCCCAAGGTGTTCCTGCCGTTCCAATTGGAGGTCATGCAGTTCGACGTGCAAGGTGCTCGCTATCATCAGACTGGGTTTGATACCGGACTATTTGATGTCCAGGCCAGTGCCGGATTCGAGGGCGTTGAACTGAGTGTCACGCAACTGCTAGTGCGGCACTCCTGGGGCGATCTCCAGTTGAAGGGGCAGATGACCTTTCAGGACTATTATCCGATGCAGTTCGAGCTCCAGGGTCTCTCCAATGTACCTTGGCTGGACAAACAGTTGATGGGGCGTCAGGCCCGCGTGAGCGCTTCAGGCCCATTGACGGATCTGCAGACCAAACTGGTAGTGGAGGGGCCGGAAGGTCTGACCATGACGGCACGACTCAATACGCTAGCTCCGGATTTGCCATTCGAGACCGAAGTGAAATGGCAGAAGTTACAGTGGCCGCTCAAGGCTGCTGAATATGAGTTGAGTAAAGGCAGTCTCCGCGCCTCGGGACGGCTCTCTGACTATAGAGCCTCGCTACGTAGTCAGGTCAAGGTGCAGCAGTTGCCGGTTTCCAAGCTTGATGTGACATTGACGGGGTCGCTGGATGGCATTGCCGTAGCACCGCTCAAGGTCACCACGGGCCACAGTCATCTCGGGGCAACCGGTAAACTGAGCTGGGTTCGGGGCATTCACTGGCTGGGCAAACTCGAGGCGAAAAGCAGTAATTTGCAGGAGTGGTTACCCAAGCTGTCGGGACGCATCAACGGCTCGGTTACCAGTGAATTTACGCTGAACGATCACCATTGGCAGCTCAAACTACCCAGCATACAAGCATCGGGTCAACTCAATGGTTATCCATTGACACTGTCAGGCAAGATCAGTGGTGATGACCGGATGGCATGGCGTTTTGATCGGATAGCGCTAAACAGCGGTGGTAATCAGCTGCTGCTGGATGGCGAATTAGCCTCGCGCTGGCGATTGCATGGCACTCTGCAAGCGCCGAAACTCGACGTTCTGTATCCCGAGCTCGACGGGGCTATGAGCGGGCAGTTTACCCTCTCTGGCAATGCTAAAACTCCCGTCATTCAGGCGTCATTACAGTCCGCTGAGTTGAGTCTGGCTGGGACCAGACTGCGACAACTGGCGCTGGATGTCTCCGTATCGCTGGGCGCTCTATGGCAGGGCGACGCCAAGCTCTCGCTGGGCAGGCTGCGTAGCGGTAGCCAGCGTCTGCAGGATCTGGAATTGTCCATTACCGGAACAGAAAAAGCCCATCAAATCGAGTTGCAGTTCAAGGGTAAGCCAATCGCCAGTACCCTGGCGCTGCAGGGGCGCTGGAGTGGACATCAATGGCAAGGCGAACTGGGCTCGGGACAACTGGATACCCCCATAGGCTCCTGGCATTTGGCCTCACCCTTGACGCTGGCAATTTCTGCGTCACAGCAACGTATTGCGCTCGGGAGCCAGTGCTGGCGCTCGGATAAAAGCTCCTTCTGTGTGGATGCCACTGAACTCTCGTCGCAACAGGGTGAGCTGAATGTGGCATTGACCGATTTTGCGACCCAAAAACTACAGCCCTTTCTGCCCGAGCGGATGGATTGGGTGGGGGTGCTTGGCTTGCAAGGCAACGTAGGCTGGAAGCAGGGGATCCCCCATGCCAACCTGCAGTTGGTGAGCGAGCCCGGTAAGCTGATCGCTGACGAATTCGTCTCGGCTTATGATCAGTTGTCTATCTCAACCCAGCTGGATGCACAACAGGGCAAGCTAGTGCTCCATTTTTCCTCCCGGCAATTAGGCAAAGCCGACATCAATTTGTTGCTCACAGATCCCATGGGTGAACGTAACTTGGGGGGCGAATTGTCGATCAGCAATCTGCGTTTGTATGGCATAGCGCCCCTATTTGACGAACTGAAACGGACCCGCGGTCGCATCGATGCCAAGGGACGGATGGCAGGAACCTTGAGCAAACCGCTGTTCTATGGGCGAGTGGCTCTCAGCGAAGGCGAGGTGGAAACATTAACGGAACTGGCGGTTATCAAGGCGCTGCATACGGAGCTGTTGATTGATGGCTCACGAGCAACCCTCGCCGGTGACATGAAGGTGGGCAAGGGAACCTTGGCCTTGAATGGTCATGTGGATTGGTCACAGGAACCTCTGTCCGGGCAACTGCGGGTGCGAGCCGATACCCTGGAAGTGGGGTTGGCTGGCTACGGGCGAGCGCGGGTGAGTTCTAATTTGACCTTGGCCCTTGGCGACACCATACGTGTGGAGGGGCAGGTGCAGATCCCGTGGGCTCGCATCAAGGTGAAGTCCTTACCCGACAGTGCGGTCACAGTGTCGGAGGATGTCCAGGTGGTGAATCCCCGGCGCAAAGCGACGCCTGCACCCAAAACACCATTCCCGCTCTGGCTGGATATCAGTTTAGGGCTGGGCGGGGATGTGCAACTGGATGCCTTGGGCCTTAAAACCAAATTAGTGGGCGGGGTCCGGATCGTTGAAAATCCTGGGACACCATTACGGGTGGATGGCGAGATTGCCCTCAATGATGGTCGCTTCAAGTCCTTTGGACAGAATCTGCTGATCCAGGAGGGTAAATTACTGTTCAGTGGCAACCCGACGACGCCGTACCTGTTGGTGAAGGCTGAACGGGATCCCGATACCATGGAAGACAAGGATGTTACGGTCGGGGTTAAGGTTTCAGGACCCGCTAGCCAGCCCCGAGTCGAAATTTATTCCGAACCCCAGTTGTCACAAACCGAGAAGCTCTCGTATCTGTTGCGCGGCAAAAGCTCGAGTAGCAGTGGTACTACCTCGAACGATGAGGCCATGACGGGGATCTTGCTGGGGGCTGGATTGAGCCAGGCCAATGGCTTGGTATCGGGAATTGTCGAGAACTTCGGCTTTAGCGATGTCAGCCTGGATTCGACCGGTAGTGGCGATGATACCCAGGTCAGCATCAGTGGTTATTTGATGCCGGGCCTGCAATTGCAATATGGCGTGGGCGTCTTTACCTCGATCGGTGAGGTCAAGTTACGCTATGAATTGATGCCCAGACTCTATGTGCAAGCCTTGAGTGGCCTGAATCAGGCTCTGGATCTGTTCTACAAGTTTGAGTTTTAAGCGTGAGCCCTGTGACCAGGGCTCACGGTTTTAGCGGCGCTTGGCCATGTCAGCTATTTCCTGACGAGGGGCTGTGCGGACCAAACTGTTGTTCCAACTCGCGCACCGGTAACGGACGAGAGCGCAAGAATCCTTGGAAATGATCGCAGCCCAGATCGCGCAATACCTGCAATTGTTCCTCGGTCTCGACGCCTTCGGCAATCACTGAAAAATCCATGACCTCGGCCAGAGCCAGTACTGTGGCAACCAGTACCCGATCCTTGTGGTCCTCCGCCAAGCGCATGATAAAGCTGCGATCCAGCTTGACCTCGTTGACCGGCAACTCCTTGAGATAGGCCAGTGATGAGTAACCGGTGCCGAAATCATCGATCGACAAGCGGATCCCCAGTTGGCGAATGGCCTGCATCTTGCGGACTGTTTCATTCAGGTTCTCTAAAACCACTGACTCTGTCAGTTCCAATAACAGGCAGGGAGCGGGGATCCCGCTCTCTTGCATGATGAGCTCCAGTTGCGGTAGGAAATCTCGGTGGTGAAATTGCCGGGCGCTGACGTTGACGGAAATCGCCGGTAGCGGCATGCCTATGCTCTGCCAATAGACAAACTGGGTGCAGGCTTGACGCAATACCCAGAGGCCTATTTCATTGATCAGACTCGTTTCTTCGGCGACCGGAATAAATTCGGCGGGGGAGATAAACTTTCCCTGATGTTCCCAGCGCAATAGTGCTTCGGCACCCACCAAGGCCCCCGAGACCACCGAGAATTGTGGCTGATAGTACAATTGGAACGCATGCAGCCGCAGCGCATCGCGGAGCTGATTATTCAACTCCAGCCGTCGCCGCACAGCTTTACCCATATCGCTGGTGAAGAATGCATGGCCGCCACCACTCTGGCGTTTGGCAATATGCACGGCGGTGTCCGCTTGCTGCATCACTTCGGCAAAAGAGACCTCGTCAGGGAACAAACTGATCCCCAGCGTACTGGTGATATGCAAGGTGATGCCATTGATGTCGAAGGGTTGACTGAACAGGCTACTGATTTCCTGAACCAGATATTCACATTGGATCCGGGCCGAGATCAGACTGGAGCCTAAATCCTTGGCCAGTAGCGCAAATTGATCGGCCGAGGCACGGGCGAGCAGCAACTGTTGGCCAAGACTGTTTTGTAGACGCACCACGATAGCTTTCAGCAGTTTGTCGCCCACGGCATGGCCCAGCGAGTCGTTGATATTCTTGAAGTGATCGATGTCGAGTAACAACAAGCCACCAAACAAACACAACTCCTGAGCCTCTTGCAGCGCCATCTCCAGCTGTTCCAGCATGGCGCGTCGGTTGTAGATGTTGGTGAGATCATCGTAATAAGCGAGTTGTTCAATCTGCTGTTCGTTGTGGCGACGTTCGGAGATATCGTCGATGGTGCACAGATAATGGGTGATCTCATCATGGCGGCGAATGGTGGTGATGGTCAGCCGCACGGGAAAATAGAAGCCATTGGCTTTGAGGATTTTTTCCTCGCCTTGCCAATAATTTTGCCGTTTCAAGGTTTGCTGCAACGAATTATAGAATTCGTCATCGTAGAAGCTGGGACGCAACATCTTGATATGACGACCGACGACGGCTTCCGGTGCGAAGTTGGTTATGGCGATGAAGGCCGGGTTAGCCCGTTCGATAAACCCCAAGGCATCAATCACCAGAACCGCCATTGGGGTCTCAAATGCGGCGCGGGCTAATTGCAATTCTTCTTCAAAGCGTCGCCGCAGCAGTTCACCTGTGGTGCGATGGGCCGTCAAGGCGAGAATAGTTTCCAGTGGTGCCTCGGCGGCAGGCTGGTTGCGGAACAGCAAGCAAATCAGCCCCACAAGCTGCTGATCCTCATCGAGTAGTGGATAGCTTAAGCAGGTTTCAAAATTGCTGTATTCAGCCAGTAACGGGCGTACCTCATTCAGAGAGTTCCCTTGAAAACGGTGCGGTAGTGGATCGAGCAAGAGTTGCCATGCCGCCGGTTGTAGCGAGAGCTCCTGCTCCGGTAACCAGCTACCACGATCATAACGCACCATGCTGGCCAGATGATCTTGCCCTTCCCGTTGCAGTTGCCGCCAGACGAGCACCTGGCTGGCCTGACATTGCTCGGCAAGCAGCTGGGCCAGATGGGAGAAATAGGCGGTACCACTATGGCTGGCAATGCGGATATTGAAATCCTGGAGCCAGTGCAGATGATCCAGGCTCGGTGACGGGGGGATCTGCAGCAGCAAGCTGGCAGCTTTTTCGGCGAGCTGAAAGGTCAGCGGTGGAAAACTTTGTTGAAATGAGCGGTATTCCAGCGTGATAAGCCCCGAAGGGGATCCCGATTGCACCAGCAGGACATCCAGCCGAGCGTGGATGTCATCCTCGGCCAGATACTGTTGGCTCTTGAGCATGGGCTGATGAGGCAGGTCTGAAAAGCCAAGACTGCCTCGTGAGCGCAAGGCTTTCAGGTAGCGATTATCCACGGCTTGTGGCGAGGGGAGCTTGCCGTTGCCCAGCATGAACAGTGGTGTGATGAGCTGAGGATCCAGACTCCACAAGATCAGTCGCTCACAGCCCGTGGCGGCATACAGGGTTTGTAAAATCCGGCGATTACGCTCGACGCCCGTGCTGCACGTCGCCTGTTTGTCCAGCTCCAGGATCTCCAGCGCTTGCAGCGGAGTGCTCCCGGTTGTTGCCAATAAAGGCTGGGCAACCAGGATCCATTCCGGATACCGATCGGGTATAAATTGCAACAACCAGAGCGTATCGTGTCGTGCTAGCTGTACGCATCCCGCTTGCTGCTTGTCGAGGAGATGATTGATTTCACTCGCCTCATCGGCGGGCAATTGCTCAGGCCAGGGTTGCCCGGGGAAGGGGCATATAGCGTCGGGGACCACGGAGGGACCTATGGCCGTCAGCTGACGGGTGAGTATATCCAGTCGCAGTAAGCTGGAGCCGCTTGCTGTCTGGTGAGGTGGAGCCATACTGGGTGCCGGAAGTTGCATAAAATCAATGAACTATAATGGGCCGACTTCTATGCAGCATACTCGATCCAAGCGGTCTGGCAATGTTATGATTGCACTCTAAATTAGAAATGCCTAAAGTAATGGCATTCATGATGAAAGGAACAGCATATGACCAAAATCGTCATCGTCGGCGGTGTTGCCGGCGGCGCCTCTGCAGCCGCTCGTGCTCGCCGTCTATCAGAGAGCGCCGAAATCATAGTGTTGGAGCGTGGAGAATATGTCTCTTTTGCCAACTGCGGTTTGCCCTATCACATCGGTGGCGATATTCAGCAACGGGATGCGTTGTTGTTGCAAACGCCCCAGAGTTTCAAGCGACGCTTCAATGTCGAGGTGCGGACCCGGCATGAGGTCATCGCCATTGATCGGCAGGCCAAGACGCTCACCGTGAAAGAGGTGGTCAGCGGACGTCTCTACATCGAAAGTTATGATCGCCTGCTGTTGAGCCCCGGTGCGGCACCGATCCAGCCCCCGCTGCCGGGATTGGACAGTGCGGGGGTCTTCGCGTTGCGCAATATTCCCGATATGGATCGTATTGTCGCCGCACTGGAGCAGCACACGCCTACCCATGCCACAGTGGTGGGCGGTGGATTTATTGGTTTGGAAATGGTCGAGGCGCTGCATCAGCGCGGCATCCGTGTCACCCTGTTGGAATTAGCCGATCAGGTGATGACGCCGGTGGACAAGGAGATGGCAAGTCTGGTTCATCAGACACTGGTGCAGCATGGGGTCGACCTGCGGCTTAACACGGGTCTGACCCGTGTGGCAGCACTCCCGACTGCTACACCGGAGCTTGATGCGACAGGCAATTATCAAACTGGACCCGCAGCCGATACGCTGCAGCTGTCATTGAGTAATGGCACCACTTTGACCACAGGTCTGCTTATTCTGGCAATTGGCGTCAAACCGGAAACCTTATTGGCGGCGCAAGCCGGGCTTGAATTAGGACCGCGCGGCGGCATCAAGGTGAATGAGGGCATGCGCACCTCGGATCCGGCGATTTACGCGGTTGGTGATGCGGTTGAAACCGCCGAGTTTGTCACCGGTAAACCAGGTTTGATGCCACTGGCTGGCCCTGCCAACCGACAAGGGCGATTGGCGGCGGATAACATGCTCGGTCGCGAGGTTCTGTATAAACGAACCCAGGGTACCGCTATCTGTAAAGTGTTCGATTTGGCGGTCGCCAGTACAGGTTTGAACGAGAAGAGCCTGATCCGCTTAGGCATGGCATACCAGAAGATTTATGTGCATCCGGCCAGCCATGCGAGTTATTA
>JBBRVG010000066.1:0-24401 GCA_038247115.1 Enterobacterales bacterium | reverse complement strand
GCGTAACGACATGCTGGCGCTGCAACGCCTTAAAGAAGCCGCAGAAAAGGCCAAGATTGAGCTCTCTTCTGCCCAGCAGACCGATGTCAATCTGCCGTACATCACGGCCGATCAGACTGGTCCCAAGCATATGAACATCAAGGTGACCCGCTCCAAGCTGGAGTCGCTGGTTGAAGACATGGTGAAAGAGTCACTGGAACCTGTCCGCATCGCACTCAAGGATTCCGGCCTGTCCGTATCCGAGATTGATGATGTGATTCTGGTCGGTGGTCAGACTCGTATGCCTATGGTCCAGAAGGCCGTTACCGACTTCTTCGGTAAAGAGCCGCGTAAGGACGTGAACCCGGATGAAGCGGTTGCTATGGGTGCCGCGATCCAAGGTGGCGTTCTGGCCGGTGAAAAGCACGACGTGCTGCTGCTGGACGTGACTCCGCTGTCGCTGGGTATCGAGACCATGGGTAGCGTCATGACGGCGCTGATTGAGAAGAACACTACCATTCCGACCAAGAAGTCCCAGGTGTTCTCGACAGCTGATGACAACCAGTCTGCGGTGACCATTCACGTCCTGCAGGGTGAGCGTAAGCGTGCCAGCGACAACAAGTCTCTGGGTCAGTTCAACCTGGAAGGCATCCGTCCTGCACCACGCGGCCTGCCGCAGATCGAAGTCACCTTCGACATCGATGCTGATGGTATCCTGCATGTGTCAGCCAAAGACAAGGACACCGGTAAGGAACAGAAGATCACCATTCAGGCTTCTTCCGGTCTGACTGATGCTGAAATCGAGCGCATGGTTCGTGAAGCAGAAGCCAACGCCGCCGAAGATAAGAAGTTTGAAGAAATGGTGCAGGCTCGCAACCAGGCCGATGCTCTGATCCACGCCACTCGCAAGCAAATCACCGAAGCCGGTGACGCGCTGCCGACTGACGAGAAACAGAAGATCGAAGAGGCCATCAAGGCACTGGACGATGCAGCCAAGGGCGATGACAAGTCAGTCATCGAAGCCAAGCAGCAAGAGCTGATGACCGCAACCCAGAAGTTGATGGAGATTGCCCAGCA
This sequence comes from Enterobacterales bacterium, assembly GCA_038247115.1. GTDB lineage: Bacteria > Pseudomonadota > Gammaproteobacteria > Enterobacterales > Aeromonadaceae > Pseudaeromonas. The sequence goes on along the minus strand of JBBRVG010000066.1, from coordinate 23,345 downwards.
GCAAGCTCAGCAACAAGCCCATGCTCAGGGTAGTGATGCCGGTCAGCAACAGTCCAAGCCACAAGATGATGTCGTCGATGCTGAATTTGAAGAAGTTAAAGACGACAAAAAGTAATAGTTGCCGGGTTGTTCGGTAGTTGAAACGGGCGTTGGGCAACCAACGCCCGTCTGTGTATCCATCAGCACGGACTTGAGAGAACATGTCAAAACGCGACTTTTATGAAGTACTGGGTGTGGAGCGCAATGCCGATGATCGCGAGATCAAGAAGGCTTACAAGCGCCTGGCGATGAAGTTCCACCCCGATCGCAACCGCGAAGATCCGCAAGCGGAAGAGAAATTTAAAGAGGTCAAGGAGGCTTACGAGATCCTGACCGATGCGCAAAAACGCGCGGCTTATGACAAATATGGTCATGCCGGTGTCGATCCCAACATGGGGGCCGGTGGCGCTGGTTTCGGTGCCGGGAATGCTGATTTCGGCGATATCTTCGGCGATGTGTTTGGCGATATTTTTGGTGCTGGTGGTCGTCGGCAACAACGTGCGACCCGGGGTGCCGATCTGCGCTACAACATGGAGCTCTCGCTGGAAGAGGCGGTTCGCGGCGTCAACAAGGAAATCAAGGTTCCAACCCTGGTGGGTTGTGATGAATGCCATGGTTCCGGTGCTAAAGCCGGCTCTCAACCGCAAACCTGTCCAACCTGTCATGGCAGTGGCCAGGTGCAGATGCGGCAGGGATTCTTTGCCGTCAGCCAGGCTTGCCCTCATTGCCGTGGCAAGGGCAAGATCATCAAGGATCCATGCCGTAAATGCCATGGTGAAGGTCGCTACCAGAAGACCAAGACCCTGAATGTGAAGATCCCGGCGGGAGTGGATACCGGGGATCGGATCCGTCTGGCCGGAGAGGGCGAAGCCGGTGAAGCCGGTGCTCCAGCAGGTGATCTCTATGTGCAGGTTCATGTCAAAGAACACCCGATCTTCGTGCGTGATGGCAATAACCTGTATTGCGAAGTGCCGATTAGTTTCACCTCGGCCGCGCTGGGTGGCGAAGTCGAAGTGCCGACTCTCGAAGGGCGCGTCATGTTGAAGATCCCGGCCGAGACGCAAACTGGGTGCATGTTCCGCATGCGCGGCAAGGGTGTTCGTTCGTTGCGCTCCGGTGCCGAGGGTGATCTGCTGTGCAAGGCGGTGGTGGAAACGCCTGTCAATTTGAGCGAAGAGCAAAAAGATCTGCTCAAGCAGTTGGAAGACTCCTTCAATGGGGCTGAAACCAAGCTGCACAAGCCGAAGGCGCAGGGCTTCTTTGATGGCGTGAAGCGGTTTTTTGACGACCTGACCAGCTAGTCGGTGCAGGGACAGGGGATGATCTCCTGACGCATTCATATTAGAATGCAGAACAAGGGTTAATGAATGTCTGTCCGGACTGGGTTCGGGCAGACATTTGTTTTTTCGGATCAAGCCATTGAGAAAATAGGGTTAGCGTATGAATCAAACCCCAATGACGGTTCGTGGTGCAGAGAAGCTGCGTGAAGAATTGGAATATCTAAAGAGCGATCTGCGTCCGAAGATTATTGAAGCGATTGCCGAGGCGCGAGCGCATGGCGATCTGAAAGAAAATGCGGAATATCATGCGGCTCGCGAACAGCAGAGCTTCTGTGAGGGGCGGATCCAGGACATCGAAGGCAAGCTGTCCAAGGCCCAGATCATCGACGTTACCAAACTGCCGCAAACAGGTCGCGTGGTCTTTGGTGCTACTGTGACTGTGTTGAAGAGCGATACTGAAGAAGAGATCACCTATCGCATCGTCGGAGACGATGAGGCTGACTTCAAGGTTGGTATGATTTCGGTCAATTCGCCGATTGCCCGTGGTCTGATTGGTAAAGAAGTGGATGATGTGGCGTTGATCAAGACGCCAGCCGGGGATGTTGAGTACGAGATCCTGGTCGTTCAATATCTCTGACCATAGATCCGGAAAGTAAAAGGGGGCCTAGGCCCCCTTTTAAAACAAGTGGCAGTGCTTATTTACGTGGCAGATTGAATTTGCTTTCTTCTGCCTGACGGAACAGCGACAGCATGTTCCCCATCATTTGCACTTCTACGGCGCGGGTTTCGCGCAGTATGGCCTGAGCAATCAGTTGTTTGGTTTCGCGATCTTCTCCTGCTACCTTCACCTTGATCAACTCATGGTGAGCCAAGGCAGCATCGATTTCGGCCAACACACCTTCAGTCAGACCATGCTGGCCCAGCATTACCACCGGCTTGAGGCTGTGAGCCATACCTTTGAGGTATTGCTTCTGTTTGGTCGTCAGATTCATGGCTATTTCTTCATTGGTCGGGTTGAAAGGGGCGTATTCTACCCCCATATCCTGACTAATACTAATAGCCTTTAGGCTTAGAGTAGTAATTCATCATGAGTAAAAATAAGCGTACACCCAGCTCGACACGCTGGCTAAAAGAACATTTCGATGACAAATACGTGCAGAAGGCGCAAAAGCTAGGTTTGCGTTCGCGGGCTGTATTCAAGATCGATGAAATTCAGCTCAAGGATAAACTGATCAAACCGGGCATGACGGTCGTAGATCTCGGTGCGGCACCGGGTGGCTGGTCACAGTTTTGTGTCGAGCAGGTCGGTGACAAGGGGCGAGTAATTGCCTGTGATATTTTGCCGATGGATCCGATTGCCGGGGTTGATTTTTTGCAAGGGGATTTCCGCGAGGAGTCTGTATTGGCCGCTCTACTGGAGCGGGTCGGGGACGCCAAGGTTGATGTAGTCTTGTCGGATATGGCACCCAACATGTCGGGTACTCCGGCGGTGGATCAGCCCAGATCGATCTATCTGATCGAATTGGCGCTGGATATGTGTCGTCAAGTCCTGGCTCCGAATGGTAGCTTCGTGGTCAAGCTTTTCCAGGGCGTGGGTTCTGAAGAGTACTTGAAGGCGGTGCGTGAATTGTTCAAGGTCGTGAAGGTCCGTAAACCTGATTCATCCCGGGCTAGATCACGAGAAGTCTACATTGTGGCTACAGGTTTTAAACTGTAGTAACCTGACCCTAACTCTCCTGGCCATCAACAAATTGCGAGGTTAATGATTTGAGTGATATGGCGAAAAATCTGATCCTTTGGCTGGTCATCGCTGTGGTGCTGATGTCCCTGTTCCAAAGCTTCAGCCCTGGCGATAGCTCGGGTCGACAACTGGATTACACCACGTTCGTACGTGAAGTTTCTCAAGAGCAGATCCGCGAAGTCCGTATCGATGGCAAGGTCATCAATGGTATCAAGCGCAACGGTGACAAGTTCCTGACTGTCATTCCGATACCGGATAACAACCTCATCAACGATCTTCTGAAGTACAACGTCAAAGTACTGGGTGAGAAGCCAGAAGAGCCGAGCTTGCTGGGTTCTATCTTCATCTCCTGGTTCCCGATGCTATTGCTGATTGGGGTTTGGGTGTTCTTCATGCGCCAGATGCAAGGTGGTGGTGGCAAGGGCGCCATGTCGTTCGGTAAGAGCCGGGCTCGTCTGATGGGTGAAGACCAGATCAAGACTACTTTCGCTGATGTTGCCGGTTGTGACGAGGCCAAGGAAGAAGTCAAAGAGTTGGTGGATTACCTCAAAGACCCCTCTCGCTTCCAGAAGCTCGGTGGCAAGATCCCCAAAGGTATTCTGATGGTCGGTCAGCCCGGTACCGGTAAAACTTTGCTGGCCAAGGCGATTGCCGGTGAAGCCAAGGTGCCGTTCTTCGCGATCTCCGGTTCTGATTTTGTGGAAATGTTTGTCGGTGTCGGTGCCTCACGGGTACGTGACATGTTCGAGCAAGCCAAAAAATCGGCTCCTTGCATTATCTTCATCGACGAAATCGATGCTGTGGGTCGGCAACGGGGAGCGGGTCTGGGCGGTGGACACGATGAACGTGAACAGACACTGAACCAGATGCTGGTCGAGATGGATGGTTTTGAAGGCCATGAAGCTGTCATCGTCATAGCGGCAACGAACCGTCCTGATGTGCTGGATCCTGCACTGCTGCGTCCCGGTCGTTTTGACCGCCAGGTTGTGGTTGGCTTGCCGGATGTGCGTGGCCGTGAGCAGATAATCAAGGTGCATATGCGCAAGGTTCCCTTGGGCGATGATGTGGATGCTTCTGTGATTGCCCGGGGTACCCCTGGCTTCTCCGGCGCTGACTTGGCGAATTTGGTGAACGAAGCAGCGCTGTTTGCGGCTCGAAGCAACAAACGCGTCGTCAGCATGACCGAGTTTGAACGCGCCAAAGACAAGATCATGATGGGTGCCGAGCGCAAGTCCATGGTCATGACTGAAAGCGAGAAAGAGATGACTGCCTACCACGAGGCAGGGCATGCCATTGTGGGGCGCATGGTTCCGGATCATGATCCCGTGTACAAGGTGTCCATCATACCGCGAGGTCGTGCTCTGGGTGTGACCATGTATCTGCCGGAGCAGGATCGCTGGAGCCATTCCAAGCAGTATCTGGAGTCCATGGTCTCAAGTCTCTACGGTGGCCGTATCGCTGAAGAGATCATCTATGGTCGGGAAAAGATGACCACAGGTGCGTCGAATGATATCGAACGGGCGACTGAAATCGCACGCAAGATGGTGACGCAATGGGGCATGTCCGAAGAAATGGGCCCTATGCTTTATGCCGAAGAAGATGGCGAAGTGTTCCTCGGTCGCTCCATGGCCAAGGCGAAGCATATGTCGGATGACACGGCGCGGGCTATCGATGCTGAAATTAAGCATGTCATCAATCGCAATTACGATCGGGCCAAGCATATCCTGATGGACAATCTGGATATCCTCCATGCTATGAAAGATGCCTTGATGAAGTACGAGACCATCGATGCCAAACAGATCGAGGATCTGATGAAGCGTCGTGAGGTGCGTCAACCTGCGGATTATGGCAAGGATGATCAGCCTGCGGTCGATGGTACTGATGGTGGTACCGAAGATGCTCCTGCAGAAGCTGTCACTCCTGTTGCGACTGAAGATGCTGCCGCCGAGGCACCGACCTTGCCGGATGCGGCAAAGAAGGACGAACATCCGCAAAGCTGATGTGTCTTTGAAACTCTGACCCCGGGCCTGGCTCGGGGTTTTTCTTTGGAGAAATTGCATGTTGTTGCGCAGTAAAGGACGAGTGCTCGATTTGGCTCGGCCCCAGGTGATGGGGATCCTGAATGTGACGCCGGATTCCTTTTCGGATGGTGCCAGTTACCAGCAGCTGGACAGGGCACTACGCCGTGCACAATCCATGGTCGAGGAGGGGGCCACCCTCATCGATATCGGTGGCGAATCGACTCGGCCGGGTGCCGATGAAGTCGGGCTGGAGGAAGAATTAGCCCGTGTGGTGCCCGTGGTCGAACGGCTGGTGGCCGAGCTGGATGTCTGGGTCTCGGTGGATACCTACAAGCCCGAGGTGATGCGTGAAACCACGGCTGCAGGCGCCCATCTAATCAATGATATTCAGGCACTTGCAGAGCCGGGAGCGCTGGCAATTGCCGCCAGGGCACAAGTCCCTGTGTGCCTGATGCATATGCAAGGTGCCCCGCGGACCATGCAGGCGTCGCCGCACTATGAGGATCTGCTTGCTGATCTTCAGGCTTTTTTTCAAGAGCGGGTTGCCGCTTGTGTTGCAGCCGGGATAGCCCGCGAGTCCCTGATCCTGGATCCCGGATTCGGGTTCGGCAAGACGCTGGAACAAAACTATGAATTGCTGGGGCGGATGAACGAATTTGCAGGGTTCGATTTGCCATTACTGGCCGGAGTGTCGCGCAAATCGATGATTGGTAACCTACTGCAACGCCCGGTCGATCAGCGATTGGCGGGCAGTCTGGCGGCCGCACTCTTTGCATTCACGCAAGGTGCGCATATTATCCGCGTGCATGATGTCAAAGAAACGGTAGATGCCTTGCGGGTATTCTCCTACGCGACGCAGTTCAGCAACGAGAGAACATAAAGTTATGAGTAGAAAGTATTTTGGTACCGACGGCATTCGAGGTTTGGTCGGCGAGTTTCCTATTACCCCTGATTTTGTCATGAAGTTGGGTTGGGCGGCTGGCAAGGTGTTGGCCAGGCAAGGTACCCGCAAGGTATTGATCGGTAAAGATACCCGGATCTCGGGTTACATGCTGGAATCTGCCCTGGAAGCGGGCTTATCGGCTGCCGGGATCAAAGCCGTGCTGCTGGGTCCCATGCCCACCCCCGCGGTCGCCTATCTGACCCGGGCATTTCGTGCCGAGGCAGGGGTGGTGATCAGTGCTTCCCATAATCCTTACTATGATAACGGCATCAAGTTTTTCTCCCAGGATGGCACCAAGTTACCCGATGAGGTCGAGCTCGAAATCGAAGCCGAGCTGGATCAGCCCATGAGTTGCGTCGAGTCGGCCAAGCTGGGCAAGGCCAGCCGGATTGATGATGCCCCCGGGCGTTACATTGAATACTGCAAGAGCTCCTTTCCCGGCGAATTGAGTCTGGATGGCCTGAAGATAGTGCTGGATTGCGCCCATGGCGCCACCTACCACATAGCGCCATCGGTGTTTCGTGAGCTGGGGGCCGAAGTGGTGGTGATGGGTTGCTCTCCGGACGGCTTGAATATCAATGCCGGAGTCGGCTCTACCGAGCCAGAAGCCTTGGTGGCTCGCGTGCTGACTGAACAGGCAGATCTGGGGATCGCCTTTGATGGTGACGGCGATCGGGTGATGATGGTGGATCAGACCGGTTATCTCATCGATGGTGATGAAATCATCTACATGATTGCTCGGGATCAGCGTGCACAAGGAAAGCTCTCGGGGGGGGTCGTCGGCACCCTGATGTCCAACCTGGGTCTGGAATTGGCGTTGCAAGAACTGGATGTTCCCTTCTGTCGCGCCAAGGTGGGGGATCGCTATGTGATGGAGATGCTGAAGGAGCGGGGATGGCGCCTGGGCGGTGAAAATTCGGGCCATGTCATCCATCTCGATCACGCGACGACGGGCGATGGCATTGTTGCCGCGTTGCAGGTGCTGCAGGCGATGATACATCAGCGTTGTGACTTGCAAACCCTGCGTTCGGGAATGCGCAAGTTTCCGCAGGTGCTGGTCAATGTCCGCTTTACGGCCAGCCAGGATCCAACCCTGGATGCCGGTGTGTTGGCCGACGTCGCCGCTGCCGAGGCCGAGTTGGCCGGTCGTGGGCGTGTGCTGTTGCGTAAATCCGGCACTGAACCCCTGATCCGGGTCATGGTGGAAGGGGAGGATGCAACGTTGGTGAATAGCCTGGCGCAACGGATTGCGGATCGTGTCAAGTTGGTTCCCTAAGCCGGAAAATATTCTAGGTATCTGTTTTGCCGACAAAATGCGCAAACGAACCTGAATTGGAAAAAACTGCTTGTCAGTGATGATCGAGCTGGATAGTATTAGCCCCGCTCCCGAACAGGAGGTCGTTGCTGACGGCTTTTATATCTGACGGGGCTCATGCGCTGAAGCATTACTTCAGGCAATCCAGATTTTTAAGAGTGATGATCCTCGTCATTGCTCGCGGTCAAGACAAGCGCTTGGTCGGTGCCTTGCTGGCACAGCCCGACATCTAGATGTCGATATACATCTGCAAGTCAGCTTAAGGTGTGATTATGTACGAAATTTTATTGGTGGTTTATCTGTTGGTCGCTCTCGCTGTTATCGGCTTGGTGTTGGTCCAGCAAGGTAAGGGTGCAAGCATGGGTGCCTCTTTTGGTGCCGGTGCATCCAACACCGTATTCGGTTCATCCGGCTCTGGTAACTTTATGACCCGTGCTACTGGCATTCTGGCGACACTGTTTTTTGTGTTGAGCCTGGTGTTGGGCGCTATGAGTCATGATCGTAGCAAGCCTGCCGAGAACTGGAGCGATCTGTCTGCACCTGCTGCCGTTGAGCAGGTGAAAGAAAAGGTAGTTGAAGCGCCGGTCAAGAAAGACGCTGACGTACCAAACTAAGAAGTTAATGCCCAGCTGGTGGAATTGGTAGACACGCTATCTTGAGGGGGTAGTGCTTTCGGGCGTGCGGGTTCAAGTCCCGCGCTGGGCACCAATGTTTAGAAGTGAGTCGCGTTGCTTGAAGCCTGATTCGCAAGCGACTATAATCTCGCACGATTTCGGACGCGGGGTGGAGCAGTCCGGTAGCTCGTCGGGCTCATAACCCGAAGGTCGTCGGTTCAAATCCGGCCCCCGCAACCAATTTCAGTCACGTCCTTACTGAATCATCAAGGACGGTCGCCGCGAGACGACAATCAGGGTCCTGTTGTGAAGCCCCGATTTGAATAATCGGGGCTTTTTGTTATTTGCGATTTACGCCAGGGTCTTGGCGTGAGTCATTGTACTGGGCTTCATGCCCTTTTTTCATTTTTGGAGGGTCGCATTGGCTACGTTGGAACAACGGCTAATCCAGATGTTGGAGAGTCCTGTCGAGTCACTTGGCTTCGAACTCTGGGGTATTGAATTTGTCCGTGCTGGCAAGCATTCGACCCTGCGTGTATTTATTGACCATGAAAATGGCATCACCGTCGAGAACTGTGCCGAGGTTAGTCACCAGGTCAGCAGTATTCTGGACGTTGAAGACCCCATCACGACGGAATATAACCTGGAGGTTTCTTCTCCCGGGATGGATCGTCTTCTGTTTAAGCCCAGTCAGTACGAAAAATATTTAGGCGAACAGGTTAGCCTGACGCTACGCATGGCGGTGAATAACCGTCGTAAATACAAGGGTGTTATCACTCGAATCGAGGACGAAATGCTGGTCCTGGTCGTAGATGGTAATGAAGAAACGGTTGCCTTTGCCAATATTCAGCAGGCAAATCTGGTTCCGAACTTTGATTAACGAGGCTGTCGGAGATGAATAAAGAGATTTTGGCAGTTGTAGAAGCGGTTTCTAACGAAAAAGCCGTGCCCCGTGAGAAGATCTTCCAGGCTTTGGAAACGGCATTGGCAACTGCAACTAAGAAAAAATATGAAGGCGATATCGAGGTTCGAGTCAACATCGATCGCAAGACGGGTGACTACATCACCTATCGTCGCTGGCAGGTCGTGGATGCTCAGGGTCAACTGGAGAATCCATACCGTGAGATTACCTTCGACGCCGCGCGTGTCGAAGAGCCGGAAATCCAGTTGGGCGAGTACATCGAAGACGAGATCGATTCTGTCACCTTCGACCGTATTACCACTCAGACCGCCAAGCAAGTGATTGTGCAGAAGGTCCGTGAGGCTGAACGTGCGCAAGTGGTCGAACAGTTCAAGGATCAGGAAGGTTCCATCATCACAGCTGTGGTGAAGAAGCAGAACCGCGACAACGTGATTCTGGATCTGGGGAATAACGCCGAAGGTGTGCTGTATCGTGAAGATATGCTGCCCCGCGAGTCCTTCCGCCCTGGCGATCGGGTTCGTGGTTTGCTGGCGGCTGTGCGTCCGGAAGCTCGTGGTTCCCAGCTGTTTATCAGCCGTGCCAGCCCTGACTTTCTGAAAGAGCTGTTCCGTATCGAAGTACCAGAAATTGGTGAAGAGGTCATCGACATCAAGGGCGCAGCCCGTGATCCGGGTTCTCGTGCCAAGATTGCCGTCAAGACCAATGATCGCCGCATTGATCCGATTGGGGCTTGCGTCGGTATGCGCGGTGCTCGTGTGCAGGCAATATCCAGTGAACTGGGTGGCGAGCGCATCGATATAGTGCTGTGGGATGATAATCCTGCCCAGTACGTCATCAATGCCATGGCGCCGGCCGATGTGGCATCCATTATCGTGGATGAAGACAACCACACTATGGATATCGCCGTCATCTCCAGCAACCTGGCGCAAGCCATAGGTCGCAATGGTCAAAACGTCCGTCTGGCTTCCCAGCTCACTGGTTGGGAACTGAACGTCATGACCGTTGAAGACATGCAGGCCAAGCATCAAGCGGAAAAGGATCGCATCCTGAACCTGTTTACCCAGGCTCTGGACATTGATGACGAGTTTGCCGAAGTGTTGATTGACGAAGGCTTCTCGACTATCGAAGAAATTGCTTATGTACCTCTGAATGAGCTGCTCTCCATCGATGGTTTTGATGAAGGCACAGTTGAAGAGTTACGAGGCCGCGCTAAGCAGGCACTCAGTACTCGCGCTCTGGCCAAAGAAGAGTCCTTCGAAGGGGTTGAACCAGCCGAAGACCTGCTGGGGCTGAAAGGTATCGGTCGCGAAATGGCCTATATGCTGGCAGCCCGCGGGATCGGGACTCTGGAAGACCTGGCGGAGCAAGGAATTGACGATCTGATGGGGATCGACGGTATGACCGAAGAGAAAGCGGGCCAACTCATCATGGCTGCTCGCAATATCTGTTGGTTCGGTGAGCAGGCCGAATAAAGCTGCGGAGGTAATGAATGTCAGAAGTATCCGTAACACAACTGGCCACCGACATTGACACATCGGTTGAGCGTCTTCTTCAGCAGTTTACTGATGCAGGGATCCGCAAGTCTGTCGATGAAATGGTCAGCGAAGATGAAAAGCAGGCACTGCTTGCACATCTGAAAAAGCAACACGGTGGCAGCGATGACGCTGAACCCAAACGTATGACGTTGCAACGCAAGACTAAAAGTACCTTGAGTGTTCAAGGTGCAGGTGGTAAGAACAAGTCCGTACAAGTAGAAGTGCGTAAATCTCGTACCTATGTCCGCCGTACTGCCGCCGATGACGAAGTCAAGGTTGCTGAAGAGTCGGCCGAGCGTGAAGCTGAAGTGGCCCGTAAGGCCGCTGAAGCGAGTGCATTGGCAGAAGTGAAGGCCAAGGCCGAAGCAGAAGCGAAAGCCAAAGCCGAGGCGAAAGCCAAGTCTGATGCTGATGCCAAGGACAAGGCACGCAAGGCGGCGCACAGTAATGAAACTGACGCCGAGAGAAAGGCTCGCCAAGAGGCAGAAGAGATGGCCAAGCGTGAAGCAGAGGCATTGAAACGTCAGCAAGAGCAGGAAGTCCTCCGCAAGGTTGAGGAAGAAACTGCTCGTATCGCTGAAGAGGCCAAACGCCTGGCCGAAGAAAACAGTGCTCGTTGGGCAGAAGAAGAAGTTGCTCGTCGTAAAGCCGAAGAGCAAGACGATGATGCCGCAACGACTTCCACTTTTGTGAAAGAAGCAGAAGCTCAGCGTGAGCGCGAAGAAGAAGCTCGTAATCGTCGCCGTGGTGTGGTCAAGAAGACCAAGAGCCGTGAAGACGATGCTCGCGAAGAGCGGAATTCCCGCCAGCGTAAGGGCAAACGTAGCAAGAGCTCTATTCAGCATGGCTTCAACAAGCCGGTTCAACCTGTAACCCGTGATGTCATCATCGGTGAGACTGTCACCGTCGGTGAATTGGCGGCCAAGATGGCGGTCAAGGGTGTGGAAGTCATCAAGGTGATGATGAAGATGGGCGCCATGGCGACCATTAACCAGGTCATAGATCAGGAAACCGCTCAGCTGGTTGCCGAAGAGATGGGTCACAAGGTTATCCTGCGTCGTGAAAACGAACTGGAAGAAGCCGTGATGCAAGACCGTGACTCCACTGCCAAGGCAGAAGGTCGTGCTCCGGTTGTTACCATCATGGGTCACGTCGACCACGGTAAGACCTCTCTGCTCGACTACATCCGTAAGGCCAAGGTTGCCGCGGGTGAAGCCGGTGGTATTACCCAGCATATCGGTGCGTACCATGTCGAGACTGAAAATGGCATGATCACCTTCCTGGATACTCCGGGCCACGCCGCGTTTACCGCTATGCGTGCTCGGGGTGCCAAGGCGACCGATATCGTGGTTCTGGTGGTTGCGGCCGATGACGGCGTCATGCCGCAAACGATCGAAGCCATCCAGCATGCCACTGCCGGTAACGTGCCGTTGGTCGTTGCTGTCACCAAGGTCGACAAGCCATCCGCCGAGCCGATGCGTGTCATGACCGAATTGACCCGTTATGGTGTCGTTGCTGAAGATCTCGGTGGTGAGCATCAGTTCGTCAAGGTATCCGCCAAGACAGGTGAAGGTATCGATAACCTGCTGAATGCCATACTGCTGCAATCTGAAGTATTGGAACTGGCTGCGGTACGTGATGCCATGGCTAGCGGCGTCGTGATCGAATCCCGTCTGGACAAGGGCCGCGGTCCGGTTGCGACCGTCCTGGTTCAGGAAGGTACTCTGCGTCAGGGCGACATAGTTCTGTGTGGTTTCGAATACGGTCGTGTTCGTGCCATGCGTGACGAAATGGGTCGTGACGTCAAGGAAGCGGGTCCTTCCATCCCGGTCGAGATTCTCGGTCTGTCAGGTGTGCCTGCTGCCGGTGATGAGGCAACTGTGGTGCGTGACGAGAAGAAAGCCCGTGAAGTGGCTCTCTATCGTCAAGGCAAGTTCCGTGACGTCAAACTGGCGCGTCAGCAGAAAGCCAAACTGGAAAACATGTTCTCCAGCTTGGGTGAAGGCGAAGTCTCCGAGCTCAACGTGGTCCTCAAGGCCGACGTACAGGGTTCGACCGAAGCTATCTGTGACTCCTTGCTCAAGTTGTCTACCGATGAAGTCAAGGTCAAGATCATCGGCTCCGGGGTTGGTGGTATCACCGAAACCGACGCCAGCCTGGCTGCCGCTTCCAACGCCATCATCCTCGGCTTCAACGTGCGTGCCGATGCTTCTGCCCGTCGCGTCATCGATTCCGAGAGCATTGACTTGCGTTACTACTCCGTCATCTATGATTTGATTGACGAAGTGAAGCAGGCGATGAGCGGTATGCTGGCTCCGGAATTCAAGCAACAGATCATTGGTCTGGCTGAAGTCCGTGATGTCTTCAAGTCACCGAAGTTCGGTGCTGTCGCCGGTTGTATGGTGACTGAAGGTACCGTCAAGCGTAATAGCCCGATCCGGGTGTTGCGTGACAACGTGGTTATCTATGAAGGCGAGCTGGAATCCCTGCGTCGCTTCAAGGATGACGTTGCCGAAGTCAAGAATGGTTACGAGTGTGGTATTGCGGTCAAGAACTACAATGACGTCCGCACCGGCGACCAGATTGAAGTTTACGAAATTGTCGAGATCCAGCGCACGCTGTAATCTCCACGAGGGGGGCGTTATGCCCCCTTTTTTAGTTCAGGAGCCTTGAATGGCAAAAGAATTCAGTCGCGCCAGTCGTGTTGCCCAGCAGTTGCAACGGGAAGTGGCGGTGATTTTACAACGTGAGGTCAAAGACCCGCGTATCGGTATGGTGACAGTCTCGGATGTGGAAGTGTCCGGTGATCTGCAGCATGCCAAGGTTTTCGTGACCTTCCTCAATTATGCAGGGCAGAATGAAGAGCTGAGTGAAGCCGAGCGTATCGCGACCGGTTTGAAAGGCTTGACGGAAGCCTCGGGTTATATTCGTATTCTGCTGGGTAAAGCCATGCAGTTGCGCGTGGTTCCCGAATTGCGATTTGCTTACGATAGAACATTGGTTGAAGGGATGCGTATCTCCAACCTGGTCAGTAACACGATTCGTGAAGACGAACAGCGCATGAACGCTGAAGGTCAGAACGAGGAGGCAAAAGACTAAAGATGTCTCGACGACGTCGCTTTAAAGGCCGTGATGTTCACGGCATTCTGTTGCTGGCCAAGCCCAGTGGCATTACATCCAACGACGCACTCCAGCAGGTAAAGCGTATCTACAACGCCGCCAAGGCGGGCCATACGGGCGCACTCGACCCCTTGGCCACAGGTATGTTACCGATCTGCCTGGGCGAGGCGACCAAGTTTTCCCAATTCCTGCTGGATGCCGATAAACGGTATCAAGTGACGGCCAAACTGGGTGAACGGACCAATACCAGCGATGCCGATGGCACCGTCATCAGCACCCGGCCGTTGACCTTCACCGAGGCACAACTGCAACAGGCATTGATGACTTTCCGCGGCGACAGCCTACAGGTTCCCTCTATGTTCTCGGCGTTGAAGCATCAGGGCAAACCGCTCTATGAATATGCGCGCGAAGGCATCGAGATTGAACGCGAGGCGCGCCCTATCACCGTCTACGAGCTGAATGTGCTGGAGTTTAGCGGTGACAAGCTGGTGCTGGATATTCATTGCTCCAAGGGAACCTACATCCGCACCATCATCGATGACCTCGGTGAACTGTTAGGCTGTGGCGCCCACGTCACTCAGCTGCACCGCAGCCAGGTGGCGAAGTATCCGGCCGAACGCATGTTGACCATAGAGCAGTTGCAGGCGATTTTCGAACGCTGCAAGGCGGAAGGTCGTCCGCCTCGGGAAGAGCTGGATCCCTTGCTGTTGCCTATGGATACCGCAGTCGATAGCTTGCCAGAAGTCAATATGTCCGCCGTGGTGGCCAGTTATGTGACTCAGGGACAAGCCGTCCAGGTCTCCCGGGGCCCGGCTACTGGTTTAGTCCGGATGACGGTGGGCGATGAGCGTGAATTTATCGGCGTTGGTGAAATGGATGACGATGGCAAGGTGGCTCCTCGCCGCCTGGTGCGCATCGGTAGCGACGAAGCCGACGACGAATAAGCACGCAAAACTTGCGACCGGGGAGTGGCTATGACAGAATGCCGCGTCCCATTTTCCCGCTGAATTAGTGATCGGCGGGAAATCACCTTAAGCTGGAGAATCACTATGTCACTAAATGCAGAAATCAAAGCACAAATCGTCGCCGACAACGCTCGTGGTACCAATGACACTGGCTCACCAGAAGTCCAAGTGGCTCTGTTGACCGCTTCAATCAACCACCTGCAGGGTCACTTCGAAGTGCACAGCAAGGATCACCACGGTCGCCGTGGCCTGCTGCGTATGGTTTCCCAACGTCGTAAGTTGCTGGACTACCTGAAGCGTAAAGACGCTGCTCGTTATCAAGCTCTGATCCAGAAGCTGGGTCTGCGTCGTTAATTCGTCGCAACGTCGTAAGCAACTGCACGGTGATGATGACCGAACAGTTTTAAAGAAGGAGGCCTCGGCCTCCTTTTTGTTTTTCCCGATTTTCCTGCCACTTCCGTTGTCCCTGTTGTTTGAATGTTGTCATGTGACTCCAATTCGGGATCCCGGTCTCGGTCACAAAAAGAAGCGGTTCCTCTTGCTTACCTTTAGTGGCTGATCGGATATAATCATGCGCGAAATTAGCGACCTAAACAGATAAAGGAAATTCACGTGAATCCTATTGTAAAAACCTTCCAATACGGTCAACACACCGTCACCCTGGAAACGGGCGTTATGGCGCGTCAAGCCACTGGTGCCGTCATGGCCAGCATGGACGACACTGCCGTGTTCGTCACAGTCGTTGGTAAAAAAGAGGCGACTCCAGGTCGTGATTTCTTCCCGCTGACTGTCAACTATCAAGAGCGGACTTATGCCGCCGGCCGTATCCCCGGTGGATTCTTCAAGCGTGAAGGCCGTCCGAGCGAATCAGAAACTCTGATCTCCCGTCTGATTGACCGCCCGATCCGCCCGTTGTTCCCGGAAGGTTTCCTCAATGAAGTTCAGGTGATTGCTACCGTCGTTTCTGCCAACCCGCAGGTTCCGACCGACATCATCGCCATTCTGGGTGCTTCTGCTGCACTGGCTATCTCCGGTATTCCGTTCAACGGTCCTATCGGTGCAGCCCGTGTTGGTTACATCAATGGCCAGTATGTGCTGAACCCGACCAACAGCGAAACCAAACACAGCGACCTGGACCTGGTAGTTGCCGGTACCGAAGCGGCCGTCTTGATGGTTGAATCCGAAGCCAAGATCCTCTCCGAAGAGACCATGTTGGGTGCCGTTGTTTACGGTCACGAGCAGATGCAGACCGCCATCCAGGCGATCAATGAATTTGCTGCTGAAGTTGGCACCAAGTCCTGGAATTGGCAGGCTCCTGTCGTCAATACAGTGCTGAAAGACAAAATCGCCGAGCTGGCGACTGCCGAGCTGGGTGAAGCCTATCGCATCACCGAGAAGGCTGTTCGTTACGACGCCATCGGTGCTCTGAAGCAGAAAGTGGTCGAGCAGATTGTTGCCGAAGATGCATCCCTGGATGCCAAGCTGGTCGGCGAGATGTTCCATGCCCTGGAAAGCGACATAGTCCGTGGCCGCGTGCTGCGTGGTGAGCCGCGTATCGATGGTCGTGATCCGCAGATGGTCCGTGCCCTGTCCATGGGTACCGGTCTGCTGCCGCGTGTCCACGGTTCTTCCCTGTTCACCCGTGGTGAAACTCAAGCGCTGGTTGCCTGTACTCTGGGGACCGAGCGTGATGCGCAAAACCTGGATGAGCTGGCGGGTGAGCGTACTGATCGCTTCATGCTGCACTACAACTTCCCACCCTATTGCGTGGGTGAAACCGGCATGGTCGGCTCACCGAAGCGCCGTGAAATCGGCCACGGTCGTCTGGCCAAGCGCGGCGTTCTGGCTGTTATGCCGAGCCCGGAGCAGTTCCCGTACACTGTGCGTATCGTCTCTGAAATCACCGAGTCCAACGGTTCTTCCTCTATGGCTTCCGTCTGTGGCTCTTCACTGGCGCTGATGGATGCTGGCGTACCGATCAAGGCATCTGTCGCCGGTATCGCCATGGGTCTGGTCAAGGAAGGCGACAGCTTCGTCGTACTGTCCGACATCCTGGGTGATGAAGATCACCTGGGCGACATGGACTTCAAGGTTGCCGGTACCACCGAAGGCGTGACCGCGCTGCAGATGGATATCAAGATCGAAGGTATCACCAAGGAGATCATGCAGATCGCCCTGAAGCAAGCCCGTGATGCCCGTCTGCACATCCTGAAGGTGATGGATGAGGCGATTGCCGCACCGCGTGCCGATATCTCCGATTTCGCACCGCGTATCCACGTCATCAAGATCAACCCGGAGAAGATCAAGGACGTCATCGGTAAGGGTGGCTCCGTGATCCGTGCTCTGACCGAAGAAACCGGCACCACCATAGAGCTGGATGATGATGGTACCGTCAAGATTGCTGCCGTGGATGGCGAAGCCGCCAAAGAAGCGATCCGTCGTATCCTGGCCCTGACTGCGGAAGTGGAAGTGGGTCGCATCTACGAAGGTAAGGTCGCCCGTCTGGCGGACTTCGGTGCTTTCGTTAACATTCTGCCGGGTAAAGATGGTCTGGTGCATATTTCCCAGATCACCGACGAGCGCGTGAAGGATGTGGCTGATCACCTGAAGCTGGGCGATATCGTCCGCGCCAAGGTGCTGGAAGTGGATCGTCAAGGCCGTGTCCGTCTGTCCATCAAGGAAGCTATCCGTGATGAACAGGGCGAGCCTGCACCTGTTGCCGACGTAGAAGCTCCGGTTGCTGATGCCGCTGCTGAACCAACCCAGGAATAAGCCCTGCTGGTTCTGATATAAAAAACCCGCCATCGGCGGGTTTTTTTATGTTTTTTTACACAGACGCCACCTAACGACTTGGCTATTTCCGAGTAGAGTTACGGTTGATGGTGAGCAATTAGGTTGCTCGTCGTTTCTCGGATGGTAACTAAAGGATCTGGATGTGATGAAACAGTGGATGTGGGTCGGGCTGGCCTTACTCGGTAGTACCGGCTCTCAGGCGGCAGAGACCCGGATCATTGGCGGTGGCAACGCCAGCCAGGGTGCTTGGCCCTGGATCGTGAGCCTGGAATATGCGGCTTCGACCGGAACGCCCTATGATGCCCACTTCTGCGGCGGCAGCCTGATCGCCAGCGATTGGGTGTTAACTGCGGCTCATTGCGTCGAGGGCGCCACCCCTGCGGATCTGCTGGTCCGAGTCGGTGGCTATGATTTGAGTCGTACCAGCACGGCCGGTACGGCGGCCTCGGTGGATCGCATCCTGATGCATCCGGAATACAACGGCGAGAGCTACGATCAGGATCTGGCGCTGCTGCATCTGAGCAGTGCGGTCGCTATCGAGCCACTGGCGCCGATTGGTTACAGTGCCATGGCTAGTCTGCCCTCCGGCATCTCCTTGACGGTGATGGGGTGGGGCGCAACCCGGGATACAATTCCCTATAACTATCCGCAGATTTTGCAGCAAGTAGCGATACCGCTGATTTCCGATGTCAGCTGTAGCGCCGCCTATGCCGGAGGCATCTCCGGGAATATGTTCTGTGCCGGTGTGCTGGCGGGCGGAAAAGATAGCTGTTATGGCGATTCAGGCGGTCCCTTGATCCTCGGCAATTCCAGCAGCACAGCTCAGCAAGTCGGGATTGTCAGTTGGGGCAATGGCTGCGGCTTGGCCAACTTCCCCGGGGTCTATACCCGTTTGGCCAATTACAGCGCCTGGCTCAGCCAGCATCAGTCCCACCTATCTATGGATACCTATACCGACCTGGGTTATGTACCTGTGGGTTATACCGTCACAGGGGCCATTCCGGTGCAGAACAACGGCGAGAGTCCGGCATCCCTGACCTCATTGCTGCTGGATACTGGCAATGGCTTCAGCCTCGGTGCTCATAGTTGTTCGGATGTGGCGGTGGGCGGTGCGTGCAGCGTCGCGGTGAATTTTGCTAATCAGACCGCGGGTGCCTACACAGAGCTGCTGAGTGCGACCGACTCCAATTCCGGCACAGAGGTGGAGAATAAACTCAGTGCCATAGCGCTGCCGGTGGTGAACTTCAGCAATGCCATCAGCAGTAGCAAGTTGGTTTGGTACAGCGGTGGCGATAGCGCCTGGCAGGATGGCGCAACCGTCGATAACCGGCTTCCTCTGGTGGCGGGGAAAAATGGCAACAATTCGGTGTCGGTATTGCAGACCAGGGTCACCGGGCCTGCGACCGTCAGCTTCGAATGGAGTGTGCTCGGTGGCAATAGCGAAACCGTGCTGAGCCAACGTCTGGATGGTGTTGAGCTGGCCCGCACCTCCAGCAGCAGTTGGCAGAGCTCTTCGGTCTCCGTCGCGGCGGGCACTCATCTGCTGGAGTGGCGTTTTACCAAGAGCGACGCTGCTGCCTCCAGCGCTGAGGCGCGGTTGGCAACCTTGGTGGTGCCCTCGACCAGCACCGAGGATCCGGACAATACCGATGATGACAATACAGGCTCACAGAGCGGCTCCTCGGGCGGTGGCGGTGTGGGCGGGCTCTGGAGTCTGATGCTGCTCGGTCTGTATTGGACGCGCCGGCGCTGAGGTTGGGTTACGCCCATAAAAAAACCGAAGCCTGGGCTTCGGTTTTTTTTCATGCACTTCGCGTGCTGTCGCCGTTAATCCCGTTGCGGGAATGTCATCTCGGCAAGACGCACCACTCGGGTCTTGTGCTTGAGCTTGTAGCCCAGCCACAACAGGAAGAACAGCGGGATGCCGAGGTAAGCGGCAGCGACTCCGTTCCAGTCGATGCTGCCACTGCTGAAACCCTGATAGCCCTGACCCAGCGCTATGACCAGACATAAGGCAAACGCCAGCAGTGGACCAAACGGGAAGAACAGGGCGACATAGGGCAGCGCCTTCAGGGTGCCACCCTGATGGAGATAGCCGCGGCGGAAGCGGTAATGGCTGACGGCGATGCCGAGCCAGGCGATGAAGCCGCTCATTCCCGAGGCACTCATCAGCCAGAGATAGACAGTTTGATCGCCAAACAGCGAGGTTAAAAAGCACGACATGGCAATGACGGTGGTGGCATACAGCGCATTGCGCGGCACTCCGTTGCGGGAGAGCTTACCGAAGAATTTAGGCGCCATACCGCTGCGGGCCATGGTGTAGAGCATGCGGGTGGAGGCATACATGCCCGAGTTACCCGCCGACAGGATTGCCGAGAGGATCACCGCATTCATCACAGCCGCCGCGAAGGCCAGACCGGCGCGCTCAAAGACCAGGGTGAAGGGGCTGGCCCCCACATCGGTCACGTCGTTGCGCAGCAGCAGGGGATCGGTATAGGGGATCAAGATGCCGATGATTAGGATGGCGAACACGTAAAACAGCAGGATGCGCCAGAATACCTGACGAATGGCGCGGGGAATATTCTTGCCCGGCTCGGCGGATTCACCGGCTGCCACGCCGATGAGCTCAGTGCCCTGAAACGAGAAACCGGCGATCATCGCCACGCTGATGACGGCTGGGATCCCGCCGACAAACGGCGCTTCACCTGTGCTGAAGTTGGCGAAATCCGGCTGCATGCTGCCGTTCATGATGCCAAACACCATGAGCACACCGATGGCGATAAAGATCACCACTGTGATGACCTTGATCAGCGAACACCAGAATTCGGCCTCACCAAACCCTTTCACCGAGAAGAAGTTCAGGCCGAAGATAATGCCGAGGAACAGCGCACTCCACAAAAAGCCGGGGGTATCGGGAAACCAGAACTTCATGATGATACTGGCGGCGGCGAGCTCTACGGCCACGGTAATGGCCCAGTTGTACCAGTAGTTCCAGCCCTGGGCAAAGCCGAAGGCCGGATCGACAAAGTGGCTGCCATAGGTGGCAAAGGATCCGGAAACCGGCATAAAGGCAGCGAGTTCGCCCAGACTGGTCATCAGGAAATAGACCATCAGGCCAATCAGCGCATAGGCCAGCAGGGCGCCGCCGGGTCCGGCTTGGGCGACCGTGGCGCCGGAGGCGACAAACAGGCCGGTGCCGATGGAGCCACCGATGGCGATCATCGACAGATGGCGGGATTTCAGGGTGCGACGTAACTGGCCGTCGGCGGTAGTGTCATGGGTCTGCATGGATAAAATCAACTCCAGCTATTGGTCGATTGAGCCACATGGGGCGCGAGCCCAAGATGGCGATAGACATAGTGAGGTACAGATGGGCTCGGAGACACACGGGGGGCGTCCTGCGGCGGTGTCGCTGCCGGTTCATCTGCCCAGAGCCCGATGCCAACACAGTGACATGGGGCTCAACAAAAAAGCCCGTCACCAGGACGGGCTCTCGATGGGTCGTGGCGGGTTTAGCGCGCCAGCGACTCCGGCAGATCTTCGCGGATCTTTTCCAGCAGGGACTTCACCACGCGCGGGTTACCGCACACGATATTGCCGCTGGAGTAGAAGTTATGGCCACCGGCAAAGTCGGTGGTGATGGCACCGGCTTCACGGGCGATCAGCTCGCCTGCGGCCAGATCCCACGGCTTGAGGCCCAGCTCCCAGTAACCATCGACGCGGCCTGCGGCCACGTAGACCAGATCCAGGCTGGCGGTACCGGCACGACGGATGTCAGCACAGGCATCAAAAATGCCGTTAAACATCTTCTTGTAAGCGTCGAGATGGTGGCGATGACGGTGCGGGAAGGCGGTTGCCAATACACAACCATCCAGATCGCGAGACTGGCCAACCCGGATACGGTAGCCATTCAGCTGAGCGCCGTTACCACGGCTGGAGGTGAAGAGTTCGTCACGGATAGGATCATAAACGACGCCCACTTCGGTACGGCCCTTGATGCGCAGGGCGATAGAAACGGCGATGTGGGGAATGCCCTTGACGAAATTGGTGGTGCCATCCAGCGGGTCAATGATCCATTGGTATTCGGATTCTTCCTTACCTTGAATGCCGAACTCTTCGCCGATCACACAATGATCGGGATATGCCTTGAGCAGGGTGCGAACTATGGTTTGTTCCGCTTCACGATCCACATTGGTTACCAGATCGTTTTTTGCTTTTTCGGCGGTTTGGATGCTGACGTTATCGCCAAAGTTTTTGGCAATGATTTGACCAGCATTACGGGCCGCACGAACGGCAATGTTCAGCATTGGATGCATAAATTGACTCACCAGATGTTAAAGAACGGGATGGGGAAAATGCGCGGCGGGATTATACCCGCCGCTTATGACACAGGCAAACAACTTTCGTGATCCGACGCATGTTCTAGCGGCCGAGCTGACTAAAAGTTGATCACCTTGTCGGCTTCGACGGTCCAGCGGGCAAGCAACGGCATGGTGCCGATCTCGATGCCTTCGACCAGGGGCAAACCGCTGATGCCCCGGCTGTCGGTGCAGGTCTTGCACAGGCGCATGGGGACATGCTGGGCGGTGAGAATTTCCAGCATCTGCCGCAGGTTATAGCCCTCGGTCGGGGCCTGACCATTGAGCGCCACTGTGACGGCATCGGAGAGCAGGAACAGACGCAGATCAACGCTGCACTCTTCCTGCTCCTTGAGCGCAATGGCCAGACGCAGGGCGTTATACAGACTCTCGCTGCCGTACGGGGCGCCGGTGCAGACGATGAGGATGTTTTGCATGGGATCTTCCTTGTGTTGCCGGGGTCGCCGCTGACGTGTTGCCTGGTTCAGCGGCGGTCGGCGTTACTTACTCTGCTGGATGACATGGTCGTAGAAGTCGGTGTAGCCACCGACATGGGCGCTGCCGATGAAGATCTGCGGCACGGTGCGCACCGGTTTGCCGACAAGCTCATGCAGCTCGGCAATGCCCATGCCTTGGGCCTGAATGTCGATATATTCGAACTCGAAACCGCGTTGTTCACACAACTCGACCGCCATTTCGCAATAGGGGCATTGGGGTTTGCCGTAAATCGTTACTTTTTCCATGACTTGCTCCTAAGAGCCAGCGCCCGGCTGGCTCATCTTGAAAAATGTGACTCGCTCCCGCTAAGGGGCGTCGGGAGTCAGGACGAACACAGACCCGCCATGAATACATCCATGTAGGCTCGATGGTGGCATCCTTGCCACCAACGGTCTGTTTTTCGTCCTCGACTCCTTCCGCTGTGATGCATCACCGCGGATGGGGATCTAGCCCGAAATCAACCGCCATGCAGGGCGACGAACTTGTCCAGCAACTGGGTTTCGGTTTCCACATGATCAGGGTCCCAAATGATGCAGTCAATCGGGCAAACGCTGACACAGGTCTGATGTTCGTAAAAACCGACACACTCGGTGCAGAGATCCGGGTCGATCTCGTACACCTTGGCGCCCATGGTGATGGCCTGGTTCGGACACTCAGGCTCACACATGTCACAGTTGATGCACTTGGCGGTAATCAACAGAGCCATGCTTAACCTGCGGCTTGGGCATGGGGCTGACGGGTGCTCTCGCCGCCGTCAAAGTTGCGCAGCAAGATGCCGAATTCGACATCCACTTCCGCCGGAACCGGCAGGTAGACGGTGTGACCGTTACCCGGGGCCACGTCGATCTGCTCGCCCTTGCGATTTTGCAGCTGCTCCAGTTGGAAGCTGATATTGCCCTGGGGCGTCATCAGCTCCAGGCTGTTGCCGAGCATGAACTTGTTCTTCACCTCGACCTCGACCAACCCTTCGGCATTGCGGCCAGTGATCTCGCCGACAAACTGCTGGCTGTCGGAGACCGAATAGCCATAGTCGTAGTTCTGGTATTCGTTGTGGGCATGACGGCGCAGGAAGCCTTCGGTGTAGCCACGGTGCGCCAGATTCTCCAGGGTCTTGAACAGATCCGGATTGAAGGGGCGACCGGCGACCGCATCATCGATGGCCTGACGGTAGATTTGCGCAGTACGGGCACAGTAATAGAAG
>JBBRVG010000065.1:0-24477 GCA_038247115.1 Enterobacterales bacterium | reverse complement strand
TCCATAACATCGCAAGCAAGCTCCGAATCAAAAGAGTCCACTGAATTGTTCAATGGACCCCGTTACCTTATCAAGGTACCAGAGCCTTGAGCAGGGTGTCGAGATTATGGGTCAGCAGAGTCAGATAGTCAGGTGCATCACCATTCGGGCCGGAGAGGGCATCGGAATAGAGCTTACCACCTATGGTGACCTGGGTTTCACGGCTGATTTGTTCCATCAGACGCGGATCGCTGATGTTTTCCACAAACAGCGCCGGTATCTGCTGTTGGCGGATCTGCCGGATCAGTTGCGCCACCTGGGCTGCCGAGGGTTCAGCCTCTGTGCTCAGCCCTTGCGGGGCCAGCAGGGTCAAGTGATAGGCGTGAGCCAGATAACCGAAGGCATCGTGAGAGGTGATAGCGATGCGACGAGAGGTCGGCAAGGCGGCGAAGCGCGCGCTGAATTGCTCATGGATAGCCCGCAGACGTGCTTTGTAGGCGGTGGCGTTGGCGGTGTAGTCAGCCTGATGGGCTGGGTCGACCTTAATCAGCCCATGAGTAATATTATCGATGTAGATCAAGACATTGGCTGGGTCATTCCAGGCATGAGGATCTACCGCGCCGTGATGGTGGTCAGCCTCATGCTCATGTTCCTCTGCGTGCTCTTCTTCCTCGGTCATGGCGAGTGGCTTTACGCCCTGGCTGGCGACCACCACAGTGCCGGTGAAACCGGATGACTCGTGCAGTCGCTCCAGCCAGCCTTCGAAGGCGAGGCCATTACTGACCAGAAGCTTGGACTTTGCCAGGGTGCGTACCGCTTGCGGTGTGGGTTGGTAAACATGGGCATCGCCATCGGCACCCACCAGGGTGCTGACTTCGACATGGGAGCCGCCGACCTGTTGCACCAGATCGCCAAGGATACTGAAGGTGGCAGTCACCGGCACAGGTTCGGCATAGGAAGCTCCGCTCATCAACAGACCGCTCAGCAGTGCGAGGCGGGAAAACAGATTTAGTCGTTTCATCGTGACTCCTATCGTGGAAATGTGTACTGGTGCCGCTAACAACTCAGGCTTCCAGATGTTTCAGGCGGATATAGCGCCAGATTAGGCCGTTGCGAGTACCGCATAACAGTGAGGCGAAGTAGAACAATCCCATACACAGGATGATGGTCGGGCTGGTGGGCCATCCCAGATGGTAGGAGAGCAGCAAACCACTGAACGAGGCGGCAAAGGCGCTGGCGCAGGCTCCGGCGAGCAAGCCACCGAGGCTGGCACTCCAGTAGCGCATGGCGGCGCCGGGCAGAATCATCAGTCCGACCGCCATCAGGGTCCCCAGTGCGTGGAACCCGGCGATCAGATTCAGCACTGCCAATAACAGAAAGGCCATATGCACCCAGCTACCGGCCCGGCTGACTGTGCTGAGGTAGTCCGGATCCAGACACTCCAGCACTAGGGGGCGGAATAACCAGGCCATGGCCAATAGCGTGATGGTGGTGATGCTACCCAGCAGCCACAGAGCGCTATCGTTCAGTGCTAGCGCCGAGCCGAACAACACATGCAGCAGATCGACACTGCTGCCATGGGTCGAAATCAACAACACCCCCAGCGCCATAGAGATCAGGTAAAACGCCGCCAGACTGCTGTCTTCACCACTCTGGGTCAGTCGAGAGACGGCACCGGAGAGCAGCACCACTATGCCACCGGCGATGAGGCCGCCAATGGTCATGGCCTCCACCGATAAGCCAGCAATCAGATAACCAATGGCCGCGCCGGGCAGGATGGCGTGGGACATGGCATCACCGGTCAGGCTCATGCGCCGCAGCATCAGAAAAACCCCGATCAGCGGGCCACTGAGGCAGAGTGCCAGGCAACCCGCCAGCGCTCGTTGCATGAATTGGAATTCACTGAACGGGCTGATAAAAAGGTCGTAGATCATAGGCTCGGCTCCGTGGGGCGATGGCATTCGGCAGCCGCTGGATCAGGCGCAGTACGCTGATGGCGGGCGCGGTGCAGATTGGCTTCCGTGACCACATCCGGGGTTGCACCCCAGGCGATCACTTCACGGGCCAGCAGCAGTGTGGTCGGGAAATGACGACTGACCTGATTCATGTCATGCAGCACGGCAAGAATGGTTTTACCTTCCGACTGCCAGTCGCGCAGCAAGCCCAGCAGATCTTCGCTGGTTTGCGAGTCGATGGCGCTGAAGGGTTCGTCGAGCAACATCAGCTCGGCATCTTGTAACCAGAGGCGGGCGAACAGTGCGCGCTGCAATTGGCCGCCGGAGAGGGCATCCAGATTCTCGTCCGCCATGCCGTCGAGCCCGACGCGCTCCAGCGCACCGGCCACTTTCAACCTATGCTGGCGAGCCAGCCGACCAAACAGGCCGCAGTGACGCCATAAGCCCATGGCGACCACTTCACGCACACTGATGGGAAACTGACGATCGATGCGACTCAGTTGTGGCAAGTAGCCAATCTGCTGCCGGGAGACCGCGAGCTTGATCTGGCCATCCAGAGGCGCTAGTTGACCGAGGATGCCCTTGAGCAGGGTGGATTTGCCGCCGCCATTGGGGCCTATGACGGCCAGCAGGCTGCCCGTCGGGACTTGGCCATTGAGGTGATGCACCACCGGGTGGCGGCCATAGCCCAGGGTCAGGTTGTCGAAGCGCAGCATGGATTACCTCATGGCCCAGAGCAGAGAGACCCAGACCAAGGCGATCAGCAGGCTGACGATCAGAGTTCGGGTGACAATGCCGGTGAGTAAGAGCGAAGGCTTGGTCATGTTCAGGTTTGACCCTCAACGTTAAATCAGGTTGGACGTTATAACATAACAAATCTATCAAGCAATCCCTGTTCGAAAAGAAATACGGTATGCTGAAGGCCGTTGATTCCCGTGTCGAGAAGCTTATGGTCCATAGCCACCGTTGTTGCCAGGGTGAGGTAGCAGCACTCAAGATGACTCCCAATCGGCAGTTGGTGTTGCAGCTGTTGCAGGCCAGTGACAAGCCGCTGAGTGCCTACGAGGTTCTGGATCGATTACGAGCAAAGGGTACGCAATGGCAGCCGCCGACCGTCTACCGGGCGCTGGATTATCTGGTCGAGCAGGGACTGGCCCATTATCTGCAATCGATCCAGAAATACGTGGTCTGTCCCCAGCAGGGGTGTGAACAGTTCAGTCAATTGCTGATCTGTGTGCAGTGCGGGCAGGTACAGGAAGCATCTATGGACCCGGCATTGTTGGCGTTATTAACGTCGCAGGTGGCGGCACAGCATTTCACTCTGACACCGCAGTTCCTGGAATTAAAAGGGCTGTGTTTACACTGTCAGACCTCGGCTGCGTTGCCACAGACATAACAAAAAAGGCCCCGAGGGCCTTTTTTGTTAACCGTAAGAGGCTCGTTTTTATCCACGAGCACCGAGTGCTTGATTGCCACCGATCAGGCTGGAGATCAGGCGATGATTCCGGCTGCTGGCACTTTCCTGTTCGACTACTGGAGCCTCCAGGGTCAGTTCCAAATCATCATCGATCGCAACGGCTGTTGGTGCTGGTGCCGGTTCCAGTGCCTGCATCTCGCTCTGGGCGCTTTGTACAGCGGCCAGGCGTTGCAGTGCTTCGACGCGGTTGATCTTCATGCCTTGCTCTTTGCAGGTGATGATCAGCGGATCAAAGCTGGTGTCACTGGACAATATGGTGAACTGGCTGTCCGCATTACGTTCCAGCAGACGACCGAGCTGCATGGCGAAATGCAGGTCGAATACCGGTTTGCTGGTATTGGTGATCGCCATCAGTTCAATCTGTACCTTATGTTGTGCCTGGGCTAACAACAGTTGGCTGACGATCTCGATTGGCAGATTATTTTGCCCCTTTCCGACCACCAGCATCACCTGTTGGAAGCGGTCCATGACACTCAGCGGCAGCTCTTGGGAATTGTCATTGTTGATAATCAGAATACGGTTGGCCATTTTTACTCTCCGTGTCGAACTACCGCCAAGGGGCGGCCTGAGTTTTTATTCGTTTGGGTACTAATTGTGCGCGGAGCGCAGTCACTTGACTGTGATTTCAATCACGCCCCGTAGGCTCGCTTGGTGTTTCTGGAAGACGTTCCGCAGTGGGCAGCGTTAATTCCAGAGGAAATGCCTGACGCAATGCGACCTGCGTCAGAAAGATCCGGATGGCGTCCGCCGTGCTCATCCCCAGTTTTTCCAGAACCGCCTCGGCGCGCTCCTTGAGTTCAGGCTCAACGCGGGCGCGAACCATGTCACTCTTGATGGTGGTCATGCAAACTCCTTGGTCACAGGGTGACAAGAACGGGGTGCGCAGCGTGCTACATCTGTGCCGCAGCAACAAGCAGATTGTTGGAAAAATCATCACCCGGTCACTCTTTTTTACGTCGCGAATATAACCAAGCAATGGCCATGCCATTCATGGGGTTGGCGCCAGTCTTTATTGCCCGCATAATCATGCGGCCTGAATTTTTGCGGAGCGGATCATGAAATACGTAGGGGCTCATGTGAGCGCTGCTGGTGGTGTCGAGCTGGCCATTGCCCGAGCCAAGGCATTGGGTGCCAATGCTTTGGCGCTCTTTACCAAAAATCAGCGGCAGTGGAGTGCTCCACCCTTGACCGGGGAGACGATAGCAGCGTTCAAGCTCGCCTGTGCCGAAGCCGGTTTCTTGCCGGAACAAATCCTGCCCCATGACAGCTATCTAATCAATCTGGGCCACCCGGAGCCGGAGGCGCTGGCTAAATCTCGCGAGGCTTTTCTCGATGAATTGCAGCGTTGCGAGCAACTGGGTCTGTGTTATCTCAATTTTCACCCAGGTAGCCATCTGAAACAAATTCCCGAGCATGTCAGCCTGAAACTGGTGAGCGAGTCGATCAATTGGGCGCTGGAGCAGACCCAAGGCGTCACTGCGGTGATCGAAAACACCGCCGGTCAGGGTAGCAATCTGGGCTGGTCGTTCGAGCAATTGGCCACCATCATCGATGGCGTGGAAGACAAGAGCCGGGTTGGGGTCTGTATTGATACCTGCCATGCCTTTGCGGCGGGCTACGATCTGCGGACCACGACCGATTGTGAGCGGACCTTCGATGAATTTTCCCGCCTGGTCGGTTTCGAATATCTCAAAGGTATGCATATCAATGGCGCCAAGAGCACCTTTGGTAGCCGGGTGGATCGCCACCATAGTTTGCAGCAGGGAAATCTGGGGACCGAGGTGTTTCATTTCATCATGAATGACCCGCGCTTTGATCGTATTCCCTTGATTCTGGAAACAATTGAGCCGGAGATCTGGGCTGACGAGATAGCCTGGCTGCGCAGCCTGCAGGGACAGGCTGGAGCCGTGGGAAAATAAATACAAGCCTGCCATAGGGTTAAGGTTGCGCCGCTTGCCTCGCCTGCTCTACTATCGGGCGGCTATATTCATATAGCGTACTGATGCGGCGCTGCCGGAAATGGAAGGTACTAATCACCTATGTCACGCTGGACACTGCTATTTGCCTTGGCGTTAGCCTGTTGGCTGCCTGTGCAGTCGGCATTTGCCTGGTTGCCTGTGCAGCAACCGGTTCGGGTTGACGTGTCCACCTCCGACTCCAGCCGCACCTCTACCCTTGCTGTCTCGCCAGCTGCCAAGATGGCAAATTGTCATGGCATTATGACCATGACAGATTCGCCCATGCTCTCCGATTCCCAGCACTCCGATGCCGCATCCGCCGAGGCTTGCCCGATGCAGCCGATCTGGTCGGGTATGGATCATGGCGACAAGCATTGCAGTGCCTGTGTTCAGGTGCCTGCTGACCTGCCCCGTCTGGGTTTGGTGGTTGCAGTGGGTCCTCGTCAACTGGATCTTGCCTCCGAGCTCTCGTCTGTCGATTATTGCGACTTTATTCCTGGTATTCCTGTTCCGCCCCCCTGTCATTCCATGGCCTGATGGCCCGGCCGATATTGGCCAAATTCTCGTTTTGATATTTAGTTCCGCCTGCCTTCAGTTTGTTCCGAGGGTATTTGGCGGCGTTTGAGAAATCGTGAGGATTTTTGGAATGACTATTTCTACTCTCTGCGCTCCTGCTCTGCGGCGTATGGCTACATCGGCTGTGCTCGCCGTGAGCTTGTTGATTGCCCCTTCCTTTGCTGCCACACCCCATGCTCATGGTGATATGGCTGCTGCATCTGAGGTGGCTTCCACTCCCGCTCCTGCTTCCCTCTACAGTCTCAAAGGCGAGGTGGTGCAACTGCTGGATGGTCGCGTGGTGTTAAACCACCAGGCGGTGACGGCCTTGAACTGGCCCGCCATGACAATGCCATTTCAGCTGGCAACGCCCGAACTGGTGCAAGGCTTGACGCCGGGGCTCCAGATTGAGGCGCAATTTGTGCTGGTCGAGAATGACTCACCGCGCATCCTGCAGTGGCAAGTCGCCCCGTAAGGCTTGTATCGCTGTCGCCCAGCGTCATGGCGACAGCGCATCCTCGGGCATGGCGGTAAGGAATGACCATGAGCAAAGAACAAAACATAGCCGTATGGCGTCTGCTGGGCCTGTTGCTGCTTGGTGCGCTGTTGGGCGGCGTCGGGGTGTGGGGCTGGCAATCATTATGGGCTCCTGCCGCGACTGTGACCCCTGGCGCAGGAAAACCCGTCGAACGACAGATCCTCTACTATCGCAATCCGATGGGTTTGGCCGACACCTCGGCGACGCCGAAGAAAGATGAGATGGGTATGCCGTATATCCCGGTCTATGCCGATGAGGTTGCGACCACGGGTTCTGCGCCGGTGGCCTCCGGTCATGAGCGACGGGTGCTCTATTATCGCAATCCGATGGGGCTGGCGGATACCTCGCCGGTGCCGAAAAAAGATGAGATGGGCATGCCCTATATCCCGGTTTATGCCGAAGAGGAGAGTGCCGTATCGGCCTCGACCGTGACGGTGAGTCCGGAGCGGATCCAGTCTTTGGGTGTTACAACGGAGCCGGTGCGCCGGGAGGCGTTGCAACGCACGCTACGGGCGGTTGGACAATTCGCAGTGGACGAGCGTCGCAAGCGGACTATTGCCCCCAAATTTGGCGGCTGGATTGAGCGGTTACCGGTGAACACCACAGGCCAGCGGGTTGCTGCCGGTGAGACCTTGCTGGAGGTGTATAGCCCTGAGCTGATTGCGGCGCAGCAGGAGTATTTGCTGGCGCGAGAGTCCCAGACCCGTTTGCGGCTCGAGCCCGCGCTGGCGGGCGGCAAACGGATGAGTCTCAGTGACGGGGCCTTGCAACGGCTGCGCTTCTGGGATATCCCCGAGGCGGATGTGCAACGGCTGGCCCGGCGGGGCGAGGTGCGGCGCACCCTGTCGCTGGTGGCACCCGCTAGCGGAGTCATGCTTACCAATAATGCGGTGCAGGGCATGCGCTTCGAGGCGGGTCAGGCACTGTTCGAGCTGGCGGACCTGAGTCATTTGTGGCTGTTGGCCGATCTGTTTGAGCAGGATTTGCGTCTGGTTCAGGTGGGGCAAGCGGTGACCATTCGGGTGGCCGCCTATCCCGGCGAAACATTCAAGGGGAAGGTCGCCTTCATCTATCCCACCCTGAACGCGCAAACCCGAACCGTTCCGGTGCGGATCGAGCTGGATAATCAGGCGGGGCGCCTGAAACCGGCCATGTATGGCGAGGTGCAACTGCAGGCCATTGTTGCCGCTGCCGATGCGCTGAGCATTCCGGAATCGGCACTGATCGATAGCGGGACGCGGCAGGTAGTTCTAATCAGTCAGGGGAAGGGACGTTTTGTGCCGCGGGAGGTCGAGGTCGGCGGCCATGGCGAGTCGGTTTCTACCGAGTCGAATGAAAGCGCGGGCGAGCGCCGAGTGGTGGTGTTACGCGGACTGCAGGCGGGTGAGTCTGTGGTGACCCGGGCGAATTTCCTGCTGGATAGCGAGAGTAATCTGAAGGCCGCATTTGCCGGACTGGTGTCGGCCCCGGCTTCGGCGGCTCAAACCACGGTCCCAGGCTCTCATACTGGCGGAGGGCACTGAGTATGTTGACGCGATTGATCCGCTGGTCCCTGTATAACCCCTTGTTGATCATGCTGCTGACACTGCTGGTGGTGATCGCGGGCGTGATGGCCTTGCTGCGTACCCCGCTGGACGCCATTCCCGATCTCTCGGATGTGCAGGTGATCGTCTATACCGAATATCCGGGGCAGGCGCCTCAAGTCGTTGAAGATCAGGTGACCTATCCTCTGACCTCGGCTCTGCTCTCGGTTCCCAAGGCCAAGGTGGTGCGGGGTTTTTCCTTCTTTGGCACTTCCTTCGTCTATGTGATTTTTGAGGATCATACCGATCTGTACTGGGCCCGATCGCGGGTGCTGGAGTATCTGAGCGGCTTAGCCGGCAAGCTGCCCTCGGGCGTGAGTCCAACTCTGGGGCCGGATGCCACCGGTGTCGGCTGGGTGTATCAGTATGCGCTGGTGGCCAAGAATCAAGGGGCGGGTGTTGGGGAATCTCTCGAGTCGTTGCGCTCGTTGCAGGACTGGACTCTGCGTTATCCCTTGGCGGCGACGCCGGGCGTTGCCGAGGTCGCCAGTGTCGGTGGCTTCGTCAAGCAGTATCAGGTGGTACTGGATCCGCGCAAATTGCAGGCTTATGGACTGTCCCCGCTCGAGGTGATGGCCATGATCCGCGACAGCAATCAGGACGTGGGGGGGCGGGTCATAGAGCTGGCTGAAACCGAGTTTATGGTGCGCAGCAAGGGCTACCTGCGTGGGACCGAGGATTTGCGCGAGCTGGTGATCCGCGAGGTGAACGGCACGCCGATCCGCCTGGCCGATGTGGCCCGGGTCGAGTTGACGCCCGATGAGCGACGGGGTCTGACCGAGTTGAATGGTGACGGCGAGGTGGTTTCTGGCATCGTCGTGGCTCGCAGCGGCGAAAATGCCCTCGGTGTCATAGAGCGGGCTAAACAAAAGCTGGAGTCGCTCAAACAGAGTCTGCCGGCAGGGGTCGAGGTGCTGACCACCTATGATCGCTCCGAGTTGATCCACCGGGCGATTGCGACCCTGCAGAAGACCTTGCTGGAAGAAAGCGCCATAGTGGCGCTGGTGTGCGTACTGTTTTTGCTGCATGTCCGTAGTGCGCTGGTGGCGATCCTGGTGCTACCCGTGGGCGTGTTGACGGCCTTCATTGCCATGCGTTGGTTGGGGATCAACGCCAATATCATGAGCCTGGGCGGTATTGCCATCGCCATTGGTGCCATGATCGATGCCGGTATCGTCATGGTGGAAAATGCACATAAACATCTGGAGCGCGCCCCGCCGGGGACACCGCGTCGTGAGGTGATGCTGGCGGCTTGCCAGGAGGTGGGACCCGCGCTGTTCTTCTCCTTGCTGATCATCACGCTCTCGTTTTTGCCGGTCTTTACCCTGGAAGATCAGGAGGGACGGCTCTTCAGCCCGCTGGCCTTTACCAAGACCTTTGCCATGGCCTCGGCGGCTGTGTTGTCGGTGACTCTGGTGCCGGTGCTGATGTGGCTATTTATCCGCGGCAAGGTGGTAGCCGAGCAGGATAACCCCTTGAATCGCTGGCTGATTGCCCTCTACAAGCCTTGCATCCATCTGGTGTTGCGTGCCAAGACGGTCACGCTAGTACTGGCACTCCTGATCCTGGCGGCGACCCTCTACCCGCTCAAGCACATCGGCAGTGAATTCATGCCCAGCCTGCACGAAGGCTCCTTGCTGTTTATGCCAGCGGCGTTACCGGGGATGTCGATCACCAAGGCGGCCGAGGTGATTCAGGTGCAGGATCGCATCATCAAGTCGTTTCCCGAAGTGGCATCCGTGCTGGGCAAGGCGGGCCGAGCCAACACCGCGACCGATCCGGCGCCGCTGGAGATGTTTGAAACCCTGATCAACCTGAAACCCGAGAGTGAATGGCGAGCAGGGATGACGTTGGAGAAGTTGATCGATGAACTGGATCAGGCGGTCAAGATGCCGGGGATAGCCAACTCCTGGACCATGCCGATCCGGGCGCGGATCGACATGCTGGCGACCGGTATTCGAACACCTGTCGGTATCAAGGTGTTCGGCCCGGATCTGGTGGGCATAGAGGCTCTGGCGCGCCAGGTCGAGGCGGTGGTCAAGACCTTACCTGGAACGCGCAGTGCCTATGCCGAGCGCATCACAGGGGGCTCTTATCTGACCTTGACTCCTGATCGACAGGC
Organism: Enterobacterales bacterium; assembly: GCA_038247115.1. Classification (GTDB taxonomy): domain Bacteria; phylum Pseudomonadota; class Gammaproteobacteria; order Enterobacterales; family Aeromonadaceae; genus Pseudaeromonas. The sequence continues at coordinate 14,310 of JBBRVG010000065.1, read as the reverse complement.
CCTGGCCCGCTATGGTGTGACCATGGCGACGGTGCAGCAGGTGATCGCTACCGCATTGGGCGGCGAGCGAGTCACTACCACTGTGGAGGGACGGGAACGTTATGCGGTGGTGATGCGTTATCCCAGGGAGCTGAGGGATACACCCCAGGCGATTGCCCGCGAGGTGCTGGTGCCGACGGCCAGCAATGGCTTGATTCCGTTGGGTAGCCTGGTCTCTTTTCGCCTGGAGCAGGGGCCGCCGAGTATCCGCACCGAGAACGCCCAGTTGAGTGCTTACCTGTATGTGGATGTGACAGATCCGGATATCGGCGGTTGGGTGAGTCATGCCCAACAGCAGGTAGCGCAGGCGCTGGATGCCGGTCAGATTGTCATGCCGCCTGGGTATCATCTGGTATGGAGTGGGCAGTTCGAGTCCATGGAGCGGGCCAAGGCGCGGCTGATGTGGGTGGTCCCCTGTACCCTGTTGCTGATCTTGCTGCTGCTCTATCTCAACTTCCGGAATTTGACCGATAGTCTGATCGTCCTGTTGTCGGTGCCGTTTGCCTTGGTGGGCGGTGTCTGGCTGCTATGGTGGCTCGGTTATGCCTGGTCGGTGGCGGTAGCGGTCGGCTTTATCGCCCTGGCCGGGGTGGCCGCCGAAACCGGGGTGGTGATGCTGGTCTATCTGGAACAAGCCTGGGCGCAGATCCAGCAACAACGACAGCAAGAACAAAGATCCGCGACGCTGAGCGATCTTTATGGCGCCATACTGCACGGCGCTGCGGAGCGGGTGCGGCCGAAGATGATGACGGTGGTGACCATCATTGCCGGTCTGCTGCCCATCATGTGGGGAACCGGGACTGGCTCGGAAGTGATGCGCCGGATTGCCGCTCCCATGGTCGGAGGCATGCTGTCGTCAACCCTGCTCACCTTGCTGGTGATTCCGGTGATTTATGCGCTGGCGAAACAATGGCAACACAGATTGTCATGCTCCGAGGCGAGGGAATAATGCGGGCCCAAGGGGCAACCGCCGATGATCGTACCAGGCGACTGGAAGGGTCATGGCGGTTGCCGATATGGCCATGCTCTTGATGGGGATATCAGGGCCGGTTGCCGGCCCTGATCCTGTAGTGGCTATGTGGTACCCCGTGAACAAGCGGGCAAGTGGTTAAATTTATTAGATATTAAAGCTCGGCACGCCCCAACGGTGCCTCGGATGGAGCTGTGGTGGTCAGGGGCATGCGCGACCCGAGTCGTAGCACCTGACGCCGCAGATCGTCGATATAGATGAACACCACGGGGACGACCAGCAGGCTCAGGAAGGTCGATGTGATCAGGCCGCCGATGATCACTATGGCCATAGGGGCGCGGAAGCTGGGATCTGTCCCCAGTCCCAAGGCAATCGGCAGCATGCCGACCCCCATAGCCACTGTTGTCATGATGATCGGTCGCGCGCGTTTGCTGCAGGCATCGAGTAGTGCATCGAGGCGTGACATAGCCCGCTCGCTGCGGGCCTTGATGGCATATTCAACCAGTAAAATGGCGTTTTTGGTTGCCACTCCCATCAACATGATGAGGCCGATCAGGGCCGGCATGGACAGGGCTGTGTGGGTCAAATACAGCGCCAGAATGGCTCCCGGGATTGACAGGACCAGTGCCGCCAGAATGGTCACCGGCTGCACGAAGTCCTTGAACAGCAGCACCAGTACCCCATAGATGCAGAGGACACCCGTCAGCATGGCGAGACCGAAGCCCTCGAAGAGTTCGGTCATAGCTTCGGCATCACCGAGCGCGGCCTTGCTGATGCCGGGAGGCAATTGCTGCAGGCTCGGCAGTGTTGCAATGGCCTCTTCCATCTGGCCTAAGGCGATGCCGTTGAGTTCGACTTCGAGAATGATGTTGCGCGCCCGATCCAGGCGGTTGATTTGAGTTGGACCGCTGGCCAGTTCGATAGTGGCGATGTTGGTTAGCATCACGGGGCCGCGGCTGCCCGGTACCAGCATGCGTTCGAAGTGGCTCAGATCCTCGCGGTTGGCATCCTTGAACTTGACGACCACAGGAACCTGGCGTTGAGCCAGGTTTAGCTTGGCGATGTTTTGTTCGTAATCGCCGGTGGTGGCGATGCGCAGTGTGTCGGCGATTGCCTCGGCGGTGACGCCCAGATCGGCGGCTCGGGCAAAGTCGGGACGGATCACCAGTTCTGGACGCACCAGGCTGGCGCTGGAGGTGATATTGCCAACCCCGGGAATGGCGCGCATCTCGCGTTCAACTTGCTGGGCGAAACGCAGTAGGCTATCGCCCTCGTCACCGGAGAGCACCAACTGGTAGTTCTCATTGGAGTCGCCTAGCCCCACTTTCACCCGCACGCCGGGGATTTCGGCCATCTTCTGGCGCAGATCCGCCTCTATGACCTGTTTGCGGGTGCCGGGTCTCTGGTCCCGTGGCGTCAGATTGATGGTCACTATTGCCTCGCGGACATCACTGCTGGAGGTCCCACTGCCTATCGTCGTATAGAGGGTCTGGACATAGGGATTCTGCCTGGCCAGTTGCTCGGCTAACGCCACGCGCTGCCGGGTCTGTTGCAGTGTACTGCCGGGTGGCAACGTCAGGTTGATCTGGGTCTGGGATAGATCATCGGGCGGCATGAAGCCGGTCGGCAGCAAGGGCAGCAGCCCCAGCAGCAGGCCGAAGAAGAAGAGGGCACTGAACAAGGCCGTTTTGCCCTTATGCTGCAGGCACCAGTGTGCCCATCCCATGTAGTGGCGATGCCAGCAGGGCGTCTCGTTGCTGCCCGGCGGTATTGGTTTCAACAGATAGGCCGCCATCATGGGTGTCAGCAGACGAGCTACGACCAGAGAGAAGAAGACGGCGATGGCCGCTGTCCAGCCAAATTCGATGAAAAACTTGCCGACTATGCCGGTCATAAAGGCGGTTGGCAAAAAGACTGCGATCAGTGTGAAGGTGGTGGCGATCACCGCCAGGCCTATCTCGTCCGCCGCTTCCATCGCTGCTTGGTAGGGGGTCTTGCCCATCCGCAGATGGCGCATGATGTTCTCGATCTCGACGATGGCGTCGTCGACGAGGATGCCGACCACCAGCGACAGTGACAGCAGGGTGACGCTGTTGATGCTGAAACCCAGCAGATGGATGGCGCCAAACGTCGGTATGATGGAGAGCGGCAGGGCGGCGGCCGACACCAGGGTTGCACGCCAGTCGCGCAGGAATAGCCAGACGACCAGAATGGCGAGCAGGGCCCCCTCATACATCAGTTGCAGCGAGCTGTGATAGTTTTCAACGACAGGGGTGACGAAGTTGAAGGCCTCGTTGATCTGCACATCCGGATGCTGGCGGCGCACCTGTTCGAGCGCCTTGCGCACATCCTGCATGACAATCACCTCGCTGCCTCCCTTGCTGCGGACTATCTCCATCGCGACCACCGGCTTGCCATCAAACAGCGCCAGTGAGCGCGGTTCGGCGATGGTATCGGCGACGCTGGCGATGCGATCGAGGCGTATCGCCCGGCCATCAGAGAGCGGCAGTTCGAGGGCGGCCAACTGGTCGGCGGTCTGCACCGTAGCGATAGTGCGCACCGACTGTTCAGCTCCGCCTATGTCGGCCCGACCGCCGGAGGCTTCCTGCTGGATCTGACGCACCCGACGCGACAAGTCGGCGGCGGTGATGCCGAGGGCCTGCATCCGATCCGGATCCAGTTCGACGCGGATCTGCCGTGTGACGCCACCAACCCGATTGATGGCCCCGACGCCGCGGATGCTGAGTAGCGATTTGGACAACTGATTGTCGACAAACCACGACAATGCTTCATCGTCCATGCGTGCTGAGGCGACTGTGTAGGTCAGGATCGGCGAACCGGCGAGGTTGGCCTTGCTGATCAAAGGATCGCGCATCTCATCGGGCAGATCGGAGCGGATGCGGCTGACGGCATCGCGCACGTCGTCGAGAGCCTCCTGGGTCGGTTTTTCGAGATGGAACTCCACTGTGATGCTGGTATTGCCGTCGCTGACCTGGGTATAAATGTGCTTGACCCCCTGAATCGACGCGAGGGAATTTTCGATCTTGCGGGCGATCTCGCTCTCCATTTGGGCTGGGGCTGCACCCGGTAGATCGGCGGAGACAATGACCATAGGTAGGTCGATGTCCGGCATATCCTGAATGCCCGTCTGCTGGAAGCCGAGTAGGCCGATCAGCGTCAGCATGATGAAGCCGAGGACACTGGGGATAGGGTTGCGGATCGACCAGGCGGATAGGTTGAGATGAGCCATATTCAACCTCCCGTCGCGGCGTTGAGGGAGTGCACGACGCGCACCCGATCACCGTCGTTGAGAAAGCCGACACCCGAGTCCACGATCCTGGCCTCGTCGCCGAGCCCGGCTTCAATGGCGACTTCCTGGCCGCGGCGCTGGCCCAACTGTACCTTGCTCTGGACCAGGATGTCCCCGGCATCAAGCCGGAACAGATAGTGAAAGCCGTCGCGTAACAGCAAGGCACTCTGCGGCACTGTCAGCACCTGCCGTTGTCCCAGTTCTATCTCTCCTTGGGCGAACATGCCGGCTCGTGCCCCGCCAGGCTTGGGCAGATTGACGTAAACCACACCATTGCGGCTATTGGCATCCAGGGTCGGTGAGATGCGGCGTACCTGACCGGTCAACTGCTGTCCCCCTGTCGTCTTGAGGCTGACCGGCATGCCGGGGGTGACCCGTGATAATTCGGCGGCTGGCAGTTCAGCGCGCCATTCGAGGCGATCTTCCCGGATTAGGCGGAATAGTTCATCTCCGCTCTGCACCACGGCGCCAAGTGTCGCCTGACGTGCCGTGATGGTGCCAGCGTCGGGGCCGTGATGCGAGTCTGCTCCAGCCGTACCCGGGCGCTCTGCAGGGCGGCGCGCAGACCGGCGACCCGGGCGCGCGCCGCCTGTTCGGCGATCAGATAGGCCGTCGTCTGCTGCTCGCTGAGGGTTCCTTTGCCTCGCACGCGACGCGCCCGTTCCGCATTGGCGGTCGCCTCCTGCAGCGTGGCACTGGCTTCGTCTAGATTGGCCTGGGTCTGGGCGAGTTCTGCCTGCACAGTCCTATCCTCCAGCCGCGCGAGTAACTGGCCGCGAGTGACATGATCGCCGATGTCGATATGCAACTCGGTCAGCCGCAGGCCGCCGATCTCGCTGCCGACGCTTGCCTCCTGCCATGCTGTTATGTTGCCATTGGCTGTGAGTCGTTGGGGCCAGCTGTGGTGTCGGGGTTGGATAACGCTCACCGTCAGCGCGGCTTGTTCATTCAGGTCGGGAGCCGACTCGGCGGGTGAGGCGGTATGGGGATGCAGCAGCCAGAATGAGCCTGCAGACAGGCCGAGCAGCAGGACCAGCGACAGGCGAGGATGACGGCGTAGCCGGGCAGCAAGTTTCATGTGGAGTCTCTCATGTCCATCGGGGTTTGGGCCGGAGGCCGACGGCGGGCTCTATCCCCGTCATCTTGCTGTGGGCTCCCACCAGTATTCAGCGTCCTCTATTCTGTATCCGATTGGATTATCAAATGATTAATGACGTCGGGCTTTGTGCAGGGGCTGTGGCGGGCTCAGGACTTGATCTGCTTTTCCCCGGTCGCCGACTCGCATGGCAGTCGCAGCTCGAAGCCTATACCGCGATGTTTTAGTCCGGCACATAGCCCGAGAGTGCCCCCCATCCGCTCCGCCAGCGCATGAGCGATCGCCAGGCCGAGCCCGCTACCGGTGGCCTCCATACCTGGTACCCGGTAGAAGCGCTCGAAGATGCGTGCCTTGTGCTCAGGGGGAATGCCTGGGCCGTCATCGCGCACCTGCAACCGCGCCTGCTCTACCTCGATTTGTAGCGACAGCAGTATGTGCCCTCCACGCAGACCATATTTGATGCTGTTCTCGATCAGGTTGTTGAGTATCGAGGTCAGTGCCTGGGGATCGAGACGGCAGGGCCATTGCTCCGGTCCGTGATACGCAATCTGGATGCCGTGCGATAGCGCCAGTGGGTAGTAAAGGGTGATGCAGTCGGTGACGCGCGCGACCAGATCTTGCGGTGACGGGTGCAGGGTGAAGTCATCGGCCTCCAGCCGCGCAATGGCGATTAATTGCCGGCTCAGCGACGCCGCCCGCTCCAGTCCTTGATGCATCTCGGCGATCACGGCACGTCGCTCCTGGGGCTGTGTTGCCAACTCCAGCAGGTGCAGTTGTGCCAGTACCGCCGCTATTGGCGTGCGCAGCTCATGGGCCGCATCACCCAGCAGTTGCTTCTCGCGGCGGATGTTCTGCTCGAGCCGACTCATCAACTGATTGATGCCGTTGACCAAGGGCCGTGTTTCGCTGTAATCGATGCCGATCTGCATTGGGGTGAAGTCACCCGGCTGGCGGGCATCGATCTCCCGTGCCGTCAGCCGCAGTGGCCGCAGACCCCAGTGCAGGCTGGCCCAGGTCATCAGCAGGCTGAACAACAAAAAGATGATCAGGATGAACAGCACATCGTTTGGCGAGCCGATGAGTAGTTCGCGGTCATGCTCCGATTCGGCGGCAATTACCAACCAGTGCTCACTGTTGCTCTCGATGGCTACGGCGTGCCAAATCTGCCCCTGATGGGTGATCTGGGCCGCGTGCGTGGGTGTTTGCAGCAGCGGTGTTGCCGGCGCATTGGGTGAACGGTAGGCCAGAATGCCCTGTCGATCGACGATCTGGAACATAGGGTGGTAGATGAAGCCAGCTTCCTCGTCGAGGTTCATTACTTCGCGGAAGATGATATCGATCTGCGACATCAGCCGGGGAATGACATCATGGTCGATCGCCTGCTTGTCATACAGACCGGCGACACCATGGCAAATGATCGTCAGTTGCTTGTCGAGGGTCTGATAGGCTCTGTCGTGCAATGTCGTCAGGAAGTAGCATGAAAAGGCGCCCCAGAGCGCGCCTATGAATAGCACTTGCAATACGATCTGCCGCAGACAGATGCTGCGAAACCGCCTCATGGTGCATCCCCGTCGAACTGCTGCAGCAGGTATCCGACCCCACGTACCGTCAGAATGCGTGCGTTGCCGAGCCTGCGCCGCAGATGATGGATATGCACCTCAAGAGAATTACTTTCGATGCCGTCGTCGTCGCTGAACAGCTCTGCCAACAGCGCCTGTTTGCGGACTACCTGTCCCGCATTTTTCATCAATTCCAGCAACAGGGCGAACTCGCGAGGTGGCAGCGCGATGGGGGTCTGAGCCAAGGACACACGGTGATTGACCGGATCCAGCGCCAACTCGTCGACAACCCAGATCTGGCTGGCAAAACCTGCTGCCCGGCGGGTCAAGGCGCGTAGCCGCGAGATGAGCTCCGGAACAGCAAACGGCTTCGGCAGGTAGTCGTCGGCGCCAGAGTCCAGCCCTCCGATGCGGTCCTCCACCGCATCACGCGCCGTCAGTATGATGACGGGCACCTTCTCGCCCCGTCGGCGCCAACCGATCAACAGATCCAGACCATCGCCATCGGGCAGGCTCAGATCGAGCAGCACGGCGGCAAAGGAATTGGCTCGCAGCATCCCATCGGCATCGCGCAGCATACGGATCCAGCAGACGTCAAAACCAGCCAACTCCAGCGCTCGTGTCACCGCCTTACCCAGTTGGAGATCGTCCTCGATGAGTAGCAACTTCATGGCGTTCTTCCGGTTCAATATGTCATGTACGCAGCCTACTGCAATCACCACCGCAGTGGCAGCTTCCCTGCCTCGTTGTTAATCCGTCCTTAATCTGACGCTAACTCAATATTAAGCCGAGAGGTGCAGACTCAAGAGTATCAATTCTACCTGCAGCGAGAACACCACGATGAAATATTCAGCTTGCCTAGCGCTACTGCTCGTCGCAACCGCGACGACTGCGGCCGTGCCCGCGACCACTCAGACCCGACAGGCAGTCAAAAAGCAGGCGGTCCGCGCCGTGCAGCGGCAGAGCAGCGAGGAGGGCCAAAGCGGAGCGACTCTCGGCGTGGGGGTGGGCGTTGGTCCTCTCTATGCCGGCAGCCGAGCCTATGACATTGCCCCCATCCCCTATGCGCAGGGCGTGTGGCAGAGTCAGGATTGGGGCGTGTTTTCCGTCGGTAATTCGGGCCTTGGATGGACCCCGTATGCCAACGACAATCTGCAGGCGACGCTGCTGCTCGGTTACGATGGTGGCCGTGATGAGACCTTCGATCACAGTCGTGTCCGGGGAAGCCAGGCCGATCGTGACTTTTTGCGTGGCATGGGCAAGCTCAAGGGGACAACGGAGGGCGGACTGGCCGTGCAATATCAGCTGTATGGCCTGGCGTTAAGTCTGCAAGCGATGCATGACCTGCAGAACCGCGGGCATGGTGGTACTTGGGTTGATCTGGGCCTTACCGGTGACATCGAGATAGCTCCGAGCTGGAGCGCTACATTGGGTGTGCAGAGCCGCTGGGCGGATGCCGACTACATGAACTCCTATTTTGGTGTCTCGGCGGCCCAAGCTGCCTCCTCGCAATTTCAGGCCTATCGGCCGGGGGCTGGCTTGCAGAGCGTCGGCCTCAACGGCACACTCAGCTACGCCATCAGTGAGCACTGGAGTTTGATCGCGATGGCAGGATACAGCCAGTTAGTCAGCGAGGCGGCGGACAGCCCGATCGTGCAGAGTAAGCATATGTTGAACGGCTTGGTTGGCGCGGCCTACCACTTCTAGGCATGAGTCGGCATGAGTCGGCATGACGGGTGTTGAATATGGTTCAGTCCCTGGCTGTTGCCGAGTTCCTCTTCGGCGTCACAACCATACCTACAGTACAGTAATGAAGGCGACCTCTCGGTCGCCTACCCATATCGCTCCTCCGGAACTTGTTATACCGGAGGGCGATAGACAAGGACTGCTTTGTCGTCGTAGCAGCTTCGCCGCTGAACCCAGTCTAATGGTTCAGTGGTTCAGTTTTAAATGAAGGACCTGCTCCGAGACCGACTCAGATCCGGGGTGTTTTGGCGCGCAGCATCATGAAGATGCCGAACAAAATAAACGGCACGCTCAACCATTGTCCGACACTGATACTGTAGCCCACCTCGTAGGCGGCTTGTGGCGTCTTGAAGAATTCCAGCAGGAAGCGAGAGCCAAAAATCAGCGTCATAAACAGGCCGAAAGCCAATCCCTCGCGCTGCATTTTGTTCAGACGGTAGAGCACCAGCAACAGGACAAAGATCAGGGCGTAGCAGCCTGCTTCATACAATTGCACCGGGTGGCGAGGCAGCATATCGACTTTCTCGAATACCACGCCCCAGCTGCCATCGGTGGGCAGACCGACTATTTCCGAGTTCATGAAGTTACCGAGGCGAATGAAGCAAGCCGTCAGCGCCGTGGGGATCGCCAGGCGATCCAGCAGCCAGAGGATACGGACATCGGAGTGTTGACGGACAAAGACTACAATGGCTAATAACACCCCCAGGGTGCCGCCATGGCTGGCGAGCCCGCCCTTCCAGATTTTCAGGATTTCCCACGGGTTGCTGAAGTAATACTCAGGTTCGTAAAACACCACATGGGCCAGTCGAGCGCCCAGCACTGTACCAATAAAGATATAGGTCAGCAGTTTATCCAGTTGCTCAGTGGGCTGACCTTCACGGTGGTAAATCCACTGCATGATCTGGTAGCTCAGCAAAAAACCGCCGGCGAACAAAACGCCATACCAGTGAATGGCCAAGGGACCGAGTTGTAGCAATATCGGATCTGCATTCCAGTGAATCATCCTGCCTCCGCAGTGGACCAAAAATGAGGTGATAGTGAGCTTGTGGGGCAAGGGTATCACGTCCTTTTCCCCGGTGTGAGTTCTGTTCCTTCCGGTGTCCGCTTCCCGCGGTATGGAGGTTGATCTCCGCGCCGACTATGCTTGAGTCGTGAGGATGTAGGAGAGTCGTGATGAGCATCTACCGGGGGAAAGAGCGGCGTTATGCGCGGCGTCGTGAGCAGGATGATCGGCGAGCCGATATCCGTTGGGAGCTGGATAAAGAGGATCGTCGCCATGGTATTGGCCGTCGGCAGAGCGATGTATCCCCACGCTTCTGGATTGAACCGGATAGAAATGGTTGATGGTGGTGATTGGCGTCGGGTTCGAGCCGAGAGTTCGCTCCCATTCGGGTCCACCGTCAGTGGCGATATCCCGGATTTTTCGACCCGTTATCTAGGTGTTGCCAAGTTAATTGCGTTCTGGGATCTGGCGATGCAGCCCCCGCAAACGCAAGGCCGCTTAATGCAGTAGATTGATTATTAGCCGCTTCGGCCCTATGGCATACCGACAATCGTTGCAAGAGAGGTGCGAGCCGAGGCTATTCGTGGTGAAATAACCGCCTTGGAATTTGCTTCGTCCTCAATTGATCAGGAATTGATACACACATGAATCGCACAGTAAATTGGCGGCCCTTACTGGGGTTGCTCGCCATGCCGAATCTGGCGACCGCTATTCCATTGAAAGACTTCATGGATACCGGTTTTATCGGTGGTGGCGTGATGCTGTTTGTTATCGGTCTGATCATGATCTTCATTCCACGCCTGTTCAAGTGGGGTGTTGTGACTATGTTGTTGGCAGATATCCTCTTCTTGGTCCGGATGTTTTTCCGCAAGGAGGTCATGGATTATTTGGCGACACAGAGCAACTATGCGGCGATCATCGAAGATATGAGCCGTGATGCGGCGCGCTTTATCACGATACTGATAGTGATAACGGTCGTGATCGCTCTTCTGGCCTGTCGCGGTTTCTTGTTGGCATTTTTAACCCCTACGCCGGTTCGCAGTCAGAGTGGGAAGCGTCGCCGTTCCATGCCTCACCGAGATACCACTTCTTCGCCCTCGACGGTTCGCGAACCGAGCCGTGGCAAGCGTCCGCGGATCGATCGGGATCAAGAACCTGGGTTTGGTCCCCAGTCCAGACATTCACTGCCTAGCGTGTCATCCAGTCAGTATGACTAGCGCCATGTCATCTGGCGTGAGGGTTCAGGGTCTATGGGTTTTTGCGCCGGGCATTTTGTGACCATCACAAGCTGATTATTTCTTTTTAACATCGCAATGATCCCCTGTTCTCAAGGCAGGAGTTTATTTGTGGAAACATAGCCAAGAGCGAACATGGACGCACACAACAAACAGAAATTACCGGCAATCACGCTTGCGGCGATTGGTGTCGTGTATGGCGATATTGGTACTAGTCCTCTATATACCTTTAAAGAATGCTTCTCTCCGCATATTGGTTTGGCTCCCACCCAGAGTGTGGTTTTTGGCTTTCTTTCATTGATCTTCTGGTCATTGATTCTGGTGGTATCGGCCAAGTATTTGGCCTTCGTGCTCCGGGCTGATAACCGGGGCGAGGGAGGTATTTTGACGCTGATGTCATTGGCGGGTCGCAACACACCACCTGCCATGACGACGCTATTACTGGTCTTGGGATTGATCGGTGGCGGGTTTTTCTATGGCGAAGTGGTCATCACTCCTGCTATGTCGGTGTTATCGGCGCTGGAGGGACTGCAGATCGTAACCCCGTTATTCACGCCTTATATATTGCCTGTGGCTATCGTGGTGCTGACCTTGTTATTCATGATTCAGAAGCATGGTACCGCTCAAGTTGGCCGACTATTTGGTCCCATCATGTTGCTTTGGTTTTGTTCTTTGGGGGTCTTGGGGCTGGTCTCGATTATCAAGCATCCGGAAATTTTGGCTGCCATGCACCCCAAATGGGCGATTCAGTTTTTTGCCACCTATAAATGGATTGGTTTCGTGGCATTAGGTTCTGTGGTGTTGGCGATCACCGGTGTCGAGGCCTTATATGCCGATATGGGGCACTTTGGTAAGAAACCCATTCGCCTGGCTTGGGTGATTGTGGTTTTGCCCGCTTTATTACTTAACTACTTCGGACAAGGTGCGCTGTTACTGAGTGATCCGGCAGCCATCAAAAATCCGTTCTTCCTGTTGGCACCTGATTGGGCGCTAGTGCCCATGGTCATATTGGCGACTTTGGCCACAGTGATTGCCTCGCAAGCAGTTATTTCCGGCGTATTCTCGTTGACTCGACAAGCTGTCCGACTCGGCTATCTACCTGGCATGACGATCAAGCACACTTCCGAGAGTGAAGCTGGGCAGATTTATCTACCTTTTATCAACTGGATGTTATTCATTGCGGTGATTGTGGTGGTGGTCGCGTTCCGGGAGTCCAGTAATCTGGCTGCCGCGTATGGGATTGCAGTGACAGGCACTATGGTTATTACCACTATTCTGGCTTGTACTGTGGCTCGTTATAACTGGGACTGGCCGAGTCTGCTGGTCAGAGCGTTACTCATTGTCATGCTGATCATCGATGTGCCATTTTTTGCCGCCAATGCGTTGAAGCTGCTAGCTGGGGGGTGGTTACCGCTGGCTCTGGGTTGTGTCATGTTTACCGTGATGGCGACATGGAAGTGGGAGCGCTTTTTACTCTTTCGACAGTTGTCCCGTATGAGCATGCCGTTGGAGGCGTTCATCCACTCTTTGGACAAGGATCAGCCGGCAAGGGTGCCGGGCACAGCAATTTATATGGCGCGAACACAGCAAGGGGTGCCTCACGCGCTACTGCATAACCTGAAACATAATAAGGTATTGCATGAGCGAGTGGTGATCATGACATTCCGTACCCAGGATGTGCCTTTTGTTGAGCCTGATCAGCACGTCCAGATTGAACGCTTGTCAGAGACGTTCTGGCGCATTTCCGCAACCTATGGTTTTCATGAAACCCCGGATGTCGATGAGGTGTTTCGTCGATGTGCTCAAAAGGGGATGGTGTTCAATTTGATGGGCACATCGTTCTTTCTCTCGCGAGAGACGCTGATCCCGACCAGACGGTCATTGTTTGCGATGTGGCGTGTGAAGCTGTTTATTCTGTTGAGCAAGAATTCACTTCGTGCGAATGACTTCTTTCATATACCGGCGAACCGAGTGGTGGAGCTGGGCGTTCAAGTGGAATGCTGACCACTCCAGATGATCACGGGGTGGGGATGAGGAGGGAGTATGCCTCCCTCATTCATCTGGATTAGGCTTTGATATTTTTGATGATATTCAAACGTTGGAGATCCGGGCGAAGTTGCCCTGCCGCAACATTCCGCGCAATGGCTTGATAGCGATTTTTGCAGCCTGTTTTGCGGATGGCGCTATTGAGGTGGAAGTTGACCGTGCGTTCGGTAATCCCCAAAATCTTTGCCGCTTCCCAAGATGTCTTCCCCTCACTGACCCAGAATAGACACTGGCGTTCGCGTTCGGAAAGATTCGGACCGGGCGGGCTCATTAAATCGCAGGCGCGTTGAAAGATATACGGATAGAGCATGCCCAGCTGTGGCAGCGACGATAAGACATCACCTGTTGCATGTTCACGACTTAAATGCAGCATGCCATGGTGACCTTGCCCGCTATGTATCGGTAAGGTGACTCCTTCCCGCATACCATGCTCTGCACGTTGGTCCATGATGGCCATGCCCTTTTCCGTTACCATAGTGTCGGTAGTGGATAACTCATGCCAGATAATGGGCTGATTTTGACGCAGAGCCATAAGAAGCAGGGGGTCATGGACTGCAAGCTGATTCTGCCAGTACTGTTCAAGCCAATTTTCTGGACTGTGGCTAAAAATCGATACGTGCGACTGCAATAGTCCCGATGGTAAAAACAGATTGAATTGGTAGTAATCAAAGCCAGACTTTTTTGCCAACTCAAATAGAGTCTGGTTCAAGCATTCCGCGCTGGGGCATTCTCGAACAAATCGAATTTGCGTTGCGAGTGGGGCATTTTGAAACATTATACAAATTCCTTCCGTCAATGGTTTCAGTTCACCAGTCCCTGGAGATTTACCTCACTCCCGAATGGCCTCAGCGCTTGCGCCTAAATAAACCTAGGTAATATACAGGCAAATGGCAAGTGCTCCTGCTATAAAGCGCATGTATTCCCGCAAATAGGTGCCATAAATTTTGAATGAGATCCCAATGAGGCTGATTATTTGCGCTTTCAGGCTCTCAACTGTAGGTGAGTTTGTGTATGTGGGGCTTGTATGTGCAGGTTTTAGCAGGTGTGCTGCAATTTTGTTCGGTTAACTTGGTTTTTAAAGAAAATCCTTGTCAGGGGAAATGAGCTCCCTATAATGCGCCCTCATCGACGGACGAGATGTCCGGCAGCGTTGAAAGCAAAGAATAAAATGCTTGACTGACAACGCGGGTTGCGTAGACTACGCATCCCACGACAGCCAAGGCTGTCACGCTCTTTAACAATCAAATCAAGCAATCTGTGTGGGCACTCACAGGAATTGGATGTCAAAAAAATTGATATGCAATGA
>JBBRVG010000064.1:0-24516 GCA_038247115.1 Enterobacterales bacterium | reverse complement strand
TATTATTCTATTATTCTATTATTATATTATTCTATTATTCTATTATTCTATTATTCTATTATTCTATTATTCTATTATTCTATTATTCTATTATTCTATTATTCTATTATTCTATTATTCTATTATTCTATTATTCTGTGAATGATGAGTGAATAGTCAAGCTGATTTAAATATTGTTATATTCAATTCTCCGCTCATTAGGTTTTATTTCTGACGTCGATGCTTAATGAGGGTCCACCGGGATCTTCCTCGTCAATTCCTTGCCTCCACACCGCCGTGTAATGACCCAGCTGCACCTTGTTCGGGTGGTCACTCATGGCGCGGCTGCCCTGTCATGCTTCTCGTTGCCCAGTGTCTCGTCATCCAATTCCAGGGTGACGCCGATGGCGGGTCACCGTTTGCCAGTCCGGCTGGGGGATGGCAGGACGGGGATTGTCCTTACCTTGCCAACAGGTATGATAGTGATCCTTTTCACATGTGGAGGTGCGGAATGCCTCCTGGTTCGTCGGGGATGACACTGTGACCACTACTTCTTCCTACTCCCGCTGGGTAACACTGGCGGGTTTGGCATCGACGGCAACTGCCGGCATCCTGATCATTGCCAAGCTCGCGGCTTGGCTGATGACGGGCTCTTCCAGTCTGCTGGCATCACTGACCGACTCGCTGATGGATATCAGTGCGTCGATCATCAATCTGGTGGCGATCCGCTACGCTCTGGTTCCCGCCGATGCCGATCACAGTTTTGGCCACGGCAAAGCCGAATCCCTGGCCAGTCTGGCCCAAGCGGCATTTATCACGGGTTCTGCGGTTGTGCTGGTGATGAATGGTTTCTCCCGTCTGGTCAATCCAGAGCCCATGCGTCATCTGGATATCGGTATCTGGGTGACCGTCGGAGCCCTGTTACTGACCTTACTGCTGGTGATGTTCCAGAGCATGGTGGTACAAAAGACCCAGAGTCAGGCCATCAAGGCGGATCGTCTGCACTACCAATCCGATCTGTTATTCAACGCCGGTGTCTTGCTGGCGCTGGGTTGTTCCTGGTACGGCTGGTTGTGGGCCGATGGCTTGTTCGCCATGCTGCTGGGGCTCTATATCCTCAAGGGCGCTCTGCAGATTGGCTATGACGCGGTGCAGACGCTGCTGGATAGGCAACTGCCAGATGGCGAGCGCGAGCAGATTGTCTCGTTGGCGACTTCGGTGCCGGGCGTGCATGGTATCCATGACCTGCGCACCCGTCAGTCAGGGCCACTGCGCTTTATTCAGTTGCATCTGGAGCTGGATGATTTCTTGCCCCTGGTACAGGCCCACGAACTGGCGGATCGAGCCGAGGCGCTGATCCGCGGGGCATTCCCTGGTGCGGATGTGATTATCCATATGGACCCCATTTCCGCTCTACCACAAGAAGACGCTATCTCCCGACACTCCGAAGCGCAAGGATGAGCCATGGCCTGCATCAAACAAGTCACCTGGGACAAGATTCGTGAAGAGGCTGCCATCATGGCGGCTGAAGAGCCGATGCTGGCCAGTTTCTTTCACTCCACCATCCTCAATCATGATTCATTGCGTTCAGCCTTAAGTTTCCAGTTGGCCAACAAGCTGGCTAGCGCTGTCATGCCCGCCATGGTGCTGCGCGAGGTGATAGAAACCGCGCTGGCGGCACAACCGGATATTCTGGATGCGGTTGCGGCCGATATCTGTGCGGTCAAGGATCGGGATCCAGCGGTGCGTTACTACTCCACTCCCTTGCTCTACCTCAAGGGTTTCCATGCCCTGCAAGGCTACCGGGTGGCGCACTGGTTATGGCAACAGGGGCGCTATTCGCTGGCCACTTTCCTGCAAAACCAGATTTCCGTGGTGTTTTCGGTGGATGTGCATCCGGCGGCGCAGATTGGTTGCGGCATCATGTTTGACCATGCCACCGGTATCATCATCGGCGAAACGGCGGTGGTGGAGAATGATGTCTCGATCCTGCAAAACGTCACTCTCGGCGGGACCGGCAAGGAACATGGTGACCGTCATCCGAAGATCCGAGAAGGTGTGATGATCGGCGCTGGCGCCAAGGTGCTGGGCAATATTGAAGTCGGTTGCGGCGCCAAGATCGGTGCCGGTAGTGTGGTCTTGCAGGCGGTACCGCCCCACACCACAGTCGCCGGAGTCCCGGCCCGGGAAGTCGGCCATCCAGACTGTGACAAGCCGTCGCTGGATATGAATCAGGGGCTCTAGCCCGCCAGCCGTCCTGAGCCTGGCAGGCGGGACGGCTGGCTCGTCTCCAACCTGCCCCCAGCCTGAGCAAGGAGCCCTGGCTTGAGCAAACGGATTGCCGGTGTCCTGATCCTCTGCATGTGGTTGGCCGATCTGGCTCATCTCTATCTTCACGTTTCCATCTGGCCTGCGGCTATGCTGGCTTGGGGGGCGGCACTGTTGCTGGGACCGACCCTGGATCCGGCCGCACGACGGCAGTGTCTGGTGCTCTACCTGGGTGCCTTGTTGTTGCTGTTGCTGGCCTGGAGTCAGGGCGCGCGACTGGCGTTAGCCGACCTGTTGTTACCGAATGTGGACATGGTCACCCTGTTTGCCGCTGTGAGTTGTCTGAATCTGGCCACCGGCTCCCTGACCCAGAACAAGGGCACCTGGCCCGGTTGGAAAGGGGTCTGGAGCACACTGTTGGGTGTCAACCTGCTGGGTGCCGTGATCAACATGTCGGTGTTGTTCGTGGTCGGGGACCGTCTCGCCCGGCAAGGCCAGCTCGAGCGGCGGCAGGTGATCATGCTCAGCCGTATCTATTGCTGTGCCGCCTTCTGGTCCCCCTTCTTCATCGC
This sequence comes from Enterobacterales bacterium, assembly GCA_038247115.1. GTDB lineage: Bacteria > Pseudomonadota > Gammaproteobacteria > Enterobacterales > Aeromonadaceae > Pseudaeromonas. The sequence goes on along the minus strand of JBBRVG010000064.1, from coordinate 21,697 downwards.
CATGGCGGTCGCCGTGACCTATGCCCCGGGGATGATCTTCACCCATCTTCTGCCCTTCGGTGTATTGGGCTCTCTCGCCGCCATGCTGATTACGGCGCTAGAGGTGCGCCGCCTGGGCGTCGACAACTTCGAGGGCTACCCGCTGCGGGTACAGACGCTGCTGCTGCCGGGATTGTTGGCCTTGACCGTGATCCTGGGTCGTCTGCTGTGGCCAGAATTGAGTATCGTCGGCATTATTTCGCTGGCCGCACCCCTGATCTCCATGCTGTTGATGCCCAAGCACAAGATGACGCTGGCACTGCGGCGTCAGGTGACGGAGCGGTTTCCGTCCATGGGCAGCCAGCTGGTGCTGTTCCTCGGTGCCGGTCTGTTGGCCGCGGCGATCAACGGCTTGACCCAGGTCTGGTCGCCGGCCCCCTTGCTGGCGGCATTCCACGAATTTGGGGTGCTAGAGGCGACCCTGACGGTCGCCCTGATCCTGATCATCGCCTATCTGGGCGTGCATCCGATCATCACCATCTCCTCGCTTTCGCCGCTACTCTGGCATTTGCAACCGGACCCGACTTTGCTGGGCATGACGTTTCTGCTGGGGTGGGGGCTTGCCACCGGGGCGACGCCCTTGTCCGGTGCCAACCTGGCGCTGCTGGCTTGTTACCGGGTCCGGGCGCGGGATCTACTGTTCTGGAATCTGGCGTATGCGGGCAAGATGCTGCTGGTGTGTGCCGGATTATTCGCCCTGTATCGACAGTTGGCCTGAGGTTGCCGAGGAAAGCAGCAAGTAAGCCGACTGAAGGGACAAAGCCGGTGGCAAACCTTGTTGCCTCTGGGGGGACGGGGTATTCTGGGCCCTGAGCCTGGGTGATCACCTCCCGGAAATGATCAACAAGACAATGGGTATGACTATGTCTCTTGAAGTACTGGAACAACTAGAAGCCAAGGTGCAGACCGCGGTAGACAATATCGCACTGCTGAAAATGGAAATGGAAGAGTTGAAGACTCAGAACCTGCGGCTCAAGGATGAAAACCAGCAACTGCGCAATGATCATCAAGCATGGCAAGAGCGCCTGCGTGCCCTGCTGGGCAAGATGGATCAGATGGAAGAGAGCGTCTGAATCCTGTCACGGATGTCATAGCAAAACGCCGGTCAATGACCGGCGTTTTTGTAGGCGCTATCACTCGATGTCGAGGGGCTCTGGCGACAGAATAATACCGGTCGTATCGGCATACAGGTGATCATCCGGCAGGAAGGTAACGCCACCGAAATTCACCGGCAGATCGGTATCGCCGCTTTCGCTATCTTCGGCGCCGACCGGAATGGAGGCTAGGGCTTGAATACCGATATCCAGATCACCCAGCGCATCGACTTCGCGCACGCTGCCGTAGCAGACAATGCCTTCCCAGCCGTTTTCCTGGGCTATGGCTGCCATCTCGGCATCAATCAGCGCGCGCCGTAGCGAGCCGCCGCCATCGATCAACAATACCCGACCCACACCGCTCTCCTTGATGAGTTCACGGATCAGGCCATTGGCTTCGAAACACTTGATGGTGCTGATGACGCCACCGAACGAGTTCCGGCCGCCGTAACTGCTGAACATGGGCTCGACGACGTCGACCAGATCGGCATAGGTGTCACAAAGTTCTGAAGTATTGTATTCCATGGTTTTTTTACCGAGACGGATACAGGTGGCTCAAGTATAAGGAGCCCATCCTGCTTTGGAAAGCGAATCCCCGATCTACAAGCGGTTACTGTTCTTGAGTTCATGGTTTTGGCCATGAGCTGGGTTCGAGCCAGCCTTGCGCGTGGCTCGAACCGCAGTAAGGAGAGGATTTAGAGGATGTAGCGGCTCAGATCTTCATCTTCGATTAGCTTGCCCAGATGCAGATTGACGTGATCGACATCGATGACGTGGGTTTGACCCGCATGGTCAGCCGCTTCAAACGAGATATCTTCCATCAGCTTTTCCATGACAGTGTGCAGACGACGGGCGCCAATGTTTTCAGTGCGTTCGTTGACCTGCCAGGCCGCCTCGGCGATGCGACGGATACCGCCGCTGGTAAATTCGATGGTGACCGCTTCGGTGGCCATCAGCGCCTGATACTGTTCGGTCAGCGAGGCGTTGGGCTCGGTGAGAATGCGTTCAAAATCATCGGTGCTGAGGGCTCCGAGTTCGACCCGGATCGGCAGACGCCCCTGCAGTTCCGGGATCAGATCCGACGGTTTGGCGATCTGGAAGGCACCTGACGCAATAAACAGGATATGGTCAGTGCGCACCATGCCGTGCTTGGTATTGACGGTGCAGCCTTCAACCAGTGGCAGCAGATCCCGCTGTACCCCCTCGCGTGAGACGTCGGGGCCGGAAGACTCGCCGCGTTTGCAGATCTTGTCGATCTCGTCGATGAAGACGATGCCCTGGTTTTCGACCGCCGCGATCACCTGCTCCTTGAGCTCTTCCGGATTGACCAACCGCGCCGCTTCCTCTTCGATGAGCTGTTTGAGCGCATCCTTGACCTTCAACTTACGCTTCTTGGTTTGGCCTTGGCCCATGTTCTGGAACAGGCTCTGCAGCTGATTGGTCATCTCCTCCATGCCGGGAGGCGCCATGATCTCCACCCCTACTTGCGGGGCCGCCAATTCCAGCTCTATCTCTTTGTCATCCAGCTCACCCTCGCGCAGCTTTTTGCGGAAGATCTGGCGGGTATGGCTATTGTCCGGTTTGTCATTCTGGCCCCAGCCTTCGCGAGGTGCGGGCAGCAGCGCATCCAGGATCCGCTCTTCTGCCGCCTCTTCGGCGCGGAAGCGATTCTTCTCGATCTGCTGTTCGCGCACCATCTTCATCGCCATATCGGTCAGGTCGCGGATGATGGAGTCCACTTCCTTACCCACATACCCCACCTCGGTGAACTTGGTGGCTTCTACCTTGATGAAGGGGGCGTTGGCCAGCTTGGCCAGACGACGGGCGATCTCGGTCTTGCCGACCCCGGTGGGGCCAATCATCAGAATGTTTTTCGGCGATACTTCCTGGCGCAGACTCGGCTCGAGCTGCATACGGCGCCAGCGATTGCGCAAGGCGATGGCCACGGCGCGCTTGGCATCGGCCTGGCCTATGATGTGGCGATCCAGCTCGTGGACAATTTCTCTGGGGGTCATTTCGGACATGGTGGATTCCTTATAACGGGCCGCAGCTTGCGGCCCGATGGACGATTCAGGCGGCTGGGTAATCCAGCACTTCAATGGTCTGGAAGCTGTTGGTGAAGACGCAGATATCACCAGCAATGGCCAGTGCTTTCTGGACTATGGTTTGGGCATCCAGCTCGGTATTTTCCAGCAGGGCGCGGGCCGCGGCCTGGGCATAGCTGCCACCGGAGCCCATGGCGATCAGATCCTGCTCCGGCTGCACCACGTCACCATTTCCGGTGATGATGAAGGATTTGTTGGCGTCGGCCACAGCCAGCATGGCTTCGAGCTTGCGCAGTGCCCGATCGCTGCGCCACTCTTTGGCGAGGGCGACGGCGGCACGCTCCAGATTGCCCTGATGCGCCTGCAACTTGGCTTCGAAGCGCTCCAACAGGGTGAAGGCATCGGCGGTACCACCGGCAAAACCGGCCAGTACCTTGCCACCGGCCAGGCGATGAACCTTGCGGGCATTCCCCTTCATCACTGTATTGCCCAGGGAGACCTGGCCGTCGCCGCCGATCACCACTTGGCCGTTACGACGCACGGATACGATTGTAGTCACTGGAAACCTCGCTTGAGCAGATAGAGAGTGCCGTTATGGGCTGGTACGGGTGTATGACAAACAGATGGGGTCGGCGGTAAAGGTTTTCAAGAGCGGGAGCTATGAGTGGGCTAAAACGAGGGCGACTCTAAGTCGCCCTGCTGTTGCGGTATGCCAGACAGATGCCGGACATTATTTATTCCACAGAGTGCAGCTGTCGACCATATGCTGGGCTTGCAGTTCGGATTTTTTGCGTTCGGCCTCGGCGCGGGAAGAGAAGGGGCCGAGTACCACCTTGTGCCAGGTGCCGGTGGCGAGCTGGGTTTGCTGAACCTGGGCTGCTTGCCCCTGTTGGGAGAGGCGAAGCTTCATGGATGCAGCCTGATCGGCACTGCGGAACGCGCCGCATTGCATCATGACGCGACCACTGCTGCTGGCGCTGGTTGGCACGGCGGAAGCGGCCGGTTTGTTCTCGCTGCTGGCAAACGGCACTATTTGGCCCGCCAACAGCGCAGCGGCGCGCTCCGGCTCACTCAGCTTGGGTGCTACGGTTCCCGCCGGCACCGGTTGTCCGTCCGGTGTGGTCAGGGCGCCACTGAGTTGCTGCGCCTTCAAGCGTTGTTGCTCCAACAGTTGCTGCTGGGCCAGCAGCCGCTTGCGTTGCTCCGGATCGATACTCAGATCGGTCGGTGTGGCGCCACTGGGCAAGTCGACATTCACTTCCTTATTTTCCAACAGCGCCATGTAGTCAAACTTTTCTTTGGCCGGCCGCTGCTCTTCGATGGGAATGGGTTTGACGACCGGAGCCGCCTTGCCGCTGGGCTGGGGATCGCCAGCACTGCCCTTGAGCATATACAGGAAGATACCGAAGCCGATGACCAGCGCTGCCGCCAGCACGACTCGCACCAGCGGGAACGCGGGTGGTGCCGGGCGACGTCCGGCCGCCGCACGGCTGGCCGGTTTCCGTTTGCGCGATTGTCGTGTGGTGCGGACGTAATCCTGAGTCATGACTTACATGCGCTCCAGAACCTGGATGCCCAGCAGCCCCAGCCCCTGCTTGATGACTCGGGCAGTGGCGGCACACAGTGTCAGGCGGCTGGCTTTCTGGGCGGCTTCTACTCCTTCCTTATTGATCGGACAGGCTTCGTAGAAGCTCATAAACAGGCCGGACAGCTCGTACAGATAGGTACACAGCAGATGGGGCATACCCTTGGCGGCCACATTCTGGATGGCATCGTTGAACTGCATCAGCTTCTGGGCCAAGGCTTCTTCGGCGGCCTCATTCAGTTGCACCGGCCCCGAGACGGCATCAGCACCGGCTCGGCGGAAGATGGACTGGATCCGGGTGTAGGCATATTGCAGATAAGGCGCTGTATTGCCTTCAAATGCCAGCATGTTGTCCCAGTCGAAGATGTAGTCGGTGGTGCGGTTTTTCGACAGATCCGCATATTTGACCGCCGCCATGGCGACGGCATGGACCACTTCCGCCTGTTCTTCGGCGCTAAGATCACTGTCACGGCTGGCCATCAGATCCCGGGCGCGCTGCTCGGCTTCATCCAGTAATTCCGAGAGTTTGACGGTACCGCCGGAGCGGGTCTTGAACGGCTTGCCATCTTTGCCCAGCATCATGCCGAAGGCTTCATGTTCCAACGAGACGTGCTCTGGAACATAACCGGCCTTGCGCGCTATGGTCCAGGCTTGCATCAGATGCTGGTGCTGACGGGAGTCGATGAAATAGAGCACCCGATCGGCACCCAGCGTCTCGACGCGATACTTGGCACAGGCAATGTCGGTGGTGGTGTAGAGGAAACCACCATCCTTCTTCTGCACTATGACCGCCATGGCCTCGCCATCTTTACCCTTGAACTCGTTGAGGAAGACCACCTGGGCGCCTTCGCTCTCGACCGCCATGCCTTTGGCCTGCAGATCGGCCACTATACTTGGCAGCATGTCGTTATACAGGCTTTCACCCATGACATCCTTGGTACTCAGACTGACGTTCAGGCGGTCATAGATGATCTGGTTCTGTGCCATGGTCAAATCGACCAGCTTCTTCCACATGGTGCGGCAATAGGCATCGCCACCTTGTAGTTTCACCACATAGCCACGAGCCCGTTCGGCAAAGGCTTCATCTTCGTCGTAGCACTTTTTCGCCTCACGATAGAAGGCTTCCAGATCGGAGAGCTCCATGTCGCTGGCGTGTTCGTTTTCCATCTTTTCCAGATAGGCGATGAGCATGCCGAACTGGGTACCCCAGTCACCGACGTGGTTGGCGCGGATCACCTTGTGGCCGAGAAACTCCAGGGTGCGAGTGACTGCATCACCAATGACGGTGGAGCGGATATGGTGCACCGCCATCTCTTTGGCGACGTTGGGCGCTGAGTAGTCGACCACTATGGTTTGGGGCGGATTGGCTGGTTTGACTCCCAGTAGCGGATCGCTGAGCAGGCCATCGATTTGACGAGCCAGCCACTGGCTATCGAGATAGAAATTGATGAAGCCGGGACCTGCGATCTCGACTTTGGCGACGCGTGCTGAGGCGGGCAGGGCATCAATCAATTGTTGGGCGAGTTGGCGCGGATTCTTACCGACCGTTTTGGCCAGCAACATGGCCAGGTTGGTTGCCAGATCGCCATGAGCCTTATCCTTGGTGTTGTCTACCTGAATGCGCGGGGCCAGATCGGCGGGCAATTCACCCTGGGCGATCAAGGTGGCCACTGTCTGTTCAAGTAGTTGCTGAATATGCTCTTTCATCTCTGCTCATCCAAATTTGGAAACTAAAACCAGGTACTGCCGATAGTGACTACAACAGGAGTGACTACAAAAAATGGAGTACGAATTAATAAGGGGGCAAATTTTACTCTGAATAGCACGCCCTGACTACCTTTGCCGCCGGGTCTGGAGTTGGCTGAATTTATGCTTGCTCTGGGATAGCAGCCTATAGTGGCAAGAGCGCGACTCGTAATTTGCAACTCTCAACGCCCTGGCTGTATGGATCTTGCCTATTGTCTGTGACGGAATGACCGACTCGAGTTGTCCGGAGGAAAAATGATGCGACTGCCCCTGTTTCCGCTGAATGTTTATCTCTTGCCCGGCGGCATTTTACCACTACGTCTGTTCGAGCCACGCTACTTGCGGATGCTCTCCCTGAGCCAGGCCCATGGTTTTGGCTTGTGTCTGCTGGGTACGCGGCGCGAGGATGGTCAGCAGCCGTTGCTGGCTTTAGGTACTCGAGTGGAAGTGACTGATTTCAATCAATTAGATGATGGGACTTTAGGGATAACGGTGCGCGGTATCGAACGCTATCGCTTGCATAGCCTCGATGTCGAGCCCGATGGTTTACTGATGGGCGAGGTCACAGCGCTCCCGAATTGGCAAACCACAGAGTTGGCCCCCCGGCAGGATATTCTGGCGCGCAAACTCGGTGAGCTGTTTGAGGAACACCCGGATTTTGCAGCCTATTATCCGCAGCCAGAGTGGGCAAATGCCTGTTGGGTGGCCCAGCGCTGGCTGGAAGTATTGCCTCTTTCCGGTGAGCAAAAGCTACCGCTGATGGAAAGCGATGATTGCAGCGATGCCCTGCGATTTTTAATGGATGTGGTCCATGAACCGCTGCGGCCACACTGAGGTGCCGGTTCCTATTTTGCATTGCAATTGGCCGCAGTTTGCAAATTGCAGCGCTGTGTGGTGATCCTGGTGTCGGGATGGTTCGTAAAAATGATCAAGGATCACTCGAGGTTGATAGTCGATGATGAGGCAGGATCAGAATCGAATGACAAGCCCGACAATCCGGTATACTGGCGCAACCTACGCCTATCATATCCGAGCATTGATGGACGATTCGAACCCAGAAATGATCGAGCCATCTCATTTGGCTCAGTGGCTGCAGCGAGTGGCCGAAGAACGCTCTGCAGACGCTTATAGTCGACTGTTTCGTTATTTTGCACCGCGGATCCGCAGTTATGGACTGCGCCATTTGTACAGCGAAGCTCAAGCAATGGAGCTAGTGCAGAACACCCTGTTGACCGTCTGGCAGAAGGCTCATCTCTATCAACCGGAGAAGGGTGCGGCGAGCACCTGGATTTACACTGTGATGCGTAACCAGTGCTTCGACATGCTCCGCCGCCAGATGGCGAGCAAGGAGCAATTGGTCGCTGAAGACCTCTGGCCGGTGTTGGAACAGCAGGTGGAGACGGATCTTGTTGCAGATACGGGTGAGAATCAGGTGCTGACTCGCCAGCTTGAGCACTACATCCACCGGTTGCCAGTTGCCCAGCAAGCGGTGGTGCGAGGTATTTATCTGCAGGACTTGACCCTGCAAGAGTTGGCTGAACGCCTGGATGTGCCTCTTGGCACCATCAAGTCCCGATTACGGCTAGCGCTGGAAAAACTTCGTGAGCAGATAGGTCATGCCGATGATTAATCACCACCCTGATCCCCAGTTATTGTCGGCGTTTGCGACCGGAACTCTGGCGCCGAGTCTTTCAGTAGCCGTTTCGGCGCATCTGGAGTTTTGTGATTGCTGTGCCAGACAGGTTCATCAACTGGAGGCTCGGTTGGCGGATACCTTGTTGCATGGCGAGCCGACGGGGCATCCGCTGATGGCGGATGATCTGGAGGCCATGTTGCAGCAGATCCTGCAGACGCCACCGACAGCATCGCCGGAAGACGTGATGTCATCGCGGCTTCCTGTTCTGGATTGGCAGGGACAGGAGATACTCATGCCCCGCGCCTTGCGCCACCTGCTTCCGGTTTCGTGGCAGCGCATGGGCAAGGTAGCCCGAGCCCGCCTGGCATTGAACGAGGTGGATGGTTCCAGAGCTAGCCTACTGGCCATCGAGCCCGGGGGCGGCGTACCGGTACATCAGCATGTTGGGTATGAACTGACCCTGTTGCTGGCGGGAAACATGCTCGATGAGCACGGTTGCTATCAGGCGGGCGACTTCCTTCTTCTACAAGGGGCCCATTCCCATGCCCCAGTGACCCCGGACGGTTGCCTCTGTTATACCGTGCTGGATGCTCCGGTCCAGTTTACCCGCGGCCTGCCACGACTGCTCAACGGCTTTGGATCCTTGCTCTATTGATGCAATGAAGGGGATAACGGGGCTGCCACGGTTAAAACAGCTCTTGCGGGTCGACATCCAGCGACCAGCGGACCTTGCGACCACTAGGTAGCGCTTCGATCTCGGCGAGCATCTGGGTTAATAGATGAGCCAGCGGTGCCCGTTGCGGCGCCTGAAGCAGCAACTGCATCCGATACTTACCGGCGCGGCGCTCCATCAGGGCGGAGATAGGGCCAATAACCTGAAGTCCCGGATAGATGGCGCGACGCCCCATGATGAGCCCGGCGACGTCCAGCATGAACTGTTCCACATTGGCCTTGTGTACCGCTTCACTGCGCATCAAAGCCTGAAAGGCAAAGGGTGGCAATCCCAGTAGCGCGCGCTCCTGCAAGCAGGTGCGGGCAAAATGGTCATAGCCATTTTGTACCAGATCCTGGAGCAGCAAATGGCCAGGGTGGTGACTCTGCAAGACCACAAGTCCGGGCTTGCTGGCTCGCCCTGCGCGGCCAGCGACCTGGGTGTAGAGCTGAGCCAGTCGCTCGGTCGCCCGAAAATCCTGGGAGAACAGCGCACTGTCCACATCCAGTAAGCCCACCAAGGTGACATTCGGGAAGTGATGGCCTTTGGCCAGCATCTGGGTGCCGATCAGGATCTGGTACTCCCCCTGGCGGATGCCATCCAGATGTGCCTCCAACTCGCCTTTGCGTCGGGTGCTGTCCCGATCAATGCGGATAGTGCGAAAGCGGGGGAAATGGTTCGCCAACAGGGTTTCCACCTGTTCGGTCCCGACGCCAGTTCCTTGTAAATCGGCACTACCGCATTCGGGGCAGTGGCTGGGGACAGGGCGCTGGCTGTCACAATGGTGGCAATGCAGGCGTCGGCTTCCCTGATGCCAGGTGTAGTAGGCATCGCAGCGGCCACAGGCCGCGGTCCAGCCACAGTGGTGGCAGAGCAGGGACTGGGCGTAACCCCGCCGATTGAGGAACAGCATCACTTGATTCCCTGCCTGCAGATGACTGTCCATCAGTTGCAGCAGTTGTGGCGAGACGCCGGCCTGCAGTGGCACCTCCTTGATATCCAGGACCACTTGTTGCGCCATGCTGGCGCCACCGGCCCTTTGCCGCAACCGCAGGTGCTGGTACTTGCCACTGTGGGCATTCTGTACGGTTTCCAGCGCCGGAGTGGCCGAGCCGAGCAGGATAGGACAGGACTCCAGCCGTGCGCGCATGACCGCCAGATCCCGGGCGTGATAGCGAAATCCTTCCTGTTGCTTGAAGGAGCCGTCATGCTCCTCATCGATCAGGATCAGTCCCAGATCCTGGAATGGGGTGAACAGTGCGGAACGGGTGCCGATGAGGATCGCCGCCTCGCCTTGCTGACAGGCTAGCCAGGCTTCCAGCCGTTCCCGATCATTCATGCCGGAATGCAGGGTCAGGATCGGTGCCGCAAACCGGCGTCGGAACCGTTGTAGCGTCTGCGGGGTCAAGCCGATTTCGGGGACCAGCACCAAGACCTGCTGGCCGCGCGCCAGTACCGGCGCGATCAGCTGCAAATAGACCTCGGTTTTGCCGGATCCGGTGACGCCATCCAGCAGGAAGACGCCGAATGAGGGGCCGTGACTCTGCACCTGGGCTACAGCCAGAGCCTGTTCGGTATTGAGTTGATGCTGATCGGACTCATGAAGCAGCAGGGTATCGCGCCAGTCATCCTGCAAGGCCAGCAGATCTATTTTTTCCACTACCTGTTTAGCCGCCAGCTTGGCTAGCACCTGAGCATCCACTCCAGCTTCGCGCAAGTCAGCTGCGGTCAGCGGACCGTCTTGCAGCAGTTGGAGCGCCAATTGCTGGCGCAGGGCGGTTTTTCCCGGCACATAACCATCCCGCTGTGTCTGAGCCGTCAGGCGCCAGCTTTCCAGCGGGCGTCGAAGCGCCGCTTCTCCCTGGCGCAATAGGACCGGCAACGCATGTTGCAGCACTTCACCCAGAGGATGCTGATAATAGTGGGCACTCCAGAGTAATAATTGCCACAGGGGATCCGGGAGCAGGGAGTATTGATCCAGCTGTTCTGTGATGGGTTTAAGCTTGTCCAGTGGTAGATCGCTCTGTTCCGGATGACCCGTGACCAGCCCGACCAACAGTTGTCGGCCAAAGCTGACGCGAACCCGACAGCCGATGGCTGGCAGGGGCGTGGGTGCCAGATAATCGAATTGGCGGCGCAATGGCACCGGCAGTGCGACTCGGATGGGAAGATAGGAGATCATTTCGTTCACTGGTTGCCTGTTTTTTCTGCGATCATACTTGCGGCTGTGTGGATCGATCCTATATTATTCGCACCCTCAAAACATCCGTTCCAATTCGTGTGGTGTCTGGCGTGAGGCTGGATGGCGACACGGCCTAATATACTAGAGGTTGTCCATGAAAGAAGGTATCCACCCAGAGTACAAAGCGATCAACGTGAAGTGCTCTTGCGGTAACGAATTCTCTGTCCGCTCCACTGGTCGCAGTCTGAACCTGGACGTTTGCTCTGAATGCCACCCGTTCTACACTGGCAAGCAGAAGATCGTTGACACCGGTGGTCGTGTTGACCGTTTCAACAAGCGCTTCGGCGCTCTGGTTGGCAAGAAGTAATTCCCGCCAACTACATAAAAAAAGCGCCTTTCGGGGCGCTTTTTTTATGTGTGCAATTTCATCATTCCAGTCGGTTGTCAGGATGCGTGATAGCAAGGTGGCAGCGTGGCGACGCAACATCGGCTTGCCATTCGGATAAGCGCGAAGTCAAAGCAGAAAATTTCCTGGCATTAGTTCCGTGTGGCCCTTGTGATGCCGCCAAAGGGGATTATGCTCACAACATTCATAGCACCATCTATCGAACCCGCTCCGGGTCACTATCTCTTTCAATTGCTGCAGAGGGAATTGCCGATGTCCGATCTGAGACAACAAGCCCTGGATTATCACGCCCTGCCGACTCCAGGCAAAATTGCCATCCAGTTGACCAAACCGGCCGAAACGGCGCTGGATCTGACCTTGGCCTATAGTCCGGGTGTCGCCGAGCCAGTTCGCGAGATAGCGGCGAATCCGGACGAAGCATATCGCTATACCGCCAAGGCCAATCTGGTGGCTGTGATTACCAATGGCACGGCCATTCTGGGGCTGGGTAATCTTGGGCCATTGGCCTCCAAGCCGGTGATGGAAGGCAAGGCTTTGTTATTCAAGAGATTTGCCAATATAGACGCCATCGATATTGAAGTGACGCACACAGATCCGGCTGATTTTATCCGCACCGTCGCCAATATCGCCGATACCTTTGGTGGCATCAATCTGGAAGATATCAAGGCCCCCGAGTGTTTCGAAATCGAACAGGCGTTGATCGAACTGTGCAAGGTCCCGGTCTTTCATGATGATCAGCATGGAACGGCCATAGTCACGGCGGCGGGAATGCTCAACGCGCTGGAAATACAGGGCAAACAGCTAGCGCAATGCCGTATCGTCTGTCTGGGCGCTGGAGCCGCCGGTGTGGCTTGTATGGATCTGCTGATTGCGTGTGGAGCACGCAAGGAAAACCTGTTCATGCTGGATCGACATGGCGTGATCCGCTCCGGTCGCACCGATCTGAATGGTCAGAAGCCGCGGTTTATCAATGATACCGGGCCGCGCACGCTGCATGAGGCTATTGAAGGCGCCGATATCTTTGTCGGGGTATCGGGACCTGATTTGCTGGGTGCTGAAGAGGTTGCCTTGATGGCGCCGCGCCCTGTGATCTTTGCTTGCTCCAATCCGGATCCGGAAATTGATCCGGCGCTGGCCCACGGGGTGCGGGATGATTTGATCATTGGCACTGGGCGTTCCGATTATCCCAATCAGGTAAACAATGTACTCTGCTTCCCTTTCCTGTTTCGTGGAGCGCTGGATGTGCGCGCCAGCCGCATCAATATCGAGATGAAGAAAGCGGCCGTAGAAGCCTTGCGGCAATTGGCCAAGGAGCCGGTTCCTGCGGAAGTGTTGGCGGCGGCGGATGTCAGTGAATTGCACTTCGGTCCAGACTATGTCATTCCCAAGCCGATGGATCCCCGCTTGTTGCCCCGGGTTGCCCGCGCCGTGGCGGTGGCTGCGGTGGAGTCTGGGGTGGCCCGTATTCCGTTACCGGATCGCTACATGCAGGAGTAGTCCGAAAGAAGGCGCCCTTGGGCGCCTTCTTTTGGCTGGGACGAGTTACATCTGGCTTTGCAGATAGTTGGGTAATCCGAGCATTTTGATCAGTCCCAACTGTTTCTCCAGCCAATAAGCATGGTCATCTTCGGTATCTTCGAGCAGTTTCTCCAGAATTTCCCGAGTCTGGTAATCTTGCTCCTGTTCACAGAGCTTGATGGCGGTTTTCAACGCCGCGGCCACATCGTATTCCAGCTGCAGATCGCTCTGCAGCATCTCGGGGACATCCTTGCCGACATGGATCGGATCCCGGGTTGTGAGATCGGGTGTCCCCTCCAGAAACAGGATCCGGCTAATCAGTTGGGTCGCATGTCCCTTTTCATCATCGAACTCATGGCCGATGCGTTCATAGAGTTTGTTGAGCCCCCAATCCTGATACATCTGGGAATGAATAAAGTACTGATCCATGGCCGAGAGCTCGCTGGCGAGCAGGGCGTTGAGTGCTGCTATGACATTGGCTTGACCTTTCATGCGGGTATCCTTATGCGATCATGCTTTGTAAGTAATTGGCGAGACCTGTGCTCTGAATGAGTTGGTGCTGCGTTTCCAGCCAGTCCAGATACTCTTCTTCCTCTTCGAGGATCTCCTCCAGCAGATCCCGACTCACATAGTCACTGGCGAGCTCGCAGGCCGCTATGGCCTGACGTAACAGCGGTAGTTGCTCTTGTTCGAACTGAACATCGCAAGCGAGCATTTCCTGTGGATGCTCGCCAATTTTCAAATGTCCCAGCTGTTGCAAGTTGGGAAGTCCTTCCAGAAACAGGATGCGCTCAATCAAGGCATCTGCTTGTTTCATATCCTTGATCGATTTCTTATAGGCTTTGTCATTGAGCTTGTTCAGGCCCTGATGACGAAACAGACGGGCGTGCAGAAAGAACTGATTGATACTGGTCAGTTCACTGGTCAGCACCTTGTTTAACAGGGCAATGACATTCGGGTCACCTTGCATGGCAATTCTCCTTGCGGGCAATCAGGACGAGCAACATTCGTGCTCGAGTATCGTATTCAGATTAATAGCTCTGTGCTGTGCTGCAAAACACTTAGGGTGTTTTTCACACAAAAATGAGCCTTATAGATGCATGAAATAGTTGAAAGCTTGTTTAATGATAACTATTATCATGAAGATGATATGAAAAGCGAGAGCCCAGCTATGTACGTCTGCTTGTGTAACGGAGTGACTGATACCGAAATCACGGCCCTACTCGCCGAGGGCGATAAAGGGATGCGTGATTTACGGCAGGAGTTGAAGGTCGGTACCCAGTGTGGTCGCTGTACTTGCCTGGCCCGGCAGATGGTCAATCGCTTTTATCAGATCAGCGAGCCGGATTCTTCCGCCCGTGTTACCCATCTCCATCTCTGTGATGAGCCAGCGATGGGAAGTGATTCACGGCAGGTTGCCTGAGCCATTTGTTTGAATATGAAGCATAAGGGCGGCTCAATGCCGCCCTAGGCGTATGAAAATCAGCGCCGAACCAGCCAGACGCCGCTTTCCATATGGTGGGTATAGGGGAACTGATCGAACAGGGCAAATCGCTCGATGCGGTGACTTTCAGTTAACTGCTGCAGATTTTCTTTGAGCGTCAGCGGGTTGCAGGAGATATACAGGATGCGCTCATAACCCTGCACCATATCCAGCGTGGCTTGATCCAGACCGGCGCGGGGCGGATCGACGAAGATGGTGTTGCAGTTATAACTCGACAGATCTATGCCCTTGAGGCGATTGAACTCCCGCTCACCCCGGATGGCCATGGTAAATTCTTCCGCCGACATGCGCAGGATCCGGACGTTATCCAAACCATTGGCTGCGATGTTGAACTGCGCCGAGTCGACCGATGGTTTGGCGATCTCGGTGGCCAGCACCTGGGTGAAGTTGCGCGCCATGGCCAGCGAAAAATTACCATTGCCGCAATACAACTCCAGCAAGTCTCCTTCGGCATCCCCGGTGACATCCAGAGCCCACTCCAGCATTTGCTGATTCATACCGGCATTCGGTTGGGTGAAGCTGTTTTCGACCTGCATGTACTGCAGTTCACGCCCGGCGACTTGTAGTCGCTCAATCACATGGTCCCGCTCCAGGATGACCTTCTGCTTGTGCGCGCGCCCGATCAAGTCGACCTGGAAGCCCTCATCACGCAGCTGTTGGCGAAGCTCGCGAGCGGCCTGTTCCCATTCGTTATTCAGTTTCTTGTGATATAGCAGACTGATGATGGCTTCGCCGCTGAGGGTACTGAGGAAATCAACCTGGAACAGTTTGTGGCGCAAGCCCAGATGTGGTCGCAAGGCCGCCAGCAAACGGGGCATCAGCTGGTTGATCAGCAGACTGGCGGCGGGAAATTGATCGACCCGATAGCGCTGCTTGCTCTCCTGATTAAACATCGCATAGAAGAGATCATCCCCTTCATGCCAGATGCGGAATTCGGCACGCATACGGTAATGCTCCGGCGAGGAGGCAAAGATCTCCACGGCTGGAGGTGCAAAGTCGGCAAACAGATCCTGCAACTGCTGCTGTTTTTCTGCCAGTTGTACCGGATAGCGGGCTGGATCCCATGTGGGTTGGCTCATGTCGTGTCTCATGCTCTTGGCCTTGAAGGGGCGAAATTGTAAGGGCAGAACGCAGATTGTCCAGAAAAAAGCGGTCAAGTTTTGTCCAGTCGTGCCGATAATCAGGATAAGGCTGAGTGTCGGAGGGGACGCTATGAAGGTGGATGGATTACAGGACTCGCTATTTCCGAGTCTGAAACACAAAGGGCATACCCAGATCCAGGGGCAGGAAAAGACTGAAAAGGCACAGGATCGGGTTGATTTGGCGACACCGGTGCGGGTCGGACAGATGGTGCTGTATGTTTCCATCAGTAAGAGTTTGAGTCTGGAGGGGCATAGCTTTAATGCCGCCGCCAGCCAGGCCTCTTCGACCGACCCGGCGGTTGAACCCAGCGAGGATAATCCGCTGGGATTTGATTACAAGGCAGTCGCCAAGAATGTACTGGGCTTCGTGACAGGTCGGATCCGCCAGGCGCAAGCTGAGGGGGGGGATGATGAGAAGCTGCAAAATATGCTGGAGCAGGCCAAGAAGGGAATCGAACAGGGCTTTGGCGAGGCGCGCCAGGAGCTATCGGGTATGGGCATGCTGAGTGAAGACTTAGGCAAGGGGATCGACAAGAGCTATGCCGTGATCCAGGAAGGACTGGGCAAGTTCGAGCAGGAACTGTTTGGTCCGGCTGCCGATGCAACTCAGGTTTCTGCCTCGGTTGCTGTGATGCAGACCTCTGCCGCGACGCGCAACCAGGGAAGTCTGGAGCTGACGACCAAAGAAGGTGATCGTGTCGTGCTGCAGTTTGATGATGCTCAGCAATGGCGAATGCAGCAAGGAACTGCCCAGCTCAATCGCAAGGCCTTGGGGGCGTATGCCGAGGTTGGTAGTGGGGGGCAAACAGCGGGCGCAGGTCGTAGCGACAGCCTTATGGTAAGCAGCTCCGAATTTCTTTACTCCCATACCGCTAGCTTCAGTTTTTCGGTGCAGGGTGATCTGAATCCGGATGAATTGAAGGCTATCGGCTCGCTAGTGCAACAGATGGGCTCACTTTCGGACCGCTTCTTCAGTGGCGATCTGCAAGGTGCTTTCGATATGGCGCAGCAATTCCAGTTGGATGATACCCAGCTGGCGAGTATGTCGCTGGATCTGAAACAGCAACAAACCATGGCCTGGGGTGGTGCTTTGGCACAAACCACACAGACCGAAGCTCCAGTGACTTCGTTGCCTGTCGAGGGTGGTGCGTTGCCGGTTGCTGATAAGGCCCCCGCTGCTGCCGAGGAGGTTTTGGCGCCATTGGCGGATTATCTCCAACAGTTACAAGAGATGATGACCCAGGCCAACTCGTTCTTTGAACCCGAGCAGCAGAGCGAATTGAGCAAATGGGTGGTGGCGAATCAGGTCGGTTCTCCCGATCCGTCGTTGGAGGCCGTCTTTAATCGCTTCAACAACTTCAATCAACGGATGTTTGGTGTTCTCGCTGCGTTAGCCAGTTAAAGGTCTGAATGATTGCCTGCGCCTTCGGGTGCAGGCACACTCCTGCGCTGATACCTCCCTCGCTGCAGGATCCTGATATGGCTCTTTCCAAGACCCGCGATTTACGTGAACTCTGCTATCCCTTCATTTTTGAAACCAAATCGACCTGTGATTATGAAATTCTCACCGATGAGTTGTGTTGCCAAGTGGGTAACGTACTGGCACAACTGTCGGCTGATTTTCCCGAGATCCGCACCGACCTGCAGGCATTGCAGACCCTGATTTATCATCTCAACGGTTCCGTCCGCGGCAAGAATGGCATCTTCGAGGAGAACATTGACTGGCTGAAGGAGCGCTATGACTTTTATTGGCAGGCCAGTGGCGAGCGGGTGAACGGATTTGTATTGCCGCAGGGACCACAGCCGGTACCGGCTTTGCACTTGTGCCGTTGCAACGCTAAAAAAGTCGTGCGCATGCTGGTACGGCTGGATGAGGCCGGGATCCGTTTCGAGCCGACCCTGCCACGATTTGCCAATCTACTGGCTAATTTTTTCTTCGTGGTAACGGTTTATCTCAAGGCCAAACTCGCGGTCGAGGAGATCCCGTACGTGAGCATCAATTATCCACAAAAAATGTGAATAAACTCGCAGACTTACCTCTGTATACATGGCGGGGGTAAGCTCTTATAATCCTGCCCACTCTGGTGCTACAGCTTAAAAGGGAATCCGGTGAGAATCCGGAGCTGACGCGCAGCGGTATGGAGGAACGAGGATGACACGGACCTGTCAGGGTCCAGACACTGCCAGAAACAGGTGGGAAGTCGTCATCCAAGGTGAACAGCCTCCGAGCCCGAAGACCTGCCTGAGCCATTGCCGAATCATCGGCCCATCATCTTCATAGACACTACGCGCATTAGGGAATTCTATGAGCAAATCATTCTGGGTAGCAGGATTGCTGCCCGTGGCTGCTATTGCTGCGCCACAAACTGACACCTCCACGACAGCACAAACCATGGTGGTGACTGCCTCGCGTTTTGCCGAACCAGAAGCCTCGATTCTGGCGCCGGTCAATGTCGTCAGCCGTGATGAAATCGAGCGTATGCAGGCCCGCAGTGTTATCGAGGTGCTGAAAACCCTGCCCGGGGTACAGTTCAGCCGAAACGGGGGGATGGGCCAGACCTCCAATCTGCTGATCCGTGGTGGTAGTAGCGCTCAAACTCTGGTACTGGTGGATGGGGTGCGTACTGGTGCCGTGCTCTCCGGAAGTACCGAACTTAATCAGATTCCGGTGCACTCAGTCGAACGCATCGAGTATATCCGTGGGGCGAGAGCCTCCATCTATGGTTCTGATGCCATCACCGGGGTTATCAATATCATTACCCGGGGGCAGAAAGGGGATAATCGACACAAGCTTGATGCCGGTGTCGGTTCGCAAGATCATCAGGCTACGGACTGGAGCAGCTCCATCGACGTGGTGAAGAGTGGCCATCTCAAGGTCGCTGCTGGCTATGAAACCGAGGATGGCTACAATGTCCACCCAGTTTCTGGTGTCAACGATGACGATCAGCATGGTTTTCTCGGCCGCAATGCCATGCTGGATTATCAGCATCAACTCAATGAACGATTGGATCTGTTCGGCGCGGCGCGCTGGGTTCGTAACAGTGCCGAGTATGACTCCTCGTCGATATATAGTCACAGTCGCAAGGAAACCTGGGACGAGAACCAGTTTTACCAGCTGGGCGGCCGTTTCCAGCAGGAACGCTACCAAAGTGAGCTGCAGGTGAACTATGGCAATCAGCAAGCTTTCAACTACCCCGATTCCAGCGATCGCCATCAGGCTACCTATGCTACTTACACCAATGTTTATAACAGTAGCTGGACTAATAACTTGGTCATCAATAAGGCATTGACCACTGGTGGGGGTATCGACTGGCGACGTGAAGTGTTGTTGGATAAGTCAACGGCGGGTGATGACTGGCAAAATGGTGGGGCACTGGAGTATGCCGATGGCGATATTGGCCGCAATAACACAGGGCTTTATGCATTGGGGCAATACCAGCAACATGGTATTACGACCGAGTTGAGCGGTCGCACCGATGATAATCAACAGTATGGTCGTCACAACACCTGGCAGGTAGGGGCAGGTTGGAATTTCTACCAAGATTATCGTTTAAGCGGCAGTTACGGCACAGCTTTTCGTGCTCCAACCTTTACGGATCTCTACTATCCAGGTGCGAGCAACCCTGATTTGAAACCGGAAGAGTCCGATAATATCGAGTTGACCCTGGAAGGGTCTGCTTTCGAGGCATTCTGGAGAGTGACGGCCTATCGCAACCTGATCGACAACATGTTGCAGTGGGATTCTGCGGCCTACACCATGGCGAATATTGGTTCGGCCCGTTTGCGGGGTATCGAGGTAGAAACTGAATTTATGACTGGCGTACTGACACACAAGTTGTCGGCCAATTTCGGCGATCCAGAAGATCTGGACAGCGGTAAACAACTGATCCGGCGCGCCAAAAAGGATTACAAATGGCTGACCCAGGCACAGTTGCAGAAGCTGGATGGCTCGCTAACCTGGAATTATCAGGGGCCCCGCTATGATAATTACTATGACCCGGTGACCTATTCTCCCTCACCTGCCGAGCTTGGTGGCTATAGCATCTGGGATCTGGCTATGGGCTATCAGTTTACTCCTGCCCTGAAACTGCAGGGGAAGATTAGCAACCTGTTCGACAAGCAGTATGAAACGGCGATTGGCTATCCAGCCGCGGATCGGGAATATTTTGCCAGTTTCAGCTATCAGATATAACTTTTCGTCTCGATTCTGGGGCCTAATGGCCCCTTTTCGTGTTGCTAGGAAGAGGCAGATCTATGTCTATCTAATACATGAGGGTATTATATTTTCCCTGCGCGAGGGGGGATGTGTGAGAAAGCGAGTTCTTATTTTTGACTCTGGGGTGGGTGGTTTATCCGTTTACGATGAAATCCGCCATCTCCTGCCAGATCTGGATTACATCTACCTCTTCGACAACGCCCGTTTTCCCTACGGTGAGCTACCGGCCCAGGAGCTGGTACACCGCTGCTGTGGTTTGATCACCCGCGTGGTGGCCAAGCATGCGGTGGACTTGGTGGTTATCGCTTGTAATACCGCGAGTACCCAAGTACTTCCTTCCTTGCGGACCATGTTATCCGTGCCGGTGGTCGGTGTTGTGCCTGCGATTAAGCCTGCAGCACTCCTGACGCAAAATGGTTGTATCGGTCTTCTGGCAACACCTGCGACTATCTCTCGGCCTTATACCGATAAGTTGATTCTGGAGTTTGCGGCGCATCATCGTATTTTACGCTGTGGTTCCACCGAGCTAGTGATCCAGGCGGAGCGAAAATTAGCGGGCGAAGATGTTGATCAGACGCGTATCCACGAAATTCTCTTGCCTTGGTCCGAGGCTTCTACGCCGCCTGATACAGTAGTTCTCGGGTGTACGCATTTCCCGCTATTAAAGGAAGAGATTTTACGGGCGCTGCCCGGAGTGACCTTGGTCGACTCCGGCTCGGCGGTTGCCCGCCGAGTGCGAAGTATCGTAGGTGAGATGACAGTCCAGGGACCGGGTGCATCATGGGCTTATTGTACCCGCCTTGATGCCAAGGCAAGCACGTTACGGTACCCCTTAAGCGTGTATGGCCTGAGTGAATTACTGGAGTGGGTTGATTAACAATTTCCTAAGCCTCGTTATCACCCAACTCCATACTTTCCCGTTTTTCATTAGCCTCTCGGACTTTCAGGGTACGCTGCAGGTATTCGGTTTCATTTAATGCCGCAATGGCGGCATGCGCTTCTTTCTCCGGCATCTCCACAAAACCATAACCCCGACGTTTGCCCGTTTCCTTGTCCTTCACTAAGCGGACCGAAATAACTGGGCCATATTCTGAGAACAGTTTACGGATTGCCGCTTCATTGGCTCGATAGGGGAGATTACCTACATACAGTGTTTTGGCATCGGTGATGATCACAGATTCCTGAACCGTACTGGCGGACGTTTGGGCCGCAGGCCGTGATGTCTTAATGGCTGCCTCTTTTGTGGAGGTAGCACAACTGCTGCGGCAAAAAAGCAGTGGCGTTAAGAGTCCGGATACCAAGGCTGCTACAGCGGCGAATAAAGCGGCGTTAATGGTTGTAGAAAAAGAGAGTGCTAACACATAGAACAATACGGCCAAGCCCAAGGCCAAGGCTGAGGCACGAAAATAAGAGTGCTGGGGTGTATTCATCACAATAGTCACCAAGTTGATAAGAAAGACAAAGAAAGCAACAAATTAAAACAAGGTCATGTTAGAGGCTTGGCTGCTGCGGAGCCAACGACATAACTGCTTTACGCTAGCGACTTAACATTTTTTCGCCACTTTCAGATCAATTACCGGATCCATAAACCATAAAAATGTGGATAAAGCTGTGAATAGATATGTATTGGTTGAACATAACTGAAAACCACTGTTTTTCTGATGAATTTCGCGAAAAGTCGCTTGCACGAAAGTTCGATGTCCCTATAATGCCGCCTCGCTGACACGGCAAAGCACGCACTCCTCGGAAGGTGATGCAAGCGGTGTTAGCCGGGCCGAAATGCCCCGGAGCGAACACGGTAAAATGTGCTTGACTCTGAATCTGGGAAGCGTAAGATGCGCATCCCACGACAGCCAAGGCTGTCACGCTCTT
>JBBRVG010000063.1:0-25792 GCA_038247115.1 Enterobacterales bacterium | reverse complement strand
TGCCGTCAGCTGCCAGTTGCATAAAGCTCGGGTCGAAGCGCAGTTTGACGTTCTGGCTGTCGCCGTAGATGCCGCTGGGGGTTTCAATACCGACCAGCTGGGCATTCGGCGCGCTGTCACCCAGCAGGCCGTGGGCGAACGAGAACTCCGCCACCTGCTGCATGGTGCTCTTGAGCTGGGTGCTATTACTGAAGGTCACCGCGTCCTTGGCTTGATAGAACATGCGGGTGGCCGCCAGTTGAGCTTCATAACCGATCAGATCGGTGCCGGAGGCCTTAGCCATCTGGGTTCGGGCGGCCTTGGCGCGCTCATCGGTACCGGACATGATGGCCATGGTTTCGTACCAGGCACCGGTCAGTGCCTTACCCAGTTCCGGGTGTGCTTTGAGGGTGGCGCTGTTGACCACCATCAGATCGATGATTTCCCCAGGGATAAAGCTGGAGTCGAACACCTTGTGGCTGCCTGGCGTCTTGACGATCTCGCTCAGCAATGGATTCCAGGTCACGGCGGCGGTGACATCCGGGGTTGTGTAGGCGGAGACAATGTCAGCATCCGAGGTATTGACGACAGTGACATCTTTCTCGGAGAGCCCCTGGGTTTCCAGTGCCCGGGCCAGCAGGTAGTGGGAGACGCTCAACTCCACCAGATTGACCTTCTGCCCCTTCAGATCACCCAGCGTGCTCTTGCCCTTGAGGACTATACCGTCGTTGCCATTGGAAAAATCCCCGACGATCAGCGCCGTAGAGTCGACACCACCGGCGGCTGGAATGGTCAAGGCATCCATATTGGTCATCACGCAGCCATCGAAACCACCGGCTGTGTACTGGTTGATGGACTCGACATAGTCATTGATCTGCACCACCTCGATGTCGATGTGGTACTTATCCGCCCACTTTTTGATGATGCCGCTCTGGGCGGCATAGTCCCAGGGCATCCAGCCGGCGTAGATGGTCCAGGCGACCTTGAACTTAGGTTTATCTTCGGCATGAGCCGTGCTGCCGGTGAGCAGCAGCGGGATCAGCAGCAAAGCCAGTGACAGGCGTGACAGTAAACGGCGGAACAGGGTGATGGTGACGGTATTCTTCATGGGTTCCCTCCCTGGGAGCACATTGGTGAAAAGCAATGGAGATCAGGAGCCTGCTGGCCTCATCTCCCGGGCTTTTATCCCGCCGTGTAACCTTCAAGGGAAGGTCGATAACTCTCGGACCAGCCACCTGTTGCTACAGGTCGGAACCCTAGTCATCCATTACTGATTGTGGCGCTGGCTTGGCTTCTGGCTCCAGATCCTTCGGGCTGCAGTGTGATTCTTGTATACAAGCAGGGAACGTGCCAGGGCGTTTTCGCTCTTTATCGGGTGAAAGAGGATTCACATGAATTCATTTATGGGCTGTCCAAGCCATTCGCAAGGGGGGCTGCACCAAGCTGGCGCCCAGGCTTGGCGTTTCGCTTGCCGCGCTGCACTGAGGTATTAAAAGCCCGCGACGACAGTTCAGGTGCAAGGAGATAGGACAGGAGCGGCAGAGTGTGCAATTGTGCAGTAATTGCGCAGCAATCAGCCGGCTCCAATCCAGCCATCTCTGTCATCCAGATATTCGATGCAGCAAGGAAGTGTTCTCATGAGATTTACCGGTGCCATGTTAGGGGTAGCGTTCACGGCTATGGGTGGCGTTCAGGCCGCAGAGCCTGTATCGAGCGATGCGGCCGCTACGCCCGCTCGAACTGCTTTGCAGCAGCGTTGGGACAGTATTTTCACTGCGTCAGATAATCCTTTTGCTCTGCAGCCATATCAGCCGAACTATATTCTGTATACCTACACCACCAGCACCAATGTCGAGGCCTATTCGTCTGCCGACGATACCGATGATATAGAGGCGAACGATCTCGACAAGCACGAAGCCAAATTTCAACTCAGTCTGCTGATCCCGGTATGGCGCCCGCTTATTTGGGAGAGAAGCGGGCTGTTTGCTTCTTACACTCAGGTGTCCATGTGGCAGGCGACTAATAGCAAAATCTCCGGAGCCTTCCGGGCCACGGATTACGAACCACAGCTATTTGTGGCGAAAGGATTTGATTGGGATCTGCTCGGATTGAACCTGCGGGCGGCCGAAATGGGCTTCAATCATCAGTCCAATGGTCGCAGTGGCGATATGTCGCGCAGTTGGAATCGCCTCTACACCACTCTCTATGGGGATCACGGCAACTTTTCTACCGAGCTGAAGCTCTGGCATCGTCTGGAAGAAGAGACCGCAGATGACGATAACCCGGATATCAGTCGGTATTTGGGCTACTACCATCTGGGGGTGAACTACAAGCTGGATCAGGCCGTCATCTCCAGCAAGATGCGCTACAACTGGAATTCCGGCTATGGTTCCGGGGAGGTCGGCTTGAGTTATCCGGTGCTGAAAAACTTGCGGATCTATGGTCAGGTGTTCAGCGGCTATGGCGAAACCCTGATCGATTACAATCACAACCAGACCCGTTTTGGTCTGGGCATCATGTTGGGAGACCTGTTGTAATTCCAGCCTGAACAGCCAGTACCCATAATGTTTGTCAGTTAAGAGGCTCGGGAGAGACAACCTCTCTCTCCCTCGCTAACGGAGTGGCATTGCCCAGCATCCATCTCTTTATGCTGGCGATTGGCGTGGGTGTCTGGTGCTGTTTCAGGGGCAATCCATGCCCCGGAGTGTCATTCCCTGATCGGCTGTGGTGTCGGGTTCTGTTATTTGTCGAGCACCTTGTCGAGTACTACCACTTCGCAATCGCCCCAGTGATCCTGGAAGGCCAGCTGATTGATATCGAAGATCACCAGCAGGTTGCCCAGACCAAAGGCGCTGCTGAACATCCGCACCAGCGCCTGACCCACCTTGAGATGGGAGCCATCCGTGTTCTGCACCCGCAGGCGTAGCACCTGCATGCCCGGGGTCTGGCCGCGCTTGCACCAGAACCACAGATAGAAGCCGCAGACCACGAAGGTCAGGAAGAGGATATAGAGGGTGTTGTGCGCCAGCCATTGCTGGACATCCGGGTGTTCGCCCAGATCCAGGCGGCCCATGGCTTCCAGCACCAGCGCCAAGCCATAGCCGAGGAAGGCGGCAGCGCCGAGTAGGATGCCGACCAGCGGCAGATCCAGCGCCCAGGCGCCCAGACGACGAAACAGTCCGGCACGGGGCAGGGTCGGAATAATCACTTTGGGGGTCAGCTCGGCATCATTCGCGGCCGGACGGAGACTTGGTTTCTTTTTCGACATAGGGTACTGCTTTGGTTATGGATGAGTCAGGGCTGCCTAGTCTACCTCAAGGCGGGGTTCCTGTTGCAGTGACCGCATCGACGATTTAATCATCAACCGATTGAGATAATGGAAAAAACCATTTGCGCTGCCAATGGGGATTTGTATAATCCCTCCCGCACAACAGACCGCGACCGCAAGGTAACGGCGTGCACGCCCGGGTGGCGAAATCGGTAGACGCAGCGGATTCAAAATCCGCCGGTGAATAACCGTGTCGGTTCGAGTCCGACCCCGGGCACCAATTTTCAAACAAAAGGCCACTCTTCGGAGTGGCCTTTTGCTTTTGCTTTTGATGTTGTGCTATCTCTCTTTCGTGTTTCGCTTCATTCTCTCTTCGCTTTATCCTCTATCTGCCTGTCACGACTCGCCGTCTCACTCTTCACCCTCTCAGGATCCAGGGTTGTACTTCTATGTTCCGGCCGCGCGGAGACAAAAAAAGGCGGGTCAAAGACCCGCCAGAGGGCTGTGTTACTTGGCGGTAAACACAGTTTCGAACGAAGATGCGGTCACGCCTGTCGGCAGCGCCAGGGCGCCAGCCGTGGTGTTGCTGATGACGATCTTGTTGCTGACGGTGAAGGTCACCGGCGTGGTGGTGGAGACATCGGAGGAGGGGCTGACGTAGGCCTGGTAGGTCCCGGCGTCGACAATCCACTGGTTGTTGGCTTCATCGAAGCTGGCCAACCACTTGGCCGGAATGGTGAACGTCAGATCCTCGGAGGCTCCGGCTTCCAGCGCGGCCGTCTTGGCAAAGGCCTTCAGCTCGACAGCCGGTTTGGCAATGGTCCCTGCTGGCGCGGCTATGTAGACCTGGGCTGCTTCCTTGCCGGTGACGTCACCTGTGTTGGTCACGGTTGCGGTGACGGTCACGCTGCCGGTTGCGCCCTGGCTATCCAGGGTGTTGCTGGCCACGGCGGCATTCTTGTATTCGAAGCTGGTGTACGAGAGGCCATAGCCGAACGGGAACGAAACCTCCTGATTGAAGGTGTCGTAGTAGCGATAGCCAACATAGATGCCTTCGTTGTAGTAGTTGGTATCCACAGTGCCATCGGTATCGGAATCGATCCCGGTGAAGCTGCTGGCGGAGGGCACATCGTCGTAGCTGGCCGGGAAGGTCTGGGCCAGCTTGCCGCTCGGGTTGGCGGCACCGGAGAGCAGATCAGCCACCGCATCACCGGCTTCCTGGCCTGGCATGTAGGCCAGCAAAATACCATCCACCTGATCCTTCCAGCCCGTATCGATGACACCGGCGACGTTGAGCACCACCACCACTTTCTTGCCCTGGGCATGGAAGGCGGTGGCGACATTGGTGATCAGATTGGTCTCCAGTGTGGTGAGCTGATAATCCCCGGCACTGTCAGTCCGATCCGCACTCTCACCGGAGTTGCGGCTCAGGGTGATGACGGCAATGTCATCATTTGCCGCATAGGTGGCGATGTCGGTGGCGCTAACGTCGGCTTCAACGCAGCTCACTATGGTCGAAATGCCAATGCCATCGGTAGTTTCCTTCTTGTTGGCGGCGAAGAAGTCGTCATAGAAACTCTTCAGCGCGCTGTCGAGGGTGAACTGCCTGGCCAGACCATCGGCAATGGAGGTGACATAAGCGGAGTGGACATCACCGCTGCCCGTGCCGCCCTTGAGGGTATTGATCTGGGCGATACCGAAGGCGGCAATCTTCTTGCCTGGTGTGATGGGCAGGGCTTGGTTGTCGTTCTTCAGCAGCACCATGCCCTCTTCGGCCGCTTGCTTGGAGATCTGGGCATGGGCATTCAGATCCGGATTGTTACCGCCGCCCACGCCCTGATTGGTGGTGGTCTTCAGTACCTGGGTCAGGATGCGGGTGGCATCGCTGGTGATCACCTCCTCGCTGATATCGCCATTGGTAAAGGCAGTCTTCACCCGGGTCAGATAATCGGTGTGGTTGCCACCGTTGGCGAAGTTGACGCCGCCGGGCTGGATCAGATCGTTACCGGCCTTGAGCTGGGCTACAGGATCATCCCCGGCAAACCAGTCACTCATCACCAGACCCTGATAGCCCCACTCATCCCGCAGCACCTGGGTCACCAGATCGGCGCGCTGGCTGGTATAGGCACCATTGAGCTTGTTGTAGGAGGTCATCAGTGCCCAGGGCTGGGCGGTTTCGACGGCATACTGGAAGCCACGCAGGTAAATTTCGCGCAAGGCCCGTGGCGATATGATGTTGTCGACGTTCATGCGGTTGGTTTCGGAGTTGTTGGCCGCAAAGTGCTTGATGGTGGTGGCGACCCCTTCGGATTGGGAACCTGCGGTGACGGCAGCGGCGATGGCGCCTGCCACCAGGGGATCTTCCGAATAGTATTCGAAGTTGCGGCCATTGAGCGGGTTGCGCTGTATGTTCATCCCAGGTGCCAACCAGAAGTCGACCCCGTACTCCTTGGCTTCATTCCCGGCGGCGGCTCCGACTTCTTTCGCCAGTGCGACGTTCCAGGTGGAGGCCAGCAGGGTTCCTACCGGGAAGCCGGTGGCATAGAAGGTACCGGACTCGCCATTCCGGGTCGGGCTGATGCGGATCCCGGCCGGGCCATCGGCGAGTACGGCAGCTGCCACATCCACCCCTTGATTAGTGTTCAGCACACCGCTGATGTAACCGGCAGTGCCATCGACGGCCCCCTTGAGGTTGGTGACGGCGGCGGTATTGATGGTGAAGCTGGTCATGTCGTAGCCGGGGCCGATCAGCAGATTCATTTTTTCATCGGCGCTCATCTTGGCGATGAGGGCTTCGGCCTGGGCCTTGTAGTAGGCGTTGTCCTTGGTGATGGTGGGGGTGGTATTGTCGGAGTCGCTGTTACAGCCAACGAGGCCAAACAGGACCAGCGAGACGGCGGTTGCAACGGCGGTCACTTTGACCTTGTGGTTATATGTTGTCATTTCCCATTCCTTTTGCAGCAGGCTGAAATTAGTCCACGGTTGTTGTGTGTGAGTCGGAAATAGGAAATGGCGAGTGATTTAATAATTACTAAATAGTTATGTCACGCCAATAGCCAGCTATTTCCGGCTTTTAGCCTAACGGTTTGCACTATTTTGTCTTTGGCGGCTGGGGGCAACTTTTTTGCATTTGGGGGGAGCTTATGAAAGTGCTTTCAGGCTCACAGGGTTACAGTTTGTTGCATTACTTAAAACCCCTCATCTGTGAGCCTGATCCCTTTGTTAACGAAGTCAGACTGATATAAACATCGCCGCGATAAAGAGACGACTTCACCTATTGGTGCCATCGAATTGTGCCATTGAAAAATAATCAGATACAAACAAGTCCAGATGCGCCTGATATGGCATTGCGGATGAGCAAATACAGACGATAGAGCGGCCGCAACCGGGCGAATACAGGGCCCGATGACGTGGAGCACGGCGGGAATCGTACTCACGGCATAGCAAGGAGAACACTCATGGGCCAGAGTGT
This sequence comes from Enterobacterales bacterium, assembly GCA_038247115.1. Lineage (GTDB taxonomy): Bacteria > Pseudomonadota > Gammaproteobacteria > Enterobacterales > Aeromonadaceae > Pseudaeromonas. The sequence continues at coordinate 19,073 of JBBRVG010000063.1, read as the reverse complement.
GTCAAACCTGGTGGCAAGAACCATGCTGGAGATGCTGCAGTCTCAAGGCGTCGTCGGTTCGACGATCCTGGCGCAGTGCGGTATCAGTCGGCATGTGCTGGAAAAAAGTGGTGGCCGCCTGTCGGCGCAACAGCATTTCCGGTTTCTCCAGTTCACCGGGAATTATCAGGAAATATTGATGAAATCCATGCTGGAACAGCATATTCAGCAGGGATTAACCGCATTGAATTATGCCTGTTTTCCGGAATTCGTCGGTGCCTGTTTGAATCAGGCGACCGGAATGAATCTATTACAAGTGTATCGCCAACATCGAATTATCGTCGGTGATTGTGATGAGATAATAATAACCCGCAACGACACCCATACCCGGATTGAATATGTGATCGAGGGGCCGCGGCCGCGTAATTTTTCGGCTGTGGGTAATTTCATGCTGATGTTCGATGCCCTGCGCAACAGTATTCCGGATCTGCGGGGTCAAATTTGGCTGGAAATAGCGCGGGACGCATCCGATTCGGCGCTGGAGGCCTACTTTGGCCAGCGTTGTCACTTTGCCCAGCCTCATAATGTGTTGCTACTGGAAAATAGCCAGCTGGATCGACCGAGTGACTGTTTCAACCGCCTGCTGCATCAGGGACAGATGCTGTCGCTGCAGCACAGCTGCGAGCAGATAGCGCCGCCACTCAGCTTTGCCGGTCTAGTCAGCGAGTTGATTGAACACGCCTTCGAGAAGGCCTGGCTGCAGGGGGAGCAGCATATCTTGCCCCAGGTCTGTACCCTGCTCGGCATCAGTCGCTGGACCCTGAACGAGCGTCTGCGTCCGGACCGGACCAGCTTCACCGAGTTGTTGAAACAGACCCGGCTGCGACTGGCCTGCCGCCTGCTGGTGGAGAGCGACCAGAGCATATTGCAGATCAGCGAACGGGTCTGTTTCTCCTCTCAGGCGGTGTTCTCGCGTTTCTTCAGTAGCCATCTGGGGATACCGCCGCTGGGCTATCGCCAGCGCTACGGTCAGAGGATGTGAGAGGTCGGCCGGTAGCGAGGGCGGCATCAGCCAACCCTCACGGCATTGCTTGCATCACAGGGGGGCAGTTACCGCATCAGAGCGCATCCCCCGCCGGAACCTCGCGGATCCCGAAGGCGATACCCTGGGGATCAAACAGATGACAGTCAGCGGTATGGATGACCAGGTCCAGATCTTCATAGAGTTTGACCGAGCGATCTCCGGCGATATGGATCTTGAAGCCGTTGGTGCCGAGGCTGTTGCCAAACAGATAGGTGGCATTGCCCAGTCGCTCGACCACTTCGCTCTGGAAACGGATCCGGAAATGGCTGCTATCGCCGGTCAGTGCAATATGCTCGGGGCGGATCCCGATGGTCACCGGACTGCCGGCGGCCAGCCCGTTATCCCGGGCGGGCAGGGTGATGAGTTGACCATCGGCCAGCTCTATGGTCGCCTTGCCTTGCTGATAGCTACGGAAACGGCCCTCTAGGAAGTTCATCTTCGGCGAGCCGATGAATCCGGCGACAAACAGGTTGGCGGGGGCGTGGTAGAGGGTCAGCGGTGAGCCAATCTGCTCAATCTGGCCGCTGCGCAGCACCACTATCTTGTCGGCCAGGGTCATGGCCTCGACCTGATCATGGGTCACATAGACCATGGTATTGCCCAGCTCGTGGTGCAGTTTGGCGATCTGCAGCCGCATCTCGACGCGCAGCTCGGCATCCAGGTTGGACAGCGGCTCATCAAACAGAAACACCTTGGGATTGCGCACTATGGCGCGACCTATGGCCACCCGCTGCCGCTGTCCGCCGGACATATCCTTAGGTTTGCGATCCAGCAGCGACTCCATCTGTAGCGTCTTGGCCGCTATGGTGACGCGGCGGGCGATCTCCTGCTTGTCGACACCATTCATCTTCAGACCAAAGCCCATATTCTCGGCCACATTCAGGTGGGGATAGAGCGCATAGGACTGGAACACCATGGCGACGCCCCGTTCGGACGGCGCCCTGTGGTTCATCAACTGATCGTCGATATAGAGCTCACCGCCGCTGATGGATTCCAGACCGGCGATCATGCGCAGCAGGGTTGATTTGCCACAGCCGGATGGGCCGACAAAGACCACGAACTCGCCGTTTTCGATCTCGAGGCTGACGTTGCGGATGGTCTCCGCCTTGTCGTACTGCTTCACCATATTTTTCATCACAATATTGGCCATAATGCGGTTCTCCAGGGCCCGGTGCCATGCCGGGCTCATTATGAAAGAGGTGGGGTATCCGGCTTATTTGACCGAGCCGAGCATCCCTTGAACGAACTGTTTTTGCATGGCGAAGAAGACGATCACAGTGGGCAGGGTCGCCAGTATGGTGCCGACCATGACCACGCCGAAGTCGGGGAAGTAGGCGGAGGCCAGCGAGGAGAGCACCAGATTGATGGTCTTCATCTCGGTGGACTGCAGCACAATCAGCGGCCACAGGAAGTTATTCCAGTTGGCCATGAAGGTGATGATGAACGCCGCCGCATAGGTAGATCGCATCACCGGAAAGTAGACGAACAGGAAGATCTTCCACTCACTGACGCCATCGACCCGGGCGGCATCCAGCAGTTCGCGGGGGAAGGCCTTGGTGCATTGCCGGAAGTAGAAAATGATATAGACAGAGGAGATGGCCGGCAGTATGACGGCCCAGTGGGTATTGAGCAGTCCGGCTTTGGCCATCATGGTAAACAGCGGGATCATGAGGGCGGCGAAGGGGATCATCATGGTCAGCAACAACAGCTGATAGACCCGCTCGCGCAGCCGGGAGCGGAACACCTCGAAGCCGTAACCCGCCAGCGAGGCGACCAGCAGCGTCAGCGCTGTGGTCAGCAAGGCGATTTTGGCGGTGTTCCAGAATACCAGCGGCAAGTCGACCAGGGTGACGAACTTGTGGATGTTCTCCAGCAGGGCCGAGCCTATGGTGAACTTGCCCTGATTGATATCGGCCGTGGTGTTGGTGCTGCTGATCACCATCCAGAGGAATGGAAACAGCGACAGCAAGGCCGATAGCAGCAGGAAGCCATACATCAGAAACTGCTGCAGGCGCAGACGGAGCGGTTGCAGGGATTGAGTCATGATCGCTCCTTGGCAAACTTGAATTGAACCAGTGCCAGCAGCGCCGCAAAGATAACGATTACATAAGATACGGTGGCGGCATAGCCAAAATTGGGAACAAACTTGAATGACAAGTTATAGATATACATGGAGAGCGTCAGGGTCGAATTGGCCGGGCCACCGGCGGTTATATTCATCGGCTCATCGAACAGTTGCAGGGTTCCTATGGTCGAGACGACCGAGGTAAATAGAATCACCGGCTTAAGCAGCGGTATCGTAATATTAAAAAAGCACTGTCTCGGGGTAACCCCTTCCAACTTGGCCGCTTCATAAATGGACTTGTCGATATTCTGCATAGCAGCTAAATAGAAAATCATATTGTAGCCGGTCCAACGCCAGGTGATGGCGGCAATAATAGTAACCCGGGACCAGAAGGGATCGGACAACCAGGGGATCGGCTGGTCAATAATGCCGACCATATGGAAAAATGAATTCACGATACCGTCATAGGCAAACATACTCTTGAATAGAATCGAGTAAGCGACTAATGAGGTGACACAGGGTAAGAAAATCGCGGTGCGGAAGAAGCCGCGCCATTTTAAATCAGGAGAATTCAGGCAGGTTGCGGTAATCAGCGCCAGAAAAATCATGATCGGAACCTGAATCATCAGGAAGATAAATGTATTCCATAAGGCGGTATGAAATACCGGATCATGAAATAAGCGAATGATATTACCGAAGCCGACAAACTTGACCACCAGTCCCTTGCCGGAATGCAATGACAGCCAGAGCGAGCTGGCGATGGGATAGAGCATGAACAGCGCTATCAGTCCCAGGGCGAGCGAGACAAAAGCCCAACCATTGACGTCATAGAAGCGGTCAAATCCGTTGCGATTATTTTTATGCATAGACAGCCATCCTGCATGCGGAATAACAATGCCGGGCTCGCAACAGAGCCCGGCGGTGGCACTTACGGCTGGATTTGGGACGCCAGCTGCTGATCGATCTGTTCGACCACTTCATCGATGGGCGTGCCCTGATACAGGGATGGCAGCAGAGCCGCGATCACCGCATCGGCTTCATAGGTGTACTGGCCGTAGGAGACTTCCGGTACCTTGGCCAGCCAGGTGGCAAAGTCACTGTAGATCTTCTGGCCACCGAAGAAGCTGTCCGGTGTCTGGTAGGCCGCGCCGGTCCGCGCTTTCAGGAAGGTGCCGACGGCGCCATTCTCGGTCAGGATGCGCTGATAGAAACCGACATCCTTGCTGAAGGTGCTGTTGAGGAAGTCGATGGCCAGCTTGCTGTTCGGTGATGCGGACAGCACATACCAGCTGGAGCCACCGGAGTTGGAATAGTTGGTGCCCCCGGCAATGTTCAACCTTGGCGTCGGCGCCACGCCCCACTTACCGGCCTGATCGGCGGCCGCCTTGATGGAGGGGATAAACCAGACGCCGTTGGTTACGGTGGCAACATCCCCCTTGTTGGCAGCGGAGACCCGACCCGACCAGCCCACCGAAGGCGTGGTGATACCGGCATCCACCATGGCTTTTTGCAGGCGCAATGCTTCTTTCAGCGCCGCGTTATCCTTGATATTCAGCGAGCCGTCCGGTTTGAAATACCAGGTGCCGGCGGATTGCATCAGGATGCGCACCATATTTGGATCACTGGGATCATCGCTCAGCATCGCCTTGCCCGTTTTAGCCTTGACTTGCTTGCCTAATTCAATGAACCGATCCCAGGTAATATTATTCAGCTCTTCCGGTTTAATACCTGCTGCCGCAATAATATCACGGCGATAATAGAGGCCGGTGACGCCGGAATCGAATGGCATACCATAGGTGTGGCCATTCACCGTCATCAGCTGGGTTTTATAAGGCGAGAACTCCTTGTAATCCACAGCGCCATCCATAGGGGAAAATGCATCGGGATACGAGGTTAAAAACTTTTGCGCATTATAATCTTCGATCAGCACTATATCGGGTAATGAATCCGTCATGCCGGAGGCGAGTACTGTATGCATTTTCTGTTCGAGATCAGGCTTGGCAAAATCCTCGACTTTAATTTTTACATCCGGATGATCCTTGGCGTAAATATCTTTCGCCTTCTCCATGATGGAGATGTTGAAATTCGGATCCCATGCCCAAACGGTGAGCTGTTTATCGGCGGCGTGACTGATGGCGGGTAGAACGGATAACGTCATGCCGATGGTCGCAGCCAGCATGTTGAATTTACGTTTGTTGCTCATTGCATCTCTCCCAGTTCGTCATCTGCGCTTTTGAAAGCGATTACATCAGCGGCGAGTATGGATCGATCCAAAGGGATCTTTTTGCGATGACAATCACGCAATACGGGCTGTTTTTCGAGGATTAGTGAAAGCGTTCACAATTTAGAGTTGGATTATAGTTTTGTACAAAATAGCAGCATAAAAAGTATGGGATTGGCTCAGTCGATTCATTCTGCGCCGGCTCCGTCGAGCATTGTGGCGGTGCAAATGAATCTATTTGGGATGTGGAATTCAGCGTCAGACATCAGCCGTCAGGGCCCAGTGCGACCTGTCTTGAGCGGGAAATTGTGGGGGGTCTGTGCCAGCCTGTCATTGATTCAGCCTGGATTGGGGTTTGGGGTTTATGGTGCCTGCACCTGGAGTGATGATGTCGCTCCCGGATCTGCGGGGCATCTGCAAAGTCAGCAGGGATAAACCATTGCCTATGTAAACCGGTATGAATCATAAAAGGAGCTTTACGATGCAATTACGACTCTTGGCCGCCGCCGTGACCCTGAGCTGTGCCAGTTGGGCGCAGGCCGCTACTCCGGTGCAACTGTCACTGCCGGGGATCAATCTACCGGCGTCGCAGCAGGTCTCCGGTGCCCGCCTGAGTGTGCTGTATGGCCAGACCGGCTCGGTGTCGGGTCTGGATCTGCCGCTGTTTGCGCTGTCCGACACCAACCACTTTACCGGCATTCAGGTTGCCCTCGGTGTCGGTGCCGCCCGGGTGCGGCAATCCTTCAACGGCGTGGCGCTGACCGCCATCAACTGGCACGAAGGTCGGGATCAGGGGGTCAATATTGGCCTGGTTAACCTGACCAACCAGGCTCAGGGGCTTAACGCCGGTCTCGTTAACGTGGGCAACAGCATGCAGGGCCTGAACTTCGGGATGGTGAACATTGCTCAGGGCAATGCCCTGGCCAACGTCGGCTTCGTCAACTACGCCGAGCGCACCACCTTCCAGCTCGGGCTGTTCAACGCCACCCAGCATCTGGATGGCGTGCAGATCGGTCTGGGCAACTATGCCGCCAACGGCATATTCCCGGTACTGCCGCTCATCAATATCAGCAAGTCGTTTTAAAGCGCCGCTCCTCCTGCCGTGATCTGTGAGGTAGTGGGGGCTCCACAGCGCCATGTGTGGCGCTGTGGGTCAGCTTAGCGCTACATGAGTCGCTGTGCCGAGTCATAGATATTGGCAACCCATGAAATGACACCACTTCATAACGGTTGCAATCAACCATGCTGTCAGCGCCCATCAACAGCAATAATGACGAGCTGCCTTCTATAAATCAGAATGGTTATTTTCAGAGATATTATGGGTTGCGGCGATATTAATATTCGGGGTTATTATTTGTTTTTTGATTGGAGGCCATATATCGCGGATTATCTGGCATGATGCGGGGAATATATTCGTGGTGCTATGGTGCTGAATATTAACATTATAAGACTGGGGTTGTTATTTGCACTTGAGTTTTGATGTGCTTGTCATAGCCGAAGCAGTGACTGTGTTTACGGGTTATTTTTGGGTGGTGCATGGCCGGTTTTTATATGCCTCAATAAGGCCATCATCTTTTATCTGCTTGATGATGTAAGCAAGATCAGTAACCAAATCAATATGGCGCCTATTTAAATACGCATGGGAAGGTAACTCATCAATTATCCCGGCCGAATAGATATGTTTATAGGCCTCGGATGTGGGTATCAGGGATGCCATCACATCTTGATAGACGATGCTTTGCTCGATAAATACATCGGTACGGCCTCGCAACAGCTTTTTCAACCCCTGCTCGGTCGATGTGACATCACTCAGCAATGATGGGTCAATTGCTTGTTTTAATTCAAGTTCTGCCCGTTTCGAGCCTCGCCGGTATTCGACCTTTAGTCCGGTATTGCCCAGTTCACTCCAATTATGAAATTGCAGATTGGCCTGTACCACATAGGCTTCAATAGTGACATCAAACGGTGACTGCTCGACGCGGATTAGATTTTTGGTCTGTTGCTGATATTCATAGGGCCTGTGTATTTCTCCATCCACCTCACCTTGCTCTGCCATGAAGGGGGCTCGCCCCCCGGGCACGCCGCGATAAATAAATTCATAGCCAAGCCTGGAAAAAGCCTCCTGATATATATTATGGAGCCAGCAGCCATATCGGGATTTATAGGTATCTTCGGAGCTCACCAGGGTAATTTTGGGGGTGTCAGCGAATGCAGGCCATGAAGTCAGGCTTAATAATATAATTATCACTCGAAGCGCCGTGAGTTTTAGCGAGATGATGAATGCCATAATAAAATATCCACGCTAGCCGATGCGATATGTGTCTAGAGTATAGCTGGCATATAAGGCATGGGCGCTATGCAACAGAATATTTATCTGTAATAACCCTTTGAAGTATTAGAAAATAATTAATAAAGCGGTGGTTCAGCCGTGAGGGATCGGCTAGGCGGACGCTATCTAAATAGCTGTTCCGAATAGTAGATCACTCACGATATCGACTTAGGTAGCGCTAAGCTGACCCTCCGCGCCAGGGATGGCGCGGTGGAGCCCCCAGGGATGGGTTTACGGCGTGTCAGCGTGTGCTTCCTGGTCGATGGAACATCATTAGGATCGACTATCTGGATGTGGTTTCGTTTGGCTGTGATGACGTGGATTCCTGCCGCCGGGGCTGGCTTTCGTGCGTCAGCCCGCAGTTGCGGGCGGGCAGCTTTGCTATAACACGGCGGTTTTCGTGGCACGCCGAGGTATGTATGGGCATGGAACAACTGTCGCTGGTGATCTCCTTGTTCCAGCAGTTGTGCGTTTATCTGGTGATCGCCTGGCTGCTCTCCAAGACGCCGCTGTTTATGCCGCTGACCCAGGTCACCCTGAGCCTGCCGCACAAGCTGGTCTGCTACCTCATCTTCTCCACCTTCTGCATCCTTGGCACCTATTTTGGTCTGCGCATCGAGAACTCCATCGCCAATACCCGCGCCATCGGTGCCGTCCTGGGCGGTATCGTCGGTGGCCCGGCGGTCGGCTTGCTGGTAGGGCTCACGGGCGGTCTGCACCGCTATTCGCTGGGTGGTTTCACGGCGCTGGCCTGCATGTTCTCCACAGTGGCCGAAGGGCTGCTCGGCGGTCTGGTGCATCGCCACTTTGTCGCCCGACGGCGGCTGGATCGGCTGTTCAATCCCTGGATGGTGGCGGCGGTGGCCTTTGTCGCCGAGCTGCTGCAGATGAGCATTATCCTGCTGGTGGCGCGACCGCTGGCCGATGCCTGGCATCTGGTGCAGAACATAGCGGCGCCCATGCTGGTGGCCAATACCCTGGGTGCGGCCATGTTTATGGGCATGATCCTGGATCGGCGCGCCATGCTGGAGAAGTATTCGGTGGCCTTCTCGGCCCGGGCGTTGAAGATCGCCGAGCGGGCCATGGGGGTGCTGGATCAGGGCTTCACCCAGCAGACCTGCGGCCAGATGGCCCGCATCCTCTACGAAGAGACCGGCGTCGGTGCCGTGGCCATTACCGATTGTCATCAGCTGCTGGCCTTTATCGGCATCGGTGAGGATCACCACCTGCCGGGGACGCCTATCACCTCGCCCCACACCTTTGCCGCCATCAGCCGCAACGAGGTGGTCTATGCCGACGGCAATCTCATTCCCTACAGCTGCACCCTGCATCCGGGCTGCAAGCTGGGCTCGTCGCTGGTGATACCGCTGCGCGGCGAGGAGGGTCAGGTGGTCGGCACCATCAAGCTTTACGAGCCCAAGCGCAAACTCTTCTCCTCGATGAATCGCACCTTGGGTGAGGGCATAGCGCGCCTGCTCTCGGGGCAGATCCTCTCCGGCAAATACAACGAGCAGAAACGGCTGCTGGCCCAAGGGGAAATCAAGCTGCTGCAGGCCCAGATCAACCCGCACTTTCTGTTCAACGCCCTCAACACCCTGTCGGCGGTGATCCGCCGGGATCCGGAGCAGGCGCGGACTCTGGTGCAGCATCTCTCCACCTTCTTTCGCAAGAATCTCAAGCGTCAGAGCGACGAGGTGAGCCTGCGCGACGAGCTGGAGCATGTGCAGGCTTATCTGCAGATCGAGCAGGCGCGCTTTGCCGATCATCTGAGCGTGCAGTGGCAGATCCCGGAGGCGTTGCTGGAGTGCCGGCTGCTGGCCTTCTCCCTGCAGCCGGTGGTGGAAAACGCCATCAAGCACGGCATCTCGCAGATGCTGGAGCCCGGTTGCCTGACTCTGGCTGCCGAGGTGCGGGAGGATTATTTGCAACTGGTGGTGAGTGATAACGCCGGTCTGTATCAGCCCCCGGCGGATAAATGCGGGCTGGGTATGAATATCGTCGATCGGCGCATCAAGGCGCGGTATGGCGAGCAGTATGGCGTGCGGGTCGAGTGCGAGCCCGGGCTCCTGACCCGGGTCATCATCTCCCTGCCACTCACGGAGGTCCTATGTTAACGGCACTGATAGTCGACGATGAACCCCTGGCCCGCGAGGAGCTGCGCTTGCTGCTGCAGGCCTCCGGCTGTATTGCGGTGCTGGGGGAGTGCGCCCATGCGCTGGAGGCGCTACCGGCCATTCATCGCCTGAAGCCGGATATCCTGTTTCTGGATATCCAGATGCCGCGTATCAGTGGTCTGGAGCTGGTGGGGATGCTGGATCCGCAAGCGCTGCCCCATATCGTCTTTGTCACCGCGTTCGATGAGTACGCGCTGCGCGCCTTCGAGGAGCACGCGCTGGATTACCTGCTCAAGCCGGTGGATCCGGCCCGACTGCAGCGCACCCTGGATCGGTTGTTGCTGCTGGCGCGCCGCGAAGTGATGGTTCCCGACAGTGAGGGCGCGGCTGCTCCAGGCAGTGGTGATCCTGGATTAGTGGCGGCACCGCTGCGCACCATCCCCTGCATCGGTCATAACCGTATTTTGCTGCTGCCGCTGGCCGAGGTGGAGTATGTGCACAGCGATCTGACGGGCAACCGGGTGGTGGCAGGGGAGCGTCAGGGCACGACCGAGCTGACCCTGCGCACCCTGGAGGAGAAGAGCGGCTTTTTGCGCTGTCACCGCCAGTATCTGCTCAACCCGGCGCAGATCCGCGAGATACTGCTGCTCGAGGGCGGTCTGGCCGAGGTGGTGACCTGTGGCGGTCACAAGGTGCCGGTCAGCCGCCGTTATCTGCGGCCGCTCAAGGATCAGCTAGCGATCCCCTGACAGATCCCGCTCATCCTGACCGCGCACCGGCTCTGTTTACCATGGCCCCGGCCTGGCAGACGGCGCTGGCTTTGGGCGTTGTGGTCGTGGCCCAATTCCGATTGGATCGACTCTCGACTCGCGACTCTTGGATTTCGGATCTGGGTCCGGTTTGGGCCGGTTCCGCCCTGGTCGGCCACGGCGATTTGCCAACCTGCCGTTGGCGGGGGCGGGTTAAGGACCGAAGCCGCGGTCCTTAACAATCCTGCGGCTGGTTTATGCCGACTGCCGGGAAAGCCCCGGGCTTCGGGATTCTCTCCACCGGCCGGGAGCCACACGCCATCCCTGGCGTGACGCTCCCTCTTACGGTCATCCTGACCGCTCACCGGCTCCGTTGAACCCGCCGCCCGGCCCGGCAGACGGCTTCGGGCTTGGGCGATCCATGCATAAAGCCATGCTTCGTCTGCATTGCTCTGGTAGGTTGGCGCTGAGCTTGCGAAGCCCAACGGTTACCGCGCCCCCAATCCTTTCGCCCTGAGCCTGTCGAAGGGTTTGGGTTTATTGATGGGTGTATTCACAAGCGGCTGGCGGCCAGACGGTTTAGGTATAAGTTTCAGCGAAGTATTCTAAAATAAATGTACGGAATTTTAAGTTATCATCGAACTCATATTTTTGGTTGTTTAGCTCTAAAGTGATTGTGTTTTTAAAGAAGCTTCTCTTGATTTTTCCATGATGCAACTCAACAAGACTGTGAACCGGTGCGCTGTCGTTGTACTGATAATCTACAACTTTAGAATATAATTCGTAACCACGAACCCTTTCTTGAGATTCGGGATATTTTTGGTCGACTTGATTTTTGATACGCCAGAAATCTACGCTACATCCCATTACGTTAATTATTTTGTTCAAGTAAAGTGCAGCTTCAATTTCATGGGCTTTAATTAGTGTCTCCGCATAGGTGCACAGTTGATTGTTTTTCCCAAAATATCGCGTTAAATATTCCGATTTAAGTTTGATTGCTAACTGATGAGAACTCGGGTATTTTTGTTCTTCTAACAGCTGAAGCTTAAAAGCAAATGCAAGTCGCCATGATATTTTGTATAGGTCTTCATATTCATACTTAATCTCAGGAAAGAAGCCGATGGCAATTTCCCAATCTTTTTCTAGTTGGTCTGTTGTGATTGTTCCTGTTTGCTCAAATGCAGATTTGCTTGCGTTGTGCTGAGTTGACTCTCTTGCTTCATCATATTCTTTACGCTTCTTTTGGTCAGATAAAATAGAATATGCAGCGGTGATTCCAACTATCTTATCTGATGTTGTTATATCTGGATTTTTGTCTGGATGGTAGATGCTGACAAGTGCTCGGTATGCTGCCTTTATGACTGCTGCTTCTGCGCTGGGGATTACGCCGAGAATTTCGTAGTAGTCAATTATGTCGCTCATAGATGCCTCTAATGCCAATTTTTTAGTTGCGGGGGAGTGTATCTAGCCCACGCCTAGGACGAACAGTATTTGTTTGGTGTTCGATTCATAATTGCTACCAGAGTTTTAAATAGGCTGGTTTCGTTTTTTAAATCATGTGTTATTTAGCCTAGTTAATCACAGCCGCAGATCTATCTATGAAGGGGGATGCAATACTCCTGAGCCATTCTTTCAAAGGTCATAATGATTATGATGTGGTTATAATATAGATTAAATGTGTCCGACAAACCATTTAGCTCATATATGTTGTCTAAATGTTTATGTGAGGCGTTGGTTCTTTGAGATAATGTCCTTCTTTTGTGTTTATTTTCGAAAGATTTCAACAGTTTTTCTGGAGGGTATCTTAGTGATGATTGCATTGTAGCAGCAGCCATTAATTCGATGTCAGCCCAAGTATCTTTATGTAAAGCATTGTTGCCACCCAAGCTTGAAATTCTCGGATATTCAATGTGTTTAATCCATGATTTAGGGATTCCTTCTTCTCTGACAATACAACCACTTTTCCATTTGTCCCAAACTTTTCCAGCCTCAGAGATAAGTATCTCATCGGGAATTTTCTCATTGTCTGGATATTCTCCATCAAATACATAGTCTTCATCCGCTAAAACTAGGCAGTCCTCTTGTAGCTCAATATTAAGAACTACTGGTAGCGTTGCCGGAATTTCACTGAGGATAAGTTTTTTTATGCCGCATGGGTTTTCAATTATACATTTTAATGCTGATGCAAAAGATTCCAACTTCGTGTACGGGTTTAATATTGAAGTGTATGAAACTATAGCCCCAAAATAAGCAGTTAGTTCGCCAATATAAATTCCATGCGTTTCCGGAGGTAATTCAAACTGCATTCTTTTTTCGTTTTGATTAGAGTGTGGAATTATTCCGTTAGAAAGTATTGATCTCAATCTACATAGGCTAGTTCCATGTTTTACTATTGTTCCTTTTGGTAAGTAAAACTTTTCCATGAGAATCTTCCATTTTGGTCATGACATATAGTTTATTTAACAAGCTGCCTTTATCAAATAGTTTGTTAAAAGTGTGTTTTTTGTTTTTTGTTTTTTGTTTTTTGTTTTTTGTTTTTTGTTTTTTGTTTTTTGTTTTTTGTTTTTTGTTTTTTGTTTTTTGTTTTTTGTTTTTTGTTTATTTGTTTAGAGCTTCGACAGTTTTTACGCCCCTGGTTTTTCTAGTCTTGTATATATGAATAGCGAAGCGTAATTACATCAATGTTCCTGTTTCATAGGGTTTTCTGCGGAGCCGATTACCATAACAATGGCTTGCACAAGGCTTTGACACACTGCATCGCGTGTGGCCCGTTTTTTACAGCACAGTCACGGGTGGCGATGGCTTGCCAGCCAAAAGGATACTGGAGCGGATAGGGTCCGTTTTCGCCCTGAGCGGCTAGGGGGTGCCATTACAGCCAAACTTGCGGAATCCATCCCGCAGCGCCAGTCGCTGATGGTAAGCGCTGATGGCGGGTAGATCGGGGCGCGCCATGGGCGTCATATTCCAGCGATTCACCGATAACCCCAGCACAATATCGGCGACGGTGAAATCAGGCCCTGTGATAAAAGCCCCGGTTCTGGCGAGCCGGTCATTTAGGATCTGCATCTTGTCATGCCAGCCTTGAATACCGGCGGCGAGGGCACCCGGATCGGCATGGGCCGCACTGTGGCGCACCAGGCTCATAAACGCATAACGTCAGGCGTTATTAAGCTCGGTCGCTTGCCAATCCATCCACTGCTCCACCAATGCGCGCGGTTGCGGCTGGCTTGGCAGCAGATCCTCCCGCGCTTGCCGGGCAATTAAATAGCGGCAGATGGTATTGGATTCCCACAGCACAAAATCGCCATCCATCAGCACCGGCACCATGGCATTGGGATTGAGCGCCTTGAATGCCGGGGTGTCGGTGGATTGGAAACCCGAGCCCCAATCCTCGCGCTCATAGCCAATGCCCAACTCCTCGCAGGTCCACAACACTTTGCGCACATTGATGGAGGAGGCCTTACCTAAAATTTTCACCATACAAGATCACCCAGGCTGTTATTCGCTTCATCTTGCCTGGGGATCAACATGAGGATCAAGGCTGCGGCGCATAGCGATTAAAGATCGCCTGGCCCAGGGTGACGATGGCCTGATTGCGCGCCTCCATGGGAGCATCGGTCTGGGCGATATAGATGCTGATAATCAGCGGTGATGGCTGTGCTGCCGTGTGCGGCCAAACCACAGCGGTAATACTCCTTGCGCCAAAACCACCGGCACCGGAGCGGTCGGCAATGGCCCAACCGGCGGGTAACACCGAGCGCAGCAAATTACCGGTGACCTGATTCTGTTCCATCCAGCGTTGCAGCTGCTGCTGACTTGCGGGCGACAAGGCCGAGCCAAATAACAGTGTCTTCAGGCTTAGGGCTATGGCGTTGGGCGTTGTGGTATCCCGCACGTCTGCGGCCAAGCCCTGATTTAACTCCGGCTCCCGGCGATCCAGACGCGTCACCGGATCGCCCAACTCGCGCATAAAGCGGGTAATTCCCTCGGGCCCACCCACGGCGTGGAGAACAATATTCGCCGCCGTATTATCACTGGTGTGCATCGCCGCCGCACAGGCCCCATTCAGGGTGACGGGCTGCCCGACCTGTTTTTCGATCACTGGCGAATAGGTGACCAGATCGGATTGTTGAACCTTGACGCTATCCGTCAACTTGAGCCTCTGGTGCTCGGCATCTTGCAATAATTTTGCGCACGCCAGCGTCTTGAAGGTACTGGCTAACGGGAACCGCTCATCGCCCTTGTAACTCCACTGCTCGCCGGTTTTTACCTCCAGCACCGCAACCCCAATCCGCGCCGAGAGTTTCCCCTCCAGCGCCACAATCGCTTGCTGCACGGCCTGAAAGTCATGACCCGCCGCCGATAATCCCGCAGGCATCCATAGCGCGACCGCTACTAGAAGAGCATTGCAATAGTTCATGGTTTTCCAAGATAAGTAGGGGCGCGCCATTCTAGCGACAAGCAATCCATTGTGAAAACAGGATAACCCGAGGTGAGCGCTGAGGGGTATTGCGGTGCAGATCGGCAGCTATTTCGGTGAAGAAGGGTAGGGAGTTAATGGCTATACAAGGTCTTGGCGCCATTGGATATTGGATATGCCGTCGCAGCGCGCTAATACCTGGTTCAAGGCATGAAGCAGCGCTGACATATCGCAGCAACATGGATCGCGGTTGTGTTGAGAAACGGAACCTCTGAGTCATCTCCTTCTTTAAGGATTAGCGGCAACTCGGTGCAGCCCAGGATTACTGCATCGATGTTGTGACATTTTTTCATGTCCTTGATGATGGCAAGAAACTCATGTCGTGTTGCTTCGTTGAAGATACCGAGTTCAATTTCGTGAACAAGCTTGTCCTGAATATATTGCTGCTGATGATTATCAGGAACGACAACGGAGATACCCTCGCTGGTAAAGCGATCGCCAAAGAAATTGGATTGCATCGTAAATTGAGTACCAAGAAGTCCCACTGTTTTTAAGCGCGCAAGTTTTGCCGCTTCAAGAGTGGCTTCGACGATGCTAATTAATGGAAGCGGTGATTGTTTCTGTACTTGGTCAAATACGATGTGCGGTGTATTTGCAGAAATTAAAGCGAAGTCTGCGCCAGCATTCTTGAGGGCAACAATTTTACTTGTTAACCACTTTGCCAGCGCATCCCACTGCTGGTCGGCGACAAGTTTGAAGAGTTCTGCGATATCGACACTGTAAATAATCATTTCCGGTGTCGATAGGCTCTGATTGTGCTCGTGGAAAAATTTCACAATGCGTTGGTAGTAATCAGCGGTAGCCTCGGGGCCTAAGCCGCCAATAATTCCGATTTTTTGCATAATATCCTCAATGGCTTTGCTTGTTAGTTTTACGCTACTGCGTGAGCATAAGGCGCTCTCTAATCGGGTTTTCTGCGCAGCGGATTACCATAACAATGGCTTGCACAAGGCTTGGACACACTGCATCGCGTGCGGTCCGTGTTCTATTACACAGTCACGGATGGCGACGGCTTGCCAGCCAAAAGGATATTGGAGCGGATAGGGTGCGCTATAGCCCTGGGCCGTATCAGCGCTAAAGCCGAATCGGCCGTAATACTCCGGAGCGCCGTAGACAAAGATAAGATCCACACCCAGAGCGGATAATTGCTGCATGCCATATTCAACCAGTGCCGATCCAATGCGCTGCTTTTGGCAATCCGGCCGCACCGCCAGCGGTGCCAAAATATAAGCCAGAATATTCGCCTGGTTATCTATTTTGATAGGAGAAAAAGCAACGTGCCCCACCACTGCATCATCCATTTCGGCAACCAGAGAGATGATCGGTAACGCCGAGCTCTCGGAAAGCAGCTCCACAGCCAGTGTCGCCACCATCTCGTTTTCTTCTTTGGGGAAAGCCGACCAATAAAGCCGTCTGATCCCATCACCATCTTGAGTCGTCGCGATTCGAATATTCATGATTCCTCTGCTAACGGTGAATGTTATTGGCGACTGCAGGCCATCCTGTTGATCGCACAAAAATCATCGATAGGTCATTTGTGTTTGGAACAGTTTTAATCCATGCGTGCGATTACGCTTTGCTAATCGCACCTACGGCCCTACAACCTTATCACTTTGAAAAATGTACATTTTTTTACTTAAATGACGGCATGTAATGCCGTCCAGTTTCAAGTTTTTGTTATGTTTATGCATCATTAAATATTTTGAATGCAATTAATTTTCTGTGTTCAACATTAAATCTAAAAAAATCACCAGTTGTATCTTGTGTGCCTACAAATGCTATTGCTGCTTTACGATTAGTGCTGCGAACCAATTCTATTGTTTTTTTATATTCATTAAGGAATCTAGATTTGCTCTTTGGTGGCCAAGCAGTGAAATCAATTTGAAGATAAAATGGTTTCTCTTTAATGTTTTTACCATCGACCTTGACCCAACGGCCAGAGTGTAATTCTAATTGCAGTATGTTGTTTTCTTCTTTGCTTATCTTCCATGGCAATGAAGAGAAATATATTTTCTTTATTTTACCCTGAATGTAGAATTGTTGTTTTCCTTTCGTGCTAACTATCTTTTTAAATATTTCTTGATATGAAGAGCCTGTAAGTCCATCAAATTTCAACTCTCTATCTCTATCATAAGGGAAATCAAAATATTGATTTACTATGGATTGAAATGATGATGTTTCAAAATTATGTTTTGTTGAAATAGGTCCTGATGTAGAATCTGAGTTATTTCGGCTTGAGGTATTTAATGATGCTACAGAATCACCTTCATCATTAGTGTCAGAAACGTCATCAGACTTTAATTTGAATCGATTCGGGTAGCTGAGAGGGAAACCATTTAAATCGGTTAATCTTGATGTTTCACCTTTTTTTCTAAGGGCGAATTTACCATCAGCATCACAAAATTCTTTGTGATGAACACCTTTTTGTGTGCGAAAATAAGGTTTTACTAAATTAACATTGGGTTGAAAAGCACATGGAATCAATTCGATAGAGCATGTTTCACATGAAAAGTTTTTGCTGCTTACATCATCTATAATATATAATTCTTCACTTGTGACTTTTCGGTTCAATTCTTTACATTTTGCTTCGTCCATTATCTCTCCTAGAAACATAACGCCGAGCTAAGCGGTAGTTTTTAAGTTCCGGTTTTGTGGAATACTTTTGTGCAGCAAAACCACAAAACAGCGACTTAAAAACTGTCCAATGAGCGAAGCGACTGATGCTTGAGCGACTTGTTAGCCTATATCTCAATTACTACGTCACTAAACAATGGGTTTTCACTCATTATTTTTCTCGCCAACACATATTCTTCTCGATTACTTGTGGCTACTGTTAAACAGTCATCACGAAATTCATATTGAGACACTCCGGTTGATTTATGCAATTCTCCCGCAATGTTATTTATTTCCTCACTAGACAAAGGTCTTGAAAAGAAACCTTTAACACTAAAACTTGGAGAACCAATTGATGAACGTGAAGATATTTTATTAGCGCCATTGCGTTGAAGTAAAGATTCAAATCTATCCATGCGCTCTAAAATATATGATTGATAATCACCTTGTGGCTGTAAATCTTTCATTACCTTATTCTTGGCTGCTCGATAGACTGGATTATCAGGCTCTGAGTCCGCAATTGCTTCCGCTGCCATTTTTTCTAGGGCTGGAATTAACTTTTTCGCCCCCGCCATATCATCAACGTAAAATATTGTACGTTCATCGGATATATCAAATGGCAATGAGGTTCCCTCTTCAGCTAGGGAAACCACAGGTAAACGTGCAGCATGCCTTACTGCAAGTTCATACATTACATTAGGATTCAGTGTTGTTAAATTTGCAATTACGAGGTCATCATTCAAAAGATGCTCGATAACTTGGCCGGTAATAGATCCAGGAGTGTCAATTCTATGCGCGACAAACATATCTAAGCCTAAAGATTTGCACACTGGTTCAATGACTGAATCTATCAGGCCGTCCGCAGCTCGACGAACTTCTGTTCCGTCTTTACCAATGGGTGTAACAATAAAGCATTTTTTTGTTTTTTCCTTTTTCACTTTTTCTTCTTTCATGATTTCTCCTATAGGCAAACAATTGTATTAAACGGAGCTATTCCTTATTTTTACGATGGATATTTCCGCGTTTCCTGTTTTGATCTTTTGGGAATTCCCATCCAATTAATCCATTCGGTTATTTATTACTTATAAGATCTGCATGATAAGTGGCGAATGGTCTTCTTATCTTATCGCGTGATTCGATCGGGGCTTCCTGGTCTGTTTTTGTACCCAGCTCATGGGTTCTGCCCCCATGACTCCTGGTGCTGATCATGGCTACCGCACGGGTTTGCAGCTACCCCAAGCCCTACATCTCACACTGATTCATCTGACCCTGGTAGCAGAGTATTCAAAATTTTCCTGGCGATTTGTGCGATAAATCAAACAGATCGGGATCAAAGTAACTTTTGGTGATTAAAGTCAGAGGCGAGGGGAGTTGGGCTCTGGCTTGTGACTTACCCACAAAACTCCAAGCCGTCTGTCGGGCCGCGGGGTGGGGTGACT
>JBBRVG010000062.1:0-26374 GCA_038247115.1 Enterobacterales bacterium | reverse complement strand
TCTAATCGTCTTGGTCACTTCATCAGTCATTGCATATCAATTTTTTTGACATCCAATTCCTGTGAGTGCCCACACAGATTGCTTGATTTGATTGTTAAAGAGCGTGACAGCCTTGGCTGTCGTGGGATGCGCATCTTACGCCTCCCAGATTCAGAGTCAAGCACATTTTACCGTGGTTGCTCCGGGGCGTTTCAGCCCGACTAACACCGCTTGCATCACCTTCCGAGGAGTGCGTGCTTTGCCGTGTCAGCGAGGCGGCATTATAGGGACATCGAACTTTCACGCAAGCCCAGAAGTGTAAAAAACACCGAATAACGATTCGTTCGCTGATTTAACCAACAACACGGTTATTTCTAGCTCACTTTGGCGTCGCGACGGCTAGTCGTGAGGTCAATCTATCTGGCAAGAACTGCGGCTTAGTAAAAGCAGAGCCAGTAATCCGGCTCTGCTTCGAAGGCATGATGCACAAGGATCTGACCATTACTGCCGGATCACAAACTTGTCATCCTGCAGATCCAGAATCAAGGGTCTTCCCGGTGCGGCTTTGCCCGACAAGATAGCCTGCGCTAACGGGTTTTCCACCTCTTGCTGGATGGCTCGCTTGAGTGGACGAGCCCCATAGACGGGATCAAATCCTGCTTCTGCCAAATGAGCCAGCAAGCTGTCACGCAATTCCACCTTATAACCCATCTCTTCGAGCCGCTTCAGCAACCCGGCCAACTGAATGCGAGCAATCGACTCTATGTGTTCACGACTCAGAGGATGGAACACAACCGTTTCATCGATCCGGTTCAGGAATTCAGGTCGGAAGCTATGCGACAGCACATCCAGTACCATTAGCTTCATTTCATCGTAGGTGGCCGTACCGTGCTGCTCTTGGATCAGATCCGATCCCAGATTCGAGGTCATGATTACCACAGCATTACGGAAATCAACCGTTCGCCCCTGGCCATCTGTGAGGCGGCCATCATCCAGTACCTGCAGCAGGATGTTGAAGACATCCGGATGTGCCTTCTCGATTTCATCCAGCAGAATGACGGAATAGGGCTTGCGTCGTACCGCTTCAGTCAGATAGCCACCCTCTTCGTAGCCCACATATCCGGGCGGGGCTCCCACCAGCCGTGCCACGCTGTGCTTTTCCATAAATTCGGACATATCAATCCGCACCATGGCGTCCTGGGTATCAAATAGATACCCGGCCAGCGCCTTACACAACTCGGTCTTCCCGACACCGGTAGGCCCGAGGAATAGAAACGAACCAATGGGGCGCATCGGATCCGACAAGCCAGCGCGGCTACGGCGAATAGCATTGGCTACGGCATCCACCGCTTCATTCTGCCCAATCACCCGAGTGTGCAACTGCTCTTCCATCCGCAGCAGTTTCTCTTTTTCGCTCTCCAGCATGCGCGCCACCGGGATACCGGTCCAACGCGCCAGCACCTCAGCAATCTCCGCATCAGTAACCCGATTCCGTAACAGCTTCTCATCGTGCATTTCGGCCTGAGAGGCGAGATCGAGTTGCTTCTCCAGCTCGGGGATACGGCCATAACGCAGTTCTGACATGCGACCCAGATCCTGAGCCCGGCTGGCCACTTCAAACTCCTGCCGCGCTTTTTCCAGCTGTGCCTTGATGTGCTGGGTTCCAGCTAACGATGCTTTCTCGGCTTTCCACACCTCTTCGAGCTCGTTGTACTCACTATCCTTTTCTTTAATCTCCTGATTGATGAGATCGAGGCGCTGGACGCTGGCAGCATCCGCTTCCTTCATCAATGCCTGCTGTTCCATCTTCAACTGGATGATGCGTCGTTCCAGTCGATCCAGCTGCTCCGGCTTGGAGTCAATCTGCAACCGGATACTGGCGGCCGCTTCATCAATCAGATCAATGGCTTTATCCGGCAACTGCCGATCCGAGATATAGCGGTGCGATAAGGTCGCAGCCGCGACTATGGCCGGATCCGTGATCTGGACATGATGATGCAATTCATAGCGCTCTTTGAGTCCGCGCAAGATGGCGATGGTGTCTTCGACGCTAGGCTCTTCAATCAGCACCTTCTGGAAACGACGTTCGAGCGCCGCATCCTTCTCTATATATTGCCGGTATTCATCTAACGTAGTGGCACCCACACAGTGCAACTCTCCGCGAGCCAATGCGGGTTTGAGCATATTCCCCGCATCCATGGCGCCTTCGGCCTTACCTGCGCCGACCATGGTGTGCAACTCATCAATGAAGAGGATTACGTTCCCCTCTTCCTTGGCCAATTCGCTCAGCACCGCCTTGAGCCGCTCCTCGAATTCGCCGCGATACTTGGCACCAGCTACCAGCGAGCCCATATCCAGCGAGAGCACCCGTTTATTCTTCAATCCTTCGGGCACTTCACCATTGATGATGCGTTGAGCCAAACCTTCGGCGATAGCTGTCTTACCGACACCCGGCTCACCAATCAACACAGGGTTATTCTTGGTACGACGCTGCAACACCTGGATGGTTCGGCGGATCTCTTCATCACGGCCGATGACCGGATCCAGCTTGCCCCGTTCGGCCCGCTCCGTCAGATCTATGGTGTACTTTTCCAGAGCTTGGCGTTTCTCCTCGGCTTCGGCATCCTCGACCTTATTGCCGCCGCGGACCTGTTCGATGGCTTTTTCGAGCTTATCTTTGACCAGCCCGCATGCTTTGAGAATATCGCCCAGCTGGCCTCGATCATCGAGCCCCGCCAACACGAACATTTCCGAGGAGATAAATTTATCCTGCCGCTGCTGGGCAAACTTGTCGCACATATTGAGCACACGACCCAATTGCGGCGACAACTGCACATCTCCATCGACTCCGCTCACCTTGGGCAGGCGATCCAGCTCCTGAGTCAGACGGTTGCGTAAGGTGGAGATGTCAGCACCGGCCAGCGTCAGCAATGGGCGGATCGAGCCGCCCTGCTGATTCAGCAATGCCAACATCAAATGAATGGGTTCAATAAATTGATGGTCGCGCCCCAATGCCAATGACTGGGCATCGGAGATGGCAATTTGAAACTTGCTGGTGAGACGATCCAGACGCATTTCGCTCTCCCTTCTTCTTGTAACAACGCGGCGCATCGAACTGATGAGCCGACCTTGCTATAGAAGATGGGGGTTATTCACGTGGATTCAAGTTGCAGTGGTTAATTTTGCGCCATCAACCAGATCAAACCGCTCATGCGTCCGGTCTGGCCATCGCGGCGGTAGGAATAGAACTGCTGCGGATCACTAAAGGTGCACTGCTGCCCGCCATAGACCTGCTGAACTCCGACTCGTGCCAAGCGCTGACGCGCCAACAAGAACAGATCACCCAGCCACTTATCGGCCTCTGGAGCCGACAGTGTAGACGGCACAAAAGCACTCGCAGCAGCAGGATCCTGCTGCATAAAATGAGCTCGCACCTCGGCTCCGACTTCAAATGCCGTTGCTCCAATCGCTGGCCCTAACCAGGCCAGGATCTCCTGACTCGGTACCTTCATGGCTGCGACTGTCTGTTCCAGTACGCCATCGCAGAGACCGCGCCAGCCGGCGTGAGCCGTCGCCACTACGGTTCCAGCCCGATCACAAAACAGCACCGGCAGGCAATCTGCGGTCATGACCGTCAAGGCCACATCAGTCAATCGTGTCACGGCCGCATCCGCAGTAGGAGGCGTTGCAGGTTGAGCTGCGAGCTCAGTATCAACGGGATACACAGCCGTGCCATGCACCTGATTCAGCCACACCGGTTCGCGGGATAAATGAAGCGACTCCCGGAGCTGATAACGATTTGCCGCCACCGCAGCAGGATCATCCGCAACATGCGCACCCAGATTGAGTCCGGCAAAAACCCCCAGGCTCTCACCACCCTCACGGGTGGTGAAACAGGCCTGCACCTGGACGGGAGCTGGCCAGTTCGGGTAAATCAGACCCATACCAGATCATCCGGGTTGGCGACCGTATCAGCACGTAGCACCTCAATCAGATCAATCATGTCCTGAGGAATAGGCGAATGCCATTCCATCAGCTCACAGGTGACCGGGTGGGCCAGGCGCAACATGGTGGCATGCAAGGCCTGGCGCTGAAAACCTCGCAGGGCCGACGTGAACTCTGGCGTAGCATTGCGGATGGGGCGCGAACGACCACCATAGGCTGGATCCCCCAGCAGCGGGTGTTTGATATAGGCCATATGCACCCGGATCTGGTGCGTACGCCCCGTTTCCAGACGCAGACGTAAGCGAGTGTGGGCGCGGAACTTTTCCATCACCCGGTAGTGAGTCACTGCAGGTTTGCCTGTCGGCGTCACGGCCATATGGGTGCGCAAGTTGGAATGACGACCTATGGGCTCATCAACAGTCCCGCCTGCTGTCATATGACCAACCGCTATGGCTTCATATTCCCGGGTGATGTCACGACGCTGCAACGCATCCACCAAGTGGGTCTGGGCAGGAATTGATTTGGCGATCACCATCAGTCCCGTCGTGTCCTTATCCAGCCGGTGCACAATACCGGCGCGAGGCACCTCGGCAATTTCCGGGTAACGATATAGCAAGGCGTTCAGCACAGTGCCATCCGGAGTACCGGCGCCTGGATGAACCACCAAGCCGGCTGGCTTGTCGATCACCAGTATATGTTCATCTTCGTAGACGATATTCAGCGCTATGTCCTGGGGCTGCCAGCGAGTTTCGTCAGGCAGTTCAGCCGAAATCAAAACCTGCTGCCCCGCCAGTACACGCTCGCGGGGGAGATTGACCAGCTTGCCATCCAGACTGACTTTGTCGTCCAGGATCCATTCCTTGATCCGGGTTCTGGAGTAATCCGGGAACAGATCGGACAGCGCCTGATCCAGACGTTTGCCGTAATGGCGGTCCTCAAATGTCCCGGTTAATTCGATTGCTTGGCTCATGGATGATCTCTAGGTTTGAATAGGCAATTGGCGCATTCTATCTTTTCTTTTGCCTGAGCTTAACGGATACTTCTGCAATTCTGGCAAACCGGATCCTATTTGCATGTTCAAGAAGTCTCACTTGCTGCTCCCCCTGACGCTGATCCTGGCCCTGCTAGCCGGGTGCTCCTCCACCGATAAAGAGAAGGTGCCGGACGAACCGCCAGAGAAGCTGTTCCAACAGGCGCAAGAGAAACTTGACGCCAGCAACTATGCCAAAGCCGTTGAATTGCTTGAAGCTTTGGACTCGCGCTATCCCTTCGGTCCTTATTCTGCCCAAGTCCAGATGGACCTGATTTACGCCTACTACAAGGATGGCGATACCGCTCACGCCATTGCCAATATCGACCGTTTTTTGCGGCTGAATCCGACCCATAAAGATGTCGATTATGTTTATTACATGCGCGGTCTGACCAACATGCAGGCCGATTACAACTTCTTCCATCACGCGCTAGGCATTGATCGCTCCGATCGAGACCCAAGCTATGCCCGACAAGCCTTCCGTGACTTCAAATCGGTGCTGACCCGTTACCCGAATAGCAAATATGCCGCTGACTCCCATGCCCGGATGATCAGCCTCAAGGATCGTCTGGCCAAGTACGATCTGGCCGTGGCCGACTACTACTGGCGTCGCGGTGCCTGGATTGCGGCCGCGAATCGTGGCAAAGGGATCGTAGAAAACTACACCGACACCACAGCCGTTGAGCCAGCGCTGGAAATCATGGTCAAGAGCTACGACAAACTGTCCCTGACCGACTTGGCTGGTCATGCCCGTCAGGTATTGGCTGCCAACTATCCGGATAACGATCTGCTCAAACGCTAATCGTCTTAACGCCAGAACCAAAAACAACGCCGACGAAAGTCGGCGTTGTTTTATCCGTAATAAGCGCTTTCGCGGCATCCCCTCAGTGGGATAGATAACACTCGAGAAAGGCATCGAAGCTGACGTGATCCGTTGCTTCGATCTCCTGCTGTTTGGCCAGCGAGGCATGCGCTTCATCGGCAAAGTAGGCACCATCCCAGAAGGTCAGGTCTTCACCGCGCAGCTGCTGCCGGTAGGTCTCTGCCAGCTCCCGACCATAAGCACCGTTGTCCATATCATGACTGCGCAGATGATCCAGCAGGCGGGCCGACAGCGTCTGGCTCGGATCCTGTAACTTCTCTTTTTGCGCCTGCAAGGCGATCTGGTACTGCACTCGCCCATAGGCCCGATCCAGCAACTGCGCCACCTGCAGCAACTCATCAAATAACTGTTCGCCCCAGGCCCGCAAGGAGAGCTCGCCGTTGGCGGTCTGCAACATCAGTCCTGGCCGACGGCCTTCCAGCACCACCTGCGTCAGGTTATGACGATTACGCCGCACGTCATCCTCGCCGAGTGGCGCCGAAGGCTTAAGCAGACACCACACCAGGAACAGATCCAGGAAGCGCAGTTGCTGGATGTCGACACCCAAGGGGCTAAACGGATTGATATCCAGAGTCCGCAGCTCGATGTATTCGATACCGCGATGTTCCAGCGCCGTCAGGGTGCGCTCTCCGGCACGGGGGGAACGTTTGGGACGGATAGGCGCATAGAGTTCGTTTTCCAGTTGCAGCACATTGTCGTTGAGCTGTCGGTAGACCCCATCCACCTTGACCCCGAGCGTGGTGAACTCTTCGGTCTTGGTGCGCAAGGCGCGGCGCACACTCATCAGATAACTGTCCAGATTGTCATGGTTAATACCCAGACTGGCCTGAGCCTTGTTGGTATAGCCCAGATCCGAGAGTCGCAACGAGGTGGCATAGGGCAGATACAGAGTTCCCTTGCCCAGTTTCTGGAACGGCAGTCCCGTCTCGCGACCCTGCAGGAAAGAGCTACACAGCGCCGGAGATGCACCGAACAGATAAGGGATCAGCCAGCCAAACCGGTACACATTGCGAATCAACCCCATATAGCCATCAGAGATGAAGCGCTTGCACTGACAGCGCACTCCGCGCACATCTTGCCACTCGCTCCAGAAGCTATCCGGCATCGAGAAGTTATAATGAACCCCGGCAATCACCTGCATCAAACTGCCATAGCGATGATGCAGCCCTTGCCGGTAGAGCGTCTTCATCCGTCCCAGGTTGGAGTTGCCGTATTGCGCCAGACGGATGCTCTCTTCGCCGCCGATAAAGCAAGGCATCGACAGCGGCCATAACCGCTCCTCACCCAGATGCTGCACCGAATAGCGATGAATGTCCCCCAGCTGGGAGAGCAGGGTCTCCATGGAATCGGAAGCTGGCGTGATAAATTCCATCAGACTTTCCGAATAATCCGTGGTGATGTTCGGATGGGTCAATGCCGAACCCAGTACCTGGGGATGATCACTCTGCGCCAATCGCCCCTCAGGCGTAATGCGCAGCCCTTCCCGCTCTATGCCCCGACGAATACCCCGGACCGAACCAATCCGCTCGGAGGTATTGAGCTGTTCGAGCATATCCGTCAGTGAGACCTCTGATTTCATACAATTCCTTAATCAGCCGGGCGTCTTCAGATGCCTGCAGCCTGGTTCGATGTATAGCGATAAATAGGAAGGTGGAGTTCAGCCAGCGACTTTTCAAGCCGCTTGGCATCACCAACCACAACAATGACCATTTTGTCCGGATCCAGCCAGCGCGCTGCCTGATGCTGTAATTGCTTGGCACTGATGGTTTGCACCAGTTGCTGCTGACGAGCGATGAAATCCGGTTGCTGCTGAAGGGTGGCCAGGGTCAGTAGAAAACCGGCTTTTTGCCCCAGCGTCTCGTAGGAAAGGGCATCCTGACGAGAAAACGCAGACTTCAGATAAGCCAGCTCGGCGGGATTTGGGCCACTGCGACCATAGGCTCCGGCCGCCTTGAGCAGCTGACGCAAGGCATCCACAGTGGCATCGGCGCGCACATCCGAGCTGACGACGAATTCCCCCACATCCCGATAGGCGTTGAAGCTGCTATTGGCGCCATATGTGTACGCCTTCTCTTCGCGGAGCAACAGATTGAGTCGACTATTGAAGTTGCCACCCAAGCTGAAATTCATCAGCTGAGCCTGGAAATAATCGCCAGTGACATCAAATGGCAGCGCCCGTCGCCCGACGCGCAGGGTCGATTGCACGGCATGGGGCAGGTCCACCAGATAGATTCCGGGTTTGGCTTGCGGCTCACTGGGCAGTAGGCTCGGCAGCGAGCTGGCCTTGCCAGGACGCTGGCTGAGGAACTGTAACTGCGGCAAAAGCTGGGCCTGATCGATATCCCCCACCACGACCACAGCCCCACCGGCGGTGTGATAGTAATGCTCATAGTAGCGGCGGACATCGTCCAGAGTCAGCCCTTGCAGCGTCTTGACATAGCCATCATCGGGCTCGGAGAGCGGCGATGCCGGGCCATAGATCAGCCGATTGAAGGCGTTGTCAGCCAGGGTGTCAGGTTCTCGCTCACTCTGTTGCCGCGCCTGGATCAACTGGTTCTTCAGGCGGACGAAGTCACTGTCGCGAAAGCCGGGACTGGTCAGCAACTCCTGTACCAAAGCCAGAGTTTGCGGCAGGTTCTCGGTCAGAGAGGAGATGCTGATGGCCGTGTCATACATGCCGGCCGAGATGCGGATCCCGGATCCCAACCGCTCCAGCTCATCGCTGAGTTGTTCCCCGGTCAGTCGCTTAGTCCCTTGTCGCACCATCAGTGCCGTCAGGTTGGCAAGACCGGCCTGATCAGCCGACTCCACCCGGCGTCCGCCCGGTAAGGTAATAGTCAACGACACGGCTGGAATTTCCCGGTTCACACTCCCCAGCACCTCAATCTGCGGCTCTAGTTTCTGCCGCCAGATCGTAGGGATCGGCATGGTCACCGCCGGGCCACTGACAGGCATACGGCTGCGATCGAATCGATCCTGCACAGTCCGCAGCTTGGGCTCAGCCACCGTCTTCCGGGGCGCCAAGGTGCGCGATTCCGGAACATAGTTTTGGGTCGCAACCGCCCAGCCAGGCTCGCCTTTGGGGACCACGCTGAGCAGTAGCTTGTGCCGATCGGCAATATGCTGGCGATAGGCGATCATCACCTGTTCTGCCGTCACCGCCTCCAGACGCTGCAGGAAATGCAGGCTGGCATTAGGATCCCCCTCCATCGCCTGGCCATAAGAGAGGGCGTTGACCTTGTCCTCGACGCTTTCCAGCCGCCAAACGGCCTGGGCGCGTAGTCCGCCCTTGATCCGCGCCAGATCTTCGGGCTGTACCCCGCGCTGGGCAAAGCGATCCAGAATATCGGTCACCTTGTCGGTCAGGGGTTTCAGACTGGCTACCTTGCTGACGTTCGGCAATATCGTGAGCGACAAGCTGCAATCCAGCTCCCGGCAATTGAAGGAGGCATCGGCCTGCACCGCCAGACCGGGTTTCACCAACTCCTGATAAAAGAGTGCATTCTTGGATCCCGCCAAGACCTGGGCCAGCACATCCAGAGCTGCCTCATCCTGGGAACCCGCAGTGACATGGGTCGGCACAGTAATCAACAGCGCCGGTTGCTGGATGCTGTCTTCCAGCGTGACATAGCGATCCGCAGGCAGCGTCACCGGCATAGGTTTCGGCTTGCTCACCTCGGGCCCCGTCGGAATGGGAGCGAAGTAACGTTCAGCCCAGGCCAGGGCCTGTTCGGGTTTGAAGTCTCCGCCTATGGTCAAAGTCGCGTTATTAGGACCATACCAGCGCAGGAAGAAACGCTTGAGATCGTTGACGTCGACCCGATTCAAGTCCTCCACATAACCGATAGTATCCCAGGAATAAGGATGCTCCCGGGGATAGAGCGATTCGCCATTGACTTCACTCACCCGCCCATAGGGCTGGTTGTCCATGCGCTGAGCCCGCTCGTTCTTGACCGTGGCACGCTGCACCTCGAATTTCTTCTGGCTGACCGCATCGAGCAGAAAGCCCATCCGATCCGCCTCCAGCCATAGAACTTTTTCCAACTCGTTGGCGGGTACCGTCTGGTAATAGTTGGTCATATCCTGGCCAGTGCCACCGTTGACTGTTCCCCCCGCCTCCTCAATCAGCTTGAAGTGCTGCTGATCACTCACATGTTTGGAGCCCTGAAACATCATGTGCTCGAAAAAGTGGGCGAAGCCGGTCATCCCCTGCACTTCCCGGGCGGAACCGACGTGATAGCTAACATTGACATGCACCAGGGGGTCGGAGTGATCCGGATGCAGGATCAGCGTCAGACCATTCTCCAGCCGATACATCTGATAGGGAACCAGCAGCGAGCCCGGCTTTGCCGACTGCTCGGCCACCAGCCTAGGTCCAGCCGCCAGTGTAGAAACCGCCGCCAGCGGTGCAGACACACTCCCTGCTACCAGCACACACCACAAGCCCACACGAGCCAAAATCGAATGCTTCACCACAACCTCTCGATGCCAAACCAAATTCCGGACGCCAGGCGTCAAACCCATAGCCCTGCCGCCATCACCACCAATCCATATCGCACCAACTTACCCAGCAGGATCAGAACCAGAGAGATCCAGAACGACCAGCGAAGCCAACCGGCGAGTAAACATAATGGATCACCGACTACTGGCACCCAAGCCAGCAGCAGCGACCAGTAACCATAACGCTGCAACCACCCCAGAGCTCTTCTATGTTCTGTCGCATGTTCTGCCGTATGCTGCGCCGGGTCGGCCAACTGTCGCAACGGCCGGTAACGCGCCAGCCAGTAACCAATTCCCCAGCTGGTCATGGAACCCAGCACATTACCCACAGTAGCAACCCCCAGCCACCAGAGCCATTGCTGAGGAGCCTGGAGCAACACGGCCCCCAGAGCCAGCTCCGAGCTACCGGGAAGCAGGGTTGCCGAGGTATAGGCACTCAACAACAAACCCCAGCTTTGCCAGTCCATGTTCACTGTCTCCTAAATCCGCTCCGCCGCCAAACGGCCACGCCCAACTCTCAACCGGGGCCGTGATCCGGGGTTGAGTCATTACCTGGGTCTGCGGTTACAATCAGCCAAGAATGTTCCCGAGGATACAAGGCCACTTCCACCATGACCAGACTCTTTCTACTACCGCTGCTGCTGTCACTGTGCTGGCTGATCTTCCTGCTGTGGATGCGCATCCCGCTGCGACAGGGGGTGAAGGGGTTTTACTGGATCATAGGCCTGGGCGGCGGCTTGGCCGCCCTGCTCAGCCTGTTGATGTGGTTGACCCGCTAGTTTGCGGCTCTTTCTATCATCCTGAACTACCAGTAATTTTCCATGCTGATCTGGCCCGGCTCGCGCCGCAGATGCTTGCGTAAGCCCCGGGACTGCAGCACCTGCAACGTCTCCTTGACCATGGCCGGATTGCCACACAGCATCACCTGACTCGATGCCGGATCCAGCGTCAAACCGACATGGGCCTCGAAACGACCATCGACAATGGCATCCGGGATCCGGCCGTGAAGACCGGCAGGCCACTGCTCCCGTGTTACAAAGGGAACATACTGCAAACGACCCGGCCAACGCTGCTGCAGTTCGGCAAGCAGTGGCTGATAACTCAACTCCTCCCCCAACCGCACGCCATGGGCCAGCACCAGTTGTTCAAAACGCTCAAATACGCGCCCCTCGGCCAGCAGTGACAGGAAGGGACCAATGGCCGTACCGGTCGATAACATCCAGAGGTCGCGGCCAGCAGGCAATTCATCCAGAGTCAGGAAACCGCTGGCCTGACGCGCCAACCAGAGCCTATCCCCGACCTGCAGCCGTTGTAGATGAGGGGTCAGACGACCACCGGGGATCAGCACCACATAAAACTCGTGATATCCAACACCGGGAGGATTCACAAACGAGTAGGCGTGAGCCACCCGCTGCAACTCGGCACCTGGCGTCTCAGGTAGCCATAGTCCCAGCCGGGTAAATTGCCCCGCCGTATAGGGTTCCAGATCGGCCTCGACGCGTAGGGAAAACAGTTTGTCATTCCAGTGCGTCATCTGGATGACCCGTCCTTCGACCCAGTCGGTCATGGGTGTACCTCCTGATTGGGCTAACTACCCTTTCAATCTAGCGCTAAACCGACCGGGGTAACACAGAGTCGAAGCAAGGCTATTACCGAGCAGGACTTCTGCTCGGCAATGGCATGGAAGCCGGAGTCGATGGCCCAATGCAATGGGTCGGACTACCCTTAGCCTGAAGCGGCTCGTCATCGTCGCAGCGGGAGTCCAATGCCACCAGCACTCCCGATACAAGGTTGCAGTTTGTAAAGTCGGCCTATTGAAATGCAGACGCCAGATGATCACAAACCGCGCATCAGGTACCATAGCGCGCCTTTTTTCCCGTTAGTTTTCCCTCAGTTTTTCTGTGTGGCTTTGGAGTTGTTAATGCCTTTTGCACTTGGCCAGCGTTGGATTAGTGATACCGAGACCGATCTGGGTCTGGGTACCGTGGTTGCTCTGGAAGGACGCATGGTTACCCTGCTGTTCCCCGCCAGTGGCGAAAACCGGATTTATGCCAAGGACGATGCCCCGGTCACCCGGGTGCAGTTTCACGTAGGCGATACCATTACCAGTCACGAAGAGTGGCAACTGGAGATTGATGCGGTGGATGAGCAGGGGGGCCTGCTGGTGTATCACGGCACCCGTCTGGACACCCAGGAGCAGGTCACTCTCAAGGAGGTGTTTTTAAGTCACTTCCTCAAATTCAACAAACCCCAGGATCGGCTGTTCGCAGGCCAGATCGACCGTCTTTCCCGTTTCAGCCTGCGTTATCAGGCCTTGGTCCACCAGCATGCCCGCCGTCGCAGCCCGACCCGGGGTCTGGCCAGTGGCCGTGTCAGCCTGATCCCGCACCAGCTGCACATAGCCCGCGAAGTCGGCCATCGCCATGCGCCACGGGTGCTGCTGGCTGATGAAGTCGGTCTGGGCAAGACCATCGAAGCCGGGATGATCATCTATCAGCAACTGCTCTCCGGTCGCGCCCAGCGCGTCCTGGTGCTGGTGCCGGAGTCCCTGCAGCACCAGTGGTTGATCGAGATGCTGCGCCGTTTCAACCTGCACTTTTCGCTGTTTGACGAAGAGCGCTGTATCGAGTCGGCCCACGATGCCGAAAACCCGTTCGAAACCGAACAGCTGGTGATCTGCAGTCTGGAGTGGCTGCGCAAGAGGCGCGCCCGCTTCGACGAAGTCCACGCTGCCCCCTGGGATCTGCTAGTCGTCGATGAAGCGCACCATCTGGAATGGAATGACGAGGCTCCGAGCCGCGCCTACCAGATTGTCGAAGCGCTGGCCGAAGAGACCCCCGGCGTACTGCTGCTGACCGCAACCCCGGATCAACTGGGCCATCAGAGTCACTTCGCCCGCCTGCGACTGCTGGATCCGGAGCGCTTCTACGATTACGACGCCTTCTTGGCCGAAGAACAATCCTATGGCCAGATCGCCGGGATTGCCCAGCAACTGCTGGAGGGCAGTGACCTGGATGCCAACAGCCAGCAACTGCTGCGCGATTGTCTGGATGGCCTGGATCCGGCGGCACTGAGCGATAATCAGCAACGGGAGCAACTGTTGCACGCCCTGCTGGATCGTCATGGCACAGGCCGCATCCTGTTCCGCAATACCCGTTCGGCGATCCAGGGTTTCCCGGAACGTCATCTCAACCTCTACCCCATGGCCCTGCCCGAGCAGTACAAAACGGCGATCAAGGTGATGGGCATGATGGGCGGCAACAGTGGCGATGCCGATACCCGCGCTCGTCGTTACCTGTATCCGGAAAAAATATTCCAGCAATTTGAAGGCGATGCCGCCACCTGGACCCAGTTTGATCCGCGAGTGGACTGGCTGTTGGCCCTGCTGAAATCGGCGCGCCACGACAAGGTGCTGGTCATCTGCTCCGAAGCTGCCACCGCCTTGACGCTGGAAAATGCCCTGCGTACCCGCGAGGGGATCCGCGGTGCCGTGTTCCACGAAGAAATGTCCTTGCTGGAACGGGATAAGGCCGCCGCCTATTTTGCCCAGGAAGAGGCAGGCGCCCAGGTGATGCTCTGTTCGGAAATCGGCTCCGAAGGCCGTAACTTCCAGTTTGCGCGTCACCTGGTGCTGTTCGATCTGCCGCTGAACCCGGACCTGCTGGAACAACGCATCGGTCGTCTGGACCGGATCGGTCAGCTGAACATTGTCGAAATCCATGTCCCCTACCTGCAGGAGACAGCGCAGGAGACGCTGCAGAACTGGTATCACCTCGGCCTCAATGCCTTCGAAGAGACCTGCCCGACCGGGCGTGTGGTCTTCGAATCGGTACGCGACGAGCTGTTCAGCCTGCTGGCCGATAATGTCACCGACCCGCAACTGCTGGAGCCCTTGTTCAGTCGCACCCGGAGCGAACACGACACCCTGAAAGCCAAGCTGGAGCAGGGTCGGGATCGACTGCTGGAGATCCACTCCGGTGGTGGCCGCGGTGCCCAGGCGCTGGTCGAAGAGCTGGCCGAAGAGGATGATCAGACAGCGCTGGTGAGTTTCGCCCTGCAACTGTTCGATGACATCGGCATCCAGCAGGATGATCGTGGCGAAAATGCCCTGGTGCTGACGCCGGGCGATCATATGCTGGTCCCCAGCTTCCCCGGGTTGCCTGAGGATGGCATGACCATCACCTTCGAGCGCAATACCGCGCTCTCCCGAGATGATCTGACCTTCGTCACCTGGGATCACCCGCTGATCCGAGGCGGCATCGATCTGATCCTGGGCTCGGAAATTGGATCCACCTCGGTGGCCCTGCTGAAGAACAAGACACTGCCGGCCGGTGCCCTGATGCTGGAATTGGTGTTCGTGGCCGAATCGGCCAGCCACCCGCAGCTCTACCGCTTCCTGCCACCGACGCCGATCCGCTTGCTGCTGGATAAAAACGGCAATAATCTGGGTGACAAGGTGGCGTTCCACGCCTTCGATCGTCAGCTCAGCCCGGTCAACCGCCACTTGGGCAGCAAGCTGGTAGGCGCCTCCCAATCGGTGATCCACGGCTTGATCCAGCAGGCAGAGGCTGTCGCCGCACCACGACTGGAGCAGATTGTCGCCGATGCCCGCACCACCATGCTGCAGACACTGGGCAACGAGTTAGCCCGCTTGAGCGCCCTCAAAGCGGTCAACCCGACGGTGCGGGATAGCGAGCTGGATCATCTGCGCGAGTTGCAACAGGAGTTAGGCCATTTGCTGGATCAGACCCAGCTCAAGCTCGACTCCCTGCGCTTCATCGTAGTAGCGCACGGTTAAGCAGACGCGGCCATGGGAGCTAGCCTCCCATGGCCGCTGCGCTATCCGGTTGATGACCCAGCTAGCCCCTTGGTTAGCCCGCGATCCCCGATTTCCCAGACGAGAGCAGAATGAGCACATTCCATTACGATCCACCCCATGACCCCTTCCTCGATATCCTGTTTGAGGATGAGCACATCATGGTGGTGAATAAGCCCAGCGGCATTCTGAGTGTCCCGGGTAAGGCCGTTGAACACTTCGACAGCATTGCCAGCCGGGTCAAGAGCCTCTATCCCCAAGGTGGCGCCGTCCATCGGCTGGATATGGGTACCTCGGGGGTTATGGTCGTCGCCAAGACGGCTCAGGCCACCAGCGCCCTCGGCCGCCAGTTCCAGGATCGCAAGACCGAGAAGTACTACTACGCCTGGGTCTGGGGACAGGTGGAAAAGCTCGAGGGCACCATAGATCTGCCACTGTGTGTGGACTGGGAAAATCGTCCGCGCCAGCAGGTGAATTTTGAACAAGGGCGGCGTGCCATCACCCACTACATTTGCCAGCGCGTCGAAGCGGACCGCAGTCTGATGAAGCTCAAACCCATCACGGGGCGCTCCCATCAGCTACGAGTCCATATGATGGAGCTGGGGCATCCAATCCTGGGGGATCATCTGTATGCCACCCCGGAGGCAGAGGCGGCCGCGCCACACCTCTATCTGCATGCCGCCATGCTCAGTTTTTATCATCCAATCAGTAACCAGAAGCTCAGCTTCGAGGCACCCGCTCCCTTCCCGCTGTAAGCCGGCTGGCCCTTTCGCCCTCGGCGGTAAGGGCCTATGATCGCCTTGAATCAACAAGGAGAAATCTATGCGTCTGCCGAGTCTGTTGCTCTGTCTGTTCCTCTGCTCGCCCCTGTTGGCGGCAGATACCGGGGCTGAAGCTGGGGCTGAGCCCGCGCCAGAAACCACACCATCAGCGCCTGCCACACCCGAAGCTAACGCGGCTTCCGCTGCAGACAGCTCGGACTCTGATCTCTACTGGCAATCCCAGGATTGGCAAGATGCGGGACAGGCCAAACAGGTGGGCGATCAGGTCACCTTGCTGCACAAGAGCAATCAGGGCTATCGCCTCGGGTTGGCACTGCTACTGCCGGACTGGCAGCAAGTCGCCGATCTGCTGCCACTGAGCCGCAGCCTGAATGACCAGGGATTCGACACCCTCATCATGCTGCCGAGCCCCCATCAGTTGGCCCTGGATCCCAATGACGAGAAGGATCAGCCGGCCATTGAGGCCTTCCGTGAACTCTGGCAACGCAAACTCACCTCCTTGCAGGAAAACAGCGGCGACAGCAGCGGGTATCAGTTGATGATTGCCGCCGGTAGCAGTGCCACTTGGCTCAGCGGTCTGCTCAGTACCGAGGCCTTGGCACCTCCGGATGCTCTGGTCTTGGTGGATGCGTTTTATCCGGCCCAAGATGCCAACGAGATTCTGGCCCACGAGATAGCCAGCACGCCGTTCCCGATCCTCGACTTGTATCGCGAACACCAGGTCAGCTGGCTGGATCTGGCGGCCAAGGCCCGTCTCCTCGAAGTGGAGCGCAACAGCAAGCTCGACTGGCGACAGATCCCCTTGAGTGACCCCGGCGAGCGCGACGATCAAGTCGCGGGCTGGTTGCGTCACCTGGGCTGGAAGTAACGGCCGATGACTGGAGTCCCAATGTCGATTTCAATTGTGTTTCTGGATCGCGATACCCTGCCTGCGCGCATTGCACTGCCTGTCCCCGCGTTTGTCCATCACTGGCAGGAGTATCCGGCGACGTCACCCGAGCAGGTGGTCCCAAGGTTGCAAGATGCCACTATGGCCATCGTCAACAAGGTGCGGATCGGCGAGGCTGAACTGGCCGCGCTGCCGCAACTGCGGCTCATCGCAGTGGCGGCAACCGGCACCGACAATGTGGATCTGGAGTCCTGCCGTCAACGGGGCGTCGCCGTCTGCAATGTACAGGGCTATGCAGTGCATGCCGTAGTCGAACATGCCTTGGCACTGATGCTGGCCCTGGCCCGCAATCTGCCGGCCTACCAGAGCGCCCTGCGCGCCGGAGCCTGGCAGCAGAGTCCGCATTTTTGCTATTTTGGCCCCGGCATCCATGATCTGGCGGGCAAAAAGCTCGGTCTGATTGGCAGTGGCGTGCTAGGTCGCAACATGGCGCGACTGGGCCAGGCTCTGGGGATGGAGGTGAGCTTTGCTGCCCGCCGCCATGGCACTGTCGATCACGCGCCGCTCCACACCGCAACGGATACGCTCGAACGACTGCCCCGATTGCCGTTTGATGAGCTGCTAGGCAGCAGCGATGTCATCTCCCTGCATTGCCCGCTGAATGACGAAACCCGGAACATGTTCGGAGCCCGGGAGTTCGGGTTGATGAAGCCAGGATCCCTGCTGATCAATACCGCCCGCGGCGCCCTGGTGGATGAAGAGGCGCTGTTACAGGCCTTGCAGAGCGGTCATCTGGCCGGTGCCGCCAGTGACGTGGCACGCCGTGAGCCGCCGCAGGCCGGCGATCCTCTACTGCGAGCACTGGAGCTGCCGAATTTCATCCTTACACCCCATGTCGCCTGGGCCAGTGATGAGGCGATGCAGACGCTCGCCAATCAGGTCATCGCCAATCTGGAAGCTTTTCAGCGTGGGGAAAGCCTGAGACGGCTGGTATAAGCACCAAAGAAAAAGCCCTGAAAAATCAGGGCAAAAGGGGAATAACCAACAACAAAGAACATCGCAAGAGCACACTCAAGTCAGTAGAGGATCCGGGACTTGAGTATCCTCGGCCAATAGGCGGCCGAGGACCTTCCATGCTTGCACATCAGAAGTCAGGTAAGGTGATCAACAGGTCATCCTGAATATAGGGTGCAGTGCTCGGGCCTGTGTAGGTCCATTCGCCACCGGCCGGAGCCAACGGACGATAGGCATTGTTTACACCGTCGTAATCCCAACTGGTGATGTACAGCTTGCCACCGCTCAGGGCCGAAAAGCCGCCCAGCAGACTAGCTGGATAACGCAACGTGATGGTGCCAGCGCTGGCATCAGCCGAGACCTGTGGTGCGCCGGAAACCGAACTACCAAAGCTGCTGGCCGTGGCCGCCCCCTGATACAGGGTATTGTTCCAACCATCTATCACACTCAGCATGTCCCAGATGAAGCCATCCGGCGAGGTTCCCTGACTAAATGGCAGAGCGGTATTACCGGTGGTGCCATTGGCCTGTGCAAAGTAGAGCGACAAGCGCAGGTGGTCGAAGCCGTTGGTCGGATTCCAGCCATTGCTCACTGTGCGCATCTTCAGCGTCACGACCAGATCCTCGCCATCGCGAGCCGCAGTCCCTTGCAGGAAGTCCTGCTGACCGTCATATTGCGGCAGCTTGTTGCCATCGACGACTTTGGGGTAAAGATAGGCTTCGTCGGCGGCAATATCACTCACCCTAGCCGCACCAACCGGCAGTTGCAGCACCTCGCTCTGATCCATGATCAGCGGATCCACAGCCCCATCGCCGCCGCCGAAGTTCCAGTCACCAGCTGCCGTCTGCAACGGACGCATGACACCCGCCGCACCATTCCAGTCCCAGGTGCTGACATAGACCTTGGCCTGCTGCCAGTCGAGGATCCCGAGCGAAGTACCATCGATGGATAGAGTCACCGTCTTCTTGTCCACATCGGCAGTGATGCTGAACTTGGCATTCTGCACCGTACCCGGATTGGTCTCGCTAGCACCTTCGGCACTGTAGAGTTTGTTGCTCCACCCCTCGCTACGCACCAGATAGTTCCAGCTGAAATCAACCGGAGCAGGACTATTCAGGTTCGGCAACACGCTGGCACCGCCACTCTTGCCGGGCACCTGGATGAAGGTATTGAACAGCACATGGTCAAAGCCGTTGCTCGGATTCCAAGTGGTGGTCAGGTTGGACATGGTGTAGGTCAGCTCTAACTGGCTGCCGCTGGCGTCAGCGCTGAGCAGCGTCATATCCATCTGCTTGTCGAAGCTGGCATCGGTCGGATAGTGATAGGCTTCATCCCCGACGGCATCCGAGACCTCGGCATGGAGCACCTCGGCAGCAATATCGGCAGCGAATGCCATGTTTGCGCTAGCCTTACCACGTTCCGGCGAGTAGAGCGCAAAGTGATGGCTGCTCTTGCCGGATGGGAAACTGCTGATATCCAGCACGGCCTTCCAGTTGCCATCGCTGGCCAGCGTGACGTCGGTCGCCGCACTGAGATTGTCGTCCACCACCAATTTCAAACTCTTGGCACCAGTGTCGGTCAGGGTGCCATGCAGCATCAGCCCCGTGGTCAGCGTGCTCCCGCTGGCCGGGGCATTGGTGACGGTCACCGCCAGCGGCGTCAGATCCCCACTGGTGGCACTGGTGGCCAGTAATGTCACACCGGCATGAGCGGGTAACGTCATGGTCAGCAGACCATTCTCACCTACGGCTACCGTTTCCAGTTCAACGCCCGTTGCAGCAAGCACTTGCAGTTCAGTGCCTTCCGGCAAGCCGGTGGCAACCTGGTTGATCAGGGTGCTGGTCGCCGCAGTATTGAACACAACCAGAGCCGTCTGACCTTCGTAGTGGCGAGCATAGACCAGGCCGCCCGCGGTGCTGGCATTACTGGCCAGCACCTTGATGTCGCCGCGGGTCAGCACCGGATGGCTGGTACGCATATGCGCCACCTTGGCGATGTACTGATACAGTTCGCTCTGGGTATCAAAATGGTCCACTCCACCAGCACCGTAGCCAGTGGCAAACATGGAAGCTCGGCGCTCAATAAAGCCCTGTTCGGAGCCGTAGTAGATCACCGGCACGCCCGGGATCGTCATCAACGCCATCAAGGCCTGCTTGAAGCTCTCCTTGTTACCCAGGCTTAGATAACGATCGGCATCATGGCTGTCGAGGAAGTTGGGAGTCAGCTGCGGATCGCGCAGAATGCCGCCATTATTGGCCACATCCAGACGGTAGGCGAGATTGCCGGTCGCCCCGCCGCTGGCAAACACATTCAGCAGAGTGCGTTGCAGCGGGAAGTTCAGCAACGCATCCGCTTCGGGTTTGTCGGTAGAGCCCTGATAGGTGGCCAACACCTTCTCATCACCGTCGTTCAACTCACCAAAGTCGGTCTGCCACACCTCGCCAAAGGTGTAGAAATGGTCACGTCCCGTTTGCTTGGCGACCGCATCCACACCATCGGCACCATGGATAAAGTCATTCAGGAAGTCGTGCTCGACATACTTGATAGTGTCCATACGGAAAGCATCGACGCCCACCTTACGGATCCAGTCGCCATAGGCTTGTTTTAGCGCCGTACGCACCGCTGGACTGCTGGTATTGAGATCATCCAGATCGGAGAGTTGGTAGGTTTTCTCTTCCACCGGATCTTTGAAGTTGTTCAGATTCGGCGTCCAGTGGAAGCTGTCGGCAGCCGGATCTTTGCAGGGATCATTGTTGCTGAAGGGAGTCATGGCTGGAGTCGACATCGGATGCGACAGATCGGCATGGGAGACATAGCCCGCACACGGATCTTTGGCGTCCATCTTGCTGGCATCGTAACCGAAGAAATCACCCATGTGGTTAGTGACTATATCCTGGATCAGATACATGCCGCGGCTGTGCAGACCATCGGAAAGCTGCTGATAGGTTTTCAGATCGCCCAGATGCTTGTCGACCTGGGTAAAATCGGATGCCCAGTAACCGTGAAAACCGGTCAGGCCGCCTTCGATATCCCGTTTCCACTGGTTGGCAACCGGAGCCGACAACCAGATCGAGGTCGCTCCCAACCCCTTGATATAATCCAGCTTATCGGTAACGCCCTTGATGTCACCGCCAGAGTAATACTCCAGCTTGCTCGGCTCATACTCATCGGCACCCTGGTCATTGTTGGTCGGATCGCCATCGTTGAAACGATCCGCCAGCAGGAAATAAACCACCTGATCTCGCCAGTCCGGAGAGGCCACGTGTAACTTCAGCTCTGGAGTTATAGGAGTCGTTTGTTTCTTATCGCTGCCACAACCGCCCATCAGCGAGGCGGCGATCAGCGTGGCCAAAAGAGAGAGTCGAAACGAGGTAGTCGGCATTTTTTATCCCTTGTTAGATTAAGTGACTGCAAGTCTACGAAGGGAACGGCACCGACAAGGATGGCCTTTTACGTCATTAATCATGACCCAAGGCGACAATAAATAGCTTGTGTGAAGCAGTTAACACGGTTCGGGGAAATTCCCGCCAAAAATTGTTAGCGGGAAATATGCATGCAGGACCATTTAATCAGACACGGATACACATAAAATGAAGTGACTGGAATAATAAAAACAATGAAAAACAGATCGACCGCCGATCAAAAAAACATCCAGTCAGCATTGAGATGGGCAGAAAATAAAACAACAACAAAACACTATACAAATAGGAACAGCCGTATGAGAACCAACAAATCAAATAAGAATAGCCGTGAATGGACCATCGTCGAAGATAACCACACCATCATGAATCAACGAAATGAAATACCGTTGATTAATATCGTTGATTGGCATTTCAAAGTGCCACACTCTTACACCACCCATAGGATAACTTACGGCTTTAGTAGTGGCAAAAACGCCTTGAAATTCACCTCTCACATATAACTCACCTGCCTCATCCAGATGTGAATAAACAACACCACAGATATTCCATTCATTGGCAAAAGAATAATGCAAATAGCTTTGTGGATGAACAATCAAGCTATTGCCCATCAGAATTTCATCCTGATGATAAAGCCGGTATCCGGCACCTTTGTTATCATCCTGATAATGTCGCCCGCCAACGCGCATCGACATCATAAAATGCAATGGCTCTGCCACCGGTAGATTCGCCGTACTCCAAAGCTCCAGTTGCGGTGAGACAAAACACTCAAAGTGCGCTTCATACTCTCGATACAAGCCATCCATATCCAGACAACGGACTCGCACCTCTTTTTCAAATCCCAGGTTGCTAATCAACAACCAGACCCGGGCAGTGCGACGCAAGATCTGCTTCTGGTCACGCATCCGATTCTCGGCATAGTAAAGCTGTATGGGCGATTCAGTGCTCGGGTGACCAGGCTCCACCCGCAATTGACACCGATATTGACTCGGGCTGCACCCTTGCCATCGCGTAAAGGCCCGCTGAAAACTACTTGCCTCACTGAAACCCAGCTCTTGAGCAATATCGGTCAGGCGCTTCGCCGATGTCGCCAGTAGGCGTAGTGCCTCGGTATGTCGCACCTCATCGGTGAGTCGGGAATAGCTGTACTCCTGCTGTTTGAGCCGCCGCTGCAGCGTGCGCGCACTGATGCAGAGATGCTCTGCAAGTTCGCCGATAGACGGAATCCGCGGCAACAGCGAACTGAGTTGTTGCTTGATGGCATCCACAGCGCCAAATTTGCCGAACGACTCAGGGGTTAACCAGTCCAGAAACTGCACCACCACATCACTGATCGAGGGAGCCGAAAAGTCATAAGCGCGGAGCAATATATCGCGGGGCAACGTCAGGCAAACGCCCTTCTGCTGCCGCAGAATAGGCAATCCAGGTTTCAACTGACAGGGTAAAGGCAGACTGATCTTGCCAACTCCCGGATCCAGATACCAACTGGGATATTCGACTTGAGAGAGCAAGCGGGCATGCAAGGCGCAGAGTACAAAATAGAGCCAGGGAGGGCAGGTCTCGCATCCCGAAAATAACAACAACAGATAGTGTTCATCGCGGGTGGCCTTAACTGCGACCGGCACATCCAGCAGAGGCAATAAGCGGGCCCAGACATTGATACCTTCCAATAAATTATTCTGCGCCACCAGAACATAATCCAACATACGTAGCATATCGACAGCATCATACTGGGCATATTTATAAGCTATTTTTTTATTGGGTAGGTAACTGGCGGCACTTAACAATAATTGCATAACTTGCCGATCCACCATTTCGGATTGAATGTTCGCGATCTGATGTTCTATGGTAGAGGAGCGGATACCAGGTAAGACAGGGGTCGACATAGCTGCTTATCGTTTATCAACAACAGGGACATTATGCTAGCAACTTGTTATTTAACCTCCAGTTACCTAGATCTCAAATTCAAGAGTTACCTGTCCCAGATAATAGCAATTTAGAGCATAGACTCACGCTCTGTTCGGCCGGTCACCCCATAAAAAAACGGAGCCCATAAGGCTCCGTTGTCGAATCAGGAAATCAGATAGTAATCAACCACACTTGGAGTCACCACAATTCAGACAGGTCATGCAGCCATCCTTCTGGATCACTGCCTTGCTATGGCACTTGAAGCACAGGGTGGCATTGGGCGGAAAGCTACCTACCTCATCATCACCGGGAACCTCTGCCGCCAGTTCGGCCTGCTTCTGCGCGAGGAACTCCTGCTGATGCTCATCCAGCCCCGCACGCTTGAGCATGCCGATGTTCACCAGATGCTGTTCGATGACGTTACCGATTTCGGCAATCAGCGAAGGGACGTACTTGCCCTTGTTCCAGTAGCCACCTCGGGGATCAAACACGGAGCGCAGCTCTTCTACCAGGAAAGTAATATCCCCCCCCTTGCGGAATACCGCCGAGATGATGCGAGTCAGCGCCACGATCCACTGGTAATGCTCCATGCTCTTCGAGTTGATGAAGATCTCGAATGGACGCCGGATCTCGTGCTCGGTTCCCTCATTCAGCACCATGTCATTGATGGTGATGAAGAGTGAATGCTCGGAGATGTGCTCCGGAGTCTTGAGCTTATAGGTGCTTCCCATCAGCTTCTCCGGGCGTTGCACCGTCTCATGCATATGGATGACACGAGCGGCATCCTGCTGCGCCTGCTCTTCCTTGCTCTTTACCTTGTAACCAATAATCTTGCTTTGAATTTTCTTGACCATAAGGGGGCCCATCAATATGCAGTGGCTCGCGCTTGAGCGCCGAGCAGGATCAGAATTTGCCGTAATAGCCTTCTTTCAGGGCATCGTAAAGATTGGCCGCCGAATGAATTTCGCCATCGTACTCCACCTCTTCGTTGCCCTTGAGCTGGACCACGGAGCCATCTTCCAGAGCAAATTCGTACAGGGTGTTTTCCAGATCTTTCTCTTTGACCAGAACCCCCTGGAATGCCTCCGGATTGAAACGGAAGGTGGTACAACCTTTCAGACCCTGCTCATAGGCATACATGTAGATATGCTTGAACT
The DNA here is from genome assembly GCA_038247115.1 of Enterobacterales bacterium. GTDB lineage: Bacteria > Pseudomonadota > Gammaproteobacteria > Enterobacterales > Aeromonadaceae > Pseudaeromonas. Next base: position 2,052 of record JBBRVG010000062.1, on the reverse strand, counting down.
CTTCATAGGGGAAATCAGTCGGCACATTCGCGGTCTTGGAGATCGAGGAGTCGATCCAGCGCTGTGCTGCGGCCTGAATATCCACATGCTGCGTCGGGTTGATATCATCGGCAGTGATAAAATAGTCCGGCAAAGCGGATTCCGGATCCTGACTATAAGGCATGGCCTTGGCGTTGATCAGCTCGCGGTACGCCAAGAGTTCGAAGCTGTAGACATCTACGCTCTCCTTGGACTTTTTACCCGCCTTGATGACATTACGCACATAGTGATGGGCAAAACTCGGCTCGATGCCATTGCTGGCATTATTGGCCAACGACAACGAGATGGTGCCAGTTGGGGCGATGGAGCTATGGTGCGTAAAACGTCCACCCAGCTGTGCCAGCTCGGCAACCAGCTCGGGCTCTACTTCAGCCACTTGCTGCATATAGCGACTGTATTTGGCATGCAGGATCCGCCCGGGCAGCTTGTCGCCAATCTGGATACCATCCTGAGCCATCTCGGGGCGCTTGCGCATCATGGCTGCAGTGACTTCAAACTCTTGAGTCATGATAGGAGCTGGCCCCTTCTCTTTGGCGAGAGCCAATGCTTCTTTCCAGCCGGTGATCGCCAGCTCTTGCGACACCTGCTCGGTAAAGGCCACGGAAGAGGGAGATCCATACTTGATACCCAGCATGGTCAGCGTTGAGCCCAGACCGAGAAAGCCCATGCCATGACGACGCTTGCTCTCTATCTCCTGACGCTGTTTTTCCAGTGGCAACTGATTGATTTCAACCACGTTATCCAGCATACGAGTAAACAGACTGACCACCTTGCGGAAGGCGCTCCAATCAAAATGCGCCTGCTCTGTGAAAGGATCACGGATGAATTTAGTCAGATTGATCGAGCCGAGCAAGCAGGCGCCATAGGGAGGCAGTGGCTGCTCACCGCAAGGATTGGTAGCGCGGATATCCTCACAGAACCAGTTATTGTTCATCTGGTTGACCTTGTCGATGAGGATAAAACCCGGTTCGGCATAGTCATAGGTGGAGGTCATAATGACGTTCCACAACCGGCGTGCCGGCATGCTCTTGTAAACCTTGCAGGCCACCAGACCCTGCTCATTAATGACCACACCCTCTTTGGTCGGCCAATCTGCCCAGACGATGTCCGAGGTGGTCAGATCGGTCTTATCCTGCTCCACCTCCTTCTTGTTCAGCGGGAAGATCAGCTGCCAATCCCGATCCGCTTTCACCGCTTCAATGAAGTCGCCAGTGATGAGCAAGGAGAGATTGAACTGACGTAAGCGGCCATCCTCACGCTTGGCCTGCACAAATTCGAGCACATCCGGATGACGAATATCCATGGTTCCCATCTGGGCACCACGACGACCGCCCGCCGAGGAGACGGTAAAACACATCTTGTCATAGATATCCATGAATGACAGCGGACCCGAGGTATAGGCGCCAGCACCCGAGACAAAGGCACCACGCGGCCGCAAGGTCGAGAAGTCATAACCGATACCGCAACCAGCCTTCAGGGTTAAACCGGCTTCATGCACCTTGTTGAGAATGTCATCCATGGAGTCCTGGATGGTCCCAGAGACAGTGCAATTGATCGTCGAGGTCGCAGGCTTGTGTTCAAACGCACCGGCATTCGAGGTAATGCGGCCAGCAGGAATAGCGCCATTCCGTAGTGCCCATAGAAAAGGTTCATACCAGCTATCAGGCTCTTGCTCCTGTGCCGCCAACGCCTTGGCTACTCGCTGATAGGTATCATCAATCTGCAGATCAATGGGTGTCCCGTCCTTACTCTTCAGACGATACTTGGTATCCCAGATATCGAGCGAGGTTTCCTGCAGAGGGATCGGTAAAGCCAACATCGGAGAATTATGTGTCAAATCAGTTTTCGCCATCGTCATCGTGCCTTCCTACGTCGTGCGAGCAGTCGTGAATCAAGAACAAACGGGCCGACTGTAACAGCAGCTTCCGTTGAGAAATGTGACCGAGATACACCACCATAAAATCATCAATAAACAAAATATGATGATAGTGGGATAACCAAAAACACAAGATG
>JBBRVG010000061.1:0-26752 GCA_038247115.1 Enterobacterales bacterium | reverse complement strand
GTTCAGGCCGAGCCGATTGCCACGCTGGATCGCAGCCTGTGGCCCGATTCGCTGGCCAGTCATCCTGGATTCAATGCCGCGTCGCGTCTGGAAATTCTCAATTTTGCCAGTGAGCTGATGGGTAGTGAGTTGGTTGCTCCCGACGAGTGGCCGCAGCGTCTCGGGCTGCCGCAGGTCGATATGCTGGCGATTGACCATTATCGCGCCCAGAGCTGGTTGCGATTGCTGACGGCATTTCAGGCAGCCAGCCGTGAGTGTCGCGGCTGTCCACAGTTAAAAACCGTGGCCGAGCTGCGGCAATTGGTGCTCTCTCCCCCCGCCATCCCCGCACGTTTGCAAAATTGGCTAGCCGAATCCCGGCTGTTCCATGCCCGCTATTTGCAGGAACAACTGACCCTGGCGGCGCAATTTCCGCACCCCAGCAGCGAGATCGCAACCCTCACCAGCGATGAACTGATCGGTTATGAACTCATGGATGGCGAATTTCTGCTCAGTTTCGAGGCCGGGCCGACGATGGCGGGTGGCAGCACCTGGCGGATCACCCGGGTGTTGAACAAAGCCGGGCAGAATGCGGTGTTTTTCTTGCTGGGGGAGCCACTGGCACAGCGATTATCATCTTCCCCGGAGGCGTTAGCCCAGGAGCTGGGCGAGAATTGTGTCGCCTCGAACGGTATGAGTGATGAGCCCTATCCGGAGCTGGAAAACTGGCGTGATTCCCTGCTCCAGTCACGGCGTTTGCTGCACACCATTCCCGAGGTCACCCAGTTGTCCTGGTTTCGTCCTCCCCAGGGGCAGCGCACCGCCGAGATGAGCGGTCAGGTCTTCGAGCGGATCGTCTTGTGGAATATTGATAGTCAGGATATGAGTCCTGGCTTGAGTATCCAGCAGGTCGCGGATCGGGTCACCACCCTGATGTTGCTGTGGCGCAAGGGCATCATTCGTTGGCATGACCAGGGTCCCAAAGCGGCGGCCGCTTTGCCGGATCTATTCCTGGCGCTGCAGACCAGCCCGGTGCGCTGGGTGGATTGCCGAACCTTCGCCGACCATTAAGGTCGATTTCGAGCTTGATCCTGGCCTCAGCGTACCCGCGTGACGCGATAGTAACCGCCGAGCACCATATACTCATTTTCTCCATCCAGAGCGCCGGGCAGCAAGGATTCAAAACAGACGATCTTGCTCAGCGGCACCTGTACCCCATGGACGCGCGGCCCGAAGCGATAGGCCTCATCGACCTCGCGAGTGAAGGAGCTGAGGTTGTTGTACAGCATCACTGGCTCACCTTCAGGGCCTGGCGCAGGCAATTCATCGCCGCCGCGAAATAGCTCCAGATGCAGCGTCTCGGGGTAGCGACGGCGCAGCTCGAACTGACAGAAGCTGTAGAGCAGATCGAACTGACCGGCCAAGTCGTTGGTGTTATAGGTGGCTCGCACGCAGGCTTGCATGAAGCGGTAGTAGGGACCCGCCTCCTGATCGAGGATCGGCTCTTTGTGATAGCGGGTGCAGAGGCCGAAGCGTGACTCGACCCAGAGCCGCCAGGCGGCGCCAGCGTCGGAATCAGAGTCAAATAACCAACCTAGCAGTAAACGGCGGTAGTTGGCTTGAGGCCTGGGTATGGGTTCGGCTTCCGGCCAGGGCTCTAATGGATGCCCAGGCAGGCGAAAGTGCACCGCCATATAGTCAGCAAAGTGCTGGCAGCGACTGCGGCTGTCGGTCAGCGCTGACAGTTGAGTGAACAAATCCTGATAATGAGGACGTATGCCATCCAGCTCCAGCGGAATGGGATGCCGCTGAAACGTCAGGCTGGCCAGTACGGCCGCTGGCAGGTTACAGCGGTTGATGGGCAGACAGATCCGGCTAAACGGCTGACTGGTGTGATTCAATTCGACTTTTTGAGCTGGATCCAAGGTCATAGAGTGGGCTCGGGTTGCGGGGCATTCAGGCTCAGACTCTGTCGCTGATCCAGAGCAAACAGCTGGTCGGCCAAGTGACGGATCTCCGCTTCCTGATGCAGCGCCTCACGCCAGGCAGGCCGGATTGCTGCGTACCCATAGCAGGCGCCAGCGAGTTGGCCTGCGACTGCGGCTGTGGTATCGGCATCATTGCCCAGATTAGCGGCGGCCAGTACGCAGTCAGCATAGTTGTCGGTGTGATAGAAACACCAGAGCGCCGCCTCCAGACTGTCGATGACGTAGCCTGTCCCCTTGAGCTGCTGATAGGTTTTCTTTTGCCAGTCCCCCCGTTGTAATTGCTCGACTTCGTCACTGCTGGCGGCATAGTCCCTGGCTTCTAGGCCTGCTTTTCCGTGGCCGTGCAGCAGTTGGATCAGCACAGTGGCCAGCAAGCCACAGCTATCGAGGCACAAGGGAGCGGCGTGGGTGGTACGAGAGCTGGCGGCGGCCAGGCGTTGTGCCAGCGGAATATCGTGGCGACAGGCAATGGCGATGGGTGCCAGGCGCATGATAGAGCCATTGCCGGAACTCCAGCGCGATTTGGCACCTGCATAGGGGTTGCCGGTTTTCTGAAAGCGACGTAGGGCGGAAGAGACAGTGACTCCAACGTCGAAACAGGTCCCTATGCTGCTCATATAGCCGTTGTCGAGCCAGTCGCAATAGCGGCGCATTTGATCAGTAGCATCGAAACGCTGGCAATCCACCAGGCTGTGCCCAAGGCAGAGTGCCATCGAGGTATCGTCGGTCCAGTAGCCTTTTTTCAGACAGAAATGGCCGCCGCCAACCATGTCGGTGAGGGGGCGAAACGAGCCCGGAGGTCTGAATTCCAGTGTGGTGCCAATGGCGTCACCAATGGCGAGCCCGAGCAAGGCTCCCCGACTGCGGTCCTGTGGCTGTTGCATCAATCCTTCTCCTTGCTTGTCGGCTTCCCTGCAGCGACTTCGCCCTATTGTTTCGTTTGCCACTATCCACTGCTTGAAGATTGACCTTTCTATTTTTTAGAATAAATAGGGCGTTATATTGCGCTTAATGTTCGATTGCATCTTGGGTAGAGTGACAACACCAAGCGACATTCCGGATAACTATCCACTCGAGGTGAACATGGCACAGGTATTGGCAATCAAATCCAGCATTCTGGGTGATTATTCCAGCTCAGGATTACTGATCGACGAGTTGTTGGCTCAGGGTAACAAGCAAGATCCGGCCCAACAGGCGGTGGTGCGTGATCTGGGCGCCACGCCGCTGGCTCAACTCGATGGCGAAATTCTCGGCGGCTTCGCCAATGCCGAGGGACGTAATGCGCGCCAGCAGCAAGCGGTGGCACTTTCCGAGCAACTGATTGCCGAGATTGAACAGGCCGACCGTCTGATCATCGGTGTCCCCATGTATAATTTCGGGGTACCGACCCAGCTCAAGACCTGGTTCGACTACATCTGCCGCGCGGGTGTCACCTTCAAATATACCGAGCAAGGCCCTGTGGGTTTATTGACCAATAAGCCGGTACTGCTGGTCTTGACTACGGGCGGCGTGCACCGCGACGCAGCGACCGATCTGGCGTTGGCACATATCCGTACCGTGCTGAATTTCCTCGGCCTGACTGATATTCATATTGCCTATGCTCAGGGGCTGGGGATGGGTGATGCGGCTCGGGAACAAGGTCTGGCTCAGGCTCGCGTCGAAGCTGAATCCTTTCTGGTCGAAGCCTGATCTGCTGCGGTTGGGATGAATAAAAAAGCCCCGCTGACGAGAGTCTGCGGGGCTTCGTCCGTCTGGGGACTAAAGCAAAGCGTTTGCAGCGTGAGCCGGCAGGTTCTGAGCTGTCGCCTGAAGAGCGAGCCAACACAGGTCAAGGTCTAGGCGATCTTTGGCATTCCCTCTGCTGTCGAACCTGACAGTTTTATGCCTTGGGGTAGGATGCTGCTCCTGCCTCTGCCCCTCTTTTCAGCTCTATCTGAGCCAGTTCACGGCAATTCCACCCCAGGTCAATACCAGCAGAGCCCATGGCAGCCATGCCCCGATTGAACGCGGCAGCCCGGTGACGGCAACCTGTGATTCATCTTGTGCTTCTTCTGCCTCGTCGGTATCGGGCGTGTTGGTTTGGCGGCGCAGTTGTTTTTTCGCTTTATCGGCAAGCCGCTGCCGGGCTTTCTGGGCGCGCTTGTACTCGGCAATGCCTTTTTGAATCCCTTGTGCAATCAACTGCGTCTGTTCTTTGCTCTGACCCGGGACCTGATTCGCTCGGGCCAGGCGCAATGATTCGGCGACGACTTCGGCTGAAATATCGATTTTCCTGTTTTGCATCCCACTCGCTTCCTGAGCCAACATCGAGTCGCAATTGTGGCATATGGGGGAAGCAATGGGCAGTGCTGCGCGGTCGCATCTGGAGAGCCTCGCCGCCTCAATGCCCTTGCGTTGTGGCCCACAATTTGTCGATGGCCCGCGCCAGGTCCACATCCTGATCGGTGATGGTAGCCTGCTGTGGAGTCGTCAAGCGAATGGTCAACTGGCGATCATGGTGCTGCCAGTCGGGGTAATGCTGCATATGCTCGGCTACCAGGGCGACCCGGGTCATGAAGCCAAAGGCCTCGATAAAATCGACAAACTGGAACTGGCGGATCAAGGCACCATCTTGTGGTTTCCAATCGGGTAGATGCAGTAAGCAGGTTTGCAGGGTTGAATCGTCCAACGAGTACATGATCATCCTCCAATAGACAGGGTCGAGCGGGTCGCTCAGGGCAGTTGCCAGTTCAACTCCAGAGCCAGCAGATTCAGACCATCATTCGGGCTCTGTAACCCGCCGTTGGAATAGTGATAGCCGCGCAGCGCCAGAACCCAGCGGTCATGACGGACGCCTATCCCGATGCGATCCTCGAACAGCAGGTGGCTGCCCAGTTGGTGGTCGGCAACTTGTGTTTTCTCGTGGTAGCTGGCGCCGATCCCGAAATCGACAAACCAGTGCCAGCTTCGTTGCGGATGCCAGCTCCAGCGTACGACCGGCAATACGCCAAAGGCATCATGATGTTCCCCCAGCGAGCGCAGCCGACTGGCACTGTACTCCAGCTGTAGACCTAGATTGGAAAAGAACTGATTGAAGCCTAGCGGATCCAGATCTTGCACCAGAGCCAGCCGTGCGGATGTCGCACTGGCGTTCCCCTGGCCGCCGCTGACCGTGATGCTGTCGAGCGCCAACAGTTGAGGTGAGTGGCTGATCAGCAGTACCCACACCGGCAGAAACCATCGAGTAATCACTAGCACCCCCTCACAACGCCAACTTACAACAGCAAGGCCTGCTATTGAGCATAGTTGGCAAACGGCTAGTTTTATGAGGCTGAGGCGGGCTTTCCCGGTTTTTTATCCGCTGACCTGACAACGGATCTGCAGCTGCTGGGCCAATGCCAAGGTCAGCTGATCGCCTGGATGCAGGGGGCCGACCCCCGCCGGCGTACCCGTCAGGATCAGATCACCCGGTAGCAGGGTGAAGTGCTGGCTGATAGCTGCCGTCAGTTCCAGCATCGACCAGATCATCAAGCCGCTATGCCCGGACTGCCGTGGTTCGCCATTGACCTGGAGGGAAAAGGCGATGTCATCCCAAGAGGGAAAAGCAGTGATCGGCACAAAGCGCGAGACTGGGCAGCTATCGTCGAAGGCTTTGGCTTTTTCCCAGGGTTGGCGCAGCGCCTTGAGCTGATTCTGTAGATCGCGCAGGGTCAGATCCAGGGCAATGCCAATGCCCAGAATCGCTGCCGCTGCCTGTTCGGTGCTGGATCGAGTCAGTGGTTGTCCCACCAATAGCGCCAACTCGGTTTCGTGGTGAACCTCACCGCGATCCACTGGAATGGCAAAACCCGACTCTAGTGCCGTCAAGGCGGTCTCGGGTTTGATGAAGAGTAGTGGCTCCTCCGGTACCTCGTTACCCAGTTCGGCGGCATGCGCCACGTAATTTCGCCCCACGCACACCACCTTGCCCGGGCGGTGGGGAATTATGTCTCCGGAGTTCCAGTGAAAATGCTGCAGCATCTAAGATTCCTTGCGATGAATGTTTCTGATCGAATCTTGCACCAATTGCGGGTTGACGCAACCGATTGCTGCCATTTGATCCCCAGCCGCTGACTATACTCAACGCTGTGGGTCTTGCGGCAAGAACCACGGGCCGAGACGCCTTCTGCTTGCCGCACAAGTAACCGAAGGAGTGGTGATGGGCAGCTATAACCTGTGTCTGCGGGAGGTGATACTGGCGTTGAGTTCGGCGCTGGATTATGTCGGCATTGAAGACATCAGCCACGGCAAGCGGGTGGCTTTTATGGCGGCGGAATGTGCGCGTCGTGCAGGCTGGCCTCAACACGAGATCGAGCATCTGCTGGTGTTGGGACTGTTGCACGATTGCGGGGTTTCCAGTAGCCATGTGCATCAGCATCTGGTCGAAGAGTGGGATTGGGAGGGTAGCCGGGATCATGCCAATCGGGGAGCTGAGCTGCTGGCCGCCACTCACTTGCTAGGGCCCTATGCCGAAGAGGTGCGTCATCATCATGTGCATTGGCAGCAGTTGCGGGGCATGGGGCTGCCGGAGCCGGTGCGTCGGCATGCCAATCTGATCTATTTGGTGGATCGGGTGGATGCTCTTCGCGCGCAGCATCAAGGGGGCGGAGGTGGTTTGGTCGACGCCGATCACTGGGGGAGCCTGATTGCCCAGCATAGTGAGGTCGAGTTTGACGCCACTCTTTGCCAGTTATTTGCCCAGACCTCGAGTAATGAGGCGTTCTGGATGCAGCAGGATCAGGAGGCTCTGGATGACTATTTCAGCTCGTGGGCGCACTACGGTGAACCCATGGCCGTGGAGTATGAGTCCTTGCTGGAGCTGGCTTTCATGTTTGCCAATATTGTCGATAGCAAAAGTGAATTTACCTATCGCCACTCCCTGGGAGTCAAGGCGGTTGCGGCCATGCTGGCCGATGTTCTGCGTCTACCGCAATCCGAGCGGGAGGCGGTTGTGCTGGCGGCCTTGTTGCACGATCTGGGCAAGCTCAGGGTCGAGGATGCGGTGCTGGAAAAACCGGGACCTTTTGATGCCCAGGAGCGGCTGTTGATGCACCGTCATTGTTTCGACACCTGGCAACTACTGAAACGGATCAGTGGGTTTGAAGAGATAGCACGCATTGCTGCCATGCATCATGAAACCCTGGATGGTCAAGGCTATCCCCGGGGATTAAGCGGCGCTGACGTGCCGCAGACGGCACGTCTGATTGCAGTTGCCGATGTGTTTCAGGCTCTGGTGCAAAACCGCCCCTATCGTCAGCCGATGCCACTCCAGCAGGCCATTGATGTCATGACCCAACTGGTGGCTCGTGGCAAGCTGGATCCGGAGGTAGTCGGCTTGCTGTTCTTGCATGCCGAAGAGGCCTATCAATTGGCGCGCCAGCATGAACGGGTGATCAGTGAGTGTGCCCACAAAAAATAGCTGTCAATCACGAATGCTTCTGTTGTATGCCGCGAAGAAATCCATAAGATGGCAGCCGGAAGCAGTCGACAATAATAAACTCGGATGACCGACCCGTAGGCGTCGTCATCCGGAACTGGTGAGTATCCGAGGGAACGAATGAAAGTGTTGTGTTACATGCCGGTGATTCTGGGGCTTTTGCTCTCTTCCGGCCATGCTTCGGCCTCCTGGTCCAAGGCGGATATGAAGGCTGATCTGGTGGTTGTCAAAAAATCCCAATACAGCCTGACACTGATGAAAGGTGGCAAGCCGATCAAGCGCTACTGGGTAGCTTTGGGCTCCAATCCCAAGGGACCCAAAATCCGCAGTGGTGATAAACGGACGCCGGAAGGCCGCTATCTGCTGGATTACAAGAAGGACGAGTCGGGCTTTTACAAAGCCATTCATATCTCCTATCCCAATCTGGCTGATTTGCAGCGCGCCAAGGACTTGGGGGTCGAGCCCGGCAACATGGTAATGATCCATGGTCAGCCGAACTATGCCACCGAAGATCAGGCGGCAGTTCAGAACTCCAACTGGACCAATGGCTGTATTGCCCTGTTGAATCAGGATATGGCCGAGCTGTGGGAGCTGGTGGATCCGGGAACGCCCATTGAGATCCATCCCTAACCTGGATTCGGAGTCTTTTGAGGCTCATTGCTCAATTCCATTATGCTTCTCGTTCGACATCTGGTGCCATCATGGCAGGAGTTTCATGGGTGAGGAAGCCTTGGCGTTTTTGGGTGGGAACTGCGTTTAGTCTGCTGGTTCTCACTCTGGCTTTGAGTCTGCTTTATCACATCGGTGATCAATATCACTGGCGTGATGTCAGTGCTGAGGTTCGACAACTGCCATGGAGTCGTATCGTTCTGGCATTGTTGTTTACCGTAGTGAGCTACGTGTTGCTGACCCTGTACGATACCCTAGCGGTGCGGCAAGTGGGTGGCCAGGTACCCTATTCCAAGGTAGCTCTGACATCCTTCATTGCTTACACCTTTTCCAATACCCTCGGCTTCGCCCTGTTGACCGGAACGTCCATTCGTTATCGCTTCTATTCGGCTCTGGGGCTTACGACCGGGCAAATTGCCCGAGTGGTATTTTACTGTTCGGTGACCTTTTTCCTAGGTCTGTTTCTGGTGGGGGGGCTGTCGCTCAGTTTGGGGATAGCGAGTCTGCCCACAGCAGTGCAACTGCCTGGCTGGTTGTATCCTCTATTGCATGGCTTGGGTCTGTCGGCGGTCGGGTTGGCAGTGGCTTATCTAATTTTGCCGTTGCTTCGCTCTGAACCACTGAGGTTTCGTGGTTATGTGTTGCCGTTGCCGCGATGGCGAGAAAGCGCCGCCCAGATGCTGGTTGCCATTGGCGACTGGATGGCGGCCGCTGCTGTGTGCTACGTCTTGCTGCCTGCAGTCGACGGCCTGAGTTATTGGCATGTGCTCAGCATCTTTGTGGTGGCGAACCTGTTGGGGGTTCTGGCTCATGTTCCTGGCGGGATCGGTGTCTTCGAGTCGGTGGTGACGCTGTTGCTGGCTCCTTTGCTGCCTGCGGCTCAGGTGCTGGGTGCTCTGATTTTTTACCGTCTGCTCTACTATGTGCTGCCTTTTTTCATGGCTCTGGTGCTGTTTACCAGTCTGGAACTGTTGCAACACCGTCAGCGCTTGGGTCAGTTGCAGCAACTGTTGCACAGTGCCCGTCAATTATTGCCTGCCCTGATTAGCCTGGGAGCCTTTGCAGCCGGGACTCTGCTGTTGTTCTCCGGGGTGACTCCAGGCATTGATAGTCGCCTGTCCTGGTTGTTACAGGTCCTGCCTTTGTCGCTGCTGGAGATGTCCCATCTGATGGGCAGTATCAGTGGTGTACTGCTGTTGCTACTGGCGCGCAGTCTGTATCGTCGCTACGACTCTGCCTTCCGCATCACTCAGTTGTTGCTGCTGGCGGGGATCCTGTTTTCTCTGCTCAAGGGGCTGGATTGGGAAGAGGCGTTGCTGCTGGGAACCTTGTTTGTGGCGATGTGGCCCTGCAAATCGTTATTTTATCGTCGCGGCTCACTGATCCATGCGCCATTTACTCTCGGTTGGTCGTTAGCCTTTGGTGCCGTTCTGCTCGGGGCTTTCTGGCTATTGCTCTTCTCCTATCGCCATGTGGATTACAGCCATGAACTCTGGTGGCTGTTTTCGCCCGAGGCCATGGCTTCGCGCGGATTACGGGCACTGGGCAGTGTGGTGGGGATTGTGGCGGCCTCGGGGTTTGCCTATCTATTGCGCCCGATGCGTATCGCTGCCGCTATGCCGTCTGACGATGAGCTGCGCAAGGCGCAAGATCTGGTCGTGCTGGCTCCCAGCACCCATGGTCATCTGGCCCAATTAGGTGACAAGTCGTTATTATTCCACCCCTCGGGTGAGGCATTCCTGATGTATGCCATCGAAGGGACAAGCTGGGTGGTGATGGGGGATCCCATCGGTAAGGAGTCCTGTATTGACGAGTTGTTGTGGCAGTTCCGCGAACTGTGCGATTACCACGATGGCAATCCGGTCTTCTATCAGGTACCGCCCAAGCACCTACCGGATTATCTCGAGTTGGGACTGACGCCGTTCAAGTTGGGGGAGGAGGCCATCGTCGATTTGCGGCAATTCAACTTGAGTGGCAGCAAATGGCGAAGTCTGCGGCAGAGCCATGCCAAGGCACAGCGTGATGGACTTTCCTTCGAGGTGGTCCCCGCCGAGGAGGTCGACAGCTGGTTACCCCAACTGCGTGTCATCTCCGATGCTTGGCTCGAGGGTAAACAGGGCCGTGAAAAGGGTTTTTCGGTGGGTAATTTTGATGCTCGATACCTTGGCTGTGGTCCACTGGCGCTTGTCCGTCATCAGCAGATACTGGTTGGATTCGCCAACCTGTGGACCAGTCAGAGTATGCATGAACTGTCGGTCGATCTGATGCGTTATCACCCGGCACTGACTTCTGGCGGGGTGATGGATTTTCTGTTTACAGAACTACTGTCCTGGGGGCAGGCGCAGGGTTATCAGCAATTCAATCTGGGAATGGCACCGATGTCCGGCTTTGCCAACCATCCGCTAGCGCCGTTTTGGGGCAAGTTGGGTAAGGTGTTGTACGTGCGTGGCAATCGCTTCTATAACTTTCAGGGCTTGCGTCGGTATAAAGAGAAGTTCAATCCGGAATGGCAGCCCCGGTACCTGCTCTGTCCGGGAGGGATGGCGGTTCCGCGTGTTCTCACCAACCTCGTCAGTCTTATTAGTCGAGGCTCTTTGGGTGTTATCCATAAATAGGTGGCAAGATGCGATTCCTGATTGGATTGTGCTGTTGCTGGCTGGCGTTACCCCTGCAGGCCGTAACTATGGAGGATCAGCTCGGGCTAACCCCTCTGGCGGTGGCTGATCATCAAGCACCACTGATCCTGTTCCTGAGCGGTGATGGCGGCTGGGTCAAATTGGACAAGTCGGTGGGCGCCTTGCTGCAGAGTCAGGGGGTGCCGGTTGTCGGTTGGAGCTCGCTCTCTTACTACTGGAAACGCAAGACACCGCAACAGGTCACCACTGACGTCGAACGTATCCTGGATGTCTACCTACCGCGTTGGCATCGACGGCAATGGGTGCTGGTGGGTTACTCTTTCGGGGCAGAAATTGTGCCTTTTGTTATCAATCGACTTCCCGAACGCTATCGTCAGCAATTAGTGGTGGCGGCCATGCTGTCACCCTCGACTTCTTCCGATTTCGAAGTGCATGTCAGTGAAATAGTGAGCAGCAATAGCAAGGGTAGTTATCTGACGGAACCCGAGGTGGTGAAGATCCGGGATGTCCCCATGATCTGTCTCTATGGTCAGGATGACACTGCCGAGGACCAACTTTGCCCTCGACTGCACCAAGAGAACGTCACTGGCATCAGTGTGCCGGGCGGGCATCATTTCGATGATGATTACTCCCTGCTTGCTGAATTGTTGCTACAGCATATGAACGTACAGCACTGAGTTCTACCGTCACGATTTGTCACAAATCATCCCGTTATCGACAAAGTTATGCGACATCTGCTGCGTATGCTTCAAGCGTACCCACTAAGGAGTTGCCTACCATGAACACACTGATGACCAAAACATTGATCCTCTCTTCTCTGCTGTCGATGGCGACTTGGGCTTATGCTGCCGAAGATACCGCGACCGCTCAGACCCCTGTGCACCCCAAGGCCCTGTTTGCCCAAGCCGACAAGGATGGCGATGGCAAACTCAATAGCAGTGAATTTGCCGAGTTACAGACCTTACGCGATGCCGAGATGGCCAAGCGCCAGGCGGCACGTCCGGACTTTGCCACCCTCGACAAAGATGGTGATGGTCTGGTGAGCCAGGACGAGATGCGAGCTGGAATGAAAGCCCATCGCGGAGGACGCCATGGTGGCCGAGGCGGTCAATGTGGCGGAGAGCCACGGCAGGGGATGTTAGCCCAAGCGGATGCCGACAAGAATGGCACTCTAAGCGAAACTGAATACCAGCAGTTACTCAAGCAGCGCCAGGAGCGTCAGGCGCGAATGAATGCGGCTACGCCTGACTTCAAAACGCTGGATACGGATCACAATGGCCAGTTGAGCCAGGATGAGTTGCGTGCCGGTATGCATAAAGGCGTCAAAATGATGGCAACGCCACCCGCTGACGCTGAATAGATTTATCCCTGAACATGAGGCCCGCACAATGCGGGCCTTATCTATGGGCGTTCAGAGAGTCTGCTTATGCAGTAAATAGAGCCCCAATTCCCGATCCTCCCCTTGCAGATGATTCATAAACCACTCACGAATCGATTCGCTCACTGTACTGTCGAGTGGCAGGTCGCCACCGAGAAAGCGCTGATTCAGCGCATATGCCTGCTGGGTCAATAGGGCGTGTTGGGCCTGATGGCGCGCCAGATGTGGATAGTTGTATAGGCTCATCAACCGCTCTTCGGTGGCGAAATGTTCCATGGCGTAATTGCTCAACTGCTCCAATTGATCCGAAAACTGCGGCCTGTGCACCGGCTCGGTAATACAGCTATGCAGACGATTGATGATCGCGATCATGGCTTGATGTTGCTCATCGATGAGCGGGTGTTCGGTGGCTAACTGATTGCTCCATTCGAGGATTACTGGCATGTGCACACTCCCTTGGCGTGTCGGACTGTCCCTAGTATGGCAACAGTTGCACCTCTACCACCAAGAATAGGCCTAAGTTTTTTATGTCATTTATGAGCCCATCCAGCGATCCAGTTGCGACCGGATGGTCGGTATGGCCAGCGCCAGGTTGTCGGCCCGCCAACGGTCCATGGCGTCGGGGGCTGAACTCTGAATGCCGATGACGCGCCAGCCCTGGTGCGTCGGCAACAGCAGTGGGGAGCCGCTATCGCCGGGCAGGGTGTCGCAGCGATGTTCCAGTATTCCCTGGGCATTGAACTTGCGGATCTGGCAACGGGAATGCACCAATAGGGTATCCAGGCTGTCCTGCGGGTACCCGCCCTGGCTGACCTGATTTCCCTGCTGGTCGAGTGCGACCCGTAGACTGTGCGGATCCCCGGACCATAAGGGGACCGGAGTGATGTTTTGCACCGGTGAGGGAAGATGCAGCAGGGCAATATCATAGCGACTGGCAGCAGGGGTAATGATGAAACTATCTCCATCGGCGGTGAGTCCTGTTGCCAGCTCCTGGGGTATCAGCAGCCGATCCGGCTGCTGACTCTGGTGGGGTTGTCCTGCCAGACGCACGCTCAGCGCCTCTTGTTGGTGGTGGTTGGCCGAGAGGAAGCAGTGACCGGCACTCAGCACCCATTGCGGTGCAATTAAAAGGCCGCTGCAGAGGTTCTGCCCGGCGGTTTCAATCTGGGCGACAGCGCTCCAGGGCGAAGCATCGGTGGCGACAGTTTGACGATCATCATGGCCAAACAGCAGCGTATTCTTCTCGGTGTCCTGTTCGGCTGCAGCCGATAACGAGACCATGGTCGTCAGCATCAACCACAGCAGTATCCTGGATCGGTTAGTCATGCCGAATCTCCATCTTTGTTATGCCAATCCAAAGGAGGCGGTCACCTTCCCGATAGTAAAACCTTGCGGTGGAGATTAGCTCCATCCGCAAGGTTGGTGTGTTGCGATTGTCTTAGGCAGCCTTGGCTTTTGCGACTGGCTTGGCGGCGACATGCTTCTTGTGCTGGGTGATCTTCTGGGTAGCCTGAGTTTTCTGGGCTGCCGGTTTAGCGGCAACATGCTTCTTGTGCTGGGTGACCTTCTGGGTAGCCTGAGTTTTCTGGGCTACCGGTTTGGTGGTGACTTGTTTCTTGTGCTGGGTGACCTTTTTAGCGGCCTGGGTTTTCTGGGCTACCGGTTTGGTGGTGACCTGTTTCTTGTGCTGGGTGACCTTTTTGACCGCCTGGGTTTTCTGGACCACCGGTTTTGCGGCGAGCTGTTTTTTGTGCACTACTGATTTAGCACTGACATGGTTCTTGTGCTGGCTGGTTTTGGGGTGCAGTACTACCTTCGCCGGGGCTGTTTGCGTTGCTGCGGCTTGTACTGTGGTGGCGGCCATACTGACGGTGGAGCTGAGCCCGAACAGGGTGGCGATAGCGAGTGTGATCAGTTTTTTCATAACATATCTCCAAGGATACACAGGGTGGCGATGCGGCAGGGGTGGGTGTTGGCTGCCTTGGAATAGATGTTAAGGGGTCGCACTCCGGGGTTCAGTGGTTCATGGGTATCCAGTTGTAACCAAATGTACGAAGTGCTGCAGGCGCTGGTTTCAGCCGATTAGGCCTGTTGTGGCCAAGAGAGGGTAAAGCTGGCGCCCCCCAAGGGGCTTGGCCCCAGCTCGGCTTGGCCGCCATGAGCTCGCATCACACCTGCGACTATGGCCAAGCCCAAGCCGCAGCCACCTGTGTGACGATCCCGGCTGGGATCCAGGCGCATAAAAGGCTCAAAGACTTGATCATAGTGAGCCGGATCTATGCCTGGGCCATCATCCTCGATACACAGGCGAGCGAGCTGATCATCCGCCAGGACGCGGATCCGGATCCTTTGTCTGGCATAGCGCTGTGCATTGCCAATCAGATTATCGATAGCACGGGTCAGCAGGAGAGCATCACATTGCCAGTGCTTGGGTGTCGCAGGCAGCTCCAATTCCAGCTGCAGTTTTCCAATCAAGGGTTGCCATTCCTGCTGCCGTTGCTGCAGCCAGGGTTCGACGGCGAGTGTGGTCCATTGCAGGTTGGGCTCCGGGCGATCCAGACGGGCGTATACCAACATTTCATCAATCAGGCCATCCAGACTCGACAGATCCCGGGCAATGCCTTCGCGGATGTTGTCAGGTAACGACTCCAGTAATTCCAGGCGATAGCGCAGTCGTACCAGGGGGGTCCGCAACTCATGGGCTATGCCATCGGTGAGCTGTTTGCGACTGGCGATCAGGGTTTGTAACTTGCCAGCCATGTGATCGAAGGCGTTGCCGAGACGAAGGAGTCCGGAATCAGCGGCTAGCTGACTGCGGATGGATAGATTTCCCTCACCCAACTGGTGAGCCGCCTGCTCCAGACGTAACAGGTCTCGCCAGTGGGGCCGCATCCACAGAAATACGGGTATGGCCAGGGAGAGGCCGAGAATGGCGATCAGCAGATAGTCAAACAACCTCAGTTCGCGCAGGAAGGAGAGGTAGGGGATGGGGCCCACCACCATCACATAGTCGCTTTGCGGCAGGCGCTGCAGGAACCGATCCTGCTCTTCCAGCATTATGATATCGCCATCCAGCAGCGCCGCTCGGGCCGAGGCTTCGACACTGGCTTCGGCCTCTTGCAGTGGTTGCACCCGAATATCGAACGAGAGGGGAGAATCGATCTGCTCCAGCTTGGCGGCCCACTGCTCGGGAGGCGTATGTCGCAACTCACTGCGCAGCAAGGAGAGGGCGCCTTGCATCAAATCATCCAGCGACTTGTCCATGGCGCGCTCGGCGGTCAGCCGGTAGACACCGCCGATCAGCAGCGCTATCACCAGGAAACAGACCATGAGCAGCAGATAGAACTGGATAAAGAGTTTGCGCATGCTGTGATGACTCAGGATGAAGAGAGGGCGGATTCCCAAGCATTGGGAGCAAAGAGATAACCACGGTGACGCACTGTCTTGATGCGATGTGGATCGCTGGAGTCGTCCCCCAACTTGCGTCGTAGACGGGAGATGGCCACATCCATACTGCGATCCAGACCATCATAGTCAACGCCACGCAGCAGTTTGAACAGATGCTCGCGACTCACCACCTGACCGGCGTGGCAGGCCAGCTCCCACAATAGATCAAAGTCGGCGGTCGATAAGGCAATCGAACGGTTGGCCAGACGGACATCCCGGCTCTGGGGGTCGATACGTAACTCGCCAAAGCTCAGTTGGCGTTGGCTGAGCAGTTGAGTGCCGCTGCCGACGATGGCTGCTGTCGGCCGTTGCCGTAGCTGGACACGCAAGCGGGCCAGCAGCACCGAGGGGGGCGTAGTTTTCAGTATGTAATCGTTGGCGCCCAACTCCAGCCCGAGGATCTGGTTCATGTCGCTGTCCAGTGCCGTCAGCATGATAATAGGCCCATCGAAGGTTGGACGCAGATCCCGACACAGGGTCAGGCCATCAACGCCGGGTAATAGGATATCCAGCAGTACCAGATCGGGTTGTTGTGCCGCTATGCAGGCCAAGGCGCGATCGCCGCGCGATTCGATATGCACGGACATGTCATGACGGGAAAGAAACTCGGCAATCAGTTGACCCAGTTCCGGGTCATCCTCGACAAAGACGATATGGTACATGGGCAGGATCCAGTGCAACAACCAGGGTTCAGGTGCGCAGCATACTCCGGCTGCTCCCGGGATGGGTAGCCGGACGTTGCGCGATATCCGTTGATTTCACAATCCGCCGCTCATGATAGCGGATAGGCGCTGAGCTCGGCGATCTCGCTGGGTCGGGGACGTCGGAATTGCCACGCCAACGTCAATAGGGTGATGACGCCGACAAGCCCCAGGATTAACCAGGGTAAGGCGGGCCAGTCGCCATGACGACCGAGGTCAAACAACCAACCGCCGCCTAGGTAACCGGCCATGCCGCCCAGCGCCAAACCAATACGGCTGAGGCCCATATAGCTGCCGCGTGCATTTGGATTGGCCAGCGAGGTAATCAAGGTTTCACGAGCCGGTTCGGCTATGCTGCAGCCTAGATAGAACACCCCTATCAAGGTAAATAGCGCCAATAGATGATGCGCCAGTGGCACCAGCACCAAGGCGAGAGTCATCAGACTCAAGCCAGCCATGAGTCGTGTGGGCAGCGAGAAGCGCTTTTCGCTCCAGCGGGCTAGCGGGTAGAGCAAACTCAGGGCTATGACGCTATCGAGCATATACATCCAGCCAACAGCCTGAGCGCTACCCGCCATTTCCTTGACCAGGATGGGCAGCATCAGCATCACCTGCACGCCGAGCACGAAATAGCCGCTCAAGGTCAGGACAAACCACACGAAGCGGCGATCCCGCAATACTTCATGCATCCCCTCCCGCATCGGTAAGCGACGCAGCGATAAACGATAGGCTGGCAGCAGCACAGCGTTACACAAGGCGGCCAAACAGAAGAGTGAGGCAGCCGTCCAGCAGACCCACTGGAAGTTGTAACTCAGCAGCCAGCTTCCGAGTAGAGCACCGAGTACGGCGCCGGCGCTGTCTTGCACCATCATCAGGGAGATGAAGCGGCCTCGCTCCTGTGGTGTGGTGAATTTGATGATCAGCGCCGAGCGCGGCGGATCAAACAACATACCCCCCAAGCCGGAGAGCATGCAGGAGGCGATCAGGATCCAGGGGCTGTCGGCCAAGGCCAGGCTGGCAAAGCCCAGGGCGCGCAGCAACATGCCAATAACGATCAACGGTTTGGCGCCGAACCGATCGGCCAGGGAGCCGCCGAATAGACCCAGCCCTTGCTGGGTCAGTTGCCGCAAGCCCAGAGCCAGTCCGACGATACTGGCGGCCCAGCCCAGTTCCTCGACGAAACGGATGCTGATCAGCGGCATGACTACGAAAAAACCGAGGATGACCAGCAGGTTATCCAGCAATAGAAAATATTTGCCCATGCGCCGGGCATGAGAGACGGACGCCATGCAACACCTCGATAAACAACGCCGATGCCTGGTTTGGGAAGGTAACCAGGTTCTGATGAGTCAAAAATGGGGGCAGGAAGGTCAGAATGAGAGGATCCTTGCCAGAATACCGGTTATGACCGCGTGCCTCTTCCGTTGAAATCTTCTTCGGCAGGGGATTATTTTCCGTTGGCTTTAGATATATTGATAGCCATGATCTAGTGATAGTTATTATTGGAAATGCTTATGTCTGTGACCCTGGATGATCTGCGTCTGCTGCTGGAGGTGAGTACCACGGGTAGCTTCAGCCAAGCCGCGGCTCGGCTGGGTTGGTCACAACCCCAGGTCAGTCAGCGCATCGCTGCCCTGGAATCGGCGCTGGGTGTGGTGCTGTTTGCCCGTCACCGACGCGGAGCCAAAGCAACAGCGGCTTGTGAGCATTATCTGCCTGCGGCCCGGCAGGCGTTACATTTGCTGGATGAGGGTCGCCTGGCACTGCAAGGTGCGCCGGCATTGCCCCGGGTGACGCTGGCGAGTTTGCCGTCATTGTCCGCCGTGGTCATGGGCTCATTGCTGGTGGCGCTGGCCGAGGCACCGATGGAGATCCGTTGCGAGACCGACCACTCCAGCATTGTCATGGAGTGGTTGCTGACCGGGGCCGTGGATGTCGGCTTCGTGCTGAAATGTCCGGCGATTGCCGGTATCCAGATGGAGTTGATGTGCCATTCACCGATCATCGCGGTCGCGGCGGCAGCTCATCCTCTGGCTCATGCTCGTTCGCTGCATCTGGCGGATATCGCCGATCAACGCATAGCACCTCAATACTGGGGGGAAGAGTGTGATGGTTTGATGCAGCAGATCCGGCGCTTGCGCTCTCAGGTTCAACCCTTGCACGCCATTCAGCCAGGGAGCGCGGCGCGTGAGCTGGCTCTGGAGCACGGCTTTATCACCATAATGCCGGAGCTGGTGGTGCGGCGGGATCTGCTGGCGGGTCGACTGGTGCGCTTGCCGTTGGTCGATTTACCAGCGGCCAGTTGGCAGGTGATGATGGCCTACCGCAGCGGTAAGCGTTGGCATGATGCCAAGGAGCGGGTGTTATTGGCGGCCAGGGCTTTGGCTGAAGAGTGGCAACAACCATTGCCCTGACCGGCCGTATGACGTTAGCGTTGTTGCCATTGCACCTGACAGTGACGCTCGTCGGGATGACGGGATAGCAGCATGCGAGCGAACAAGCGGTCAAACTCTTCGTCTTCGTTCAGCAGGCCGATACAGATCTCGACGTGGCGTTCCGGGTCGATATCAAAATCGACATACTCCTGCCAGTCCTCTTCCGGAGTGCTGTCGCCTAACGCGCCACGTTCTTCGAACTCGGCATTGAAACATTCGATCTGCTCGGCGCTCAGGTTGTCAGCTGCCAGTTCCAGAAAAATTTCATAGGCGTGATCCAGTAGTTCGTCGACGCTCAGCAGTTGTGGTGATTCCATAGTTTTCTCATGGTCGGTGAATCCAGCCATTATTAGAGCATGGATTTTGGTAAGGGTCATTCCGAAGCATCGGCAGCAGAACAGTGAGCGCATCGAAACTGTCAGCAGAATAATAATGTAACAGTTGAGTCCAGAAACTACTCTTGATGGCAGAGTAGATCACAGGAGTCGGCTATGAGTATTATCGAATGGAGCGAAGTCTTCGCGACCGGGCATCCGCTGATTGATCATCAGCATCAATCACTGTTTACCTTGATGAACGAGCTGGAGCAGTCATTAGCCCAAGGAGCTAGTGAAGAAGCGCTCTGGGTGCGGTTGCTGCGCTTGCATGAGTTGACCCGCGAACACTTCCGTTGTGAAGAGCGTCTGATGCAGGAGCAGGGATTTCCGCAACTGGCAGCCCACAGAGCGGAACACACCAAAATCCTGCTCAATGGCGAACGCTTGATGGAGCAATATCGACATGGTCAGCTGCGCTTGGGCGAGGCGTTGCCGGAGAAGCTACATGGTTGGGCAGTCCGGCATATTCTGGAGGAAGATCTGCAACTGGCAACCTTTATGCAGCAACGCGCCCGGCAATAGCGGGCGCCTAGTGATCGACTCGATGCCGGTAGCGTCAGACTTAATGGCGCTGTGCACTATACCCTCTTTCGCTTCAGGGCCTGGTATCCAGTTTCGTTACGGTTGTTAACTGGAGCAGGAGATTTCCAGATGCCGTCCCCAATCCGGGGGCAACCCTGCGAGATCTTCATATTCGGGTTGTTCCGCAAACGGTTGTTGCAAGCAATGATGCAGTCGCGCCAGGGGCGCAGGATCGTCCTGTTCTGCCGCCGCAATCGCCATCTGGGCCAGATAGTTGCGGAGTATGTATTTGGGATTGACCCGACCCATGGCGGCTTGACGCTGAGCGTCACTGGTCGTTTCCCGCTGCAGCCGTTGCCGGTAACTCTGTAGCCAGTGATCCAGAGCCTGGCGATCGAGGACTTCATCATGCAGCCGACATGGTCCCGTCTCGCGGCGCACCTCACCGAGCAGGCGAAACGTTCGGGTGAAATCCAGCCCCTGATGGTGCATCAACTCCAGTAATCCCAGCAGCAGGTCGTTGTCTGCCGTTTCCTGATGTTGCAGGCCAAGTTTGGCGCGCATCAGTCGGGAGTATTCAGCCATCAGGACGCGCTCATACTCGGCTAGCTGCTGTTGCAAGACCTCTGCGTTCAGCAAGGGGGTCAGTGATTGAGCCAAGCGATTGAGGTTCCACAACCCGATACTGGGTTGATTATCAAAACTATAGCGTCCTTGATGATCCGAATGGTTGCAGATATAGCCTGGGTCGAATGCCTCCATGAAACCATAGGGGCCATAGTCCAGAGTGAGACCTAACAGACTCATGTTGTCGGTATTCATGACGCCATGGGTAAAGCCAACACTCTGCCACTGGGCTATGAGTCGGGCGGTTCGCCCGATTATGTCGCCAAACCAGGCCTGGTAGCGGGGCTGCTCTTCGGCAATCACCAGCAACTCCGGCCAATGATGACGAATGGCAAAATCCGCCATCTCTTTGAGTTGCTGAAAGTCGCCGCGCTGGTAGAAGTGTTCGAAGTGACCGAAGCGCAAATGACTGTCGCTGATCCGTAGCAGCATGGCGCCTCGTTCTGGTTGCTCCCGGTACACGGGCTCCTGGCTGGTGACCAATGCCAGAGCTCGCGAGGTGGGGATCCCCAGATGATGCAGCGCTTCGCTGGCCAGGAATTCGCGAACCGAGGAGCGCAAGACGGCTCGGCCGTCACCCATTCGGGAGTAAGGGGTCAAACCAGCGCCTTTGAGATGCCATTCCAGTCGCCGTCCGTTACGCAGTTGCTGCTCGCCGAGCAATATCCCGCGTCCGTCACCTAATTGCCCGGCCCAGACGCCGAACTGATGGCCACTGTAGACCTGGGCCAGGGGACGCATACCCGGCAGCAGGTGTTGTCCGCTCCAGACCCGATCGGCAAATGGTGATGAGAACAAGCGGGCAGGCAACTCGAGTTCGTCAGCCAGTGGCTGGTTCCAGTACAGCAGGCGAGCCCCTTGCAAGGGCGAAGGGGCCAGTTCGGTATAGGTGTCGGGCAACTCGGTGGCCCAGTGCGAGGTGAACATCAAAGACACAAGAAAACTCCTGGTCGACGTCAACGGTTCTGTGTTGACGGTATAGATACGGGCTTGGCGGCTATCGGGATCAGTGGCCAGCATGGGGCGTGCAGCCTGATCCCATCATGACGCCTGAACTCTACGATTTCCTGCAATGGTAGCGCCTGTTATTTACGCTATTCATCCGCGCTGACGCCACTATGATCCAGACTTTACTCGATTTGTAGGAATTACCATGCGCCATTTCCGTCCTGCCGCCGAACGGGGCCATGCCAACCATGGCTGGCTCGACAGCTATCACAGCTTCTCGTTTGCTGATTATTACGATCCCCAGTACATGGGTTTCTCGGCGTTGCGGGTGATCAATGAGGATCGCATTGCTGCGGGGGCTGGTTTCCCAACCCATCCCCACCAGGAAATGGAGATCCTGACCTATGTGCTAGACGGAGCCGTGGCACATAAAGACAGTATGGGCAATGTGGCGACCGTGACCGCTGGTGAATTCCAGATCATGAGCGCGGGCACAGGTATCACCCATTCGGAGTTTAATCCGTTGCCGGATCAGGCGTTACACCTGTATCAGATCTGGATCTTGCCGGGTACGGCCAAGGTGACACCACGCTATGCCCAGCAGCGTTTTGCTGAGCCTCGAGGTCGACAGTTGATCCTTTCTCCGGATGCCGAAGCCGGCTCGTTATTGGTATATCAGGATATGCGGTTATGGCGCTGGGCGTTTGAACCCCGGGAGCATGGACCGTCGTTTCCCCTGACACATGGGCGTCATCTCTGGCTACAAGGGGTTCGAGGGCAGGTTATGGTCGATGGTCAGTTGCTGGCGGCGGGTGATGGTTTGGCGATTTGGGATGAACCCGAAATCCTGATCGAATCATTGGACCTGGATGCGGAAATTCTGTTGTTTGATTTGCCCTGAGTGGAGTGGCGGCTGGCAGCATCTCATGACGCCTCATCCGTGGCCGACGGCGAGGTCCCATTGCCTTGCTCCTGCACCGAGTGCAAAAAAGGGTAGTATTTACGGTCATATTTGAACATGTGGTTCAGGATGACTTCCTGCACCACAAAATTAAGCAAGCTGCTCAAGGGTAACTCTTCGGATGCAGCCTCTGCATTCAGGGTCGCAGCTTGTTCGAGTAAACGCTGATGCTCGAGGCGGTGGGATTGCAGCTCCGGATAGTCAATGGCGGCTAGTAGCTCCTCCTCGTGATGGAAATGTTCAGCGGTATGAGCTAGCAAGGCCGCGAGATTGTCCTGAATATTGTCGGTTGCATGTTGTTGTTCCAGTGCCGCATTGAGCAACATGTTGGCCAGTTCGAACAGTTGGCGATGCTCCTGGTCAATCGCTGCTGAGCCACACTCGTAGCTCTCCTTCCAGTGCAGGCGTACCAGTTGATGGCGTTGGCTTCCGGGTTGACCTGGCTCGGAGTGGGCAAGGACCGGTGTGAAAAACTGGATCTGATTCCGGCCGCTTTCTTTGGCTTGATACATGGCCTGATCCCCGTGTTTGAGCAGCTGCTTCTGGGTTTTGCCATGTTCGGGGTAAAGCGCAATGCCGATACAGCAGGCGATAGACAACAGAGTACCGTCGCTCGTTTCGAAACTTTGATTCAGCCGGGCATGAATTTTCTCGGCGATGGGTAACACCTGCTCTTTTTCGATGGGTCCGGGTAATAACACCACAAATTCATCGCCGCCCATCCGGGCGACTGTATCGGATTCTCGGACGCTGTTGAGCATGCGGCGCGCCACCATCTTCAGCAGCCAATCGCCAGTCTGATGACCGTATTGATCATTCACCGGTTTGAAATGGTCGAGATCAATAAACAGCAGGGCCATTTTTTGCTGCTCTCGATGGGCCGTGATCATGGCCTGTTGCAAGCGGTCTTGTAACAGACGGCGATTCGGCAACTTGGTCAGGGCATCATAGAACGCCAGATTGTGCATCATCGCCTCACTGGCCTTGCGTTCGCTGATATCACGGGTGACGCCGAGTACCGAAACTAACTCGCCTTCATCGTTGGCATGCAGGGTGGTGACCACTTCGGTATGGATCAGATGGCCATCTTTGTGGGGTTGTTCAATGGCCAGGGTGCGTTTGGTGTCTCACCGGTCGCCCGCATTCCAGCGAATCATTGAATCCTCCAGCGCGGCCAGAACTCGTTCTGCGGATTCCGCCGTCATCCAGTCGGACAAGTTTTGCTGCATCACCTCTGCCGCCGTAAAGCCGCGCAGGGCCAGTACGGATGGGCTGATATAGGTCAGGCGTCGAGTGGCCAAGTCCATAGTCCAGATGACATCGGCGCTATTCTCGGCAATAAAGCGAAAGTGCCGCTCATTTTCCGCAACTTCGTTGCGCAGGGTCAGGCGTGCGCTGCGCTCCTGACGTAGTTTGCGGATCAGATATAGCAGCAGTAGACCCGCGACCGTGAGCAGCACTGAGTAGAGAAGAAGAATACCGGAGGGCAGCGAGAAGCAATTGGCGAGGGTCGTTGTGGTTTGCGAGTTCGTCTGCGCGCTGCTTTCTCTCGCCCAGGCCCATGGCACGAGCGAGACCACGGGTAGCCAGCCACCTCGGCTGCGCCGCAGGAGGTTATGACGCTGTCGTCTGTTGGATAACCGATCCTGGTTCACGCCGAAGGCTCCTTGCCGAGCAGTCCGAAGGCCGTATTGCTCCTAGAATTTAGGAAATCGGTGATGGGTGCAAGCCAAGAGTGACAATGACGTATATTTAATATGGCTTTGTGTGGCTGATATCTGCTGACGCGGGTTTCTGCCTGCCGGATATGGCGCGTATGAATACGATCGTACGCGCCAGAATAGGAATATACGGCCCGTCTAGAACAGATAAGAACCCTTGAGGCCAAATTCCAGGGTGTTGTTGGCTGGCTCCATTCCCGATATCGAGTAGTAGTATTGGTCATCGGCGATGATGCTGTTGACCTGATCCGAGTCCTCGATATTCCAGTACATCAGGTAAGGGCCAACCCCCCAACTGCCTTGCTGATACTGGCTACTGATCCGGATGCCGTATCCTTGATCCTGCTTGTTCTTAATTTCCTGACCGTAGGTAAAATTACCGTGGCCTGCCAGGTCCTCAAAATGGGAGCTTTGCTTGCCCTGCAGCAGATAATCCAGCTCCAGAGTGGTTTCCAGCTGCGCAGTATCGTTCAGCGCCATACGATGAATGGCACCTAGCGGCAGGTAGAAGTACTGGCTCTCCCGACGATAACCGATGGAGCCAGTGCTGCTGTCGCCACGCAGATCGTTGAACAGGTAGCGATAGCCAAAGCCGGAGTAGGGGGCCAGTACCGAATTGGCCAGTTCAATATCTTTACCGAACAGGGCGCGGATCTCGGCATACCAGTCGGGGATGTTATCTGAGGTACCGGTGCCCGCGCTCTCGTAGTCGGCGTCGCCGGTGGCATAACGGCCATCCAGGCGCATAAACCAAGCACTGTCGAGCATCAGGGTGCTGCTGTAATCCACACCTAGCTTGAGCGCCTCCAGCGACATAAAGTCCGGCTCTTCATATTTGTAGTGGCTCAGGGTTATGCCTAGCTGTTGCCCGTTACGGCTATGCAGGTTCTCGATTCCCGCAGCACTGGCGGGAGCACAAAGCCATGTCGCCATCACAGTGGTAGCCAGGATGAGGGGGCGCAAATTCCATTTTAGTTTCATTCCATTTATCCCTGATTATTCAATTGTCTGCAGGCAAAACGCTGCGGCTAGTAATTATGCTGAGTTCGCGGTGGCGATTCAAACGAAGATTGTTGTTGTCCTAGTAGGGTTCGGCGATGGTGTGCGGATGTGGTTGAGTCGGAGCTGGTATTTGTCTTGGCGCGCGTCACTTGGTTGAGCCAGCGCCGTGGATGGGGCAATCCGGCGTTAGCACTCAAGTTTTTGCGCATCCGATGGTAGTCTAGGCGGCTTGCATGTCATCATTATGGCCACTTGCCCGAGCGTGGGTGGTCAACGGGATTGAAGAACACACATGAGTGATGCCGAACTGAGCCTCGAAGGGGTGGAGCGCCTGCCGCTACGCACTTTTACCGAACAGGCCTACCTCAACTATTCCATGTACGTGATCATGGATCGCGCCCTGCCTCATATCAGCGACGGTTTGAAGCCGGTGCAGCGGCGTATTATCTATGCCATGAGTGAGCTGGGGCTCTCGGCGCTGGCCAAACACAAGAAGTCGGCTCGTACCGTCGGGGATGTATTGGGTAAATACCATCCTCACGGTGATTCTGCCTGTTATGAGGCCATGGTGTTGATGGCTCAACCCTTCTCTTATCGCTATCCGCTGGTGGATGGGCAGGGGAACTGGGGGGCTCCGGATGATCCCAAATCCTTTGCCGCCATGCGGTATACCGAGGCGCGGCTGTCGAAGTTCTCCGAGGTACTGCTGGCCGAGCTGGAGCAGGGAACCGTGGAGTGGACGGCCAACTTTGACGGTACCTTGAAAGAGCCTGCGTTTCTTCCGGCCCGTTTGCCGCATATTTTGCTCAATGGTGTGACGGGCATTGCGGTCGGTATGGCCACCGACATACCGCCGCACAATGCGCGAGAAGTGGCCAATGCTTGTATCGAGTTACTGGATAATCCAACTGCCAGCCTCGGCGATCTGATGAACCATATCCAGGGCCCGGATTATCCGACCAGCGCCGAAATCATCACGCCTCGCAGCGACATTCGCAAGATCTACGAGACTGGTAAGGGTTCCATCCGCATGCGGGCCGTCTATCGGGTCGAAGATGGCGAGATCGTCATCATGGCGTTGCCGCATCAGGCCTCGGGGGCCAAGATCCTCGAGCAGATCGCCGCCCAGATGCAGGCTAAAAAATTGCCTATGGTGACGGACCTGCGGGATGAGGCGGACCACGAGAATCCAACCCGGATCGTGATAGTGCCTCGCTCCAACCGGATCGATGTGGATCAGCTGATGCAGCATCTGTTTGCCAGCACGGATCTGGAGAAGAGTTACCGCGTCAA
Source organism: Enterobacterales bacterium (assembly GCA_038247115.1). Lineage (GTDB taxonomy): Bacteria > Pseudomonadota > Gammaproteobacteria > Enterobacterales > Aeromonadaceae > Pseudaeromonas. Next base: position 613 of record JBBRVG010000061.1, on the reverse strand, counting down.
CCTCAACATTCTCGGTCTGAACAACCTGCCCCAGGTCAAGGATCTGAAGACCCTGCTCGCCGAGTGGATTGTATTCCGCCGGGAAACGGTGCGGCGTCGGTTGCAGCATCGGCTGGACAAGGTAGAACGGCGTTTGCACCTGTTGGAAGGTTTGCTGATTGCCTATCTGAATCTGGACGAAGTGATTCACATCATTCGTACTGAGGAAGATCCCAAAGCGGTACTGATGGCCCAGTTCGAGCTGAGTGAAGAGCAGGCGGACTACATTCTCGATACCAAGTTGCGGCAGTTGGCGCGCCTGGAGGAGATGAAGATCCGCGGCGAGCAGGATGAGTTGGCCAAAGAGCGGGACCAACTGCAACAGCTGCTGGGCTCTGAGCGTCGCATGAACAGCTTGTTGAAAAAAGAGCTGCAAGCCGATGCTGAAAAGTATGGCGATGAACGCCGCTCACCCCTAGTGGAGCGGGAAGAGGCCAAGGCACTGACCGAAAAAGAACTGACACCCAGCGAACCTGTGACCGTAATCCTCTCCGAAATGGGCTGGGTGCGGGCAGGTAAGGGTCATGAGGTGGATGTGACCGGACTGGCCTACAAGGCCGGGGATCAATTCCTG
>JBBRVG010000060.1:0-26950 GCA_038247115.1 Enterobacterales bacterium | reverse complement strand
GTCCGGTTTGCAGGGAAGCGACCAGGTTTCCAGCTTCGTTGTTGATGGCGACAAACCCCTTACTGCCGCGACCAAAGGCGATCTGGTTATTGCCGTTGTCCCACCAGTTAGTGACCACTTGTCCCTGGGTCCGATTATCAAACAGGGCCATGTTCATGATCATGGGGCGGCGCTGCTCACAGTTCCATTGGCTGTCGCTGCACGGCTTGCTGGCCGGGGCGCCCTTGTCGGTCTCATACTGGCTCATATCATTGAAGCGGTAACCGGACATCACCTGCTTCCAACCATAGGGCCAAGCCATCATGAAGACGTTGCCCAGATCATAACGGGCCCCTTCCATGAAGGTCATCATGCCGCCACCACCATGGCCGCGCTCGCGGTCATGGTTCACCACAAAGACAAACGCCTTGTTGGATGGCAGCAGGCCCCAGCTCTCACCGAACGTTTTCAGGTTTTTGATTTGACCTCGGAAGTTGGCCGCCAAGTCACTGCCGTATTTGAACTCGGTGACCGTATCTATGTAGGTATATTTGCCCGGCTGGATATCAGCTGACTCTCCCCCGGCACCAATCACCTCCAGATAAGCCTTGGGATTACCCGCCTTATCCAGAATGGCTTTGAGATCCGATGGTGCCATGTGTTTGGCCGCATCGACACGGAAACCCGCCACGCCCCAATCCAACAGGGTTTTCATATAGGTCGCTACCTGATCCTGCACATAGGAGGAGCCGGTATTCAGATCGGGCATGCCATACAGGGCACCATTCCAGACGACACTGCTTGAGCTATAGGTGGTGATGTCACCGTTATGGTGGAAGTCGTTGTAACCAAACTGCGGATAATTGAAGGCACCTGAGTTATAGCTGCTACCGCCCGTTCCGGTATCGGTGCCGCTGGCAAACTGGTTAAATACCGCATCCGCATAGATCTTGACCCCTGCGGCCTTGCAGCGGGTGATCATGCTTCTGAGCTCGGCTTCTGAACCCCCAAAGCTATTGAAGTTCTTCAAGTTAACGGGCTGATATACACTCCACCAGACTTGGCTACCGCGTTTATGCTCGGCTGGCGGCGTAATCTGTACCGCATCAAAGCCCTTGGGGCCTAGTACGGTTTCACACTCATTGGCGATGTCGTTAAATTTCCATTGAAACAGATGCACCATGACACCCGCGTTGGCCGCGTTGCTGGTCAACGCCAGAGCTACAGCTGCGCCCAGCGTCAAGGCACTGAACTTCAGTTTCTTCATTGCGATATTCCCTTCATGTTGTGTCGTCAAGGTGGAATGCCTGGTGCGTTCTTTGCGAACGTCTGTTCTTCATCTCTGGTGCATTCCGTTTCGGCAGAGATGAGCTGTCTGCTGACATCAAATTCATTGATGCGAAGCGAGGCAGATTTGATACCCGTGGCGTCCAATTACTGAGTCATGGCGAAAAAAATCACGCAATGGCGCGATTTGAAATGGATAAAGATAAGCTGATGATTTTAAATCATAAAAAAACAAGAGACCTGACGAATCAACAGAGGAAGGCAAGGGTGTAACCGGTCTCAATGACGGTCATTATCCACCTTTTATGTAATCGGTCAGCGTCTTCATTGATATAAATGTAATTTGTGTGAATGAAATGGTTTTCAAATGTAAAAGACGCGGTTTTTGACGTGATCCAGGCCACGGCTTGTCACATTCAGGCCTGACAGTTGCTAAGGCTTTCCCTACAGTGGGCCATCCTGGTTGTAAGGGAAATGAATCCTATGAAATCTACCATGCAGTATCTGGTACTTGGACTGGCTCTAGCGGGTGTCCCGCTGCTGGCCGAGGCTGATGAAAGCGGGGCTATTGGCTTGACCAGCCAGATTGGTCATCTGGCCGATGCCCATACCCTGCTGAGCGAACAACACGAATTGCAGTTGGTGGACATTGAGCAGAAAGGTGAACAGGTTTTCTTACGCCTGCAAGCTCGCAACGGTGAACAGTTACTGGTGCGCACCCTGGCCGGCAATCCAGCACCGGTCAATTTGCAAACCGGCGCGCAAGTTCTGGTAGCCCACGAGAGCCGTGGCTGGAGCTTCAGCCACGCCGAAGAATTGTTAGCCTTCGTTCCCAATCAATATGGGCGCGCCCTGCTTCTGGATCCCGGAGTCTGAGCCCTTATCATGCTAATGGATAGTGCTCCAGCTCCAGCGCCATCGGCTGCTGTGTTCGATGGCCAGTGATTACGCCAGCCATTTTTGCCAGAATTGCGCCACTCCGGCCGCCTCATCCAGTGCGTAGGGCGCAAAACCAAATTTACGATAGGCGCCTTGCGCTATCTGGTTGTTACCCAACACCTCCAGCGTCAGCTTGCAGCAGCCCCGCTCGTGGGCGATAGACTCCAACTCCGCCAGCAATGCCTGACCCACACCTTGGTTCCGGAATGAGGCTAACACCGCCAGATCATGGATATTCAGCAAAGGCCGCGCCGCAAAGGTCGAAAAACCCGCAAAAGCAGTGGCTAACCCCGCCGCCTCACCGGCGACATAGGCTACCAATCCGACCGCCCCTGGCACCTGTGCCAGCCGGGAGGCTAATTCTGCTTTAACCATGGGTGCCAGACCATGGCCGCCACCCATGGGGTCACGGGCATATTCATCCAGTAATTCCACCAAAATATACGCTGACTCGGGTTGTGAAAAATTAACTCGTCTGATCTCGACACTCATCCCTATTGCCCTCCCGTCTGGCCAAGGCCCATCTTAATCGATTGGATGACAGGATCCAGCAAGCTTGATCCTGCAGCGCAACGAGCGTCAAATACCCATAGAGACGAATTCGCCCCCCTGTTCAGGAGAACGCCATGTTTATCGTCCTGCTCACCTATGTCCGGCCACTGGCCGAGATCGATGCCTTGATCCCCGCCCATCGTGAATTTTTGCAACGCCATTATGATGCCGGTCACTTCCTGCTCTCCGGCCGTCGCGAGCCGAGAACCGGCGGTGTCATTCTGGCCTCGCTGCCCAGTCGTTCTCAACTCGAACAACTGTTGCATGAGGATCCTTTCGCCCAAGCCAAGGCGGCTGAATACCAGATCCTGGAATTTACCCCGACCATGACGGCACCCGAATTGACGGTCCTGCTGCAATCCTGAAACCAGGACCAAATGTTGCGTGGCGGAGCTAATCGGTGGGATTGACCTCGATGATGGTGTGCTGTCGTTGATCACTCAACTGCAGCCAATCCTCCTGCCAAAGCACAGAGTGAGGATTGAACCCGCGCTCCAGCGTCGGCTTTACCACCTGAAAATAGGGTGAAAGATCAAAATCCCGCGGAGTATACAAACTGTGATGACGGAGACGAAACAGCTCCCGTCGACAGCGACGACACTGGGGATCCTGGCTCGACTCGACGATCACCTCGGGCAGGATCGGGTACTGGATGTGCTGAAATGCCAGGGCAATCAGGGATGAGCAGATAGCCCGAGTCGGATCGCCACTGCCCAGGGCCAACAGTTGCCGCCGCCAGCGCACGGGAACCGGCGGGGTCTGGATCAGATAACGCGCCAAATCGAGAATATTTTTCAGATCATAATGGTCACCGAGCCGCTGCACCGTGTACTGGATCAGCTGCTTGATCTCCATCTCCGAGATCCCGACCGGACGGCAGATCCGGGTATGCTCGTGGGCATACATGCTCAAAGGGACAGCTCGTACTCCGGCCAACACATCGGCCTCGATCAATACCAAGGGCTCTCTGCCCGGTGTATGGGGCAAGGTATCACCGATATACAAACAGGCATGAGACCAGGTGGATTGGGTCAGATACTTGATGGCAGCGCCAAAACGGCTGGTCCCCTCAATCAGTAGCACATCGCCCTTGCGCAGGGTTGAAGCCAGCAGCTCCGGGCTCAGGGTGGGCAGGTTGCCATCCCGGGACTGTGGCGAGGCCAGATAGCTGGCCAACGCATGCCCCATCCGCTCCAGCAGTCCCATGGCAACCTCCTTTGCGCTCGTCACCGACTCAACAGCAGGGATCGTTTGTTGCGCTGTGGTGCGGAGAGCTCTTGATAACAAGTATAAGAGGGCCATCTATTCCTTGCTGGTAATCTCCACATCCAGCTGGTCTGGCGATCCGGCTCTGGTTATGCTGACCACAGGTACTGCAGGAGAACCCTTGATGGCAACGGCCCCACATAAACTGGCGTTTGATTTACAGAGTGAACGTTTAATTCTACGGCCACTGGATAGCCACTTTCTGACCCTCTGTCTGCTGGCTGAGCAACAGAGCGCGGCCGATTACCTGAATGGACAACTGCCGGATACCTGGTTTGCACAATGGCGGCTGATGGCGATGCGTCTCAAGGATTTGCAGCAAGATCCCGACTATTTGCCCTGGGGGCTCAGAGCCATAGTGCACCGAGACAGTGGCGATATGATTGGACATATCGGCTTTCATACCCGGCCAGATCCCGATTATCTGGCCGCCCTGGGAACCCACGGCATCGAGCTGGGGTACGAGGTATATCCGCAGTGGCGTCGGCAGGGGATAGCCCGTGAGGCCTTGAGCAGCATGTTACGGTTTGCTATTCAGCAGGGTGTGGAACGCTTTATTCTCTCTATTTCGCCCGATAACCAACCCTCCACCGCCCTGGCCCGTTCGTTTGGTTTCCAGCAGTTTGGTGAGCAGATAGATGAAGAGGATGGGCTGGAGCTATTGTATCGCCTGGAAGCGGAGCACTGGCTCATCCAACAGACCTAAGCGGTATGCGCGGGCAGACATCAACCAGCGCCCATGGATACGACATTTTCAGCTCACGGCTGGCAACGCGGCCTCTGTGTATGCATCCGGTTCACATCGACAGCCCCGAGGTGCTTCAGGGTGCGACTGCCAATCAAGAGCGGATAGTTCATGCGGCGACGATCACGCAAGGAGAATTGCTCGTCATACTCTTGCGAGCCAAATACCACCCGCATGCGCACCACATAGCGGCTATCGCTGCCACTGGCACTGCGCACCTTGACCCGCCGCAGCACGGAACGCTCCACCAGCTGACTCACCGGCTGACCATCCCGTAATCCCTCGACACGAAACCGCACCCACGGCTCCCCTTCCCGATCGAAGGATTCGATATCCCGTGCATCCAGTGACGAAGTATCGGCTCCGGTATCCAGTTTGGCCTCCAGCAACAATCCCTCGGTCGAGAGACAAACCGTTTCGACCAAGCCCCAGATCGGCGTCGCCGTCACGGTTTCCGCAACGGCAGCCGGCGGTTGCGGAGGCGGCTCTGCCGCCCAGAGCGATCCGCTCAACAACATCCAGCCTATGCACTGCAGCGCTTTTAGCATCCATCTACCTCGGGCTTATTGCTTGATTTTATGGCGCTACGGATCTTGTGATCTACTCTCAGGGGAAGGAGTCAATGACATTCAGCCAGTCTCGACGCTAGATCGGCACGGCGACCAATCGAAACAGAGTCATACCACAATGACAGCAACCTTGATTCGCCATCTCGACCGCCATCCCACTTCGGGAAACCAAGCGCCAGATTACTAGGGGGTCAATGACTTGTAAAAGTACTTGGGTGACTCCTGGTACCCCTGTTGTTGGTAAAAGTCATGGGCACCGAGACGACGGCTGTGGCAATGCAGCTCGATGCGATCGCAACCCCGGAGTCGGGCTCGCTGCTCAGCCAACTGCTCCAGCCGAGCACCGATCCCGCCCCCGCGCCGCTGTTCATCGATGCAAAAATAGCTGATGCGGGCAAAATCCCCAGCCATCGCCAGTTGCGGGATGAAATGTAGGCTGATAAAACCGCACAGGCAATCTTGCTGCGTCGCCACCCAGAGCTCGGCGTCGGGATGGGCAAGCAACTGGGGTAAACGTTGGGTCATGGAGCGGGCCGCATCCGGGTAGCCCAACTGGGCCAGCAGTGCCGACAAGCCGTCGGCGTCGAGGTCCGTTGCCGCGCGGAGCTGAATATCAATGGGCATGAGCAAACCACTCCTCTGCCGTCAGGCAATACAGTTGGTGATCTACCACCCCATGGACCAATTGCTCGGCTTGGGGAATGATGACGCCAGCACGCATGCCCAATCGTTCACACACAGCCCGGCTCGGCAGATTCTCTACCGCCACGGCTATATCCACCCGCTCCATAGCCCAGGAATCAAATGCTGTTGTCATCAGCCAACGACAGGCCCGGGTGACAATCCCCAGTCCCTGCCAGGGCTCCGCCAGCCAATAGCCAATCTGTGCCCGCTTGAGGCGACGATTGATGATATTAAACCCGCAGACGCCAACCACCTCGCCCCGATACAAGAGTGCACACTGCATGGCCCGGCCCTCGGCAAACTGCTGAACCATCTGCTGGATAAAGGCCTGAGTATCGGCCACCGAAGCAATAGCCGGTGGCCAGGGCAGCCAGCGGCTTAAGTAGGCTCTATGCTGACAGGTCAGCGCAAACAGAGGCTCGGCGAGTGAGCGTTGCAGGAATACCAGCTCCAGCTCGGCGTCCAGGGTATGACCAAACAGATCAACTCCGACCTGGGTTTCAGACATCACTCAGCTCCCAAGCAACGTTAATAGGTTACCTTGCGTAGCGCTTTGAGTTCGCCGCGCTTATTTTTGCTCTCGACCCGGCGGCGCTGGGAGCCCCGAGTCGGTTTGGTGGCAATCCGTCGCGTCTGCACCACGCCCACCTCGCGGATCAACGCCGCCAGACGCTGGAGGGCATCGTCCCGGTTCTGCTCCTGGGTTCGATACTGCTGCGCCTTGATGATAATGATACCGTCACGGGTCAGACGCTGATCCTTGAGCGCCAGTAAGCGCTCTTTATAAAAATCTGGCAACGATGAGCGAGCCACGGCAAACCGCAGATGGATCGCCGAGGAGACCTTGTTGACGTTCTGCCCGCCGGCGCCTTGCGCCCGGATGGCGCTCATCTCCAGCTCGGCCAGCGGTAACGCCACTCGCGCTGAAATCCACAGACAATCAGTGGCGCCCTCAGGGGGAAATGACTCATTAACGGACATGCTTTCTCATTCCATCTTGACGGCGGTCCGACTCACAGTCGCACCCACCAGGGTAACAGCAGCAGCGGCACGCTCACCAGCCAGAGCCAAAGCAGGGAATCCAGCGCGTAAGGCAACACACACAGCAAGAGTCCGCAGCCTAAGGCCAGTAGTCGCCCCTGCCGCTTGCCATAGATGAAATAGCCCATCCCTACCGAGCCCAGAACTATGCCACTGAGCAGACTACCGGTATCCATGTGTTGCTCCTGTACCAAAACCACCTATCCAGGCGCTGCAGCATGTGTCTACACCCAGACCAGCGCTGTCACCGAAGTCGACTTAAAACAAAAACCGCCGCCCTTCCAGACACTGACGGCAGGCCGGCATACCCTGCAAACTGCCTAGCAACTCTTGTGGTGCCCGGCGCCCGCAGCAACCACATTCACGGAAGGTTTTCATGCGACGGGTGATAGTGTCCTGGATCAGGGCCATCAGCTGATCATAGTTGCCATCCACCTGATTGATTCGGCCCCGGAGCTCAGGCTTATGGCGGGAGACGCTGCTCATCGCCGATTCCTGAACCGGCAGCAAAACATCGACGCCGTCGATACCAAAGGCAATGATGACCTTGAGCGGGTCGCCGACGAATAGCGTCTGCTCACCGGTGATCGGCGATGGCAATTGTCGCAACAAGGTTTGTCGCCACTGTTCCAACTGCGGAGGCAGCGGCAGGTTCAACGGCAGTAGATCGGCCAGACGTGATGAACTCATCCGTAGCAACATCCAAATAGAAAGGGCGTCCCATCATAACGGACGGGACGCCCGGCATACCAGCGACAGACTGAATCCTGCCTTAACTGCGCGAGAGATAATCCGCCTGACCAATCCACTTGTAACTGGTGAGCTCGGTCAGTCCCATGGGGCCGCGGGCATGCAATTTTTGCGTAGAGACAGCGACCTCGGCGCCGAGACCGAACTGGGCGCCATCGGTGAATCGCGTCGAGGCATTCACATAGACGGCGGCGGAGCCAGCGCCATTAATAAATTGCTCGGCATGGCGCAAATCGTTGGTCAGAATGGCATCCGAGTGACAGGCATTGTGTTCGCGCAGATGCGCCAGCGCCTCGGTGACATCCGCCACCAGCTTGACCCCCAGGGTCAACGAGAGCCATTCGGTATCGAAATCTTCCGCCCCGGCGACTCGCAATGCATCGGCACCCGCCTCAGCCAGCAGCGCATAGGCTTTAGGCTCCGCCACCAGCGCCACCTGCTGTTCATTCATCCGCGCCACCAGCAATGGTAGGAAAGATTCAGCAATAGCTTCATGGACCAACAGGGTATCCAGCGCATTACAGGCTGACGGCCGTTGCACCTTGGCGTTATCAATCACGCCGACCGAGCGCGCCAGATCGGCGCTGGCATCCACGAAGAGGTGACTCACACCGAAGCCACCAATGATCACCGGGATAGTGCTCTGCTCCTTGCACAGCTTGTGCAGGTTGGCGCCACCGCGCGGGATTATCATGTCAACATACTGATCCAGCCGCAGCAGCTCCCCGACCAGAGCCCGATCCGGGCTCTCGATATACTGCACCGATGCTGCTGGCAGACCACTCTTGGCCAATGCCGCCTGAATGACCTGGACCAGCGCCATATTGGAGTGGAAGGTCTCGCGGCCACCACGCAGTATGCTGGCATTGCCGGTCTTCAAACACAAAGCGGCGATGTCGATGGTCACATTGGGACGCGCCTCATAGATGACACCAATCACGCCGATGGGGACCCGGCGCCGGGACAGCCGCAGACCGTTTTCCAGCACCCGGCTCTCCAGCTCGCTGCCGACCGGATCATCCAGCGTCACCACCTTGCGCACGTCGGCCACAATACCGGCCAGGCGGCCCGGATTGAGCAACAGGCGATCCAGCATGGCGTCGCTCAGACCCGCATCTCGTCCAGCGCTGATATCCAGTTGATTAGCTTGCAAAATAGCCTCTTGCTGAGCTTCCAGCTCATCGGCCATGGCCAGCAGTGCCTGATTTTTGCAAGCCGTGCTGGTCACTGCCAGCTCAAATGCAGCGGCGCGTGCCGCCTGACCCATGACAACCAAACTCATCTTCCTTGCTCCTTTGCGGATTTACAGCAACACCAGATCATCGCGGTGGATGGCAACCGGACCATAGACATATCCCAGACAGGCTTCGATGTCATCGGAATGCTTGCCGGCAATCCGGATCAAATCAGCCGCATTATAGCGACAGATGCCGCGCGCCAGCTCTTTGCCGGACGGCGTCAGGATCCGCACCACATCACCGCGCTCGAAATCACCCTGCACCCGGGAGATCCCCTTGGGCAACAGACTGGATCCCTTATCATGCACAGCGCGCTCGGCACCGGCGTCCACATAGACCTCGCCATGGGGTGGCGGCCCGGTGAGGATCCAGCTCTTGCGACTCTCCAGCGGATTGGCCTGAGCCACAAAGCGGGTACCAATGCGTTCACCATGCACCAGACGACCAATAAACTCCGGATGTTTACCGGCGGCAATCACCACTTCAATGCCAGCGCGAGTGGCCACATCGGCGGCCTGCAACTTGGTCGCCATACCACCAGTGCCCAAACCACTGACGCTATCGCCCGCCAGAGCGCGTAACGCATCATCAATCACGTCCACACGCTCGATCAGGGTGGCATCCGGGTTGGTGCGCGGGTCGGCGGTGAACAAGCCTTGCTGGTCGGTCAGCAGGATCAACAGATCGGCATCCGCCAGAATAGCCGCGCGAGCCGACAGATTGTCGTTATCACCGACCTTGATCTCGGCCGTCGCTACCGCATCATTTTCGTTAATCACAGGAATGATGCGATGGGCCAACAAGGTATTGAGGGTATCGCGGGCGTTGAGGTAACGCTCCCGATCCTCCAGATCGGCACGAGTCAGCAGGATCTGACCGACATGCAACTCATAGATGGCAAACAGGCTCTGCCAGATCTGGATCAGATGGCTTTGGCCAACGGCGGCCAGCATTTGCTTATTGGGCATGGTAGGTGCCAGGGTCGGATGCCCGAGCAACTCACGTCCAGCGGCAATAGCGCCTGAGGTGACCACGACAACCTGGTGCCCCTCACGATGCAAGGTGGCCAGTTGGCGCACCAGTTCGACCATGTGTGCACGGTCGATACGACGGGTACCACCCGTCAGAATGCTGGTGCCCAACTTCACAACAATGGTTTTCTTTTCCATAAGAAGAAGGCTCGGCGAAGAGAAGTCCTTCTTTATACCGATGGCACCCGCGCCCTGCAACGGGATTTGCGTCCCGGGCGTGGGTGCTCAGGAGTATTCAGGCGGCAGAGGGGGATTCAAACTGTGTCGGCTCGTCGGGGAGTAACGGCAGTTGCCATTGCTCCAGTCGGGTTTGCAGAACGCGGAAGAAACGCTCGCGCGAGCCCTCGACTTCCGCGACGGCCGAGGCATGGGGTTGGCGATCCAGCCAGTTCCCATCCTTGTCATACAATCCCATTTGGGTTTGAAAATTAAAGCCGCTCTCGCGAGGCTCGAGTACCAGCCACCAGCCCCAGAACTCGCGGGATCCTGGCTCCGCGCCCAAATTCAGGCACACCGCCAGGCAATCGAAAAAATAACGTTCGGGCTCACACTGCTCCTGACGCAGGTAGGGACCCAGAGTCATGAATTCTTTGAGTAGCTGACGATGCGGTAACGGATGGGACATGAGCGGGCTCCTTCAGGACACAGAGCTGCCCACCTCGGGCAGCCTTAGGACCAATCGACGCCATCACTGTAACGGTTAAAGATTGAAATGAAGCTTCAGCCAGTCACAAGTTTCACTCAAGGCGCGATCAAAAACGTGCATTACCGGCAATTTATCCAACACCACAGCCTTGCCGTAATAGCTGGAGGAGGCCAGGGTTCGAATATCCGACTCTGGACAGATGAAATCCTGACGATGGCCAACACTCAGGATAGGTACCCGGGTGCGGGTCACGCCCACCAGTCCCTGGCGCTTCAGGGAGAAAATCTGGCACTGTGGCTGTAATTCATGCCAGTTGGCCGCATCCATACCCAATCGATTGGCCAAGGAGGCACGCAGCATGGGCGAAGCCCGATTGAACAGCTCTGGCTCGACAAAAAACTGGTTCAATCCAGGGCCGATACAGGCCACGGCTTTTAGATGCGTCGATTCGAGATAAGCCAGACGGGCGGCCACATTGCCTCCCAGCCGGATCCCGACCATGCCGATGCGCTGGTTATCCACCCAGGGCACTTCACTGCGCAGGTAATGCAGTGCCGCCTGATGCAGACGACTGGTGTCCTGCACCAAGGGAAACTGGCTGGAATAGCCAATACCCGGCATATCCAGAGTCAACATACCGATACCATTCGGCGCCAGATACTGCTCATAGAAACGGTAAAAATCGATCTGCAAGCTATCGATACTGCCGCTGACCATCACCACCGGCACCACATGGTCGTCGGTGGGCAGATGCAGGTAACCATTGATCTCTTTGTCCCGAAACGGGATCTTCAACACCTTGAGCGGGACAGGCAACAAGCGCCCGGCTTCCCGATAGGCAATATTGCCTTGTAACTGGGCCTGCTCTGCCAGCTCATCCCCCTTCAGGTGCGGATAGCTGGCCAGCGAATAGTAGCGGGTTGCCCGTAGATAAGCCTTGCGCGCCGCGGCCAGATCGCCCTCCTGCTCCAGCTGCTTGCCCTGCTTGAGATACTCCCCTGCCACCTGACTGAACTCGTAGATCCAGTTGCCGGGGGCATAGCCTTGCAGAGTATCCAACTTTTCCGGACGACTGCGGGTACCTACGCCGGTAGCGATATGGGAGAGAATATCCTCCAGCTCGATGGCATCAATGCCCTGCCAAATCCAGTAACTGCGGCGCAGGATCCGGTACCAGGCCGCAGAGCAGACCCCCTCGATCAACACCTGCTCTCCTTCACCGCCAGCCAGCTCAGCAGCTGAATTCGAGATGGTCGAGGTTTCCTGCACCTTGCGGACCTTGCTGAACAATCGTTCACTCAGGTTAAGTGCTTCATCTTCTTGCATCGCTTCAGTTCCTACTCGATTCACATCTGTCGCTTAACTTATGCTAGCTGGCAGCAAAAAGAAAAGGCTCCTGCAGGAGCCTTTTCATGATGGGTGTCTTTATTCTTCGGTTTCGTCACACAGTGGCGAAACAAACGACAGTGCCATGTCCCAGGGTTGTTCAATCCAGGTGTCCTGCGGAATGCTCACTTCGAAGTCATCCACCATGGCCTCACCCTTGGGCTTGGCGAAGATGGTGATCAATTTGGCTTTCGGATAGAGCTCGCGGATCACCTTGGCGGTATTGCCGCTATCGACCAGATCGTCCACGACCAGGAACCCTTCGCCATCGCCATCCACCTTCTTCAGCACATGCAGATCGCGCTGATTGTCGTGGTCATAGCTGGAGATGCAGATGGTATCCACAAAACGGATGCCCAACTCGCGCGCCATCAGGGCCGCAGGAACCAGACCACCGCGACTGATGGCGATGATCCCCTTCCACTGGGAAGCGGGCAGTTGACGGCGCGCCAGACGACGGGCTTCGCGTTGCAGATTGTCCCATGAGACGTAGAACTTCTTAGTCATATACCAACCTTAAGGGTGTCGACAAAACACAATTATATTAGATACCGGAGAATACCAGATGCGCCAGGAACAAGGCAGCCAGAACCCAGACACTGGCGCTGACATCCTTGTAACGACCACTCAGCAGCTTGATGGCCGCATAAGCGATGAAACCCAGCTCGATACCATGAGCAATGGAGAACGACAGCGGCATCATCAGAGTCACCACGGCGACCGGAGCCGCTTCGGTCAGATCATCCCAATCCACCTTGGCCAATGAGGACATCATCAGAATGGCCACATAGAACAGGGCGCCAGCCGTTGCATAAGCCGGGACCATACCCGCCAATGGCGAGAGGAACAGAGCCAGCAAGAACAGACCACCGACAGTGACAGCCGTCAGACCGGTACGGCCACCGGCAGCAACCCCGGAGGCGCTTTCGATGTAGCTGGTGGTTGAGGAGGTCCCCAGCACGGCACCGGCCACGGTGGAGACCGCATCGGACATCAGTGCCTTGCCCAGACGGGGCAGGCGACCATTCTTGTCCAGCATGCCCGCCTTGTCGGCCACGGCAATCAGGGTGCCGGAGGTGTCAAACAGGATCACGAACAGGAAGGCAAACACCACGGAGAGCATGGCGAAGTTGAAAGCGCCGGCAGCCGTGGTGAAGCCGCTGGTCAGATCCAGCTGCATGAAGGTCGGCGCCAGACTTGGCGGCATGGCCATCACACCACCGAACTTCACATCACCAAAGGCCAGGCCCAGAGCTGTGATGATCAGAATGGCGTACAGCACGGCGCCTTTGATTTGCTTGTGGGCCATGGCGATGATCAGGAAGAAGCCCAGCACGGCCAGCGCCGGTTGCAGGCTGGTCAAGTCACCCAGACCGACTATGGTCGCCGGATTAGAGACCACGATACCGGCATTCTTCAAGGCGATGAGCGCCAGGAACAAACCGATACCGGCACCAATGCCGATACGCAGGCTGTTCGGGATGGAGTTGACGATCCACTCCCGCACCTTGAACATGCTCAGGATCAGGAAGGCGATACCGGAGAGGAATACAGCCCCCAGAGCCACCTGCCAGGTGTAACCCATGCCCATGACCACACCGAAGGTGAAGAAGGCGTTCAACCCCATTCCCGGAGCCTGAGCGACCGGATAGTTGGCGTACAGACCCATGATGAAACAGCCAAAAGCAGCCGCCAGACAGGTCGCAACAAAGACAGCCCCCTGATCCATACCGGTTTGCGACAGTATGCTCGGGTTCACAAATATGATGTAAGCCATGGTCAGGAAGGTAGTAACCCCGGCCAACAGCTCGGTACGCACACTGGTATTGTGCTCTGAGAGTTTGAACAGTTTCTCTAACATGGATTCTCGGTTCCTTGGAGAAGTAATAAATTCCTGAATGACTCAGGGCTGGATGCCCGCTGACAACCTAAACGTTTATCTACTCAGCACAAACGTTTATCCAGACAGGTGATAGAGCTTATGGGTTACTGCAACTTGGCACCCAGAGCACATGCCTGGGTGGTCTAATGCGTACCTGGGTAGCCTAATGCAAGATTCGGGCGCAATTATAGAGAGGCCAAATCGGCCATGCCAGCACAAAAAAAGGAATAACGTGACGAAAGCGTCACCATTGGCTGCAGGGGAGTCCAAATGCCTGTGCAGAGTGCTGAAAGCTCCTCTTTAACAAGCCAAATTCACCACAGCCAGCAGATCCAGATCCCCGCCAACGTTAGAGACGATCCGAGAATTGCACGTCCAACGCGCCCCGTTTTGGCGCAACGGCACACCCTTCACCTCCGGCTCAACCCTATATCCCACTGCAGCAGCTTTTAGCGGCAGGATAAATAGAAGAGGAACAGCCACACGGCTGACATAAGCCGCTAGCACAGAGTATGATGGCCCTATCAATAGCCGCGGCCTGTTGCCATAGGAGCTCAATGTGACTGCTTTGACCGATCTCTCCCCGAACCTATTGTGGTTCTTCTTCGACAAGATTTGCTCAATCCCCCACCCGTCCAAACACGAAGCAGCACTCAGTGCCTGGATCCAGAACTGGGCTCGGGAACAAGGGCTCAGCGTATCGGAAGACAAGGTGGGTAACCTCATCATCAAAAAACCGGCCACGCCGGGGATGGAAGATCGCAAGGGTGTGGTACTGCAGGCGCATATCGACATGGTGCCTCAAGCCAATGCCGATACGGATCATGATTTCACCCGCGACCCGATCCGCGCCTATGTGGATGGCGAATGGGTACGCGCCACCGGCACCACCCTGGGCGCAGACAACGGCATAGGTGCCGCCGCCTGTCTGGCGGTATTGGCTGACAACAGCCTGGTGCACGGCCCGATTGAAGTGCTGCTGACCATTGATGAAGAGGCGGGTATGACCGGCGCCTTTGGCCTGGAGCCTGGCCTGCTGGAGGGCGAGATACTGCTCAATACCGATTCCGAGCAGGATGGTGAAGTCTATATGGGCTGCGCCGGCGGGATTGATGCCAACATCCGTCTGGCCTTCGAACCGACGCCAGTACCCGCGGGTCATCAGGCGCTGCGCTTGAGTGTGAAAGGGCTGCGTGGCGGTCACTCCGGGGTCAACATTCATCAAGACCGCGGTAATGCCAACAAGCTGTTGGCCCGTCTGCTACTGACCGCCAGCGAGCAGGTGACACTGCACCTGGCCCAGATGGAAGGCGGCACTCTGCGCAATGCTATTCCCCGCGAAGCTTCAGCCCTGTTGTGGGTCGCGCCGAGCGATGTGGATGCCCTGCAACAACAGATCGCCGCGCACGCCACCCTGCTGCAGGCCGAGCTCAAAGAGATCGACAGCTTCCTGGACGTCAGCCTGCAGAGCGCAACCGCTCCGGCTCAAACCATGGATGCCGACAGCCAGCGCCGTCTGCTTGCGGCCCTGGTCGCCTGCCCGAATGGTGTGATCCGCATGAGCCAGGCCATAGCGGGTGTGGTCGAGACCTCGACCAACCTTGGCGTCATCAAGACGGGCGATAACGAAATCTTCATCCAGTGCCTGATCCGTTCACTGAACAATGAAGGCCGTCGCTATGTCGAGCAGATGACCCAGTCGCTGTTCACGCTGGCGGGAGCCCGTTGTGAATTGAGTGGCGGTTATCCGGGTTGGGCTCCGGATCCGGCCTCACCCATCATGCAGCAACTGCGCGACACCCATGAGGCGTTGTTCGGTGAATTGCCCAAGATCATGGTGATCCACGCCGGTCTGGAGTGTGGTCTGTTCAAGGCAAACTACCCCCATTGGGACATGGTTTCCTTCGGCCCGACCATTCAGGGCGCTCATTCCCCCGATGAAAAAGTTCATATCCCGGCCGTGGCTCGTTTCTGGCAGTTGCTCAGTAAACTGCTGGCCGAGATCCCCCGCCGCAATTGAATCGTTTCAGCCTAAGAAAAGGCGCTACGGCGCCTTTTTTATTGCCCAGGCCTGGAGTAGAGTGTTGCAGCCTTGAGTTTTTACACCATCGATCTGCCCATGAAGACGCTTTATCCCATTATTCTCAGTTTTAGCCTGCTGATCCCCTTCAGTCCGGTTGGCGAATACCTATGGCATTATGGCCAACAGGGCGCTTCCGGTCTGGCTGTCGATACCCGGAATAGCGGTCAAGGTTGGTGGCACGATGCGATGGCCTCACAGGAACAGCTAGTGCTGTGGTTCCAACACGGCAAGCAGCAAGGATGGCAGCAGATTGATGCCGGGATCCTGAGCTTGCAGCAAGGGATCCAGCAGCAAGGGGATAACCTGCAAACCGGACTCAGCTCCGGACAGGACGCGCTGCAACAAACTTGGCAGCACGGCCAGCAGAGCCTGCAGCAATGGACCAGCAAGCGCTGGCAAGACGGTATCCTGTTCGGCAATGACTTGATCACCTCGGTACAGGCATTACCTGCTAACATCTGGCCTAGCGATCCGACTTCCGACCCGGATCTGGACACCGAAGCCAGCGGCAGCCTGTCGTTAGCCGCCAATACTCCGCCAGCAACCGAGCCCTGAGTCGATACACGGCGTGATTAGCCCGCACTGATGAAATAGAAGCTCCGCTAGAATGCCAGCGATAACTGACGCTCCTCTGCTTTTTCTTCGGGTTGCGGCAAGCTGACTACCAAGCCCAATAACCGCACCGATTTGCCCTCTCCCCGGGCCCAAGCCTCACGCAACAAAGAGAGAAACAGTCCGGTATCGGCTCGAGGCGTGCTGCGCTCCACCGTTGTCTGCTGAAAATCGGCAAACTTCACCTTCACCCCTTGCCGGACAATGCGGCCATCCGGCGCATGGCGCTGCAGCCGGGGCCATAACTGTTGCTCCAATTGCACCAGGATCGGGATCGCCTGCTCGACGGCAGTCAAATCGGCTGGCAGGGTCACTTCCACGCCCACCGATTTACGCACCCGGCTCACCTCGACCGGACGCTCATCCAGGCCCCGGCTGCGCTCCAGCAACATCTGGCCTGACTTGCCAAAACGTCGGAGTAACTCGCCCGCCGGATACGCTTGCACATCCGCCCCCGTATGCAAACCAATCGCCGCCAGACGCTGCGCACTCTTCTCGCCAATTCCCGGAATTTTCCGCAGCGGTAAGCTGGCCACAAACTCCGCCACCTGCTCAGGGCGCAGCACGAACAAGCCATCGGGCTTATTCAAATCCGAAGCGATCTTGGCCAGAAACTTGTTCGGCGCCACCCCAGCCGATGCCGTGAGTTGCAGCTCCCGACGAATATCTTCCCGGATCGCCTCGGCAATCCGGGTCGCACTGCCCTGGCACAGGGCCGAATCACTGACATCCAGATAGGCTTCATCCAGCGACAAGGGCTCGATACGGTCGGTATAACGGGCAAAAATAGCTCTGAGCTCAGCGGAAACCTGCTGATACACCGTCATACGCCCCGGGATCACCGTCAGGGTCGGGCACAGACGCAACGCATAGGCGGTCGCCATCGCCGAATGCACACCAAAACGGCGCGCCTCATAGTTGCAGGTGGCGATCACGCCGCGTCTATCCCGGGATCCCCCTATGGCCAGCGGAATGTGGCGCAACGCCGGGTTATCGCGCATCTCGACAGCCGCGAAGAAACAGTCCATATCAATGTGAATGATTTTACGCATGGCAATACTGTATATAAAAACAGTTACCTTACTCTACTCCACTTGTGGGAAATGGCCAAGCGCTGGTAAAAGCCAACTACACTCAGCCAGATAGCTAACCCGAGGTAACCCCGTGCACAGACTCCACCGTCAGGATAAACCGCGCGGGAGGATGCCGCCCTACCCGGAACGGTTCATCCTGCAGGACATCATCCATTTTGACCCGGTCAACAGGAGTCGTTATGTACGAGCCATCCATGCAACAGGTGCACTGTTGGCACCAGCCCGTTTCCCCCTTTGTCGCACTCCAGGCTGCAGGCCCGGCACTATCACTCTGGCTGCAGACCGGCCCCTGGCCGGAGCAAGTGCTACTCCGTAGCGAGCCCGACAATGAAGAGTGGCTACTGGAGATGACATTGCAGGGGGAAATCCGCGGCTGCCGTCACTATCAGGTGTTACTGCCCCTGCATCAGGCCTCCACACGCCAACGCTACAGCTTCAAGCTGGTCTGGTCCCATCATCAATACTGGTTTGGCCCGCAAGGACTCAGCGCCGCGCCCATAGAGCGCCTGCGTCAGTTCTGCCTGGAGGTGCCGGAGAGTCATCCCGGTTGGGTGGCCGATCAGGTCTTCTATCAGATATTTCCCGACCGTTTTGCCCCCGGGCATGGACCCCACCTGGTGCGGGAGGCGGAGTATCAGCACCACGCCCGCCAGCGCTGGGTACGGCGCCGCGGTTGGGAGCATCCACTGGAGCTGGAAGCTGCCAGCTCCACCTTCTATGGCGGCGATCTGGATGCCATCACCGACAAACTCGACTATCTGCAGGGGCTGGGCGTCACAGCCCTGTATCTCAACCCCATCTTCACAGCGCCTACGGTGCATAAATACGACACCGAAGACTATTTCAATGTCGATCCTCATCTGGGAGGCAATCAAGCGCTGGTGCGTCTGCGCCAAGCCACCCGACAGCGCGGTATGCGGCTGATCCTCGATGGCGTCTTCAATCACAGCGGGGATAGCTGCGCCTGGTTTGATCGTTACCGGACCGGCGATGGCTCCGGCGCCAACTGCTCGGCAGAGTCGCCTTACCGCAACTGGTACAGTTTTGGTCCCCAGGGCGCTCTGGGGTGGAAGGGCAATGCCAATCTACCGAAACTCGACTTCGCCGAGCCCGGAGTCGTCGACACCATTTACCGCGGCAGCCAGAGTGTGGTGCGCCACTGGTTGCGCGAACCCTACGGGATCGATGGCTGGCGCCTGGATGTAGTCCACATGCTGGGTGAATCCGGCAGTGCCAAAAACAATCTGCTGCACGTCGGCGGCATCTATCAGGCCGCGCGGGAGGAAAACCCCCAGGCCTATCTACTGGGGGAACACTTTGCCGATGCCCGGGAATGGCTGCAGGCAGGCGTCGAAGATGGTGCCATGAACTATATGGGCTTTGCGCTGCCGGTTCGAGCCTTCCTGGCCGGTCAGGATGTGGCCTATCAACCGATCCATCTGGATGCCCGCCAATGCGCCGACTGGATGGAGCACTACCGCGCCGGATTAAGCCACGGTACCCAATTGTGTCAGTTCAATCAGCTCGATAGCCACGATACCAGCCGCTTCCTCACCCTGTTGCACGGCGATATTCAGCGTATGAAACTCGCCATCGGTTGGCTGTTCACCTGGATTGGGGTGCCTTGCCTCTACTACGGTGACGAAATTGGCCTGGCGGGGGGCAATGATCCCTTCTGTCGGGCTCCCTTCCCCTGGGATCAGGCCCACTGGAATGGGGAATTACTGGCCCATACCCAGCAGTTGGCGCGCTTGCGCCAGCAGAGCCCGGCACTGCGTCGTGGCGCATTGCAGCTACTATACGCGCAGGGAGAAAGCTTGGTATTTGTGCGGGTGCTGGACGACGAGCGGGTGTTGATCGCCATTCAGCGGGAAGGGACTGCGGTTATTCATCTCCCCTCCGACCCTCTACTCAGCTGCCAAAAATGGATCCGGTTGTTGGGGCAAGGAGATATAGACACCACGAGTGATTGCACCCTGCAACTGGTCGCAGGCGACATTACCTTATTCCGTGGTTTTAGCGGATAAGCAGTTTAAATCACCTGAAAAATACTATTTATCACCACAAACCAAACCGGGACTTAACCAGTCCCGGTTTTTTCTGTTATGTGGCACCCATGTTTTTTAGACTTCTCTCCATCGCAATGATGCCGATATATTCCCGTCAAATTGGAGAAAGTTCGATGCGTTACCTGTTTGTATTGTCTCTGCTACTATCCCCTGCCGTATTCGCTAGCGACGAATTTCGTCTTGGCTCGACCCTCTTGCTCTCCATCGGCGAAAGTGAAGCCATCGTCAAACCACTCGTCTGCCGTTATACCGACGCCCTGCAGTTGAAGGTAGAAAAACAGAATGCTCGCATCGAAGAACTCAAGGTGTTCTATAAGGACGGTAGCAGTCGAACCGTCAAGGTCGGCAAAGAGGTGGGCAAAGATCAGCGCAGTGACTGGCTGAAGCTCGACCGGCGCAAGTGCATCACCAAAATTCGCGTCGATGGTTATTCCAAAAGCAAGATGGCAGAGGTCAAGATTTACGGTCGCCGTGACTGATTTCGGCCATCTGAGACTCGTAACAGCTATGTAGTAGATCCCGCCAGGTCACGATGCCGATGATCTGGCCATTCTCCAGCACAGGTAGACAGGAGATCCCCTTCTCCAGTAGCAGTTCACAGGCTTGTGACACAGCAACCTCTGGGCTGACGGTGACCGGCTCCCGCGTCATCACCTGATGAACCCGGCGTTGCAGGGTATCGCGGTCGCGTTGATTCTCCGAGCCTGATCCCAGGTAGGGGCTCAATGCCTTATAGAGATCCTTGTCCGACAGAATGCCGACCAGTTGCCCCTCCTCAATCACCAACAGATGATGAAAGGGGGCCATCACAAAGATGTCCCGCACAGTTTCCAGGGTGTCATCCATCTCTATGGTCGCCACCCGACGCTTCATAATATCGACAATCCGCATATCCTTCCCCACCCGCTGCAGCACCTTGTATTCACTCACATCTGCACCCATCACGCGCCGACATTCATCGGCTGGACGTCACACCAATTGAGTGTAGTGCCGAAGCTGCGGCTCCGGTTGTGCGGCGTCGCACAACCCCATATACGCACGGGGCAAAAGCGGGCATTCTTGACCCATGACTGACAGTCCGGTACCGACTTACCAACCTCATATGACTGTCTCCTTGACTCCCCGGAGAATGCTGCCCGATGCGGATTCCCTCTTGCTGGTCACGACGACTGATGCTGGCGGCAACCACCAGCCTGCTGTTAACCAGTTGTCAGCAAGTCGCGTTGCACCTTGACTACAGCCACCCGTCCGTCAACCAGGACTCCCGTATCCAGTCGGTGATCCTGCACTACACCCAGATTGATGATGCCAAATCCCTGGATGAACTGACTCGCCCCGAAAGCCGGGTCAGCGCCCACTACCTGGTGAGTCGTGAAGAGCGGCATGGGCAACCGATCCTGTATGCGCTGGTTCCCGAGTCGCAACGGGCCTGGCATGCCGGCATCAGCCACTGGCAAGGGGCTCAGGCGCTCAATGCCAGCTCCATTGGCATCGAGATTGTCAATCTGGGCTATGCGGATACCGAGGCGCAGTTGCCGTTCACCGAGCGTCACTGGCAAGCCTACACCCCTGCCCAGATCCGGACCCTGGCTCTGTTGCTACAACAACTGGTGGCTCGCTATCAGCTGGCCCCGACCCGATTGTTGGGCCATAGCGATATAGCAACCGGCCGGAAAGTCGATCCAGGCCCCCGGTTTCCCTGGCAACAATTGCATCAGGAATATGGCTTGGGTGCCTGGCCCGATGAGAGGCGCGTCAGCGAACTGCTGGCAACGCCCATGCCATCTATCGCCGAGATCCAGACCCTGTTGATTCGTTACGGCTATGGCCTCCCGGCCACCGGCACTCTGGATGCCAGGACGCGCCATGTCCTCACCGCCTTTCAGTTACATTTCCGCCCCGCACGCTACGATGGTCAACCCGATCGGGAAACCGTCGCCCGGTTACAAGCCTTACTGGAAAAGTATCCGGCCGGAAACTAGATATCGACTCATCGAGGCCGGGATCAGGCTCACGAATGGTGTTGCAGGCTCATGTGTCGAACGCCAGATCGCATATGCTTAAGCCATGATCCCGCCCAGAACCCAAGCGACCCACATGCCCAAACCAGCCTCCCTGATCCCGCGCCGTCCGGGCCTTGCTTTCTGGATCATGCTGGGAACCTTGGGCAGTGCGGTGACCACGCTCATAGTGCTGCTCATTCTGATCGATGATTTCTCATCCGACTATGCACAAAAACGTGCCCGCGGCGAGGTGCAACGCCTCGCGAGCAATATGGCCAATGGCGTGGACTTCCAACTGGGCGAGCGGATCAGTGACCTGCAACTGCTGACCCACTGGTCCTTGTTCCGCAAACAGACGGACGAGCAACAGCGTGCTGTGCTCTCCACTCTAGCCAGGGAGTCAGATGACTATAGCTGGCTGGTCATTACCTCACCCGAGGGTGCTATCCGGGTGGCATCCCTCTCCAGTATCGAAGGGCTAACGGTTCCCCATGACCCCTGGTTTCCCCCGCGGTTTCAACGCCCCAGCATCAGCGATCTCCATCCAGAAGCAACGCCCAGAACCGAGATATTCCCCGAAAAACTGCAGCACACCACTCAGTTCGAACTCGCAGTACCGCTCAAGAATCACCAAGGCCTGCTCGAGGGATGGCTGATCGCCAGTCTTCCTGGCCAAGGAATTGAAAAGATGGCGCGTCTGTTACTGGCTGAAGACACGGCGCCGAAACAAGCCGATCTGATCATGTTCAAAAGCGATGGCACTGTTTTTTTCAGCTCCCATGATCCCAGCATTCGAAAAATTCCCGAAGCGCTGCTGCAGGATTTAAAGAATGGGCACCCACGGAAACTACAGTGGCCGGACCGTCAATGGTACTTCACGGCCATTCAGTCATTACCCCGGCATGATGATATCCAGTCTCCTGATTGGCACATCCTGGTCAGACAGCCCGCATCGGTTGCCATGAGGGATTTCTCCAAGCTGCAAGATCAAATCACCTTGTCGGCCATACTGGCCTTTTGCGTACTAAGCCTGTTAGCGTTTGTCATGTCGCGCCGTCTGAGTGCGCCCCTGGTGGCCATCTGGCAAGCCCTCGAAGATCCTGGTCGTAACGATATTCCCCAAAGCAACAGCTATGCCGAAGCGATTCTACTCTCACGGGTACTGGCGGAAATGCGGCACCTGGAACAGCAGGATCTGCAAACGCTGGCCGAGCTCAATCAAACCCTGGAAGCCCAGGTCACAGCTCGCACCCAGGAGCTGGATAATGTGCTCCAGCATGCCATGAACGCCTTTATCAGTCTCAATGAAAGGGGCGAAGTCATTGACTGGAATTTGCAGGCGAGCCGCTTGCTGGGCTGGCAGAAATCAGAAATGCTGGGACAGCCGATACCAGAAGCCTTGCTGAGTCCACAGCAACGGGACTGGTTACAGCAGCAATTGCAACTGCATGCCGAAACCGGAGCTATTCCATTACTCAAGGATCAGCGGATCACCGAATTGTTCCATCGACACGGAGAGGCCATCGCCGTCGAGGTGCACTCCTGGATTAGCGAAACGGCACTCGGCTTCCGGCTCAATCTGATTATTCAGGATGTCCGGGAGCGCCTCACCATTGAACGGGACCTACGGGAAAGTCAGCAACG
Organism: Enterobacterales bacterium; assembly: GCA_038247115.1. GTDB lineage: Bacteria > Pseudomonadota > Gammaproteobacteria > Enterobacterales > Aeromonadaceae > Pseudaeromonas. Next base: position 3,450 of record JBBRVG010000060.1, on the reverse strand, counting down.
CTTGCAAACCATTACCGACAACCTGCCGGTTTTGATTTCCTATATCGATCGCCACCTGCGCTATCAGTTCAATAACGCGACCTACGGTCTCTGGTATGGCTGGACCATGGAAGAACTCAAGGATCGCCCGGTCCGGGAACTCTTCCCCGCAGAGGAATATATGTTCTTCTTGCCGTTTATGGAGCAGGCGTTGCGGGGGGAAGTCCAGCGCTTCGAACGCAGTGAACAGCGTGCGGATGGTGTGCACTATCTGTACTCCATCTATATCCCCCATCGCAGAGAGCAGGAGGTGGTCGGCTTTTATGTGTTGAGTCAGGACATAACGCCACGCAAGCAGTTGGAGCTGGAGCTCAAGCGCCATGCCCTGAATGATCCGCTCACCGGATTACCCAACCGGCGTTCCTTGATGGAGCAGCTGCCCAAAGCCATGGCCAGAAGCAGCCGCACCGAACAGATGATGGCGTTGCTGTTTATGGATCTGGATGGCTTCAAAGCCATCAATGATAACTTTGGTCACGATGCGGGCGATGAGTTGTTGCAACAGTTTGCCCAGCGCATTCAGTCTCACCTCCGCGAGACCGATACCTTGTTCCGCCTGGCCGGGGATGAATTCACCCTGATCCTGGAGAATCTGCAGCATGGCGAACCAGACGCCAGTCTCAAGGCGCAACAACTGCTGGAGGCGATGGCGGATCCGTTTGTCCTGACCACGGCCACAGTGAGACTCTCCAGCAGTATCGGCATCGCCTGTTATGCCCCCCATACCGAGGTGAGTGCCGAAACCCTGTTAGGCGATGCCGATCAGGCCATGTATCAGGCCAAGCGTACCGGTAAGAATCAGTTTGTGGTGGCTCAGCCGGAATAATTCCCGCCTGGCACTCAGATCTTTTTCTGGACTGAACTGGCCGCTTCCTGGACTTTTTCGCCGCCTTTTTGAATGTCACGCCCCATGCCATTGATGGTATTGCACCCCGTCAGCCACACCATCACCAACAACCAGCATCCGAGTTTTGACATATGTTCCCCCTACGATTAACGACTCAAGTTGTCATCTATAAACCATCATTTGCCTCGGCGACTACCATGCCTCAAGCGGGGCGTGATTCGCAAGGGCTCCACTCCGAAAGCCTGATCCAGCACTAAGCAGTCGCCACAGGAGATACCATGACCACAGCTGAAACAAATATATGCATTTCCCGATGACAGCCACACAATTGGCAACGAACAAAAGACTCAAAAGGGGCAAACCAGTAATCTGCACCCAAATCCCCCCCGCGCCATGGATATCGGCTTCGACATAGAGCCACACTATAGGGCCAGGTCCGGTCGAACATCACATCAACTATGAGTGATGGGGGGCGCAGGGCTCGATGGACGACCACCACTCAGCCGAAAAATGTGTCATAGATAGTGGGTACAATTTTTACATAGCAGAAGGAATCAAGCATGCAAGGTATTTGGCAAGGATGTTTACTCGCGGGGCTACTCGGCTCCTCCGCATTCGCCGCTAGTCCCCGGATCGTGGGCGGCGACGACCTGACCCAGGCCCCCGGCTGGATGGTCTCCATCCAGCAGGTGAGTGCGCCTGCATGGCAAAGCTATCACTTTTGTGGTGGTACCCTGATTGCGCCGGAATGGGTCATGACCGCCGCCCATTGCTTCGAGGGTGCCCAACTGTCACAACTGAACCTGATCCTGGGGCAGGCGCAGCTCAGCAACCAGACCGATGGCATCAAGGTCGATCAGATGATTATTCATCCCGACTGGGTTCCCAGCTGGGAGCTGAGTAGCAATGATGGCTCCCGCTACGCCAGTGAGTTCGCCGGCGATGTCGCCCTGTTGCACCTGGCGACCGCCCAGAGTGCCACTCCGGTCACCCGGGCAACCCTCGAGCAACAAGCGCTACTCAGCCCGGGCCAGGCGATAACCGCTATCGGCTGGGGAGCCACCGACAGTGCAGCAACCAACTACCCCTACCAATTGCAAACCCTGCAGCTACCGTATCTGGGAGACATTGACTCTTCAGCCCCCAGCCATATTTTCGCCGGTGGTGAAAACAACCGCAGCATCTGCTTCGGTGATAGTGGTGGCCCGCTATTGCTGGGCAACATTCAATATGGTATCGACAGTTTCCTGAGCAGTAACTCCAATCCCCCCACGTGCGGCAATCCGGGTGCCGCAGCAGGATTTACCTCGGTCGCCCATTACAGTGCCTGGATCGAGCAGCAACTTCATGGCTTGAACTACACCAATCAACAAGGGATCGAGCTATCCCCAGGCTCGACGGGCACAGCCCACTTTGTGATCCGCAATAACGATGCCGTCGCCTGGCAAATCAGCGATCTGGTCGCCACGGGCGGTGCTCTGCAAGAGAATTGCCAAAGCACGGCCCTGCAACCAGGATCCAGTTGTAGCGTCAGCGTGACGTACACGGCGGGCAGCGTAAGCTCGAGCCAGAACATTGTCATCAGCTTCCATGCCACATCCGACACCCAGACCCGAAGCGAGCAAATGTTGCTGCGTGCCAGCACCATAGCGTCATCGGACGGTGGCGGCAGCTTGGGTTACCTGACGCTGGGCGGTCTGGCCTTGCTGGCCTTGAGCCGCCGGCGAGCCAAATCCAGTCACAATCTCGACTAAATCAAGATCCAAACAATGGGGCGGCAAGAATGAATTTGCCGCCCCTGCGTGGGGTACCCTCATCACGCCGTGGTATTGACCACATTGCCGATCCGGCCCTGCCCGCGCCCCTCGGGGATCTTGCTGGAAAATGAGGTCAGAAAATCCCCCAGACTGATCCCGCTGTCGGACGCGCCCAAACTGTTCAACAGATCTGAGAACTTGCTCTGCAATTCACTCACTGAGCTATCGGTCGAGCTGGTGCTGTCGGTACTGCTGCTCTCGGAGGAGAGGCCCAGCTTACTCAACAGCGTCTGCATATCGGCCTTCATTGGATTGTCCTGACCATAGCCATCCGAACCTTCATTTCCCGCCGCGGATTTTCCTGCCCCCTGAGCATGCAGGGTATCCATCAAGGTCTGCATAAACTCCGCCAGCGCCGTCTGTGCCTCCGAGCTGGAAGCCGTGGTGCTGGTGGTGTCACTGCTGGCGTCCGTACTGCTGCTGGTGGTCAAGCTTTCGGTGGAGATGCCGAGCTCGGCAAACACATCGGCCAAGTCGGACATCATCTTGTTCTCCCCTCCCTGAGGTGGCGGCGGTGGTGGCATGCTGCCCTGCACACTGCTGCTATTGCTGGTTTTGGTACTGCTTTGCAGCCGCTGGATCAACGAGGCATAGCTGCTTGAGGCATCAATATTGAGTGACATGTTTTTCTCCTTGCTGAAGAGACTCCTGGGGTCGCCATGTCCGGGACATGACGAACCTGTGCAACGGGCGACAGGTGTGTCATAACGACATCCCGGCTTACCCTTCATCTACCAGCAAGTTGTT
>JBBRVG010000059.1:0-27584 GCA_038247115.1 Enterobacterales bacterium | reverse complement strand
TTTAGTCTGCTGTATCGCCTATGACCGTCAATACCTTCGATCCGAATGCCTCCGACAGCTGTTCCACCACCACGCTGGGACAGATGCTCGACAACGAACCGGCCAAGCCGGCACAAGCACAGCCGGGTGCCGCGCGCATCGGTTTTGTATCCTTGGGTTGCCCCAAAAACCTGGTGGACTCGGAGCGGATCCTGACTCAACTGCGCACCGAAGGCTATGAAGTGGTCAACCGGTATGACAATGCCGAGTTGGTGATCGTCAATACCTGTGGCTTTATCGACAGCGCCGTTCAGGAGTCGCTGGAAGCCATTGGTGAAGCACTGGCGGAAAACGGCAAGGTGATAGTTACCGGCTGTCTGGGCGCCAAAGAAGACCAGATCCGCGCCATTCATCCCAAGGTGCTGGAGATCAGCGGCCCCCACGCCTACGAGCAGGTGCTGGAGCATGTCCATACCTATGTGCCCAAGCCAGAGCACAATCCATTTATGAGTCTGGTGCCTGCCCATGGCGTCAAACTGACACCCAAGCACTATGCCTATCTGAAAATTTCCGAAGGCTGTAACCACCGCTGCACCTTCTGCATCATACCGTCGATGCGCGGGGATCTGGAAAGCCGCCCCATCGGCGAGGTATTGGCCGAAGCCAAGCGCCTCAAAGCCGCGGGAGTGAAAGAGTTACTGGTGATCTCCCAGGACACCTCCGCCTACGGCGTCGACGTCAAGCATAGAACCGGCTTCTATGATGGAGCCCCCGTCAGAACCAGCATGAAAGCGCTGTGTGAAGAGCTGGGCAAACTCGACCTCTGGGTGCGCTTGCATTACGTCTACCCCTATCCCCATGTGGATGATGTGATCCCCCTGATGGCGGAAGGCAAGATCCTGCCCTACCTGGATATTCCACTGCAGCATGCCAGTCCGCGCATCCTCAAGCTGATGAAACGCCCGGGCGCGGTCGAGCGCACCCTGGAGCGCATCCAGTCCTGGCGTGCCATTTGTCCGGACATTACCCTGCGGTCGACCTTTATCGTCGGCTTCCCGGGGGAAACCGAAGAAGACTTCCAGATGCTGCTTGATTTTCTGGCCAAAGCAGAGCTCGACCGTGTCGGTTGTTTCAAGTACAGCCCGGTGGATGGCGCTCAGGCCAACGAGTTGCCGGATCAAGTACCAGAAGAGATCAAAGAAGAGCGCTTCGTCCGCTTTATGGAACTGCAACAGCAGATTTCCACTCGTAAGCTGGCCGAGAAAATTGGCAAGCAGATGTGGGTGCTGATCGATGAAGTCGACGAAGAAGGTGCCATAGGCCGGACCCCGGGCGATGCGCCAGAAATCGACGGCGTCATTTATCTGAATGGCGCAACGTCGCTCCAACCGGGCGCTCTGGTTCGGGTTGTTATCGAACACGCCGATGAATATGATCTCTGGGGCAGCCTGATCGACGCCTGATCACAGTGCTGTTAACCCATACATTCACAACGGGAGCCTTGGCTCCCGTTGCTTTTACTGACCCCCTGCTTGTCTTTTACCAAGGGGCCATAGGAGAATAGTCCGCCATCCATCCACCTGTTGCCCGTTTCATGAAGATACTGCTGGTTGAAGATGATCGTCTGCTGAATCACCATTTGAAGTCGATCCTGCAAGAAGAGGATCATCAGGTTTATGCAGCCCACCAGGCCGAAGAGGCCCTGCATTTTGCTGAGGATTATCCGATTGATGTGGCCATTATCGATCTGGGCTTACCGGATATAGACGGCCTCACGCTGATCCATCAGCTGCGCGATAAACAGATCCCGTTCCCGATCCTGATCCTGACCGCCCGCGGCAATTGGCAAGACAAGGTCGCCGGTCTTGAAGCCGGTGCCGATGACTACATGGTCAAACCCTTTCAGAAGGAGGAGATGCTGGCGCGGTTGAATGCCCTGGTCCGCCGCAGCGCCGGGTTTATTTCTCCGCAAATTCAGGCCGGTCCCTATCGGCTGGATCTCTCCCGCAAGGAGCTGGCCATTGCCGATGAGGCTGTGGTTCTCACTCACTTTGAATACACAATTCTGGAGTATCTGATGCGCAATAGCGGTCAGGTGGTCTCCAAGCAACAGCTTATGGATCAACTCTATGATGATGGCGAAGGGGACCCGAACACCCTAGAAGTTCTGGTCAGCCGCTTGCGCAAGAAGCTGGATCCGGAAGGAGACTTACAACCCATCACCACCATTCGCCGTCAGGGCTATATCTTCAACCTGAGCTGCCAATGATCCGCTCTCTCTACGTCAAACTCTTGCTGTCCGCCATGCTGGTGGTCGGCTTGCTGATGGCGCTGCTGGTGAGTCTGGAATATGACTCCTACCGCAACGAACAGGCGAAATTTATCCAGCAGGAGCTGCAGCGGGATCTGTCACGCCTGTTCTCGACCACGGTGCGCCCGCCTGCGCGGGCCAGTGCCGCCAAAGCCTTTTCCACCATGAAACTGGACTGGCCCAATCGCCTGGTCGATGGCGTAGTCTGTGATGTGAATGGCGAACTGCTGTGGCAAGACATTGCCCAGGTAGAGCTGCTGACCGTGCGCAAGCTATGTCAGCGGATCCTGCCCTTTATCGGGCCGCGGGAGTCGCTGTTCCGGCTGGTCAAGTTTGATACCGATGCCCCCTACTATCTCTACAGCCTGCGCGTGACCCGCTACTTCGACAGCAAGAAGCCGAAGACCTTTCATACCATCTTGATGCGTCCGGCTTCGGATCTGGTCGAACAGTCCCACCGCTATCTGCTGTTGACCCTGCGTCGGGCCGTGCTGATCTACCTGGGCGTGGCGGTACTGTTTTTGCTGTGTACCCGCTGGGGATTGGCATCGCTCAAGCGCATCAAGTCCGAGCTGGATGCGATCCGCAATGGCGAAAAAGATGAAATGGATAGCCAGTATGAGAAGGAGTTGCAGCCGCTGACCCAGTCACTCAACCGCTTGTTGGATAACGAACGTCAGCAAAAGCAGCGTTACCAGCACACGGTCAACGATCTGGCCCATAGCCTGAAAACCCGTCTGGCCCTGATACAGGCCACCATGGAAGAAGAAAAGCTGACCGCCAAAGCCCGGCGCAATCTCAATGAACAGGTCAGTCTGATGGATCAGATCATCCAGTACCATTTGCGGCGAGCCGTTACCGGACGCCAGCTACTGAATAACCAGGGCTGCGATCCTGTGCCTATCGCCCAGAAGCTGTTGGCCACCATGGCCAAGGTCTATCAGCACAAACGGATCCGGGTTCGTCTTCTCCATGACGATGAGCTGCTGTTTCGTGGCGAACAGGATGACTTGTTCGAGTTGCTGGGTAACTTGCTGGATAATGCCCACAAATTTGCCATCAGCGAAATTTGCCTGGAATTACGGCACGTCAGCACCGGCTTGCTGATCCGCGTCAGTGATGATGGTCCCGGGGTCCCCGAAGAGCTGCGAGCCCGTATTTTGCAACGCGGCGTGCGGGCAGATAACTCCAGCGGCCAAGGCATTGGCCTCGGCGTCTGCAGCGAAATTGTGCATAGTTACCATGGCCAGTTGCAGGTCGGCGACTCCGAACTGGGCGGCGCCTGCTTTAGAATCTTGCTACCCGGCCGCGCCGCCTAGCGGTTTGTATCTTGATACCATGCACCATAACAACGAGTGGCACGAACGAGTCTCGCCATCTCGCCATATCGCAGTTGAATGAACTAGCAAATGGCATAACCCCATCCATAAGTCACTACTCCAATGCCCGGACACCCGCGGTGACTCCTTTCATTTGAGAGCGCTTTCACATATTTCTTCACTCAACCTTGTGGCCACGCTAATCGCCGTCTAGGCTCTGACGTAATCGGTTACGTAATCGGTTACGTTAGGTTTATCACCCATATTCCCGGGCATTCCTTAGCAAGTATTGCTAGACAAACCACACTGTAATCGAGCCGTGACGCTGGACCTGCTAACTGACGGGTGCGCCAACACCCTGTGGAGAACCACCATGAAGAAAGGTTTGTTGCTCAATGCCCCACTCAGTGCCGTGATTGCCGAATGCGGCCACACCGATCAGATCTGTCTATGTGATGCCGGCCTACCGATCCCGCCCGTCACCCAGCGCATCGATCTGGCACTGAAGGCCGGCGTCCCCGGCTTGCTGGAAACCGCTCAGGTGGTCTGCGAGGAGATGGTTATCGAGCGGGTGATCTTGGCCGAAGAGCTACCACGCGTCAGTCCCGAGTGTCATGGTCAATTACTGCAACTGCTGCAACAGGCCGAAAGCAAGCAAGGCAAGCCGATCCAGATTGAGTACATACCCCATGAGGCCTTCAAGCAGCAAACCCGTCGTTGCAAAGCGGTCGTTCGCACCGGCGAAGTAACGCCTTATGCCAATCTGATCATCTGTGCCGGTGTCGCGTTCTGACGCAAGATCGTGAGGTTTCTATGCAAGCACTCCTTGAATTACAGGGTATCGACAAGCAGTTTCCTGGCGTCAAGGCGCTGGACCAAGCTGGGCTCAACGTCTATCCAGGTCGCGTCATGGCCCTGCTGGGTGAAAATGGCGCCGGTAAATCCACTCTGATGAAGGTGTTAACCGGTATCTACCAGGCCGACGCTGGCACCCTGACCTATGAGGGAAAGACCCGCTGGTTCAGTGGCCCCCGCGACTCTCAGGATCAGGGCATCAGCATCATTCACCAGGAGCTGAATCTGATCCCCGAGCTGTCGATTGCCGAGAACATCTTCCTCGGCCGTGAACCCATGGGGCCTTTGGGCAAGATCCGCTGGTCCGCCTTATACGCCGAAGCGCAGCGTCTGCTCGACAAGCTGGGGGTCAAACATGGGCCTCGTACCCGTCTGGGCGATCTGAGTATCGGCGAACAGCAGATGGTCGAAATCGCCAAGGCCATCTCCTTCGAATCCAAGGTCATCATCATGGATGAGCCGACTGATGCCCTGACCGATACCGAGACCGAGCGGCTGTTCAGTGTGGTCCGCGAGCTGCGGGATGAAGGGCGCGGAATTGTCTACATCTCCCATCGGCTGCGGGAGATTTTCCAGATCTGTGATGATGTCACTGTGCTGCGGGATGGCCGGTTTATCGGTGAACGGCCGGTCAGCGAGCTGGACGAAGATGGCATCATCGAAATGATGGTAGGCCGCAAGCTGGAAGAGCAATACCCGCGCATCCCGGTCAAACAGGGCCGTATCAGCCTGGCTCTGCAGGGCATTTGTGGTGCCGGGATCCACGACATCAACTTCGAGCTCAAGGAAGGAGAGATCCTAGGCATCTCGGGCCTGATGGGCTCAGGCCGCAGTGAGCTGATGAAAATGATCTATGGTGCCCTGCCCCGCCACGCCGGAACCCTGTCTCTGTATGGAAAACCGATAGCGCCCCAAACCCCGGCTGACGGCTTACAGTGCGGGATTGCCTATATCTCGGAAGATCGCAAGGGCGATGGCCTGGTGCTGGAGCTGTCGGTGCGGGAAAACATGAGCCTGTGTGCGCTGCCGATCTTCGTCGGTGGCGGTGGTTACATCCGGCGCGCCGATGAACGCCAAGCGGTCGGCGATTTCATCCGACTGTTTAACATCAAGACACCGACCCAGGAGCAACTGATCAAGAACCTCTCCGGTGGTAATCAGCAGAAAGTCGCCATTGCCAAGGGGCTGATGACCAAGCCCAAGGTGCTGATCCTGGATGAGCCGACACGAGGCGTCGATGTCGGGGCCAAGAAAGAGATCTACCAGCTGATCAACCAGTTCAAGCAGGAGGGCATGAGCATCATTCTGGTCTCATCGGAGATGCCCGAAGTGCTCGGCATGAGTGATCGGATCCTGGTGATGCATGAAGGCCGGATCAGCGCCGAATTCGCCAGCCGCGACGCAAATCAGGAACGCCTGATGGCAGCAGCCATCGGCAAGGTTTATCAAGAGGCCGTATAACTATGATGACAACTACCCCATCGCCAGCGGCCAGCATGCCGCGTTTCAAAGCTTGGCTCATTGAACAGAAGTCGCTGATCGCCTTATTAGTGCTGATCCTGGTGGTCTCGTTCCTGAGTCCAAACTTCTTCACCCCCGATAACTTGCTGAATATACTCCGGCAAACCTCGGTCAATGCCATCATAGCCGTCGGCATGACGCTGGTCATTCTGACGGCGGGGATCGACCTGTCGGTCGGCTCTATTCTGGCGCTGACCAGTGCCTTTGCCGCCGCCATGGTCGGTGCCGACCTGCCGGTGCTCATCGCCATTCCTGCCGCCCTGCTGGCAGGTGCCCTGCTCGGTGGCGTCAGCGGTGCCATTATTGCCAAGGGCAAGGTACAGGCCTTCATCGCCACGCTCGTCACCATGACGGCGCTGCGGGGCTTTACCATGGTCTTTACCGATGGCCGCCCCATCTCCACCGGCTTTAGTGAGACATCGGATGCCTTTGCCGTACTGGGTACCGGTTATTGGCTCGGCATTCCGGTACCTATCTGGATCATGGCACTGGTATTCGGCCTGGCCTGGTACCTGCTCAACCATACCCGCCTTGGTCGCTACATCTATGCCCTCGGCGGTAACGAATCAGCCACTCGCCTCTCCGGCATCAATGTCGATCGCGTCAAGATCGCCGTCTATACCCTGTGTGGCGCCCTCTCCGCCCTAGCTGGCCTTATCGTCACCTCACGCCTCTCCTCCGCCCAACCGACCGCCGGTATGGGCTACGAGCTGGATGCCATCGCTGCCGTTGTCGTCGGCGGCACCAGCCTGATGGGTGGCAAGGGACGCATCATGGGCACCCTGATTGGTGCCCTGATCATCGGTTTTCTCAACAACGCGTTAAACCTGCTCGACGTCTCTTCCTACTACCAGATGATCGCCAAAGCTGCGGTGATCTTGCTGGCGGTCATGGTCGATACCAAAACCACAACCAAGTAATAAGGAACTGCAAAAATGAACAAGATGCTTACCCTGATTGCCGTTGCTGTGATGTCTCTGAGTGCAGCCACTCAAGCCGCTGAACAATCCATGGCGTTAGTCGTTTCAACGCTGAATAATCCATTTTTCGTCACCCTCAAAGACGGAGCAGAAGCCAAGGCCAAGGAGCTGGGCTACCAGATGGTGGTGCTCGACTCGCAAAATGATCCCGCCAAGGAGCTCGCTAACGTCGAAGATCTGGCGGTGCGTAAAGTCAGCGCCATCCTGGTCAACCCGACCGACTCCGCTGCCGTCGGCAACGCCATTATGCTGGCCAACAAGGCCGGGATCCCGGTACTGACCCTGGACCGCGGCGCCAACGTGGGTGAGGTCAAGGCACACATAGCCTCCGATAACATCGCCGGTGGCAAGATGGCTGGGGATTATATCGCCAGCAAACTGGGCAAGAATATCGATGTTATCCAGTTAGAAGGGATTGCCGGTACCTCCGCCGCCCGGGATCGGGGTGAAGGCTTTGCCCAGGCGGTAAAAGCCAATGGCTTCAAGGTGCTGGCTTCGCAACCGGCCGACTTTGACCGCACCAAAGGGCTGAATGTCATGGAAAACCTGCTGGCCGCCCACCCGAACGTCAAGGCGGTGTTTGCCCAGAATGATGAAATGGCTCTGGGGGCCCTGCGTGCCACTCAGGCGGCGGGCAAGCAAGTTCTGATCGTCGGTTTTGATGGTACCGATGATGGCAAGGCGGCGGTCAAAAGCGGCAAGCTCGGCGCCACTGTGGCGCAACAACCAGCCCTGATCGGCGCCATCGGCGTGGAAACCGCAGACAAGGTCCTCAAAGGCCAAAGCGTCGAGAAATATATCCCGGTGCCATTGCAAGTCGTCAGTCAGTAATTCCCCAGCCCCGGTCGCCACTCTGTTTGGCGGCTGGGGCCTATTTCCAAAATCTTTTTCCCTATGGCCTGGGGTTGTCAGGCCATAGGAAAAAGGCCTAATCAAGGAGTCGTCATGAGTAAACTCGTCGTTCTGGGTAGCGTCAATGCCGATCATGTGTTGCAAGTCGCCGACTTCCCTCGCCCCGGCGAGACAGTCACCGGCCGAGGCTATCGCATAGTCCCCGGGGGCAAGGGAGCCAATCAAGCCGTTGCCGCGGCGCGCCTCGGCGCCGATGTCGGCTTCATTGCCCGTATTGGCCAGGATGCCATAGGCGCGCAGATGTACGCCGGCTTTCAAGCCGATGGCATGGATGTTCAAGGCATCAGCGTCGATCCCCGACTGCCCACCGGTATTGCCATCATCTATGTGGCCGATCACGGTGAAAACAGCATCGGCATCTCACCTGAAGCCAATGGCGCCCTGACCCCCGAGGTGTTAGCACAGCATAAGCCGCTGCTACTGGCCGCCGACACTCTGTTATTACAACTCGAGGTACCGCTGGATACGGTCGCAGCCGCCATTCGCCTGGCCCACGCCAATCAGGTCAAAGTCGTACTTAACCCGGCACCGGCCCGGCCTCTGCCCGCAGAATTACTGGCCGAAGTCGATCTCATCACCCCCAACCAGACCGAGACTGAATTGTTAACTGGCATACCGGTGACCGATGCCCCAAGCGCCGCGGCAGCGGCCACCAAGTTCCACCAGTTGGGTATCCCGGAAGTCATGATCACTCTGGGCAAAGCCGGAGTCTGGTATAGCCACCTTGGAGTCGGTAAACTCGTGCCGGGATTCAGAGTCGACGCCGTTGACACCACAGCTGCTGGCGATACCTTCAACGGTGCCCTGCTGGCCGAGTTACAACGCAGCGAGGATATGGACGCCGCCATTCGCTTTGCCCATGCGGCTGCCGCTATCTCGGTGACTCGTCCGGGCGCGCAGACCTCGATCCCGACCCGTCGTGAAGTCGAACAATTTCTGGCTTCTCACCCGCACGACTAGCCGCCCATCGGGCTGGTAGAAAGGAAGTAGAGATGGCAACGATCAAGGAAGTCGCCGAGCGCGCTGGCGTCTCGACCGCGACTGTGTCCCACGTCATCAACCAGACTCGTTTCGTCGCACAAACCACCTGCGAGCGAGTCTGGCAGACAATGCGTGAACTCAACTATGCCCCCAGCGCCGTGGCGCGCAGTCTCAAAGTCCAGACCACCAACAGCATCGGCATGCTGGTGACCTCCTCGACCAATCCTTTTTTTGCCGAGGTGGTGCGCGGCGTTGAACGTTATTGTTTTAGCCGTGGCTATAACCTGATCTTGTGCAATACCGAAGGCAACGCGCAGACCGCGAATTCCTACCTGCAGATGTTGATCCGGAAACGCATTGATGGCCTGCTGGTGATGTGTACCGATACTCACACTGGCCTATTCGAACAGTTGCAACTGCAACAGGATCTGCCGCTGGTGGTCATGGACTGGGGGCCGTCGATGCCCCACAGTGATCGCATTCAGGACAACTCCCAGCACGGTGGCTATCTGGCCACTCGGCATCTGATTGACCAGGGCCATCAGCGCATCGCCATCATCACAGGTCCGCAAGATAAACAACCGGCGCTCGAACGGCTGGCCGGTTACCAGCAGGCGATGCACGAGGCCCAACTGCCAATCAACAGTGACTGGATCTGTCATGGTGATTTTGATTGTGAGGGGGGATATCAGGCGATGCGCCGCTTGATGCAGTGCAATATGCAACCCAGCGCAGTATTTGCCTGCAATGACCTGATGGCCATGGGCGCGATCCGCGCTCTGCAGGAGCAAGGGCTCTCGGTGCCAACCGATATATCGGTGATCGGGTATGACAATATCGCCTTTGCCGCCTACCTTAATCCACCACTGACCAGCATCAGCCAACCCAAGCAGGAGCTGGGCCAATTGGCCGTGCAGTCATTATTGGAGCGGATCCAGCAACCACAACTGCCCGCTCGCACCCTGCGCCTGGAGCCGGATCTGGTGCTGCGCAGCTCTACCGCAGCACCCAAGTCATCTTGCTGAGCATAAAAAAAGCGCCATACGGCGCTTTTTTATCCAGGAGAGCTAGCTTACAGCTTGATCCCCAAGCTCTGGCGCAGATAGGCGCCTGAGCCCAGCAGCCCTGGATTGTCATGGGTGATCAGGAATACCGGGATATCTTTCAAATAGCTCTGGAAACGTCCCTTGTCTTCGAAGGCCACACGGAAGCCGGAGGATTTAAAGAATTCCAGGAAGCGCGGAACTATGCCACCGGCGATATAAACACCGCCGAAGGTACCCATATTCAGCGCCAGGTTACCGCCAAAGCGGCCCATCAGCACACAGAACAGACTCAAGGCACGACGGCAATCGGTGCAGGAATCGGCCAGGGCGCGTTCGGTTACATCCTTGGGTTGCAAGGCTTCCGGAGTGCGATCATCGGCCAAGACCAGACCGCGGTACAGATTGACCAGACCAGGGCCTGACAGCAGACGCTCGGCCGAGACATGACCCAGCTCAGCACGAAGGGCATGGAGGACCGCATCTTCTTCGTCGCTGTTGGGGGCAAAGTCGACATGACCGCCTTCCCCCGGCAAACTCATCCAGCGCTCCCCAGTGTTGACCAGATGGGCCACACCCAGACCGGTACCGGCGCCGTAGACGGCAATCGGCTTGCCAGCTTGGGCTGCGGCACCACCAAATTGCAGCTTGTCATCAGCGGAGAGTACCGGGATCGCCATGGAAACAGCCGTGAAATCGTTGATGATTTCCAGATGCTTGAGCCCCAGATTGGCTTTCATCTCGGTGATGGAAAATTCCCAGGTATGGTTGGTCATCGCCACCCAATCACCTTTGATCGGACAGGCAATGGCGATGCACGCATCATCGACCTGGACATTGTGTTCTTTCAGGTAGACCTGGATCACCACCTCAAGACTGGGATAATCAAGACCGGAATAGGTTTTGGCTTGGGAAATAGCGCCAGAATCCATGGCACATAGTGCCAGACGCGCATTGGTACCCCCCACATCCCCAACCAGAGCAAAGCTTGCCATAGAAATCTCCTTGTTGTGTTCTGACTCTTCTGTAATTGATTTTTTATATCCCGGATCTGGCCCGGGTATTTAAGACGCGCAATTTTAACTGCACTGGCCGTTGATAAATAGGGCGCGGATCACAGCAAAACGAACAGACGACGCAAAATGTCGTAATTAAATTACAAAATAGTGCCCGAGGTCGACAATCTCTGATAACTTTATTCCCTGTCAGGAAGTTACCAGTCAGACTTGCTGACGAACTGTGTCAAATGATGCAGAATTCAGGTTCAGAATATACAGCCATATCAAGTGGTTGTCATAACTAAGCTCTGCCGGGCGGCAGATAAAAAAAACGAGATGTCGTCATGAACACGTTGGAAAAAATCACTAAAAATCTGGATAGTTTCAGCAAATCCGAGCGCAAAGTCGCAGAGGTGATCCTGGCAGCCCCACAAACTGCCATCCACTCCAGCATTGCCACCCTGGCCAAAATGGCCGACGTCAGTGAACCAACCGTCAACCGCTTCTGTCGTCGTCTGGACACCAAAGGTTTCCCGGACTTCAAATTGCACCTGGCACAGAGTCTGGCCAACGGCACACCTTATGTGAATCTCCACGTTGAAGAAGACGATGGCCCGGATGCCTATACCGCGAAGATTTTCGAATCCACCATTGCCTGTCTGGATGTGGCCAAGAACAGTCTGGACACCAGCATGGTCAACCGCTGTGTCGATCTGCTGACTCAGGCCAAGAAGCTCTCCTTTTTCGGTCTCGGCGCTTCCTCCTCTGTGGCTCACGATGCCCTGAACAAATTTTTCCGCTTCAATATCCCTGTGGTCTGTTTCGATGACATCGTCATGATGCGCATGAGCTGTATCACCAGCAGCGAAGGCGATGTGGTGGTGGTCATTTCCCACACCGGCCGCACCAAGGCACTGGTTGAAATTGCCCATCTCGCTCGCCTGAACGATGCTACCGTCATCGGCATCACTGCCAAAGACTCGCCTCTGGCTCGCGAATGCAGTCTGGTTCTGTCGATGGACGTGCCAGAAGATACCGATGTGTACCTGCCCATGGCCTCGCGTATTGCGCAGCTGGCGCTGATTGATGTGCTGGCCACAGGTTTTACCTTGCGGCGCGGCGTCAAGTTCCGCGAGAATTTGAAGAAGGTTAAAGAGGGAATCAAGGATTCCCGCTTTGATAATTTGCATAACTAGTCACTGCTAAACAGGCCTCCATGCGAGGCCTGTTTTACAAGGCTGGCTATACCGTTGCCCACGCGCATGGTGTAGAATCGTTTTCAAATTACATTTCAATACATTGTGCAGCGTCACTGAAACGCTTTGTAATAGTTGCTACGAGCAACCACACAATGAACTGAAATGGCGTGCACCTGCACCGCTGGATTCATGAATCGCTATTAACACTTCTCTTTGGAGTCCTACATGTTAAGAAGAACCAAGATCGTGACCACCATGGGCCCTGCCACCGACCGCCCCGGCGTGCTGGAAGGCATTATCAAGGCTGGCGCCAGCATGGTGCGTATGAACTTCTCCCACGGTACCGCCGAAGATCATATTCTGCGCGCCAAGCAAGTTCGGGAACTGGCCGCCAGTATGGGCAAGCACGTTGCCATTCTGGGTGATCTGCAAGGCCCCAAGATCCGGGTATCAACCTTCAAAGACGGTAAGATTTTCCTCTCCATCGGCGACAAATTTGTTCTTGACGCCGCCCTGGGTAAGGGTGATGGCGATCAGCATCAAGTGGGGATCGACTACAAGACCCTGCCTCAGGATGTAGTCGCCGGCGACTTGTTACTGCTGGATGATGGCCGTGTGCAACTGCTGATCGATCGCGTCGAAGGCACTCGCATTTATACCACTGTCACAGTGGCGGGTCCTTTGTCCAACAACAAGGGTATCAACAAGAAAGGCGGCGGGCTCTCGGCTCCAGCGCTGACCGACAAAGATAAAGAAGATATCAAGACCGCCGCTCTGATGGGTGTTGATTACCTGGCAGTCTCTTTCCCCCGCTCCGGTGCCGATCTGAACTATGCCCGTGAACTGGCTCGTGAAGCCGGTTGCAACGCGCAAATCGTGGCCAAGGTCGAGCGCGCCGAAACCGTCGCCACCGATGAAGCCATGGAAGATATCATTCTGGCCTCTGATGTGGTGATGGTAGCCCGTGGTGACCTGGGTGTGGAAATCGGTGACTCCGAGCTGATGGGCGTACAGAAGAAACTGATCCGTACCGCGCGTCGTCTCAACCGCGTGGTGATCACTGCGACCCAGATGATGGAGTCCATGATCAAATCCCCGATGCCGACTCGTGCCGAAGTCATGGACGTAGCGAACGCCGTGCTGGATGGTACCGATGCGGTCATGCTGTCGGCAGAAACCGCCGCCGGTGATTTCCCGATTGAAACTGTTACGGCCATGGCCAGCGTCTGCGTCGGTGCTGAAAAGCATCCGAGCGTCAACGTATCCAACCACCGCATGAACTACACCTTCACCTCGGTAGAAGAGACCATCGCCATGTCTACCATGTATGCCGCCAACCATATGGCCGGTATCAAGGGGATTGTCGCCATCACTGAATCCGGCACCACACCGCAGCTGATGTCTCGCCTGAGCTCCGGTCTGCCGATTTTCGCTCTGTCCCGTCATCAGCAAACCCTGAACTGGGCCAGCCTGTATCGCGGCGTGACGCCAGTGTTCTTCGACGGCGACGAAAGCAAGCCGGTAGTGGATGTATGCCGCGATGCCCTGGACGTGCTCAAGGGCCTGGGTTACCTGAAATCAGGCGATCTGGTGCTGTTTACCCATGGCGACAAGATTGAAACCACAGGCTCCACCAACACCTGCAAGATCCTGACGGTCGAATAACCACGGCCGCTCACTTGCACGACAAAAAGCCAGTCTGATGACTGGCTTTTTTCATGGCTATGTCTCAGTTACCTGTTGTTTGGAATAAACACCGCACATAGGCAAGCCGGAGTCAGGCGAACGCAGAGCCGCCATGAATACATCCCTGTAGGCTTGATGACGGCATCCATGCCGTCAACACTCTGCTTTTCGTCCACGACCCCGGCTTCTTGATGGTTTTGTGGCCAGTGGACTACTACTCCCTTGCCCTGTCACACCCCATCTGCTCCAGCTCGCCGGGGGCAAAACTATCCACTTGCAAGGCGGTATAACGTAATCGCTCAGCCTCGCGCAATGCGGTCGCCTCGGTTTCAGAAATCACCCCCGCCGTTTGAGCCAACGGGATCAGCTCGCCCAGCGGCAGTTTGTGGGGCAAGGTTCCCTGCTTTTGCGCCTCATGCAGACGCTTTTCCAGCGGTTGCACCGCCAGCATGGCACGAAACGCCAGCTCGACGCGACCGATGGGATCTTGCTCCTGCTCTTGCCAGAAACAGAGGGCACTGATGCGATCCCGCAGTGCCGAGGGCTGCATAATATCCCGACAGATGGCGCTGACGGTACTATCCCTCACCGGACGATAATGGATACCGAACGGGAACAGGATCCGCTTCAGCACCATGCCCGGCAGGGTTGCCGGCAGATTGTCGAACACCCCCTGCAGCGCCTGCCCCATCAGCCAGAGACTGCGCCGCAGCGCATAATGCAGATAGGGCAGATCGGCGCTCTGCCGTCCTTCATCCTCATAATATTTCAAGGTCGCGGAAGCCATATACAGATGGCTCAACACATCGCCGAGTCGGGCGGAGAGCATTTCCCGACGTTTGAGCTCGCCTCCCAGCAGCAACATGCTGACATCGGTGCAGAGCGCCAGTGCCCGGCTCATGCGGGTAAGTTGCCGGTAGTAGCAGGCGGTGGGACCACTGACCGGGCTGGATTCAAACTTGCCCAGCGTCAGACCAGAGAGCAGCCCCTTGCCGACATTGCCCAGCGCAAAACGGATATGCTGCGCCAGCAGGGCATCGAAGCGTTGCAACCCCTCCTGGGCATCGGCGCAAGCTGCGGCCTCCATCTCCCGATAGACATAGGGGTGGCAGCGGGTCGCCCCCTGGCCGAAGATCATCAGGTTACGGGTCAGGATATTAGCCCCCTCCACCGTGATGGCTATCGGGATACCCATATAGTGGTAACCCAGATAGTTATTCGGCCCCAGTTGCACGGCACGACCAGCATGGATATCCATGGCATCGTTCAGGATCAACCGCGCCTGCTCGGTCATATGATATTTGGCAATCGCGGTGACAATCCCCGGCCGTTCCCCCAGATCCAGACCTGTGGTGGTCAGTCGCCGCGTGGCTTCCAGTTGGTAGGTTAATCCGGCGATCCGCGCCAGTGCCTCCTGCACCCCCTCAAAACGGCCGATGGAGAGTCCGAACTGCCGCCGGACATAGGCATAAGCACTGGTAGTCCGGGTCGAGATATGGCCACACGCCGCCCCCAATGCAGGCAAGGAGATACCACGTCCCGCCGAGAGACACTCCACCAGCATGCGCCAGCCTTTACCCGCATAGGGCCAGCCGCCAATGATCCACTCCAGAGGAATAAACACATTTTCGCCCCAGGTCGGGCCATTCATAAACACCTGCCCCATGGGGAAGTGGCGATGCCCGACCTGCACTCCAGGATGAGAGGCCGGGATCAGGGCACAAGTAATGCCGTAGTCGGTGACATCGCCCATCAGATGGTCGGGATCGTAGAGCTTGAACGCCAGACCCAGCACGGTAGCGCGCGGCGCTAGCGTGATATAGCGCTTGTTCCAGCTCAGGCGGATGCCAATCACCTCCTCCCCTTGCCACATCCCCTTGCACAGCACGCCCTTATCGGGAATGGCTCCAGCATCAGAGCCCGCCTCCGGGCCGGTCAACGCAAAACAGGGAAACTCCTCGCCACGGGCCAGGCGAGGTAACCAGTACTCTTTTTGTTGCGGAGTGCCATAGTGGAGCAGCAATTCGCCCGGGCCTAGGGAGTTGGGCACCATCACAGTGACCGCGGCGCTCAGACTGCGGGTCGCGATGCGGCTGACGATGGTGGAGTTGGCAAAGTTACTGAAGCCCTTGCCGCCATACTCCTTGGGAATGATCAGGGCAAAGAAGCCGTTATCCGCCAGATAGCGCCACACCTCGGGCGGTAGATCCCGGTGCTGGTTGATAATGGAAAAATCATTGAGCGTGGCGAGCAGTGGATCCACCACCTCGGCGATAAACTGCGCCTCATCCTCCCGCAACTGCGGCTTGGGAAAGCGATGCAAGGCCTGCCAATCCGGTTTGCCGCTGAAGAGTTCACCATCCCACCAGACGGTGCCCGCCTCCATCGCCTCGCGCTCCGTCGGCGACAGCGGTGGCAACACTCGTTTGAAGAAGGCAAAGAAGGGCGTCGACAAATAACGCAAACGCCAATGTGGAACCGTCAGCAGCAGGTAACCCGCAACCCCAACGCCCAATACGACCAGTAGCAGTAGTTCGATCATAGCGACCTCTCGTCACAATCGGTGGCAGTGCAAGACAGGGCGTAATCGCCGCTAAATCCACCTGCCAGGAAAGGCAATATCCTATCCAGGAGTAATTCCAAATCAGCCTGTTGTCCGAAATCGGCCTGCGCTATCTCGCGCAAGGCATCAAAGGAGGACATCACAAACACGCTGGAGCCCAGTGCGAAGTGCAAACGCCAAAACAAGACTTCCTCACTCAACCCCGGCAGCGCCTGAGCAAAGCGGTGCTGGATCTGGGCGATCACATCACCGTAGCGTTGGGTGATAAAGGTTCGTAGATGGCCCTGACGATCGATATAGCCGCGACCCAGTAGCTGCATGAATAGCATGGGCGCATCAGCTTTGAACCGACCCAGCCCCAGCAAGGGAACCATAAAGGCCCGCAATAATCCGGTGACCGGGGACTTGTGTTCTGAGGGGTGCTGTAGCGCCTGATCCAGCTCCGGCATATAGAGCGCCAGATAGCGATCCAGAACCGCCTGGATCAGTCCGAGTTTGGAGCCAAAATGGTAGTTCACAGCGGCCAGATTGACCTCGGCCAATTGGGTAATATCACGCAGGGAGGTCTCCGAGAATCCGCGCTCGGCAAACAAACGCTCAGCCGCATCCAGAATACGAGTGCAGGTATCGTGGCTTGCCATGCTCACCTCGAAATTAAACGTTTGTTTAAAACTAGCGGATGTCAGGCAGCCGTCAAGTTCGTTACTTTTTTGTTTAAATTTTCATAACGCCGTGAACTATTCCGCCAGACCGGGCTCTATATATATGCCACTGCAATTAAACATTGTGTCTTTGCCCAGCCAGCATCATGCTCGCTGGGCTATTTTTTTGTCTGCGCGCTTTGCCGGTGGCGAGTTCTGGGTTTATCTCACGAGGGTTTTATGTCGTTACAACAGGCGCCAGCCCATGTGGTCTTAGCGGTCGATTTGATTGAACTGCTGGAAAATAACCGTATTCCAGTCGCCACCGTGCTAGCGGCTCTACCGCTGGTGCAACAGGATTATCAGCGCAAGCTTGCTGACGAACAGGCAGCTGCGCTCGCCACCACGGCCGAGGCTGGGGACTGTCTCAAGCCGGTAGCTTCAGAGTCAACAGAATAAGGGGATAATGAACATCTGGACGAGCGCCGAGTTGGCTGAGGCGTAAAACGCAGTAACGAAAAAGGCCTGAAACATAGGTTTCAGGCCTCTTGAATGTGGTTGCGGGGGCAGGATTTGAACCTACGACCTTCGGGTTATGAGCCCGACGAGCTACCATGCTGCTCCACCCCGCGTCCGATGTGGTGCATCCTAACAGGATCTTGAAGCAGGTCAATGGCTTATTGCTCGGCAATGGTTCGTTTGCCCAACAAAGCAGCAATCTGCGGCATTCTCCGCCAATAGGCCTCGCCGGTGTTCTAGCTACAGGTCCAACAGACTCTATTGATTATCTGATCGTCCCGTACATCGGCTAGCGCAAGCGGGATCCGCATCGACAGCAAGCTATGACCTAAGACGATGGTCCCCCTCCCGTTCGGTCGCGACAAAACAGCCGGGGCAAATCCCGCATAGCAAAAAGGCCCGAAACTTTCGTTTCGGGCCTTCTTTCAAACTGGTTGCGGGGGCAGGATTTGAACCTACGACCTTCGGGTTATGAGCCCGACGAGCTACCATGCTGCTCCACCCCGCGTCTGATGCGGCGAATACTAGCAGGATCTGATTTGGCTGCAAGCAGTAATTGCGATGGAGCTAACTGCTTGACCAACAAACCAGCAAGATGCTGGCAATCTCCGCACTTCGCTTACACTTCATCCGCATCGTGCCAGCACAGCGGCAAACATCGCCACTGCGGTACCAGCGGTTATTCGCCCTGCGCCTCCGGCGCATCCTCATCATGGCCGATGAAACCACCGGTCTGATGGGCCCACAGCTGGGCATAGATACCGCCCAGTGCGATCAGCTCACTGTGACTGCCCTGCTCGACGATCCGCCCCTTGTCCATCACGATCAGGCGGTCCATGGCCGCAATGGTCGAGAGTCGGTGGGCAATGGCAATCACGGTCTTGCCGGTCATCAGAGTATCCAGACTCTGCTGGATAGCCGCCTCAACCTCGGAATCCAGCGCCGAGGTTGCCTCATCCATGATGAGAATCGGCGCATCCTTGAGCAGCACCCGAGCCAGCGCAATCCGCTGACGCTGACCACCGGAGAGCTTGACCCCGCGCTCACCCACCTGGGCATCAAAGCCGGTACGCCCTTGTGGGTCGGATAAGGTGGCGATGAACTCCAGCGCCTCGGCCTTACGAGCAGCCTCGATCAACTCCTCCTCGCTGGCATCCGGCCGCCCATACAGGATGTTCTCCCGTACCGAGCGGTGCAGCAGGGAGGTATCTTGGGTCACCATGCCGATATGCGCCCGCAAGCTCTCCTGGGAAACCCGACTGATATCCTGACCATCGATGAGGATGCGGCCGCTTTCGATGTCATAGAAGCGCAGCAACAGATTGACTAGTGTGGACTTACCCGCACCAGAGCGCCCCACCAGACCAATCTTTTCGCCCGGCCGTATGGTCAGATCCAGATGGTCCAACACACCAGAGCCCTTGCCATAGTGGAAGTCCACCTGCTCGAATTTGACCTCGCCCTGAACCGGTTTCAGCTCGGCAGCTGCGGCGATATCCTGCACTTCCTGGGGCTTGGAGAAGGTGGCCATGCCATCGACCACGGTGCCGATGTTTTCAAACAAGGCACTGATTTCCCACATGATCCATTGCGCCATGCCGTTCAGACGCAGCGCCAGACTGATGGCAATGGCGATAGCGCCGATGCTGATGGCCTCTTGCATCCATAACCAGATCGACAACGATGCCACGGCAAACGCCAGCAGATAGTTGAGCATCTGCACGCTGACACTGATCCCGGTCGCCAGACGCATCTGCTGATAGACGGTGTCCATAAACTCCTGCATCCCCTGCTGGGCATAATCCGCTTCACGACGGGTATGGGAGAAGAGTTTGACGGTCTGGATGTTGGTATAGCTGTCGACAATCCGACCGGTCATCATGGAGCGGGACTCGGCCTGGGCCGTGGAGACCTTTTTCAACTTGGGTACAAAGTAGTACTGAATGCCGATATAGATCAGCAGCCAGGCCAGCATGGGCAGCACCATGCGCCAGTCCGACTGCGCCACCATTACTACCATGGAGGTGAAATAGACCAGCACATAGACCAGCACATCCAGCAACTTCATCACGGTTTCCCGCACCGCCAGCGAGGTCTGCATCACCTTGGTGGCGATGCGGCCGGCGAAGTCATTGCTATAGAAGGAGATGCTCTGCTTCAGCAGATAGCGGTGAGCCAGCCAGCGGATCACCATGGGATAATTCCCAAGTAAGGTCTGATGCACCAGCAGGGAGTGGAGTAACACCAGCACCGGCAAGCCGACCAGCATCAACAGACTCATCCACAGCAGGCGCATGCCCTCTTCGGCGAACAGGGTCTGCGGATTATGCGCCACTAACCAGTCCACGAGTTGGCCCAAAAAGCCGAACAAGGAGACTTCCGCGATGGCAATCAGGGCGGTCAGGCCCGACATCAAGAGTAAGTAGACTTCCATGCCCTTGGTATAGTGGCGACAGAAGGCATACAGGGTTCCGGGGGGCTGGGTTGGCTCCTCGGCAGGGAATGGCCGGATCAGCCGTTCAAAAAAAGACAACATGTAAAGATTCCTTACCACATTCGTTCGCCGGTACTGACAAGCGACAAGCATCACACTTTAGCGAAGGATCAGGCGGAAAACGAGTATTGGCTCGAGATCAGAGTGATTTAAATGGGAACTGCTCGCAGTTGGGCCTATACCCTTCGGCTCGCAATGGGATCAGCAAGCGGTCAAATCCCGCCATACCGGCTCGTCACCGCTGGTGCCGCAGGGTGACGAGCCTCCTGACGATCCAGATATCCGGACCAGATATCCTGGATCAGTATTTTTCCGCGATATAGCGGAAGGGATAATCCATCGCCTTATAGCGGCCAATCTTGCGCTTGGGCAATTTGACATGCTCGGCCGGTACCGCCTCATAGGGAATATGCGCCAGCAGATGGGTAATCACGTTCAAGCGCACCCGCTTCTTATCTTCCGAACGCGCCACATACCAAGGCGCCCAAGCGGTGTCACTGGCGGCGAACATGGCATCCCGGGCTTCGGTATAGTCATCCCAGTGGTTGTAGGATTTGATATCCATCGGCGAGAGCTTCCAGATCTTGCGGCCATCATCAATGCGATCCCGCAGCCGCTTTTCCTGCTCTTCCGGACTCACCTCCAGCCAGTACTTCAGCAAGATAATGCCCGACTCGACCAGAGCCCGCTCCACAAGTGGTACTCCTTCGAGAAATTTATTTGTTTGCTCTGGCGTGCAAAAGCCCATGACCCGCTCGACACCCGCCCGGTTGTACCAGCTGCGATCAAAGATCACGATCTCGCCCGCGGCCGGCATATGTTTGATATAGCGTTGGAAATAGAGCTGGCTCTTCTCCCGGTCTGTCGGCGCAGGCAAAGCTATGATACGAAATACCCGCGGGCTGACCCGTTCGGTAATCGCCTTGATGGTGCCGCCTTTTCCTGCGCCATCGCGCCCTTCAAATACGATGCACACCTTGAGCCCATGATGGACCACCCACTGCTGCAACTTCACCAACTCTTCATGCAGATGACGCAATTCCTGTTCATAGACTCGATCGCTCATGGCTTTGCGGCCATCCTCCGGCATGACAACATCCACACTCGGCGCTGAATTGGCTTTTTGGGATTTGGATTTGGATTTACTCATGTTGCGCTCCTGTGGCAGCTCCGGTTGCAACACCACGACATCAAATCATGGCCTGTGGTTCAGGTATAGCAGCCCGAGGTCTGGGTTTCAGCAGGAGCAGAGAAACTCTGACCATACGCCTTGATCTATTTCACTTTCTGGCCAAAATGCTGGCTGCCGCCCATTTTCACTACGTGACAGCCAGTTCATGCTCTTCCCGCGCGACAGAACCCGCTAGCATGAGCTCGGCCTGCTAACTGGCCCATTCGGAGCGCAATTATGTCACCCATCCCCACAGTGGTCAGTTGGTCTTCCGGAAAAGACGCGGCACTGAGCCTGCTTCGCCTGCGCGAAGACCCGCGCTATGAGATTGTCGGCCTCTATACCACCCACGTCGATGAGGGTGTGCCGTTTCAACACACCCCCTTACCCCTGGTGCAGGCACAAGCCGAACAGTTGGGACTGCCGCTGGTCACGATCCCGCTGCCGGAGGTATTCCCGCCCAATCCGGTCTACCAGTCCTGCGTGGTGACTGGCCTGGCGAACAGTGGTCTGCCGGTCGGAGCCGTGGCGTTCGGAGATATGTTTCATAACGGTATTGCCGACTATCGCCGTAGTTACATCGAGCCCGCGGGGTGGACTAGCGTCTTCCCCCTGCTGGGCATATCCCCCTGGGCGCTGGCCCACGAGATCATACTGCGCGGGATCCAGACCCGGATCGCCACCGTGGATACCAGCCAGCTGGATGGCCGTTTTTGTGGCCGTTATTACTCTGCCGAGTTGCTGACCGAACTGCCCGCCCATGTAGACCCATGCGGCGAAAATGGCGAATTCCATACCCTGGTCACCGATATGCCGGGCTTTACCGCGCCCCTGAATCTGCGGCTGGCGGATGTGGATCGCACTGGGCGGTTTCATTTCCAGCGTTATCAGCTGCTTTAAATAGCCGTTCTTCATGATGAGACATCGGACAAGGAAGCAGACGCTGACACGCAGTGAACCCATCCATGGGGCTCCACCGCGTCATCCCTGGCGTGGAGGGTCAGCGTAGCGCTACCCTGTCGCTGTGGTGCGAGAGCTGCTATTTGGAACCGCTAGTTAGACTGCAGCCCAAATTAATCAGCCCGGTAAAACCGGGCTGAATAGGCAACATCATAAGTTCGATGTGCGGATCTCACTTTTGCTTCTTGGGCTTGGACTTGTCGTGGCCCTGTCCCGGATTATTGTCACCCTGTACGCTGCGATTGGCTTTGCTACTGGCCTCGCCACAGCCATCACTCTTGATCGTCAATTCACCGATTTTTATGCTGCTGCAGTCATTACTATGCTTCTCCTTCCATTTATTCACTTCCTGCTCATCCTGGGTATTGATGCGGATCCCGTTCGAATCGATCGAGATCTCCGCCCAAGTCGGCATCGCCAATAACATCGCAAACAGACAAATTACTGCCTTCATCATGGACTCCTATGATTCTGTTCTTGCACCCGTATTTTGACCTGTTTTGAGCCTAGCACAATGAACTGAATCACGGCTGAATATCCAATTACTTATAAAAATACACCTCATCCTGCACAAAACTAATAGGATCTTGGTGAAAACTAGGAAGTCGTTCGTATGCATCACTAAGAATGGTTGCATCATTTATACATTCCCGATTAGACAGCACAACACCATCCTTTAATACTGCAACACCACTCTTAAATGTAGGGTAATCGCCACTGTGCGCTGTAATATCATAAAGATAATAATCATAGCCACCGTTAGTAAATTTAATATGTGCTTGCCCGCCCCCGCTCAAGCCTCTGAATGACATTTGGAAAAAGTTAGTATTTTTTCGATTATCCAATACCAAATCAATTACATAATTCTTGCTGTGCACATAATGTGCAACCCTGTCGATATCAAAGAAGAGATCAATCCACTCCTTGTCAATCTCACAATGGAACATGATTCCATCACTACCAGCAAATACCGGAGCAGGAAAACTGATTATTAGCCATAGTAAACAGGATTTCACCTTCATAACATTCTCCATGTTGAATAACTATTTTTAATAAAATACGGTATGACTTTAATCCATAGTATGAGCCATTTAACTATTAGCTATGAAAATTACATCAGCAGATGTGCTAACGCTTTTAATCCAACGAACCAATAAACTCTAACTATCATTATTGTCAGGTCCAATACCTTGATGTGTTGATTTCAACCTGTTCTTCTTCACCCAGCCACTCACCTCACGGTCAACTTTAGTAAAGTAAATAACAAACAGATAGTTGTTATATTCTGCACAGGCCTCAACTTGATCACCGCGCACCATATAGATTTTCTTGCTAATACATTGTTCATCGGGTGCCGAATAAAAATATAATCGACCTTCCCCGAACACTTCATATCCAGAGTTAACTGGATTTATATTAACCTGACCTCGATAAGAATCATGGTCAATATCCTCGCATTGGCTTGCAGCTTCAACACCCATCGACACCAACAATAGCAGCAAAATTAGTGGGTTAATGCACATCACCATTCTGTCTGCCTGTGTCGGGGGATTACCGTCATCGAAGCAGCTGGTGGTGGAACTGGATCGCAACGCCGATTATATTCCAGTGATATCAACTGTTTTGGAATCCCGTCGAAACAAATCTGTTCGGCTTATTATCCAATGTTCCCAACAATAACTTTATTTATAAAAATACACCTCATCCTGAACAAAGCTAATAGGATCTTGGTCAAACCTAGGAAGTCGTTCGTATGCATCACTAAGAATGGTTGCCCCATTTACACATTCCCGATTAGATAGCACAACACTATCCCTTAACACCGCGACACCACTTTTGAATATATACTCCTCATCGCTATGCGCGGTAATATCATAAAGATAATAATCATAGCCACCGTTGGTAAACTTAATGTGTGCTTCTCCCCCGCCAATCAATGGGATAGAAGACATTTTAAATAAATTTGCATTTTTTTGATTATCCAACGCCAGATCAATCACGTTGTTTTTTCTGTGCTCATAGTGCGTAACCCCCTTAGCATCTATAAATATATCAATCCACTCTTTATTAATCTGACAGTGAAACATGACGCCATTGCTGTCGGCAAAACCACAATATGAAACGCAAAGCAATAGTATCAGGCTATAGTGTTTTCCATTCATAACATACCCCTTCTTGAATAATACAACTTAATTGCCTGTATTTTCATCTCTCTATCTCGCGCACCATTTTCGCCACCATTGACCCTTCTTGTTACACCAGGAAAATCGTCTTGATCAGCGAATGAATTAATTCTTTTTAGCTGCCAATAAAAACACGCCGATTCGACGGCATATTTTAAGTTTTGGATTAGCAGGTCCGGGTGCTGTACAAAATTTTGGGGGTCATCGGGGAATAGCTCATTATGCTTGCCGGTGAATAGCGTGTAGTTGTCTCTACCGGTCAACTGGATTAAACCGCGACCGCGAAACTTAAATCCATCGCCGCTGGCTTCATTGCCGTTATCCATCCGCATTGCATACACCAGATTAGCCAGCGCCTCGGGGTGATGGGCGTAACGCTCTTCCTGATCCCAAAGACCGAGGCGGCGTTCATCCCGGCCACGTCGGCAGTCATCAATAGCCGGTTGATAATTTTCAGAGCCGCCAATACAGCCATAGATCTCCCGCATCCGCGCGGGCCGATAATTGAGATTCTCGGCCTTTGGCTGGAACGCTGATTCATGGGCGACCTGACTCAAAAAATGACAAATCCGCAGCGGGGTGTTGATCTGGTATTGCGGCATATACAGATTCAGATAACCCAGCAAAGGCGTGCAATCCCGGTTACGCAACTCGGGGCACAACAACAGCAGCATCTCGAGTACCACCAAAGCCGCCTGCTGAGTCACCACGGCCAAGCGAGCCAGCAACTGCAAGGGATGAAACAGATAGACAGGGCTGGCGATGGTGGCAATGCCCAGCGCCTTGAGTCGCTCCAGCTCCAGCGCCAGCAGATCCCGCGCCTCCTGCTCCGGGCTCTGCGCCATCAACTGCTGGAGATAGTCGTTGACCTGCTGCTGGTGCTCAGCCCCCCACTCGCTCGGGTGCTGGACAATCAGTTTGTGCAATTTGGCTCTATGATCCGGATGTTGCAGTGCGGCGGCGATTTCATCGGCACTCAGCTCGCCATCCTGATTGCGATCCAGCTGTTGGTAGATGGCGCGAAACGGTGCCGGTATCTGCTCCCCCGCCAGCACTATCTCGCGACTGGCTGCCTGTGCCTGGATCAGGCAGAAGCCTTGTCGTGCCAGATCCAGCTGGCGAATGGGTTGCACATCCTGGGCGCGGACATAAACCTGGTTCAGGGCCGCAAAACCGCTGCGCACCCCCTTGAGCTCACACCAGACCTGACCCTCGGCATCCGGGATCTGCGCCTCGATCGGCAATAGCTGATCCGGATCCGGACACTGGCAGCGATCGGTAAAATGCAGCGCGTCCCCCTGCTGCACCCGATCAAACAGCGCTTCGGCGCCTTGCAGATACAGCAGGGATTGTCCGGCCTCAACCCCGGCCTCGTTCTGTAACAAGCGCTCGATGGCGCCCGCATCTTCATCACTGAACAGTTCGATGTGGGCCCGATAGTCGTCGCGGTAGCTCCCCAGCGCCAGGGGCGCGACCGGGGTTTGCTGCAGCCCGAGAAATCCCACCCCATCCCCTGCGGCAATGGGCACTTCACAGCGCACCACTTCCTCGAAGACACTGGGTGGCCCAGGCTCCAAAGCCAGCAGATGATCATCGACCACCACCCAGACAGTACCCGTCACCGGCGCCAAGCTGGAGCCAGAGACCCCCGATAGCAGCTCGCAGGGCACCAACTGTTTGCGCACCCCGCCTACCATCCGACTCTGCAGATCGTGGCGCTGGAACTGCAGGGTACTTCCCACCTGCAACCGGCCTTCCGGCGCCCGCTCGGCCAGCAGATCTTCCTGAGTGCGATAGATGGGATAGGTATTGAGCAGCCGCGCCTTGACGCGACAATTCCAGTAGGCCGGTTGGGTCGCACCGCCTGTGGCGCACGGCTGCTGGCTATGCCGCACATACTCCTCGCAATCGGCCACCCAGACTTCGGCCTGCAGCGCCACTAGGGCCTGGGATCCGGCCGCCTTGTGGGTCACCAGCCCCTTGAGAAAGCGCAAGGTGCGCAGTCTACCCTGCTCGTTGATCTGCAAGGAGGTCGAGGGGGTATCCAGCAAACGTATGGTGCTGCCGGCCGCCAGTTGGCCCAACCGCCGCTGAATATCGTTGCCCCGCCGCACATTGATAGTCCGCAGCAGAGTCAGAATGCGCTCCTGAGTCACCACGGGCTGATAGTGCGGATAATCGGCCAGATGCATATACAGGCTGTAAAGCCGTAACCGGTTTCGCGCGGCGGCAGGGTTGGTGTGCGACGCACGGCCATCCGTCGCCCCAGGCTCTGCGCTCGATGCGGGCGGAGCGGCCTCAGCCGGTGGCGAACAGTAGTCATGACGAATAAGACAAAAGCCGTTGCTAAAGGCCAGCGGTTTGCCGTTCCAGTCGACGGTGGGATAGTTCCGGTTGAGCCGGTAGGCGATGACGGTGCCATCCATCATGCAACGCAACGGCTGCTGAGCGCGATGCTGGGGCATGGTGGCGGCGGTGATATGGATGCCGCCATGCCAGCTGCGATTGCTACCCAAGATAAACTGGCCCTGTTGCTCGGCACTCAGCAGCGCTTCAATCTCGGCCAGATCCGCAAAGGGCTGGCCATCGGCCCGGCAGACCGGAAAACTAAGTCGCGTGGTCGTCTGTCCCGACTCGACACCTGTATCGCCATCGGTCTGGCCGCCCGTTTCGACACGCGGCACGGCAGCAGGCGCACGGACTGGCCGCACGCTCGGCGTGGCCGAAACCGGCGCGCCAGTCGGCAGCGCGGTCCGAGTTACAGGCGGCGTCGGCGACGCAGCAGCTCGCGCCCCAGGAAAGGGGCTCATATGCGCAGGATCGGTGAGAACAGGATCAGCCATGCAAGACTCCGTAGCATCAAGACCGCCCAGCCACCGGCAGGTGACGGGCGGAGGTGGTAGGTACCACTCGACGCCGCACAGCATGCCATTGCCGCCTTTTTAGCGCGCCTGACTGAATCAGCAGGCGCAGGCTGCGCACTCTTTAGGCAAACGCCGTTTTAATTGCCGTAGAAGCAGAAAATTGATTGACCCCAGGGACGCTTTCTCATAAATTAGCGCCCCGTTGGCACCCCAAGGTGTGCAACCCGTGCTTGTCCAGCACGCTAAAACTCTGGATGGTTTTACAGGTGATGAACTCACGCCTAAATAAGAGTTCAACAACGGTGAGGTGTCCGAGTGGCTGAAGGAGCACGCCTGGAAAGTGTGTATACGGCAACGTATCGAGGGTTCGAATCCCTCCCTCACCGCCATCTTGAAAGAAGAGCT
>JBBRVG010000058.1:0-27898 GCA_038247115.1 Enterobacterales bacterium | reverse complement strand
GGCTGAAATCGGGCCAGGTGGATGTATTTCTGGGCAATTGGTTGCCAGCCCAACAGCCGGTACTGGATAAGTTTGCTGATGGCATCGAGAAGCTGGGCACCAATCTGACCAGCGCCAAATTTACCCTGGTGGTACCCGATTACGTCGCTGCTGCCGGTGTGAAAAGCTTCCAGGATCTCGCCCGGTATGGCGATCGTTTCGAGCGCAAGATTTATGGCATAGCGGCCGGGTCACCTGCCAACCAGAACATCAGCAAGTTGTTGAAGGATCCGGCATTTGCCCTGGATGGCTGGAGTCTGGTTGAATCCAGTGAAACCGGGATGCTGACCCAGGCGGACCGAGCCATTAAACAGCAAAAATGGGTCGTCTTCCTCGGTTGGGAGCCCCATGTGATGAACGCTCACTATAAATTGGTCTATCTGTCGGGGGGTGATGACTATTTTGGCCCGAACTATGGCAGCGCTACGGTCAACACCCTGGCTCGCAAGGGGTGGTCGGCCGAGTGCCCGAATGTCGCCAGACTGTTTACCAACTTGAAGTTTGATGTCGCGCTCGAGAACAACATCATCAAGCGCATTCTGGATGACAAACAAACCGCCATGGAAGCGGCGCGTGCGGAGCTGAAGGCTCATCCTGAGTATCTGGCTTCCTGGTTGGCGGGTGTCACCACCTTCGCAGGGCAACCCGCCCAGGCAGCAGTCACCGCCGCTATCCGTCAGTGATGGCATCTTGTCATCTGAAACCAAGCCCCGCAGACGGGGCTTTTTCATTGAACGCCGCGAGTAATTGCCGCGCTGGTACGGCGTAGGTTATTTATCCGGCTCATGGGATAGCATTGCCGATCATCGCAGTTGGGGTGAGCCCCATAGGCGCGGAAAATGCTCAGCAATTCCTGCAGTTAGCGAGATAGAACATGGCGTACAGTTATCTTTCCCATCTCAGTTGTGCCCGTACTGAACAGCGCTATGACGCGGATCAGATCCAGAACCTTAGTGCCAGTGGTGCACCTTTGCTGGCGCGTTATGATCTGGACGCCTTGCGCGCCCAGTGGCGCCCGGAGCATCTGCTAAGCCGTCCACCGACGTTGTGGCGCTACCATGAATTGCTGCCGGTTCGCGATCCCCGCCATATCGTGACTCTGGGCGAGGGGATGACCCCCTTGCTGCCATTGCCTGCACTGGGTAAGGCATTTGGCCTGGCTGATCTCTGGGTCAAGGATGAGGCGATCATTCCCACCGGCTCCTTCAAGGCGCGAGGGGCTGCGGTCGGTATCTCCCGGGCTCGCGAGTTGGGTGTTCAGCATTTTGCACTGCCGACCAACGGCAATGCCGGGGCGGCATGGGCGTTGTACGGGGCTCGTGGTGGTCTGCACAGCACCATCGTCATGCCGCAAGCAGCCCCGACGATCACCCGCAACGAGACCGCATTGGCCGGTGGTCGGTTGTTTCTGATCGATGGCCTGATCAGTGATGCGGGTCGTGTGGTCGCAGCCGGTATTGCCGAGCATGGTTGGTATGACGCCTCCACCCTTAAGGAGCCGTATCGTATCGAAGGTAAGAAGACCATGGGCCTGGAAATCGTCGAGCAGTTTGGTTGGCGACTACCCGATGTCATTCTCTATCCGACCGGCGGTGGCGTTGGCTTGATCGGTATCTACAAGGGCTTGCGCGAGTTACAGAGTCTAGGCTGGATCCAGGGCCCCTTGCCGAGACTGGTTGCGGTACAGGCCAGCGGTTGTGCGCCGATCGTACGTGCCTGGCAGCAAGGTGCATCGGAGTCGACACCCTGGGAGGATGCTTCGACTCGGGCGTTCGGGATCAATGTGCCGAAAGCTCTGGGGGATTTTCTGGTACTGGCGGCGATTGCCGACACTGGTGGTTGCGCCATTGCCATCGATGATCGCGATACTCTGCAAACGCTGGCCGAGGTGGCTCGTTTGGAAGGCAGTTTCGTCTGCCCGGAAGGGGCGGCCGCTTTTGCGGCCGCGCGGCAACTGCGGGAGTCAGGCTGGATCCGCGAGCATGAGCGGGTCGTGGTACTCAACACCGGAGCCGGGATCAAATATCCCGATACGGTGCAAATCCAGCCACCGCTCTTGCAGCGCGATGAACGGCTGCCGCGATAAACCGGGAGCTGTTGGCTAATGGGTATGGATAACGACAGGAACGAACTGGGATGCCTCGAATATAATGACCTGAGCAGGATTTCAGTGGGTCATTACAGGTCATTACAGCCGAGCCTAAGGGTCTATTCTGTATTGTAATGCTGGGAATACTCAGATGCCTAGCTTCCATTTACTGACGGGCGCTGACTTAGCGTGACAGCGAGAGCTCAAAAAAGGAAAATTAGTGTCGTAAGTATGGAAGGTGAGCTCGTTTCTTGGAGGGGTATTTGATGGATGAACAGTTGGCCGTTTTGAGTATTGAGTCGCGAGGTTTGTGGTTAATCGTACATGGGGATAAATATTTTTTATCATTCACCGATTTTCCTTGGCTTAGCTCTGCATCCGTCGCTGCAGTGTTCAACATAGAGCCGTTTGGACGTAACGGTTTGCGCTGGCCTGATCTGGACGTAAATTTGCAAATGAACTGTATTCAACACACAGAGCTATATCCGCAAATCAGCCAGTATGAACCTGTAGACCAAGCTGTCATGGATGCCGCTATTGCGCTTCATGATGGTGACACCGGCCGTGCTCTGCAATGGTTGCTGAGGCCGGCGAGGGCTCTTGGCGGAGTCCGTCCGATTGACCATCTGGATTCGCCCGAGCATTTGCAAGCGGTGCTTGACCTTATCGGGCGTATCGAGCACGGCGTTGTGAGTTAAATAAAATGTACGGATAGGATCTTTTGCGTATTAAATATATTCTCTACTTGTATCAGCTTGCCCGAAGTTCTGGTTAGTTCATTGCTCTATTTGGTAAATATAAATTTAACGATCCAGTCGAATAACCACATCACAGGTTTTCTTGCTATTCAGTCGAACAATGCTGCAAAAATACTCCTCTATCTCATTGATATCCAATGATTTATATTCGTGAGTGTATTTATCTTGGTTTCTTAATATTGTTATCACATTGTTTCGAATAACTATTTCAGCAAACGGCTCTATAAAGTAACTATCTTTTGATTTTGATAGCATCTTTCTCGTTACATCATTTTTGAATACAATGATATAAAGAAAATGTTCACGACGAATATTATCGCGGCGGATCTCAAACATACCAAAGTCGTTGTCAGAGTTGGGCACATCGACAACAGTCGTCCTTGATAGTAATGAATGCATCGACACCATGAACCACACCTCAACTATGCAAATTTGCGAAGAACGGACCTGACCGGGACACGCCTTACAATAGTTATACAGAACTGCACTTTGAGTTGCCACGCATATCAGGGTTTGAGTCGACTCCGGTGATCTAGACTCTAACCCATCACTAAAGAAAAGGCCCAGCTTCTAGTTGCTGGGCCGATATTCTGCCTCTTCGGCAGTAAAAAGAACTCGACTTGGATGATAACTTCCGGTCCTAATCTTGGCTGCCTATGCGGCAGTTCACACGGGCCTAAACACCTGGAGGTGACAATCAACTTTCTTGGCTGCCTATGCGGCAGTTCACTAGCGGTCAATCTGCGCCAGCCGGGCAACATTTTTCTTGGCTGCCTATGCGGCAGTTCACAGTACGTAAACAATACTAACGCACTGATTCGTCTTTGAAATTCAAGATTAAATGCATCAATCCAAAATTTCAGGCGATTTGGTAACCTGTTGAGTTACCGCTTCAAATATAGGCTATCTGGGAAAATGGTTGAAATGCTGGAGGATAATTCAGGAACTGATCCTCTATAGGAATTGGGGGATGCTAAACCGTAGCGGCTATATGTATTCGTGCTGCCTTCGCTATCACAGGATTGCTTTTGAATATGCAGCACGTAGCTCTGCCCATTACTGGCGCTTTGTATCAACGCGCAATAAAAAGGCGCTATTTCCTGGTTTATCGCTGGGGCTTTGGGCACAAACAGCTCACCGCGCTCTGCTGCTCGCCGCTTGCTTCTGGCCAGCCGCCGTTTGCGCTCCCCGACAAACAATTTGGCCAAGTTTTGGTTACGGATAAAGCGAACCTCTGCGGAATCGTCTGGGACTTCAAGGACAGGACTCAACTCAAACAAACCGTCGCCTTGCATGGTCTGGAAATAGGCTCGCTCGCGAAACTGGGTGAGGTGCGAACTGTGTTCGCTGACAAATGCAATCGTGCGACCGATGGATTTGTTGCTCCAGGAGGGAAAGGCGACGCCAATCTGAGTAACTTCTTGATTCAAGAGAAAACCATGCAGGGTTGAGATACAGCGCCCGGCCAGCAACCCGCAATCTGCTTTAGCGGGAACATAATGGATTGCGAAGAAATACCGCTTGTCCGTCATTAACCTTTTCCTTTTTGGAACAGACCACCTTTGGTCAGAACAGCCATCAGATAGTGAATCTCACCGGGGAGGGGCGATGATGCCGAGGATGATCTCATCAGCTCTAGAAATTCATCGGCTCTTCCGAGCAGATGGTAGAAGTCCTGTCCGGTTACAGGGTGTCGCATGGATGTCAGATTTTTGTTATCGGCACCATATTGATGAACACGCAACGGCTGATCGGCATCCTCGGCCCACCAATCATCAATTTGCTGCAGGGCAGCACCCACCTTTTGGGCATGCAGACAGGCCGCTAGTTGTCCGTCGAGGCATTCGACGGAGGCCAGTTTTTTACTGGGTTCATCATGGTTGTCGGGGCGTTCAGTAAAGAGTTGACTGGGGAATATCTCCTGACAAAACCCGGTTTTCATGACCGCTGTGATATCGGCAAACCAGAAAATGTCCCGACGGCTAAGCGCGATGGCCATTTCAGCGGCCAATTGATTCAGTTGTGTTTCCGCGGGTGCTGGCCATTCGCTGAACCAATCCAGATGCCGGACGTCCTCAATGGCGAAGTGCGAACCTTGTGAGGTTTTCACTTCAATAAGGGTGCCCTGATTATGTCGGTTGCGCCATAGCCAATTGCCCATTAGCAAGTTGCGGCTATAGCGCCGCGCCAACTCGAGGTACCCCCCATGTTCTTGATACAAGCCAGCCAATTGTCTGAGTGTTTTGACCACGCCAGGGTCCGAGCAGAGATCTGGACTGAGCGAATTGGCCTCAACACGCAGCGAGAAACGACAGTACAATTCATCGATATTCGGCGGGACATAACAGGCTTCGATGGTCTGCGGATTCCCGTATGCCAACTCGTAGCGTTCAATATTTTTCGGTTGAAAGTTGGCATCAAACCCTTCCGAATAGCTGCACTTTTGGCCAACCAAGCGAGCAATCTCAACGCGAAGCGGCACGAAGTCGCTATCAGCCGTTTTGTAGAAGAAGACGGCTTTGCCAGGGGATAGAGAGCGGCTATAGCTCAGATGTTTGCATAGCTCCATGTCGTTGCTCCATGTTGCCCGCACCTGTCATCAGGATAGCCCTGTTTAACGCAGTCAGTTGCCAAAACCCATGATTAAAGAAGTGGTTATTACCAGCCAGTCGCATTTCGACCGGGTTGACACAAAGAGCCAGCCCAAGCGCCGACTCGGCATAAACATGGCATTTTTCCACACTACCTGCTCGCACCCGGGGTTCATCGAGAAATACATAGCCTGTCGAGACCGGTCGCACTCGGCGGTCCATGCTCAGCGTATCGATAAGATCGTCCAGATTGCTGATCCGCGATTGGTATGGATAGACCCAACAACCCGCTCTGGGGAGTCGAGACAAGGTGTTGAACAGCTCAGTCCTGTTCGTATAGAGGCTGCACCACGGCTTGCTCTCGTAGAGAGACGGTGGATGCAGGCAACCCCCTGCGAAACGGGATGGAAATGCGGCCTGCAAAAGATCCTGCTCATTGGCTAATGGGAGCGGGTGCTCATCATCCACCTGTAACGCTATCACCAGATCCATGCCCAAATCGCAGTATTTGCTGTCGATTAGTCCAGGACGCCGGATAGCAGAAACCTCACGGGCATGTACCGGTGATAAGGGTTCCTGTAACGACTTGCCCGATAGCAGATGGTAGTGGCTGAGATACCACGACACGCCGGTGAACCGGACCGGTCGTTTGAGCAAGGCCGTTAATCGACGTTCGTAGTCATGGCAGAACCCGGCGAGCGCCGAGAGCGAGGGTATGCCGCAAAGAGAAGGATTGGCCAGCGCCAACGCATCGTAGACACGTAAGCCAGACAGATGCAGATAACAGGATGTTGCCACTTGCAGGGGCGCCGGTTGGTTTTCATCATCGGCCAGCTTGTTGAGTAGCCAGCGCAATTGGCTTTTGACCGGAATCAGTAGCTCCGGGTGATAGGCGAAGCGACGAGTGGCGTGATGTGTCTGCAGTTCAAGATGAAATACACCAGCCAACTCCGTCGCCAAATCTGGTAGCTCAGCCACTGGGCTGGTTACTATCTTCCATTCCAATCGCTCGGGCGTAATCGGCAGCTCTACATTCGGTAGCAGCTGGATCTCATCGCGCCACTCAATTACAGGTCCAATCCAGGCGGCCAGCTGTCGGCGCAAATAACTCATTGCACTGAGCCGTGATTGTTTGCGTTGTCGGCGAGTCAGCCCGGTCGGTGTGATCAGATGCTCGAGCGCCTGGGGGAATATCCTGTCGTACAGCATGCCCCGATCAAACAGGCTGCGTCCTTCATTGAGGCGCTGTGTCCGAGATTGCGAGAAGTGGCGGCGTTTTTGGATGCTGATAGGTGGCGGATAATTCAATACGGCGATGTTCCCGCCAACAGAGCCTACAAGGCTACCGACGCTGGCAGGGTGATCATGGCTGATGGTGAGGTGCGAGCAGCGCTTTTCAAATATCAATTGCTGCAAGTGGGCCATCAAGGCATGGCTGACGACGGGGGTGATCGCGCAATAATCACCCTGGTACCAGAAACGCACCTGCTTGGAGTAGACGCTGACCTCTGAGGGAATCGCGGTCGCTGCGAGGTGATGCGCCAGTTGTGCCTGGAGTGCGGCAATAGCCGTATTGGGTAAGCCTAGTTGTCTGAACGCCCCAGTCCAGGCGGGCGCATCGGCAACCAGTTGCAGGGCCAGATTGCTGGATAGGCCCTGGTAGAGAAACGAGGAGCAGAACAGCTTGGCATAGTTAATATCGGCACTGTTGTTGGCCCATCCCAATCTGTTTTGCAATCCGGCACTGGTTACTACTCCCGGGATCAGGGGCGGGGCATCAATCACTAACCGATGGCCGCTCACCCGGGTATCTGGATATTTCAAATTGTGCGAATGCAGCCAGGCTACCTGATGGACGCAATGCTCGAGATGCTTGTCATCGTTGACCAGACGCTGGGCTTGCGACTCATCACACAGATCAACCGCTAGGACGCGTTTCAGCGTCAAACTGACCAACACGACCAGCGCTCGATATTCCTCTCCTTCGAGCTCGATATCGGGCGTGTACGGCGCAAAGGCTCGGCGTAGCGCTTTATCCCGCTCGGCCTGATCGTGAAGGTTCATCAGTTCATGAAGAGGCATTGTCGTCACCATGCAGGCAAGTAGGGATGATAGGCGTCATTGAATGTCGAGCGATGAGCCTGTCGACACTCAATGACGTGCCGCAAATGAAATAGCGGCTCATGCGGCTTGAGCCCACCGTGGATCCTCCTGTGGGCCGGGGTCAAGTACCCGTCCTGCAGAAGTCGAAAAACTTGTTCAACGGACGTGCCAAGCAGGGCAGCAGCCTCGATGGTAGATAATTGAATGTCGGCCAGATTAGCGACCCGCGTTTTGGGATTAGCACAGACCAGCTCGGTCAGATAATCGAGCAGCCCGCGCAGGATGAAATTGCGATGGCTATCGCGCGTAGGCAACTGGCGGCAGTCCGTCAGGACAGAGCCAAACACCTCACGAAACGCCGTGTGATTGAGTAACCGGGTCTGAGTCTGCAGTGCGTTTTGCGCCATCCGCTGCAGTTCGTGATGAAAGTTGGTGGGCCAGGCGCAGAAGTAGTCAATCGCGGAGGCAACAAGGCTAAAGTCAGACTCTCCGGCATCCGCTGGCTTATGGCGTAACCAGTACCAGAGCAGGGTGCCAAACGTCAGGCTGGGATGCTCACTGGCCAGCAAGGGGTTGGTTGAATCGAACCGCTCGCCGCAGATGAGGGAGCTGAGTTGCTGAGCTTCTGTGGTGGCCGGCTCGACGTGGGCCTTGCGTAGATCAAACTCGCAGCGGCAATGGGTAATCGACTCGCTGCGCTGGTAATCCAGCGCCTCACCACAGCTGGGGCATTGATGGAGCAATTGATTACCGTGCCGATGGCAGGCCAGATAGGGGTTGTAGTGCCAGTGCTGACGAATATAGGGTGAATCGCGCAAACAGGCGGGGCAAACCGGGATCGGGCCGGTTCGGATAAAGCCCAGTGGAATATCAACACCGGCGCGATGTACGGCGGCGTGACCTGCGCCAAAGTGCAGTCCGGAGTGCATCAAGGCCAGTGGCAACAGACTACCTGGCTTCATATCGGTCAGTTGAGTAAACAGTTGCAGCGCACGAACTCTCAAGCCGCTGGAGCGTTGGGCATGAAAGACATTGACGCGCGCCAGCTCCAGCGGGAAGGCGCCACCGGCCTCATGATCGTGCACCAACAGGCTGTCACGGATGGCCCCACTCAGCAGCGCGTAACGCTCAAAGCCATTCTCCTGGCTAAGCCTGAGTAGATAGCTCTCCAGCGACTCATCACGATAGGGCTCTGGGCGAACAAGCAGGCGCATCAAGACCTCAAAACTAAATATTACTTAGTTTTAAGTTGTAGCAGCTCCGCGATGAATTGCTATGGCTGAGTGTCAAATTGGGATGAAAGTAACAATTCAATTTCGCTGCATGTTCAGAGCTTATTTAAGCGAAACCTGAATCCAGCTCTGACCTTATCATTCAATTGGTGCCGAAAGTTGCCGCAACATCTCTTGCTGTTTCTCTTTTGGCAATTTGGCCATTGCACACAGCAATTCGGCCAACAAGTTATCATCACAGTAGAAATAGGCCACCGGAAAACCCAGCTCCTGGGCGATACGTTGCATCGTCTGGTAGTCAGGGGAGTGCTTACCTTTTTCGTACTGGTTCATTCGGGCGCTAGCCGTGCTCTGTTCCATACCTAATCGCATCCCAAGTTGCTGTTGCGTCAGGCCCGCAGCCTTTCGTGCGGCTTTGAGTCTGATGGGTAATGGGTTTGTCATGGGGTATCTGCTAGCTGAGGATCAGGTAGCTAAGATTTTCTTAGTCTTATACGAACAAGTGTACTAAGCAATACTTAGTTTGAAGGGTAAAGAGGGGAGAAGTTCACGTTATCGCTTCTTGAGTAACTGGCTGATGGGGATTTTGTCTGTAAATTGCAGTGGTATCAGTACTTCATCTTTGCCCGCAGCATCGATCTCATAGCGCGAGTATTGCTTTACTTCGCACGTCTGAATCTCGTTGATGGGTTGCAGAAACGGGTTGACCTGGTCGGGATAAAACAGCGCAAAAGCCACGGCGATATGCTCGTGCTGAAGCGTCTCGGAATGGGCGGCCAGCGCCTGTTTAACCGATTCATCGAGCAGATGTTTGAGTCTTCGAATGCTGCCATGGCAGGATGCAAATAGCGCAAAAATCGTATGTTTAGCTTCCAACTTGGGTGGTGTAGCAAAGGGCATCCTCCTGGCCAGCCCCATCACGAAACGAACAAAACTCTCTGTATCTTCCGAGAGCTTGAAGAAGGGGATAGTTCTTTGCACCATGAGCCGCGAGGCCCACTGCGGTTCTTCGGCGATTTTGGCAGCCCATGGCATACCAACGAGCACAATCGGGATCTTGGCGGTTTCACTGATGTATTTGAGACGATTGGCGATCTGATTGCGTTTCTCACGAGTCTTGTTTTCGATCAACTCCTGAAATTCATCGATGATGATCAACTCGGTTTCACACCGCTTCAGGCACTTAATGAGTGCCTCGGTCAGGCTTTCTGCAGAGCTTCTATGCAGACGGTATTCGCTGCCCAATTGACCGAGATCTTTGAGTAACTCGACCATGGTGGATTCGAGTGTCGGCTTACTCGGGATTCGGCTGACCAATAACGGTTTGCGAACAAAGCCATGGCCACTTTTCTCGGGAGACTGGGCCATATAATGGCGAAGCAGGGAGGATTTGCCGGTTCCGGCATCACCCGTCAGCAGCATACAAACCGGTTCACCGGCGAATTGCTTGTCATAGCGCAGGCGATCGAAATCATCCTGAATGATGCGAAGCAGCGGCGTCTCGACATAGCAGTCGATAAAAGATTTCAGCTTGTCGGCATCGATGCTGGATAGATCCATCAGTAGGGCTCCAGGCCAGAGGTAAAACTGTCCCAATCGTCTTCAAGCGGTGGTTTGGGCGCTGCCGATTCTATCGGAGTAGACGACTCTTCTTCGTCTACAATCGGATCTTTTATAAGATCGTTGATACTTTGACTGCCTACATTGAAGTATTTTGCAATATTTTTACCACCTTTATATTTTTTCGCTTTTGTTGTTTTCGATACCTCAATTAGTTCCTTTTCAACCCGTTCCTTTAAGTAGGTTCGAGCCTTGGCTAGGCTAGTAGTATTAATTTTCGAACCAATGTTCGTTTTGTGTAGGTGCAAAGTAATCAGATGTTCCTGCAGGGATAAACCTTTAGTATAACCATCTTGGTCTATGCACGGGACACGAATGTACTTATTTATTTCGGTGATAAATATATAGACATAAGATATATCCCGAGGGTTTAACTTAACCATGACATATCGTTTCCCATTGTCAGGGTAACGCATTCTATAAAATGCCAATTCATCCGAATCATAACGAAGCTTATAACGTTCTACTCCTGTTCGTTTATGCATGCACTTCAAACTAATGCTTAGAATTATTTCTAGCATAGCTAAATCATTTCCGACAATGGTGGCAGGCGGTGCTATTTTGCTCCCGTGCTGCCATGATATAGCTGGAATATATCGCATCCGGCTATCCGGTTCATAATGATAAACATCAATAATCCAATGGTGAAAAATTTCCAAGAAGGTTGAAAAGCGGATTAATGCATTTTCCTGAGGGTCATAATCGCCTTTTTTTATTATGTTAGAAAAGGTTTTTCCGGGGAGGCTATCTAGAAGCTTACGATTAATGGTACCAAAGACTCTTTCTATCATTGGTTTCAGCCACGGTTTCCTTACTGGATTGTATTGAATGTTTATGCCCAGCTCCAAACAGGATTGTTCAAGGCTGGAACTCCAGAATTCAACTCCATTATCAACCACTAGAGTCTCTGGCTTGCCATAGCACGGCCAGTCATGTTCGATCATTGGATATTTTGTACGAGTATAGTCTTTTGGCGAAATGCAATTGAGTAATGCATTGCGAACAGATTCGTATCCTGGCTGAAAAAAGCTGAGATTGAATCCGACAATGCAATGACTATAGACATCTATCAATAGAGTCAGATTTGGTCGTCCTATGGGTACTAATGATTCATCATCTATCAATATTAGGTCCAGTGGTGTATGATCTATTTCTACGCGCTCCATAATCCTGTTTGGTCGTTGATGGCAGCCTATTGCTCTAAATTCCACATCTGCACGATATGTTCCTTCCCTGCTTTTCATTTGTTCATATCTAGGGAGTTTTTTTATCCTGTTATAAAATGCTCTATACGATATAGCTTTAATAGGATTTCCGACAATTGATATGTTTTCCATCTCAACAGAATCTATGTATTCTCCATAGGCAGTACTTATAGATGGCTTCTTAGCTACCAAGTAACCGTGAACAGCTTGTTCATATAGTAACTCCTCACTGGATGTCATCCGGCTAACGGCATTACCTTTTGCTTGATGGCTGGGTATGAGGGAGATCAGTTTTTTACCATGTTGGTTATAACGCTCATGCCAGCGAGCCAGCGTGCGCCAGTTGGGTGCAGGTGGCGGTAATATGGATGCAGCTTCGTCAAGCAAAGGCTTTAGATTTTTCTCTGTCCAACCCCCGTTTAAATGCGCTTCAATCCAATCGAGATATTTAAATCGGTGTAGCGCTTCATTCTTGAGTTCATCAGGAAAGCTATCGAAAGTAGCAGCTATTCCAGTTACGGTTGATTCACTGGGTGGAGAAGAAGCTGCTGGCTGAGGAAGGGAAAACTCATCCTCGAATAATCTTGATGGATGTTCACTGCTTTTTTGTGCACACATCATATTGCCCAGACAATACTGGATAAGTCCATTTCCCGCTCAGTCAGGTCGCTGTGAAGTAACCCTCTGGCGATCAGTGACAAGGCCGTTGCAAAGATGTCCTCTGTTGGGGCTCCTGTCGAATCCGATAGCTTCGATAGCGATACTCGTCCCAGTTGTCTCACTAAACCGAGCAGCTGCATATGCAGGGGCGTAAAACTCTGAAAACCAGAATAACGATGCAACAGTTTGAGATTGCCGAGGACGGGGCCAACACGGATTTGCCTTTCTGTTACCAGCTTCAATGGCGAGCGCAGCTCAATCGCCTTTTGCTGTTTAATTGGAAAGCGTTGGAGAAAATCAGGGGTCGCAACTTTAGCGCTGGGTTTGACTTCAATAAAGTAGGCATTGCCGCGCTCATCAACGACCCGAAAATCTGGGGTGTAGGGGCATTCACGGCCTTCGAAGATGTAGTAGTAGCCTTCTGGTTGAGCTTCGAATGATCTGACTGCAGGGGAGTATTCAAGATGAAAGCAGGTATCGAACTCTAGAGAAGATTCCACTGTAAAAACAGTATTCATCTTGACGCTGACAAACTTGAAGAGGTTCTTAACGCGGGAGTGCTTCAGGTGCCGACGATACATAACGCCTCCAACCTGTAGTTGCTTTTCAACAGGTTTAGGCTATGTCAACTTATGATGCAAGTTTATGTCAGCTTTTGGTTCCACTATGCCAACTCATGGTTCCAACAACACGGTTCCTGAAACTGGTGGAGGCTCTGCAAGCCACATCCCGGCACTCGGGGGATCCGCCTTGGCTGCTACCTTCCGGTCCTGACCAGGTCGACGAAATTCCGATGCGGGAGGACCAA
The DNA here is from genome assembly GCA_038247115.1 of Enterobacterales bacterium. Lineage (GTDB taxonomy): Bacteria > Pseudomonadota > Gammaproteobacteria > Enterobacterales > Aeromonadaceae > Pseudaeromonas. The sequence goes on along the minus strand of JBBRVG010000058.1, from coordinate 14,793 downwards.
CAGAGCCCCCATAACAACGCGGCGATACTAACGGTAGCCCACTGAGATTGCAATGCTTTTTCCCGCCTTTGCCGCCAAGTGCGGGAAAAGTCGGCAATGGCGGCGAGTTGTTGCTCGCCGCTTGCCGCCAGGGGATCAGACCAGCGCCAGATCCCCGCAGCCAATGCGGTACAGAGTCCAGCCAGCCAGGGCAAACAGGGTCGCGGATAACCCCAGCTCCAGCGGATTGAGGCGACGTGCACCATGCTGACGGCGGGCCAGCCAGTAGATGGCGATGCCGGGGGCATAGAGCAGGGTCACCAGCAGCAGATAGTCGATCCCCGCCGCATAAACCAGCCACAGGCCATACAGGGTAGCGATCCCGGCAATCAGCAGATCCCGCCAGCGGCTTTGCTCTTGCGGGCCATAGGTCTCGCCGGTGAGCGCCAGCTTCAAGCCATAAGCGCCGGAAAAGACATAGGGCCCCAGCGCCGCCGAGGTGGTGATATTCACCAGCGCCAGATAGGTGCTCTTCTGGAACAGGATAATGACCAGAAATAGCTGGATCAGCAGGGTCGAAGCCCACAGCGCATGGTGAGGGGCGCCACGGTGGTTCTCGGCAGCAAACCAGGTCGGGAACAGACCGGTGCGGGAGGCGATAAACGGCACCTCGCAGGCCAGCATGGTCCAGCTTAAGAAGGCTCCGGAGACCGAAATCAGCAAACCGGCGTTGATGAGCCAAGCACCCCAGGGGCCAACCACCTTCTCCAGGATCGCAGCGGTGGAGGGGTTCTTCAGCGCGGCAATCTCCGGCTGGGTCATGACGCCGAGGGCAAACAGGCTGACCATCACATACAGCGCCAGCGCACTGAGCAGGGCGATTATGGTGGCGCGGCCCACGTCGCGGCGATGCTCGGCCCGGGCTGACACCACGATGGCGCCTTCGATGCCGATAAAGACCCAGAGGGTGACCTTCATGGTGGATTTGACCTGATCCATCACGCTGCCGAGCTCCGGAGTGCCCTGACCCCAGAGATCCAGGGTGAAGGTGTCCATGTGGAAGGCCAGCATCAGGGCCACCGCCAGCACCAGCAGCGGGATCAGCTTGGCGATGGTAGTGATCATATTGACGAAGGCCGCCAGCTTGATGCCGCGGATCACCAGCGCCTGTACCGCCCAGATCAGCAGCGAGCCCAGCGCTATGGCATAGGGGGTATTGCCTTCACCCAGCCAGATCTGCTCCGGGGTATCGACAAAATAACTCAGCGCACTGCACACCACGACCACGTAGGAGACGTTGGCCAGCAGTTGGCAGATCCAGTAGCCCCAGGCGGCATTGAAACCGACAAAGTTGCCGAAACCGGCCTTGGCATAGGTAAAGATGCCACCATCCAGATCCGGTCGGCGCAGGGACAAAGATTGATACACCAGTGCCAGACAGATCATGCCCAGACCCGTGATCACCCAACCCAGGGCGATGGCCCCGACCTGGGCATTGGCCGCAATATTTTGTGGCAGGCTAAAAATACCGGCGCCCACCATGGAGCTCAGTACCAGGGCTATCAAGGTGCCCAGACCCAGATTTTTCTTCATCGTTATCGTTTCACTATCCGGGGTGAATGTTCAGTCAGTGGCGCGGAGGCCAACTGTTCGGCAAGGCGCGCAATATATTGCGTAACTATTCTGCATTCAATGGATAAATTGGGAATTAAATTCAAAAAATACGAATTTAGTAGCTTGTTAATCCAAGGTTGCCAGTGTGGAGGATTCTTATGGTTATGCAACGCCCCTGCAACGTTAGGCATGTGTCATGCCCGCTATACATCAGTCTCCTTGCTGTTACAGAACCAGGAACTGGGGAACATCATCCATGCCCGCGCTGATGCGGAAGAGGCATTGGTGTGGTTGCTCTATTTTACCTTCCGTTAAAAAGTGAGCAGCTTCGCAACTTTGTCTTTACAAATTTGCGCTGCTCACAAAACAACCTTCCGGTAATTGCCTTGGTCGGCACATGGGTTTGGAATCATGCCCTGATGCTGCGGCATCAGAACACCGGCCCGGTGATGGCAACACCTGCTCCGTCTGCATAGCAGCCGCGCAACGACGCTGCCCAGCGACCGGGTCGCAACAACATTAGGAAGTGCATTTCGAACGAAGGAAAATAAACAATGAAGAAACAATGCTTGGCATTGTCGGTACTGGCGGCCGTCTCCTGTGGCGCCTGGGCCGGCGTGCCGGAAAACAATACCGATATCATGCTGCAAGGGTTCCAATGGACCTCGGCTTCCGCTTCGGCAACCTGGTATAACCAGCTCTCGGCCAATGCCGACGAGATCGCCAGCGCCGGGTTCAACATGGTCTGGCTGCCGCCGCCCTCAAAGGCCGGTTCGCTGGAGGGCTATCTGCCCGAGCAGCTCAACGATCTCAACTCCAAATATGGTACCGAGACCGAGCTGGCCTCCCTGATCAACACCCTGCATGGCAAAGGGGTCAAGGCACTGGCGGATATCGTCATCAACCATCGCAACGGTACCGGCAGCTGGTGTGGCTTTGCCAACCCGAACTGGAGCATGCAGGCCATTACCTCCGACGATGAAGCCTGGGGTGCTACCGGCTCCAACTGTACTGGCACCCGTGGCAACGCTGATTCCGGTGGTGGCTATTCCGCCGCGCGGGATATCGACCACAGCCAGGGCTTTGTACAGACCAGTATCAAAGACTGGATGAACACCACCCTCAAGGGCGTCGGTTTTGACGGCTGGCGTTATGACTACGTCAAGGGCTTCAACGGCAGCTATGTCGGCATCTATAACAACGCCACCAGTCCCTATTTTAGCGTGGGCGAATATTGGACCTCCCTGTGTTACACCGGTGAGGGTTGCGGCTCCGATGCCAATTACCCGGATGCTCACCGTCAACTGTTGATCAATTGGGTGAACGCCACCGGCGGCACCAGTGCCGTGTTTGACTTCACCACCAAGGGGCTGCTGAACAAGGCGCTATCCACCTACAACTTCTCCGTGTTGAAGGATTCCAGCGGCAAGCCGCAAGGCGCTATTGGTTGGTGGCCTTCTCACTCCGTGACCTTCGTGGACAACCACGATACCGGCCCGAGTGGCACCTGTGGTTCGGGTCAAAATCACTGGCCGGTTCCCTGTGACAAGGTGATGCAGGCCTATGCCTACATCATGACCCACCCCGGGGTTCCCTCTGTCTACTACACCCATTACTTCAACTGGGGCCTGGGTAGCCAGATCAAGGCGCTGATGCAACTGCGTAAATCAGAAGGCATCCACTCCAACTCTACTGTGACCATAGATCGCGCCGAGCAGGGCCTCTATGCCGCCTATATCGGCGACAAGTTGGCGATGAAGATGGGTAACGGCTCCTGGACGCCGAGCGGTAGCGGCTGGACCCTGGTCCAATCCGGCACCGATTGGGCCGTCTGGAAGAAGGGCTCCACCCCTGGTCTGAAGCGCACAGTGCTCTTGGTGTATGGCACCACGGCCGCCGGTGAAGACATGTTCGTGCGCGGCGGTATCGACCATACCTACGCCGCCAACAATCTGGGCCTGGCGTGCACCAGCACCAACTATCAGTGCGCCATCCCGATCGTGCACAACAACCTGCGTAACACCACCACAGCGCCCTGGAAGGCCAACGATAAGTATCTGGACTGGTACGGCACCGAAGCGTCACAAAACACCGCGGCTGTCGGTACCGCCATGGACTGGACCACCAATGTGTGGCCCTCTACTTGGGGCGCCCTGAAGACGGTGGCGGCAGACGGTTATGGCGTCGAGGCTCTGAACACCTATGGTCAGCACTACTGGATGCTGGATGTGCAGATGGACTGCTCCAAGGCCGTGAACAGCCTCTGGTTCGAGTTCAAAACCTACATCAAGAACGGCGCCGGCTGGGAGGCAAATGTCAGCCAGTCTGGTACCCCTTACACCAGCGGCAACCATTTTGCTCAGTGCGGCAAGGTGAACGTGTTCCAGCGTGGCGTCAGCGCGCCGGTCAGCATTCACGACTTCCCCTGATCCTCGCAACTCCTGACACCAAGGGCGCTACGGCGCCCTTTTTTATTCTGTTATCCCGGTGACCTGTTGTGACTCCAGCGCAACAGCGAACTGTATCCGGCCTGCGTTGGGACGGGAGCAGAAATAACAAAACCCGCCGGAGCGGGTTCTGTAACGGATGGGCTTTCTCGGGACTAGTGCACCGCGTTGGCGCCGGCGCTTTCTTCCGGCGGATTCAGGTAGCCAGCTTGTTCGCATTCCCCATACAACTGCTTCATGCCGGTGATGGCGCTGGTCATAAACAGCTGCAGCTGTTCGTCGGTGAGACCGGCGGCGATATGGATGGTGTCGCAAATCATCAGCCGGGGCAGGTTGTCGTCCACCACATCGACAAAAATCTTTAGCGTCGGGTAGTTCATGTTCAGACGGCCCAGATCGGCCACCAGGGGCAGTAAGCCAACCGGGCGTATCTCCAGCTCGGTGGTGAACATCAATCCTTCACTCTCGACAAACAACCGGCTCTCCAGCACACCCTCGAGGGATTGAATATCGACGATGTGGATGCCATGGCATTGTTCACACAGGTAGTGGGGGATCTGGCCCTGGGTCAGCCAGCGCATCACGACTTCAAAACTGGGTACGATCATCTTGTCTACGGTTACCAAATGACAGGTGGGGCAGTCTAAACCAAAAGGGAGCCTGACAGAAGCTTACAACACCGCCGGCTTCTGTCGGCTGCGGTCAAACCAGGGCACAGCTGGGTTGTAGCGCCGCGCTGGCGGGTTGCAACGCTGCGCTGGTCGGCTGCAACGCTGCGCTGGCGGCCACGGGTGTCCAGGGTTCGAGTCGGCTGTGATAGCGGCCGGGCAGGGGTGAGGCCAGATGGGTTTCGAGAATATCCAGGATCCGGCTATCGATGCTCTCGTCGAACTTGCGGGCAAACAGCTGCTCGCTGTCCAGCAGCTGCGGGGCATCCTGCGCCGTGTAATCCCGTGGCCGCAGCTTGATATCGCCCATCGGGATCCAGTCGATGGCGCGCTTGTCATCATTGACGAGATCACTGCGATAGCTGGTGTTCATGATCACCGTCTGAAAGAAGCCCTCATCGGGGATCAGCGTGTGCTGATAGAAACTCTTGAAGCGCTCGACCTCGGGGCTGTGGGTGACAAATTCGCAAAACCGCCGACTGAGGATCATCCACTGATTACCGATGTAGGGGGTGACGTTCTCCAGATAGGGGCGATGATTTCCGGCGCCATTGGTGATGCTGTGCTCATGCTCGGTTACCCACTCCTCGATGCGGTGCAGGGTATCGGGGCGACAGAGTCGTTGATCTGCCACCTTGAGGAAATCCTGGCCCTTGTGTTGGCGCAGATAGCTCTGGATATCCGCCTGGGAGTGCAAGGGAAAGTCCTGGGCGCTCAGATTGATGAAAAATTCCCAGTTGGCATCTTGCTCCAGTAAAGCAGCAATACCGCGGAGTTCGGCATCCACCAGGCTGTAACCGCCCCAGAGCGCATTCTCGCTCGGCAACAAGTGGGCATTGGGATAATCCTGCAGAAAGCTGGCTATTTCCTGATGCAGTTCGGCGCCCGAGCGCTTGTCGACATGAATGACGTAGTGATTGCTGGCGTCATAAATGGCGCTGAACATCCGCTTGAACAAACGGGGATAACGATGAACGAGGATCAGATAGGCGATCATGAGCGATTCCTGTGGCATATGCGCCACGGCATGGCAAGAGATGCCTCTGTGCGCCGGGTTCGGTGCAGCCAGATGACAGATCCAGACATAGACGAGCGATGGATCATGGGTGCGATCCGATCAACGGCTTACGCGCTCGAAAGAGCCGACACCGGATGATCGGTAGACGAAGGATGGCAAGCCAGGCGAGCCAGAATTGGAACAGAGGCGGCCACTATCTTGAAAAACACCGTATGGCCGGATGTCGCGACAACTAGGGTGCAAAACACCGGCGGTAAGCTTGCCGAGTCTGCAGTGCGACCTGAAGTGACGGCGCACCATAGCACAGATGCGGCGGTACTGAGCGAATTATCGACAAGGGGGATCTGTGCGTGGCAAGGGGGGCACTGGTAATGGCCGCGGGTCAATCTTGCCGGACTGACATGAAAAAGATGGGGGCGAACAGCCAAGCCCGAGTTGGAGAACCGGGGCTTGGGGATAGACGCTGATAGGGTGATGGCCGGGATCTGGCTGAGTCGAGCCCTGGCTATGGCTTATGACGCCGGTCTGTGCTCGGTGAGCAATCGGGTGAAGCGCACCTCGGCCACATCGCTGTCACTGCCACTGGTTGCTTGCGCATAGGCACCGGCTTTGAAGTAGAAGGGAACGCTACGCCAGGCTGGATCGGCGGCGTAGAAGTCGTAGCGGAAGGGTTCGTCGTTGACGCTCACCGTCAGCACGCCATCCTGAACCTCGATGCGGTAGCTGAAGGGGCCCTTATCCACCTGGGCCTTGAACAGATGGCTGACATCCTCGTTACTGCCTTTGGGATGCTGTTTGATGAGTGCCTTGAGCTGACCCTTCTCCCACTGCAACTTGATCAGAGGTCGGGCATCAAAGCCGTGGATCTGGCCGACTATGACTTTTCCGGTCTCCGGCTCGCGCACCACCTGACAACTGGCATCCAGGCGATGGAAGCCACTGCCGGACCAGTTGCGGTTGTCATCGTTGGGCTCCAGCACCTCGCGCAATTCCGAGCGCGGGTAATCACTATTTTTGGTGGTGCCACCGGAGGCGGGAACAACAAACACCATGGCGCCGTCGTCTGCCAGATAGAAATAGCGCGAGGCATAGCCGCGCAGTTTTTCCGGGGCAATTTCACTGGCCTCCTCATCGGGGATCGTCAGTTTCCAGTGCGCCAGATCGAAGCTGGTACCCGGGGCGCTGTAGTCCAGTTGTGGCTCCACGCCTTTACCGCATCCTGCCAGGCTCAGCAGGGCGCCCACTATTAAAATCACTCGCCATGGGGTCATGATGGATCCTCTCCCGTATTGCTAGGTGTTGTCGAATATGCCAGCAATAGCCTAGTGGCGATAGCAGTAATGGTGATGACAAAAGCAGCGGAGCGGCGAAATAACCGCCATTGAAGCGGTGAGTGGCTTGTTATAGAAAGGAAAAAATGATGTTGCGCAAATGGAGGCAGCTCGTCACAACCCTGTGATCGAGCCGTTATTTGGCGACCTTGGCCGCGCTAGATCCAGCCCTGAGCCACTAGCTCCTGGACTTCATAGCGACGTCTCTCCAGCGGGTGGGCGTGTACGGCGGCGACTATTTTAGCCACACCGGCGGCATAGGGGGCCGCACCATACACCTGAGACTCCAGCTTGAGGCTGCAGATCTCGTCGGCGATGACGATGCGGTGGAACGCATGGCGTGCCAGATGCTCCTCGGGAATGCCCAGCTCATGCTGCTGCACCCTGGGATCGCGCACGGATTGGATGGCATCCTCGGGGATGCCTAGGGCGTGAGCCATGCTGACTGCCGTGCCGGGCGTCGAGCTCTTGTTGGCTTGATGGGACTCGATAAGCTGATGGGAGTAGCCATGGAACGAGGCGCCGCATTGCGCCAGCATGTGCATGAATTTGAGCATCAGAATATTGGTGTTGGGGCACAGCAGGAGCGGGAACCGCTCGTCCGGCGCACCGAGTTCGGTGCCGGTGGCCAGTTCGATCAGCGTAGAGCCGGTCGCCGCGCAATAGGCAAACAGCTGCGGTAGCGCCTTGCCGGATCCGGCATGAATGACGATGGCTTGACTCGGTGCAGCGGCAGGCTCAGGCCAGGGCAGCACCTCGAACGACTCGCCCGGGTCGAGCTCTTGAAGTAACTCCTGGGCCAGTTTGCCACGGCCGACGATAAATACCTGCCTCTTCACGGGATAACTCCATAGCGATTGAAGGACGATGAATGCGACTAACCGTGATACACGGCTTCGATATTGTAACCGTCCGGATCCAGAATAAAGGCCGCAAAATAACCGGCATGGTAGTGCGGACGCAAGCCCGGAGCACCCAGATCCCGACCTCCGGCGGCTAAGCCAGCCTCGTAGAAGGCAATCACCTGCTCACGGCTGGATGCACGAAAGGCGATATGGCTGCGGGGCTGATAGGGGGTGCCGGTGGCAATCCAGAAGTCGCCACCGGGATCATCTCCCGACTGTGGGTCCCGAACAGCAAACCCCAGTGCCTGCTCCAGCTCCAGTCCAATCGTATACCCCAGCGGGGCTAGCGCCTGCAGATAAAAGGCCTTGCTGCGCGCTAGATCGGAAACGATAAATCCGGTGTGATCAATCATAAAGTCCTCGTACTGGGCAAAGTCCGATTGGCGAGATCCGGCTTAGTGGGGTTGAAAGGGCGTCAGATCGATGGCTTCAAGCTGGCAGACCGCCTGGATCGCCGGTAGCTGTGACAAATGCTGCAAATAGCTGCGCAGGGCGGGGAATTCCAGAGGGGAGTGCGGCAGGGGCAGGCACCACTCGGCCAGCATCCAGCAGAAAAAATCGCAGCCACTGAGCCTATCACCCAGCAGATAAGGTCGCGTCGAGAGTTGCTGGTCGAGTAACGCCAGCGCCTCGGCAACCCGCTCGCCTTGGGCGGCGCGGATCTGCGGGATACAAGTTGCGTCCGTGGTATGACGGTGCGGGTAGTAATAGATCATGAGCTCGGTCTGCAGGGTATTGTTCAGATAGGCGAGCCACTGGAAGAACTGCGGCCGCTCGGGGCTGCCTAGCGGCGGGATCAAGGCATGTTCGGGATGCTGTTCGCACAGATGGATGCAGATGGCGGCGCTTTCGAAGATGGGCTGGCCATCGGCAATCAACGTCGGGATCCGCCCGGCTGGATTCAGGCGCAGATAATCCCGGGATTTCTGGGCGTTGGCTTTCTTGTCCACCAGGACCAGCTCATAGGCCAAGCCCATATGGTGCAGTAAAAAGTGCGGCGCCAGACTGGCATTGTTGGGGTAGTAATAGAGCTGGTACATCAAGACGCCCTGCCATCAGGTCCAATGATTCAGTAGCCAGCAGCATAGCTGATCGGGCTTTTAGTCGAGAAGAGTAAAATCCACCACAGGCAAGGATTCAAAACCCGGCTTGGCGAAATAATAGCCTTGCATCAACTCGATGCCGATATCGCGCAGGAACTGCATCTATTAATTCATTGATATCAACACATGGCTATTAAGACTCTGGCTGATGGCAGACCACGCAGAGTTTATTACCGGCCGGATCGCGAAAATAGGCACCATAAAAATCAGCATGATAGTGCGGCCGTAATCCAGGCTCGCCCTCACTGCTGCCGCCATGGGCCAGCGCGGTGGCATAGGCGCGCTGCACCATGGCGCGATCGGCCGCATTCAGGGCTACCATCTGGCCATTTCCCGGATGATGGGGCTGGCCATTAAACGGAGTGCAGATCACCAGCAAGGGACGTTCGCCGCCAGCGCTATGCCAGCCCGCCCAGGGCTTTTCCCGATCACAAAAGCGCAGCTCCAGCCCCAGCTCCGCCATCAGAGCATTGTAAAAATTCAATGCCGCGTCGAAATCCGTCACACTGATAAAGAGATGGGAAAACATGTCGTGCGCTCCTGGTGGCGAGTGAATGAGAGCTTCAGCGACTCGCAGAAGCCTGTGGTAAACGGGCTGCAATTTGCGCGGCAATATCGTGCAGTTGCTGGACCCTGTCCTGCCGGGAAGCATGCATCAAGGTCACCGTTTGGCCGCCGGTTTCATCCGTCGCCTTAAAGCTGGCTCTCAGTTCACTGCGCCGAAAGGTCAGCAATGCCCACACAATACCCAGCAAGAAGAGAACCAAGCATAAATAAATCGCCAGCGCCGCAAACCACAATGCGCAGGCAGCGCCCACGGCGGCAAATAATATCCCGATCAGTACCACTCGTTTGACTTGATCCAGGGGTGAAAGATCCACGACCCAAACCCGATTAATGCGCTGCATATTGAATTCGTCTTTTCCATTCAGGACAAAACGACCATTGTCTTTAAATTCGAGCATTATAAACTCCAGCAATAATATTTAGGGTGAAGAACAATATCTGGCGGCACCGCCCATAGCATGAAAAGGCCTGTGTTAGTGACTATCCTGCAGTGCGGATTTAATGCGACTCATGGTGTAGACATTCACATAAGGGCCCAGGGTGAATGTCTTTTGGGTAAGGAATTGAATACTAAAACCGGCTGTCGTTTTCACAGGGTTCACCATCATGGTTGCCGTCCATTTTTGTTCCTGGACAATTACGGATAAAGAATTCAGCCTCGGCCATGGAGCGCATCTGGGTGCAATAGACACGACCATCACAGCGGAACTGTTCACTTGATACTGGCGCAGAGGCCCGGATTTCAGCGACAGGGTTAATGGGATTATCAACTACTGGGTCGGGTTTATAGCTGGACTCAAATGCCTGCCCCTGCGTCGCTACGGGTCCAGACGCTATATGTTGTTGATAGAATTGCCAAGCAGCAATACAGATGACGATAAGAAGTAGTTTTTTCATAAGAGCAAACCTGAATTAATTCATTATGGCTGCCATATCGGAGCCGGATATTGAGCCGATGAATAGAGGATTGGGAGAGATATTATTTCGGTGCCCAGATGGGCAGGCGTTTACGGGCGGGATCGGCACAGGGATTGCCAAACCAGCGCACGCCTTGATAGACCCACCAGGCGCGAAGCCGCCACATACCATCGGCAATACAGATATCACGCAACAATTGATCGGCCGCCGCCCGATCCTGAATATGATCCAGACATTGTTCCCGCATCAATTGATATAAGGCATCGTGCACCAGGGAGCCGCGCATAAAATTCAAGGTATCAATCGTGGGCCCGGATGGACCATCCCAGGCATAGCCCTGTTTAATCAATAACCGACCATCGGTTTCCAGCTGCAGAAAGTCGGAATCAAATCGCGCCGCCGGTTTGAGCGGCACACTCAGTGCGTAATCCTGTTTCAGTTGGTACTTATAGCCATCATTATATTGAATACGATCCATCGTCATGTCTCTCTGGTCGGGAGCCGGGCAGGGGATTTATTCCGTTTAATCCCCGCGACCGATAAATGCGCGGATCGCCTTAATCTTGCCATCGGCATTAAAACTGACCACATCTACCACATACAAGATAGTCGTGCCATCCACTATGATCCGTAATTCCCCGGCCACACCTTGTTCAGCGGCATACAGATGCAGGATCTCGATCTCGACCGTATCGGCCGCCTGAAAGTTCTTCTCGGTTTCCGCGATGGTGCTGGCCTTGCCCGAGACCGAAATATTCCAATCCCGTAACGTCACATCTTCGGCCAACATCTCGGATATCTTCGTAATATCCTTATTGGCATAGTGGGTTAAGTAAGCGACGAACTGATCCTGGTATGACATCGTAAATTCCTTGGGTTTAAATGTTGGTCCTGAATACACGGCACAATTTAATGGCTTGATTTCATCAACACAAGCGCGGCATTAAGCTTTCTTTTGGTATGCCAATTATCGATGGCCAGCTGTAAACAGCACACCAGGGTCAGGGTCATGATGCCAATCACCAGCGGACTGATGGAATGGTCAAACTGCAGCGCTACCATTACCAGCATTGCCAGAATAACTGCTAACACGCGCAATACCACAGGCTGCGGTTTATCCAGCTCCGCTCTGGCCTGGATCTGTTTGGCTTCGTTAGCCGAAGATTGAAGGATATATTCCGGATGAATAGGAGTAGGCATAGCAGATCCTTGGGAACGAAATTAATTAATGTTATATTCCAATAAATTAGGATATGTCCAGAAGGGTTTTTAACGCCATGATAGGCGATATTTAATTTCTCGCAGCATCAACCTCTACTGACTTAAGCCACTTATTTATTTGACTGTCAGATGAGTTTTTAAGTGGGCCAAAGTTAGTGATTTTTATTGGAGAAATACCACAAAACTGTAGGATTGCCCGTTTCATTTGGTGATGGCCTGGCATTTTTGTAAACCATTTATAATACCAAGGTGGCGAGTCCATAGTAACGTATATATGTGCTGACTTACCAGTGAGGAGTTTATCCCATAAATTTGAGTTTTGACGATACTTGAATGCATATCCAGGGATAAAAACTCTATCGATAAATCCTTTCAGTAATGCTGGCATTGTGCCCCACCAATTAGGATAAATCCAGATGATATGATCAGCCCATGAAATCAAATATTTAGCGCGCTCTAAATCAGGTTCAAGTATTTGAACGCTTTTATATCCTTCATGGAGAACTGGGTCGAACTGTAATGATGCCAAATTGAGCAACTCAACCTCTTGGCCCATCCGCCTTGCTGTATAAAAATACGTATCAGCAATGCTTTTACAAAAACTGTCCTGTGCTGGATGTCCTAAGATTATTAGCTTTTTCATCGCATTATCACCGTGATATTTATATGGCCTAACATTTTGGTTATGGGGCGCGCGGCTTTATGCGCGTCCCAATGAGCGAAGCGAACGACCTAAAACATTTATTATGTTTTTTGATTTTTGATGGCGAGCTTGATGTGACGAATTAATGCGCCAAACACTGTTACTAAAAAATGAATAACTGCCAAGGGTGCAATACTAATAAGCAAGAAACCGCTTGGCGCTAAAAAAGAGTTCCAATTCACGCCATAATTCTTGCAGCCAGACACAAAACCAAATGGCGAATCAAGTAGTTCACACCCCGATAATTTAAAAGTTAATAGCCAAAGGGAGCATAAAGCAATAACGACTATGTACTTCATTTATTGTCCATGTTCTGCGGTTTATTAAATTTGTTTGCCAATAAGTACCCAAGAGCTCTTAGTGAGGCCAAGTATGAGAGGGCTGAAATAAAAAACCAGAATCCACCACCTAGGCGTTGCTTGACGGATTCATAAGTTAAGGCGAACACCATAATGCCTATGAAATAAATAATATATTTTAAATTAGACATTTATTGACGTAACCCCCTGATGCTGCAATACATAACAATTTAGTCATGGGCCCCCGACTTTTTCTCGTGCCCCAGGGAGCGACGTAAACTACTGAGTGGTTTCTTTAATCAACGATAAATAATTTTGCCCCGTTTGCAGTAGATGAACGATGAGATTCAGCATTATCAGCCACTTGATAGCTCATGCCCGGGGTAAGAGTAAATACACGCCCATCTTGCAATTCAGTTTTTAATTCCCCTTCAATGCAAAATAGCACATGGCCTTTACTGCACCAGTGATCGGCAAGATAATCAGCAGAATACTCCACTAATCGAACTCGGATGTTACCAAAAGTTTGAGTATGCCAAAGAGCACAACCCGTTTCTCCAGCATGCTTAGTTGGCTGTATGTTCGCCCAATTAGTTGTGCAGAATGGCAAATTATTTATTTCCATTACGACTCCGTTCGTTTGATGTAAAAATTATGTGTTAAGGAATGAATCCAATTTTATTTGCTCCGTTACGGATAACTGGGCACAACCAACTGGAATAGCGCAATCAATATGTTCTATCACGAACTGGTAGTCGTGAGAATTAAATCCAGCACATAATTCAATCAATTCCACCCCCTTGTTCTGGCAATTGCCATGGCTACCGCAGGGGCTTGCGGCCACCCTATGCCCTGCATCGCACTACGATTCATCTGACCCTCGCTAGCAGAGTATTCAAAATTGTCACGGCGATTTGTGCGTCAAATCAAAGCGCACCGGATTAAAGTAACTGCTGGTGAGTAAAGTCAGGGTGGAGGTAAACAAGCTGGCTTGTGCTTGTTGATAGCCCCGCAGAAACCCGAAGCCGCCTGCCGGGCCGAGTGTAGGGGTGAACGGAACCGAACCAATCCGCATCGGACCCGAGAGACGAGCCGTGGCTCAAGGGGTATTGATCGCATGCCCAGAACAAATACCTAAAAAGCCGATCCTATAGGCGCTAGCGTACAGATGCGCGGTTGCGAGCGAGGGATTATGGTCGCAATAACGGACAAGCGGCTGGTAGAGCGCCCGACCGTGATCTGGTAGGTGAGATGCGTCATTGATATACCCACCCGATCCGCGATTGAGCAATAACTATCCGGGCTTGCGTGTTGGCCGACCGGGTCAGAACAGCAACGGCATTATGCTGGTAACTGCCTGCTCCCGAACGAATAGATCAGTCTCAAGAGGTAACCCCATGAACAAGATGTATCGTTTAGCGCAAGGCGTTATGGCCATCACCATGCTGTTGGGTGTGGCCGCGTGCTCCGGCATGTCGGAGCAGGATAAAGGCACCGCAGTTGGGGCTGGTATCGGCGCCGTCGGTGGCTCGGTTTTAACCGGTGGTAGCGCCGTGGGTACCCTGGGTGGCGCCGCTGTCGGTGGCATCATAGGCCACGAAGTCAAAAAGTAAGCGCCCATAGCCGCAGGCTCTGTCCTGTTCGCAGAAATTTAAGGCTCTTGCCCTTGCCCTTGTAGTTGCTGTTGCCCTTGTTCTCCAAAGCCAGAAGCCGTCTGCCTGGCGAGTGAAGGGGTGAATGGAATCGGTGCACGGTCAGGATGACCGTAAAAGGGAGCGTCACGCCATGGATGGCGTGTGGCTCCCGGCCGATGGAGAGCAGCCCGGAACTCGGAGCCTTCCCGGCAGTCAGCATACGCCCAAGCCCGGGATTGCCAAGGGGGAGGCTTTTCCCCCTTGGCCCGCCGCCGGTCGCCAGAGGTGAACAGATCGGCAGCATCTACCAGGCGGAACCGGATCAAACCGAACCGCCGGATTCGCACAATGAAAAGAGCCCTATCTTTCGATAGGGCTCTTTTCAT
>JBBRVG010000057.1:0-28467 GCA_038247115.1 Enterobacterales bacterium | reverse complement strand
GAAGATTTATGCCTGGCGGTCATAGCGCAGTGGACCCACCTGTTCTCATGCCGAACACAGAAGTGAAACGCTGTAGCGCCGATGGTAGTGTGGCATTCGCCATGCGAGAGTAGGACACTGCCAGGCACCCAATTAGGTCGAAAGACCCACAAAAAGCCCCGATAGCAATATCGGGGCTTTTTTTATTTTTGCCCGGTATTAAGTTGGCTATTGTCTCTCGCACTCATTTTCCGCTGATTTCATTTCCCGCCGACTTCTCGTCATAATACGTTCGGTAATTAATAGCCGAGGTGTGTCTCCACATGAATGGATTAATTGATCAATTTCTCGATGCTCTCTGGCTGGAACGTGGGTTGGCGGAACATACGCTCAGTGCGTATCGCTCGGATTTGGAGAAATTCTCCGACTGGCTGGATAGCCGGGGTGATTCCTTGCTGACGTTACAAGGCGAGGTTTTACACGATTATATTGCTTGGCGTCTGGACCGTGGTTTCAAGGCTACCTCTACGGCGCGTTTACTATCCGCTCTGCGTCGCTTTTTCCAATATCTGATCCGGGAGCAACTGCGGGATGATGATCCAACCGCGTTATTACTGAGTCCTAAGCTACCGACGCGACTGCCCAAGGATCTCAGTGAAGCTCAAGTAGAAGCGTTATTGTCTGAGCCGGACGTCGGCATTGAACTTGAATTGCGTGATAAGGCAATGCTGGAGCTGTTGTACGCGACCGGGCTGCGCGTTTCTGAGTTGGTTGGTTTAAGAATGGAAAACATCAGCCTGCGTCAGGGAGTTGTTCGTGTCATCGGTAAAGGCAATAAAGAGCGATTGGTGCCCATGGGGGAGGAGGCTATGCACTGGATCAGCTGTTATTTACGAGAAGCTCGTGGTCTTTTGTTGGGTGCTAAGGCGTCTGATGTACTCTTTCCCTCCAATCGAGCGCAACAGATGACGCGGCAGACGTTCTGGCATCGCATCAAGTTATACGCCAGTCGCGCACATATTGCCGTCGAATTATCCCCCCATACCTTGCGGCATGCGTTTGCCACCCATCTACTCAATCATGGTGCTGACTTACGGGTGGTGCAAATGCTGCTTGGGCATGCCGATCTCTCCACCACGCAAATTTACACCCATGTTGCCGGTGAACGCCTGAAAGCACTACATACCGAGTTTCATCCTCGGGCATGATTCAAGATCAAAGGGCTATGCCTTGACTCTCCTCTTTAGCTTGCGCGATAAATTGCCGAACCAGTGTTAGCCGAGGTTGAGCTAGCTCGCGTGCTGGTGCCGTCAACAAATCTGCTTCCAGTTGTAGGTATCGTTCCAATACCGATAGTACGTCGCTGAAGGTTTTGAAGCGGGTATCACGCCCGACCTTGCTGATGGTTCGCAGCAGCCCTACCGCCCCTAATAATTCCAGCACATCCGCATCATGCAACAGCACTGCCTCTGTGGTCGTCGGCTTTGCCTGTGGATGATGTTGGCGGATAGCATCTTGGACCGCCGTAATTTTATTGTCAGGGAAATTCCAGCGCCCAAGCAATGCTGGCACTTGCTCAATGGCATAAGCAACGTTGTCCCAGTGGGCTAACGCTGCAGGCTCTTCTGGGCGATGCCCAACGAAAACCCCCAGATCATGAAGCCAGCACGCTGCGAACAGTATGTCATCATCATGCTCGAGGTCAGCTCCCAGCTTGCAAGCTAGAGCGTACAGGCGCGGCTGATGACTGAATTTGTCCACGGGTTGTGCCTGCAGGCGAATGTAGTCGCATAGCTGTTGGCGCCAGGCATGGGTCGTCATATTCTTCTCCTACTGCGATAGTCAGTTGTGATCTAGGCGCTTGCCGCTTGCCATTATCAGCTTCTGGCTCTTCGCATCGCGCAATAAAAAGGCCGCAGCTGCGGCCTTTTACCATGAAGCAATGTCAGGATCAGAGTCCGAGTTTCTTGTGCAAGTAGTGAATATTGGTGCCACCTAAAGCAAAGTTCTCGTCCCGCATGATCTCTTTTTGCAGCGGAATATTGGTCTTGATGCCTTCGACCACGATTTCGTCCAGCGCTTGTCGCATACGGGCAATCGCAGTGTCGCGAGAATCTCCGTAACAGATCAGCTTGCCGATCATCGAGTCGTAATAAGGCGGAACCGTGTAGCCACTGTAGATATGGGAATCCCAGCGGACACCCAAACCACCCGGCGCATGGAACCACTCGATTTTTCCGGGGGCAGGCAGGAAGGTCTGCGGATCTTCGGCATTGATCCGGCACTCAATGGCATGGCCCTTCATGCGGATATCTTCCTGCTTGATGGTCAACGGCTGGCCGGCGGCAATCTTCAGTTGTTCCTTGATCAAATCAATTCCTGTGACCATCTCGGTTACGGGATGTTCAACCTGGATCCGGGTATTCATTTCGATGAAATAAAATTCGCCGTTTTCATACAGGAACTCGAAGGTACCGGCACCACGATAACCGATCTCGATACAGGCACGAACACAGCGGGCACCGATGAATTGACGCATTTCCTCGGTAATTCCCGGTGCCGGTGCCTCTTCAACAACCTTCTGATGGCGACGCTGCATGGAGCAATCACGCTCACCCAAGTAGATGGCATTGCCCTGGCCATCGGCCAGTATCTGGATTTCAATATGACGTGGATTCTCCAGGTATTTCTCCATGTAGACCATGTCATTGTTGAAGAATTGGCCCGCTTCGGACTTGGTCAGCGCAATGGAGTTGACCAATTCGGATTCGGCGCGGACGACACGCATACCACGCCCACCACCACCACCAGCAGCTTTGATAATTACCGGATAGCCAATCCGCTTGGCGATGCTGGCGTTTTCTTTAGCGTCTTCTCCGATTGGGCCACCAGAGCCGGGGACACAAGGTACACCTGCTTTTTTCATGGCATTGATGGCTGAAACCTTATCGCCCATCAGGCGGATGGTTTCGGCTCTCGGACCTACGAAAATAAACCCTGACTTCTCCACTTGCTCGGCAAAATCCGCATTCTCGGAGAGAAAACCGTAGCCAGGGTGGATGGCGACAGCCCCCGTCACCTCGGCTGCAGCGATCAGTGATGGTACATTCAAGTAAGACTCTTTAGCGGATGCACGACCGATACAGATGGTCTCATCCGCCAGCTTGACGTGCTTGAGATCTCGATCAGCCGTGGAGTGTACCGCGACTGTCTTGATACCCAGCTCTTTGCACGCCCGCAAAATACGAAGCGCAATTTCACCGCGGTTAGCGATGACTACTTTGTCCAACATGGTCAGACGCCCCTTATTCGATGATGAACATCGGTTGATCGAACTCAACGGTATCGCCGTTTTCAACCAGGATACGCTTGATCACTCCAGCCTTGTCCGATTGGATTTGGTTCATCATCT
This sequence comes from Enterobacterales bacterium, assembly GCA_038247115.1. Taxonomy (GTDB): domain Bacteria; phylum Pseudomonadota; class Gammaproteobacteria; order Enterobacterales; family Aeromonadaceae; genus Pseudaeromonas. The sequence goes on along the minus strand of JBBRVG010000057.1, from coordinate 25,076 downwards.
TCATGGCTTCAACGATGCACAGTGCATCACCGACTTTGACCTGCTGGCCGACTTCAACAAATGGTGCAGCATCCGGGCCAGAAGAACGGTAGAAAGCACCGACCATAGGTGAGCGCAGTATATGCCCGCTCAGCTCAGCCGCTGCAGGTGTGGCGGGGGCAGCCGGAGCTGCGGCCACTGGTGCTTGTGGTGCGGCATACGCCATGGGAGCGACCTGTGCGACTACGCCGCCGCGACTGATTCGTACCGACTCTTCGCCTTCGGTGATTTCCAGCTCGGTGATCCCGGACTCTTCAACCAGTTCGATCAGTTTTTTGATTTTACGGATATCCATTTGCATTCTCTGTTCAACTTCTCTAGCAGTTAAATGATTGACTGGCGCAGATGGCGCACAGCCGCTAGTAAAGCAAATTCGTAACCATCTGCTCCGAGACCACAGATCACACCTTTGGCCACATCGGACAAGTAGGAGTGATGACGGAAGGGTTCCCGGGCATGGACGTTGGAAAGATGGATCTCGATAAACGGGATCGCAACTCCCAGCAGCGCATCACGCAATGCAACGCTGGTATGAGTGAAGGCCGCCGGATTGATCAGGATAAAATCCACCTGACCCATGGCGCCATGAATGGCGTTCACCAACTCAAATTCGGCATTAGACTGCAGATGAGTCAGGGTAATCGCTTGTTCATCAGCCAATCGTTTCAGCTTCGCAACGATATCGTCGAGGGTGGCTGAACCGTAGATGCCAGGCTCTCGCTTGCCCAACAAATTCAGGTTGGGGCCATTCAGGAGCAGGATCCGTTCTTTTGTGGCCATTATGAGCTTATCCTCGGCAATCATGCAGCTATCGTTAGGGTAGCTACGCAGTTCACGCATTAATGTGCGTTTTGTATGCTTTCTTGCGTCGGCCTTCAAGCCAAACTCGCCAATTATAGTGATTTCGTGAAAATTGGCAGCACTTTACTGGTCTAATCACCACAACATGCTCATAAAGTCGGCAGCTTTCAGTTGTCGAGCCCTAGTTGTCCGCTCGTTTTTAGCTCAATTGTTACTATCCTGTGCTATCCAGTCGCTTAGTGGCAAGGTAGAATGTGACCAACCCCCCAAATCATTACGCAGAGTCAGGAGATATGGATGCTGAAGCGTGACATGAACATTGCCGATTACGATCCCGCACTGTGGGCGGCCATCACCGATGAAACCGTGCGCCAGGAAGAGCACATCGAGCTGATAGCCTCCGAGAACTACACTAGCCCGCGCGTTATGCAGGCTCAGGGTTCACAGTTGACCAACAAGTACGCCGAAGGCTATCCCGGTAAGCGTTACTATGGTGGTTGCGAGTACGTCGACGTGGTCGAGACTCTGGCTATTGAGCGCGCCAAGGAACTCTTTGGTGCTACCTACGCAAACGTTCAACCGCACTCCGGCTCTCAGGCTAACAGCGCCGTCTATATGGCTCTGCTAAACCCGAAAGATAAGGTGTTGGGTATGAACCTGGCCCATGGTGGTCACCTGACTCACGGTTCACCGGTCAACTTCTCCGGCAAGCTGTATGACATCATTCCTTACGGCATTGATGAGACTGGCAAGATCGACTACGCCGAACTGGAGCGTTTGGCTCTCACCGAGCAGCCGAAGATGATCATCGGCGGTTTCTCTGCCTACTCCGGTATTGTGGATTGGGCCAAGCTGCGCGAAATCGCCGACAAGATCGGTGCTTACCTGTTCGTCGACATGGCTCACGTCGCCGGTCTGGTCGCTGCGGGTGTCTACCCGAACCCGGTCCCCCATGCTCATGTGGTGACCTCTACCACTCACAAGACCCTGGCCGGTCCGCGTGGTGGTTTGATCCTCTCGGCTGAGAACGATGAGGATCTGTACAAGAAGCTGAATTCTGCGGTATTCCCGGGTGGCCAAGGCGGCCCGCTGATGCACGTGATTGCCGGTAAGGCGGTGGCGTTCAAAGAAGCGATGGAGCCTGAGTTCAAGGCGTACCAACAGCAAGTGGTTAAAAACGCCAAGGCTATGGTCGAGGTGATTAAGTCTCGCGGTTACAAGATTGTCTCCGGTGGCACCGAGAACCATCTGTTCCTGATCGATCTGACCGACAAGGAACTGACTGGCAAAGAGGCCGATGCCGCTCTGGGCAAGGCTAATATCACAGTCAACAAGAACTCGGTACCGAATGATCCGCGTTCCCCGTTTGTGACTTCCGGAGTCCGGATTGGTTCACCCTCCATTACCCGCCGCGGTTTCACCCAAGCCGATGCCACCGAGCTGGCTGGCTGGATCTGTGATGTGTTGGATCACCACACCGACGAGAAGGTTCTGGCCGATACTCGCGAGAAGGTATTGGCAATCTGTAAGCGTTTGCCTGTCTACGCCTGATTGCTATAAAGCCTCATCATCGAAAGAGCCGCAGACGCGGCTCTTTTTTTTCGCCCTCAGCAAGCCGTTGTAGCACTGAAGGTTCAATAGCAGGTAGCGCCTCTGTTACACTGCGGATCCTGTTCCTCGCCGGAGACAAGCTCCATGCACTGCCCGTTCTGTAGCGCTGATGAGACCAAGGTGATTGATTCCCGTCTGGTGGCCGAAGGGCACCAGGTTCGTCGTCGTCGTGAGTGTGTTGAGTGTCACGAGCGGTTTACCACCTTTGAAAGTGCTGAGTTGGTGATGCCTCGCGTCATCAAGAGCAATGGTAGCCGTGAGCCGTTTAACGAAGACAAGCTACGCGGCGGCATCCAGCGCGCACTGGAAAAGCGTCCTGTGAGCATGGAGGCGGTCGAAGAGAGCGTCAACCGTATCAAATCCCAGCTCCGGGCTACGGGGGAGCGCGAAGTCGGCGCCAAGTTTATTGGTAATCTGGTGATGGAAGAACTCAAGGGGCTGGATAAGGTCGCGTATATCCGCTTTGCCTCTGTTTATCGCAGTTTCGAGGATATTCGCGAGTTTGGCGAAGAAATCGCCCGTCTGGAGACTTAAGCGGTGACACAAGACTTGGCTGTTACGTCATCCGATTTCATGTGGATGGATCGTGCTCTGGCACTGGCGGCACGCGGTCGTTTCACCACGGCGCCGAATCCGAACGTCGGCTGTGTGTTGATTCGAGACGGCGAACTGGTTGGTGAGGGATGGCATCAAAAGGCCGGTGAGCCTCATGCCGAAGTCCACGCCCTACGGAGTGCGGGTGAGCGGGCCCGCGGTGCGACCGCCTATGTGACTCTGGAGCCTTGTTCACACTACGGCCGCACGCCGCCCTGTGCCTTGGCGCTGGTCGAGGCCGGGGTTCGGCGCGTGGTGGTAGCTATGATGGATCCCAATCCGCTGGTTGCCGGTCGCGGGCTTGAGATACTGAGCTCCGCAGGGATCGAGGTTCTGTGTGGCCTGCGAGAGGCCGAAGCCAAGGCACTAAATCCCGGCTTTATCAAACGCATGCAAACCGGCTTGCCCTGGGTGCGCGTAAAGCTGGCTGCCAGCCTGGATGGTCGTACGGCTTTGGCTAACGGTCAGAGTCAGTGGATCACTGGTCCAGCCGCTCGCGCCGATGTGCAAGTCTGGCGGGCACGCAGCAGTGCTATCCTGAGCGGCGCCGATACAGTTCTGGTCGATGATCCTTCCCTCAATGTGCGTTGGCACGAGTTGCCGAGCGAGGTTCAGGCGGAATATCCAGAAAGAACGTTGCGCCAACCGGTTCGTGTGGTGGTGGATTCCCGCCAGCGCTTGCGATCTGAGTCCAGACTTTTTTCCTTGCCCGGCTCCGTCTGGTTGGCGCGCCACCAAGCAGAAGGCACCTGGCCTGCAGAGACCGAGCAACTGCTGCTGCCACTGGCCGAGAGCGGCAAGCTGGACTTGCAGGCGTTACTGCGCGAATTGGGAGCGCGCGGCATCAACGAGATTTGGGTGGAAGCGGGCCGGCAACTGGCGGGCGCTCTGATCTCCCAGCAGTTGGTGGATGAGTTGATTCTCTATTTGGCCCCCAAGGTGTTAGGCGAGAGTGCTCAGGGCCTGCTGGCTCTGCCTGAGCTCGAATCCCTGGGGCAAGCGCCGCAATTTTCTCTGCGTGAGGTATGCCAGATAGGTGATGATCTGCGCCTGACGTTGCAACCGCGCAAGCGGGAGGAGTAACCATGTTTACCGGAATTATTGAAGCCGTCGGCTCGATCGTCGCGATGGAGTCCAAGGGCTCGGATGTGTCGGTGCGAGTGCGCAGTGGCAAACTGGATCTGCGCGATGTGAAACTGGGCGATTCGATCGCGACCAATGGTGTCTGTCTGACCGTGGTGCAGCTCCCGGGTGATGGCTATATCGCCGATGTGTCGGGGGAAACCATAGCGCGCACCGGATTTGCCGATTACCAGGCCGGGCAGCGGGTGAATCTGGAGAAGGCGTTGATGCCGACCAGTCGCCTCGGTGGCCATCTGGTCTCCGGACATGTGGATGGTGTGGGTAAAATTATCGCCGTGAAACCTTTGGGCCGCGCCATGGAGTATTGGGTCGAAGCGCCGCGCGAGCTGGCCCGCTATATTGCCGAGAAAGGCTCCATCACGGTGGACGGTATCAGTTTGACGGTGAATAGTGTGGAAGGTGCCCGGTTTCGTCTGACCATAGTTCCCCATACCAGTGGTGAGACCACGGTCGGTGAGTGGAAGGTCGGGAGCCGGGTCAATCTGGAAGTGGATGTGATCGCCCGTTATCTGGAGCGTCTGGTGCTGGGTGATAAGGCGGCTGAGATGGCTCCGGCATCCGGCGTTACCATGGCGATGCTGGCCGAAAACGGCTTTATGCGTTAAGCCGAAAACCAAGAGTAAGGAACATCGAGATGGCATTGAGTACCACCGCAGAGATCATTGAAGAGTTTCGTCAGGGCAAGATGGTGATCCTGATGGATGATGAGGATCGGGAAAATGAAGGCGACCTCATCATGCCTGCTTCCATGGTACGCCCGGAAGATATCAACTTTATGGCCCGTTTTGGCCGTGGCCTCATCTGTCTGACGCTGACCAGAGCTCGCTGCCAGCGGCTGAACCTGCCACTGATGGTGGGCAACAACGGCGCCCAGTTTTCGACCAACTTCACGGTCAGTATTGAAGCGGCAGAAGGCGTGTCCACGGGCATCTCGGCCGCCGACCGGGCGCGGACCGTCTTGGCGGCGGTAGCACCGGAGGCAACGGCCAATGATGTGGTGCAACCAGGCCACATTTTCCCCTTGATGGCGCAGGAAGGTGGGGTATTGACCCGTGCCGGTCATACTGAAGCCGGTTGCGATCTGGCCCGCCTGGCGGGATTCGAGCCTGCTGCCGTGATCGTCGAAATCCTCAATGAGGATGGCACCATGGCGCGGCGCCCGGATCTGGAAACATTCGCCGCCGAACATGGTATCAAGCTGGGCACCATTGCCGATCTCATCGAGTATCGCAACCAGCATGAAACCACAGTGGAAGAGGTGGCGCGTTGCCAATTACCAACCGAATACGGCGTCTTTGAACTGGTGACCTTCCGCGACACGATCGACAGCCAGTTGCATTTTGCGCTCTGCAAGGGAGAGCTCAATGGCGCGACTGCGCCGTTGGTGCGGGTCCATCTGCACGATTATTTCAGTGATGTGCTGCTGACCGATCGTCATGCGCCGCGCAGTTGGCCGATCCATGAGGCGATGCAACGCGTTGCCAATGAAGGCGGGGTGCTGGTGATCCTCGGTAATGAGGGAGGCCAGAATGAGTTGCTGGCCCGCGTGCAGCAGTTTGCCGCCATCGACAAGGGCGAGCAGCAATTGCAACATAAACGCCAGGAGGCCTCGCGCCGGGTTGGGGTTGGTTCGCAGATCCTCAAATCTTTGGGCGTCACCAAGATGCGATTGCTCAGTGGCCAAAAACGCTATCACGCCCTCTCCGGTTTCGGCCTGGAAGTGGTGGAATATATCTCCGAGTAAGGGTCTGGTTGCCGTCTTGACCCGGCGTCAAGGCGGCAAGTCACAGAACCGGGCTTTTGTCACAGCTTGGTTGTGCTAGAATACGCGCACTTTTCGCCCCGCATAATAGGATTTCCCATGAAGGTCATCGAAGGAAACATCGCTGCGCCCGAGGCTCGTGTGGCCATTGTGGTAGCTCGTTTCAATAGCTTCATCAACGAGAATCTGGTTGATGGCGCACTGGACGTGCTCAAGCGTCAGGGGCTGGTCCCGGACGAACAAATCACCCTGGTGCGAGTACCGGGTGCCGTGGAAATCCCGTTGGTGGTGAAAAAGCTGGCCAAGAGCGGCAACGTCGATGCCATCATAGCGCTCGGTTGTGTGATCCGTGGTGATACCTACCATTTCGAGCTGGTGGCCAATGAGAACAGCAAGGGTATGGCGCAGGTCATGCTGGAATATGAAATTCCAGTCGCTTTCGGTGTGCTGACTACTGACAATGTTGAACAAGCTATCCAGCGCGCAGGTACCAAGGCGGGTAACAAGGGTGCTGAGGCGGCACTGAGTGCACTGGAAATGATCAACGTCCTGAAAAATCTGGGCGTCTGAAAGGAGTAAGAGATTGAAACCGTCCGAACGCCGCAAGGCTCGCCATTTTGCCGTCCAGGCCATCTACCAATGGCAGATGACCCAGGACAACGTGGCTGATATCGAAGAGCAGTTCAAGCTGGATCAGGACATGAAAGGTGTCGATCTCGGCTACTTCCGTGAACTGTTATTTGGCGTGGCTGGTAACCTGAACAAGCTGGACTCGACCTTTTCCCCATTCCTGTCGCGCAAGCTTGAGGATCTGGATCTGGTGGATAAGGCGATCCTGCGTCTGGCGACCTTCGAGTTGCTGTTCCGCAAAGATGTTCCTTACCGTGTTGTCATCAACGAAGGCATTGAGCTGGCCAAGGCATTCGCTGCCGAAGACAGCCACAAGTTCGTCAATGGCGTACTCGACAAAGTGATCAAGGATCAGGGGCTGGGCAAGTAATTCCCGCCTGTATTCTTCTGATTGCCTCAAGCCAGCGTAAGCTGGCTTTTTTTTAGAGCTGTTTTGGCACTGGATGCCGACCACGGGGTGTCGCTGAGGGAATTAGCCATAGCGCGAGGTGTGATATGGGTGAATTTGAATTGATCCGACGCTATTTTCAGCGTCCGGTGCGCCGCAAAGACGTGATACTGGGATCCGGCGATGACTGCGCCCTACTCAGTGTGCCAGCAGATGCACTGCTGGCGGTCAGTACTGATACCCTGGTGGCGGGCGTCCACTTTTTTGCCGATATGGATCCGCGCAAACTGGGACATAAGGCGCTGGCGGTCAATCTTTCGGATCTGGCGGCCATGGGGGCGGAGCCACGCTGGGTGTCGCTGGCGCTGACCCTACCTGAGGTGGATGAGCCTTGGGTGGCGGCATTTGCCGAAGGATTTCTGGCATTGGCCGACTTCTATAATGTCGAGTTGGTCGGTGGTGATATGACCCGAGGGCCATTATCGCTGACGGTCTCGATCAAGGGAGTTGTGCCAGAACAGTGCGCTTTGCGCCGAAGTGGTGCCCAGCCGGGTGATGCAATCTTTGTCACCGGCACCTTGGGTGATGGGGCTCTGGCGCTGCAGCATTGTCTTGGTAAGCTTCAGGTGGCGTCTAATGAGCTGCCTGGTTTGATGCAAAAGTTGGAGCAACCCCAGCCGCGGATCCTGGCGGGTATGGCCTTGCGCAATCTGGCTAGCAGTTGCCTGGACATCTCCGATGGCCTGAGTTCGGATCTGCAGCATATTCTTGCAGCCTCCGGTGTCAGCGCCCAGATTGAGTTGAGTCAGTTACCGCTGTCGCCCGCCCTGGAGGCGTTGCCTGCAGCTCAAGCCTGGCAATTGGCCTTGGCCGGTGGTGATGACTACGAGCTCTGTTTTACGCTGCCGGAAGCCCATCGCGGCGCCCTGCAGTTGGCCCTGCAAGCCGCATCGATTGTCGTGACCGAGATTGGGCGTATTGTGGCCGGAGAGCCGCAGATCCAATGGTTGCTACAGGGACAACCCCAGCTCTTGGCCCTTCGTGGCTGGGACCATTTCCAGGCCTCTACCGTATAAAACTCAAGGAGATGAGATGATCAAACCCGAACTCAAGCGCCTATCCTGGCGCAACCCGCTGCACTGGCTGGCCACTGGATTTGGCTCCGGTCTTTCACCCAAGGCGCCAGGCACATTCGGCACCTTGGCGGCGATCCCCTTCTATCTGCTGGTCATGGATTGGCCGCTCTGGGCCTATGGTGCCCTGCTGGTGCTGGGTTGTATCGCCGGGGTCTGGATTTGCGACTCGGCGACCCGGGCTATCGGTATGGAGGATCATGGTGGCATCGTCTGGGATGAATTCATGGGCTTTGGCATCACCATGCTACTGGCGCCCAGTGGTTGGCTCTGGATCGGAATTGGCTTCCTGTTGTTTCGGCTCTTCGACATTATCAAGCCTTGGCCTATTAGCTGGTTTGACCGTCAGGTGAAAGGCGGTTTGGGCATCATGCTCGATGATATAGTGGCTGGGATTTTCGCCTGTTTAACTCTGCAATTTTTGGCACATTTCGTGCTTCCACTCTAATAGCGGCGAGACCAGGCAGCAGACGTTATCTCGTCTGTTGCCTGATTTAGCCATGCAAAATAGCAACAAATCGGGATTGTGACGGATAAGTTGCGAAATGTGACCATCTGAGTCTATTTGTAAAAACAGCGACTTTTACTGCCCCGATGCTTATTTGCTGAAACAATTATTCAGCTGATGGCTAGTTTACCGTTTCATCTGTTGCTGTGTTGGTTTCTTTCCAGGTAATTATTCTTAAAAGATGGATAAGCATAGTGATAAGTTGCATATCTATCTGCGGATACCGGATTTACACAGCATAATAAACGAAGTAACGTACCTCAGTTTGCTTACAAAACTTAATAATAAACCGCCTTTGGCCTCGCTGTTCGAAGGTATAGACCGGAAGTAAAAGATTCAGGGTGCAAGCCCTGTCGAGGTTGTGTCATGTCCTTGCTTGAAGTCAGGAACCTGCGGATCGAGTATCCGTCCCGTCGTGGTGTGATGGCCGCGGTCAAGGATCTCTCCTTTACCATCGAGAAGGGAGAAATCCTCGGTGTGGTCGGGGAGTCAGGTGCCGGTAAGTCCACCATTGGCAACGCTATTATCGATCTGCTGAGCCCTCCGGGTCGCATTGCCCGGGGTGATGTCTACCTGAACGGTAAGAAAATCTCCGGTCTGGCGCCGGAAGAGATGCGTAAGGTGCGTGGCACCCATATCGGTTTTATCTTCCAGGATCCGATGACCTCGTTGAATCCGCTGTTCACTGTGGAACGCCAGTTGGTCGAAACCATCGAAGCCAATACCGAGCTCCGTGGGGCCGCCGCCGTGGCGCGGGCCATAGAGCTGATGGCGTCAGTCGGGATCCCGCAGCCGGAAATCCGTATCAAACAGTACCCGCACCAGTTCTCCGGTGGTATGCGGCAACGTGTGGTTATTGCCATAGCCCTGTCAGGGGATCCCGAGTTCATTATTGCGGATGAGCCTACCACAGCGCTGGATGTGTCGATTCAGGATCAGATCCTCGAACTCATCAAGAACCTGTGCAAAGAGCGCCAGGTTGGCTGCATGCTCGTCACTCATGATATGGGGGTGGTGTCCAATGTCACCGACCGCGTTGCTGTCATGTACCGTGGCGATCTGATGGAGATTGGTCCGACCGCCAAGGTATTGGGCGAGCCGGAACATCCCTATACCAAGAGTCTGATTGCGGCGGTTCCGCGCTCGGATATCAAGCTGGTGCGCTTCCCGCTGGTCAGTTACATCGAAGAGGCGGGTGAGAGCCAACCGCTGGATCTGAAGAATCATTGGCTGGGGCAGGCCATGGTGCAACGAGCTCATCACGGAGCCTTGTTGCGGGTCGAAGATGTCAGTCTGAAATTTATCACCAAGGACTCGTTCTTCGAGTCCCGCCGCCAGTATGTGCAGGCGAACAATCATGTCAGCTTCGAGATCCAGGAAGGCGAAACCTTTGGTCTGGTCGGAGAATCCGGCTCCGGTAAATCGACCATAGCCCGGGTGATTGCCGGTCTGTATCCGCCCAATGAAGGCAAGATCATCTTCGAAGATATCGACCTGACGGCGTTGAAGAGTGAAAAAGAGCGCCGGCCATTGCGCCGCCAGATGCAGATGGTATTCCAGAATCCCTACTCATCCATGAATCCCCGCATGAAGGTCGGCGACATTATCGCCGAGCCCATTCGTTTCCATAAGCTGGCCGAAAGTGAGCAGCAGATTGCACAAATCGTTGCCGATTTGCTGGACCACGTCGGGCTGGGACGTCTGGCCGCGTTGAAGTACCCCCATGAGTTTTCCGGTGGCCAGCGCCAGCGGATCTCGATTGCCCGGGCTTTGGCGACGCGTCCCCGCTTGCTCATCTGCGATGAGCCGACCTCGGCCCTCGATGTGTCAGTTCAGGCGCAGATCCTCAATCTGCTCAAGGATCTGCAGGATGAACTCAAGCTGACCATGCTGTTCATCAGCCACGATTTACCCGTCATCCGCCAGATGTGTGATCGCATCGGCGTGATGCAAAAAGGGGCGCTGCTGGAAGTCGCCCCGACCGAGCAACTGTTTACGGCACCACACCATGAGTACAGCCGTAAATTGATTTCCCTGATGCCGGAGTTCAAGGGGATGAGTCGCGACGGTCTGCAGATCGCAGGCTGAGTCCGTAACCGGAAACAAACAACAACAACAGCTACACGGAGTAAGCAATGAAGAAAGGATTTACCAAGATCGCAGCCGCGCTGTTTGCTGCAGGCGTGAGCTTCAACCTGTATGCCGCCAATGTCACAGTGGCTCTGGATTCGGATCCGGAATCTCTGGACGTCTATGAGCAATTGTCGGGCGGTATCCTGCAGTTTGCCCACATGTCCTATGATCCGCTGGTGCGTCTGACCAAGGATATGAAGTTTGAAGCCCGTCTGGCGGAAAGCTGGGAACAACTGGATGCCAAGACAGTGCGTTTCCATCTGCGCAAAGGCGTCAAGTTCCATTCTGGCAATCCGTTCACCGCCGATGACGTGATCTGGACTTACAACCGCATCATGAAGTCCGAAGACTACAAGGGCTTGTTTGAAGTCTACGAAGGCGTGAAGAAGGTTGATGACTTCACCGTGGATCTGGTGGCTAAGGTGCCTTATCCGTTGGCGCTGCAAAACGCCACCTACATATTCCCGATGGACTCCAAGTTCTATACCGGTACCACGGAAGATGGTAAAGACAAGGCCGAGATCATCAAGGCTGCCGGCACCTATGCCGCCACTCATGTCTCCGGGACTGGTCCGTTCAAGGTTGTAACCCGTGAGCAGGGCGTCAAGCTGGAGCTGGAACGTAATGCTGACTACTGGGACAAAGCCTCACCAGGCAACGTCCAGAAGCTGAAGGTTGTACCGATCAAAGAAGACGCTACCCGTGTCGCGGCTCTGCTGTCTGGTGATGTGGACATGATCGCGCCTGTAGCGCCGAACGATCAGGATCGCGTCAAGAAAGCCGCCAATATCCAACTGGTAACCGAGCCGAGCAACCGGACCGTGATCTTCGAAATGAATCAGAAGACCCAACCGGCATTTGCTGACAAGCGTGTGCGCCAAGCGGTGAACTTCGCAGTCAATCAGCCGGGTATCGTCGAGAAGATCATGAAGGGTTTCGCGACTCCGGCTGGCCAATTGAGCCCGGCAGGTTACCTGGGCCATGTGGAAACCCTGACTCCGGCCTTCGATCTGGCCAAGGCCAAGCAACTGATGAAGGATGCTGGCTACGAGAAGGGCTTCAAGATCACCATGATCTCCACCAACAACCGCTACATCAACGACGCCAAGATCTCCCAGGCGGTCGCGGCCATGCTCTCCAAGATCAACATCAAGGTTGAGCTGAAGACTATGCCGAAGGCTCAGTACTGGCCAGAGTTCGACAAGTGCGCCAGCGACATGCAGATGATCGGTTGGCAGTCTGATACCCAGGATTCCGGTAACTACTTCGAATACCTGGTACAGACTCGCGATGACAAGACTGGTAAGGGTCAGTACAACTGCGGCAGTTACTCCAATGCCGAAGTGGACAAGCTGATTGTAGCTTCCAACGCTGAAGTGGATGTGGCCAAGCGTACTGCCCAACTGCAACAGATCGAGAAGATCCTGGCTGACGATGCCGCTATTCTGCCAATCCATTGGCAGAACCTGGCCTGGGCTTCCAAGACAGCGCTGGATATCAAGCCAATCGTCAACAGCAATGACTTCCCGTACTACGGTGATCTGAAAGTCAAAGAGTAAAACCCGGGGTTAATTCCCAGGCGTAATGCTACGGCCGTCCTGCTCCCTGCCTTCTCTGGCGGGGCGTGGGACGCGCCGTTATTATCGTTTGTCTAATGGCCATCGCGTGTCGATGGCGTGTGGTTGCAAGGATACTCCTGCATGTTTACGTTTTTGGTCAAACGGCTGCTGCAAGCCGTGGTTGTCATGTTTGTCATCAGTCTGGTGGCATTTGCCATCCAGGATAACTTGGGTGATCCCTTACGCGAAATGGTGGGGCAGAGTGTCTCTGAAGCCCAACGTGAAGCCTTGCGCGTCAAGCTGGGATTACACGACCCCTTCATGGTGAAGTACGGTCGCTTCCTCAAGGGTGCTGTACATGGCGATTGGGGGACTTCCTTCATCTTCAAGAAACCGGCTCTGGAGGTGATACTGTCCAAGCTGGTTGCGACCCTGGAACTGGTGTTCGGTGCCTCGCTGATCATAGTGGTGCTGTCGATCCCGCTGGGCGTCTACTCCGCCATCCATCCCCGTAGTTTTTTGACCAAGTGCATCATGGGTGCCAGCATCATAGGTATTTCAGTGCCTGTGTTCCTGACGGCTATCTTGCTGATGTATCTGTTTTCGGTGCAGTTGGGCTGGTTACCTTCCTATGGCCGCGGTGAAACCCTGAACCTGCTGGGTTGGGATTCCGGCTTCTTTACCTGGGACGGGATACAACACCTGATACTGCCATCTGTGGCCTTGTCGTCCATCATGTTGCCGTTGTTTATCCGGTTGGTACGTTCCGAAATGCTGGAAGTACTGAGCTCCGAATATGTGAAATTTGCCTGGGCCAAAGGGCTCGACAAAAACAAGGTGTGGTATCAGCACGCCCTGAAAAATACCATGCTGCCGGTGATTACCGTCGGTGGTGTGCAGATCGGCACCATGGTGGCGTACACCATTTTGACCGAGACCGTATTCCAGTGGCCGGGTACCGGCTTTCTGTTTCTTGAGGCGATCAACCGGGTCGATACTCCCTTGATCACCGCTTATGTCATCTTTGTGGGGCTGGTGTTTGTGGTAACCAATACCTTCGTCGATCTGCTGTACGGCGTGATCAACCCGACCGTCAATCTGACTGGCAAGGGAGCCTGAACATGAGTCAACTACAAACTCTCGGTCGTTGGGACCGCTTCCGTCAGTCCGATCTGGTCTATTACTTCCTCAAGGACAAGGTGGCTATGTTCTGCATGGCCGTGTTTGTCAGCTATGTAGTACTGGCCTTGATGGCCCCGTTGATTGCTCCCCATGATCCCTATGATCAGGCAACCTATGACATCATGGATGCTGAATTACCCCCCTCCTGGCTGGAGGGTGGGGATGAGCGTTTTCTGCTGGGCACCGATAACCAGGGCCGCGATATCCTGAGCACCATGCTGTATGGCTCGCGGGTCTCCCTGACCATAGGCCTGTTCGCCGTAGGGCTGCAATTGGTGCTGGGGATCGTGATAGGTCTGATTGCCGGCTATGCCGGAGGGCGGATTGATAACTTGCTGATGCGCTTTGCCGATGTGCAGCTCTCGTTCTCGACCATGATGGTGGCGATTATCGTCTCGGCGATCTTCCAGGCCGCGCTGGGCGGCGAGTTTTATTCCCAATATGCCATCCTGATGCTGGTGGTAATCATCGGGATTTCCGAGTGGCCACAGTACGCCCGGACTATCCGCGCCTCTGTGCTGGCCGAGAAGAAGAAAGAGTATGTAGAGGCGGCGCGCGTCATGGGCTTCAAGGCGCCGCGCATCATGTTCCGGCATATTCTGCCCAACTGCCTGTCGCCGATCCTGGTGATTTCCACCGTGCAGGTGGCCAACGCCATCATGTCGGAGGCGGCGCTCTCCTTCCTCGGGCTGGGGATGCCGGTCGACAAGCCGTCGCTGGGTTCGCTCATCAGCATCGGCTTCAACTACATGTTCTCCGGCTCCTGGTGGATCACCGCATTTCCTGGCTTGTGTCTGGTGCTGCTGGTGCTGGTCATCAACCTGCTGGGGGATTGGCTGCGTGATGTGTTCAACCCGAAGATCTACAAGGGTTAGTACTCACACCCAGGGTCATGGTAATAACGGCGGAGCAGGGCTCCGCCGTTTTTTTATTGGCTGCGGGAAAACTTTCACCATCTTCGCCAAGGACGCAAATTCGCAGCATTATGCTGCCTGCTTTTTGTTCAGCCCTCACGGGTTAGAGGATCCTCCTGTCGATATTGGCATGTCCAGTGATCACTGCTATGCAAATGGCATAAGTTGCCTATGCAGTGCTGCTTATCCGCCTGCTAGCCGAGTGTGTGCGGAAACGATTTTCTGCATACTGCCTGCGCAGTCAGGATCGACGCGGTTTTTCAGTCACGGAAGGAGAGCAAAGATGAGCCCATTCTCACTACGACATCATGTCGCGTTCTCCGTTAACCCGAGCACTGATAAAGCGACCGCCATTCGGTCCGCTGCCTGATCTTAATTTTCACAGGCCGCGGTACAAGCGGACTGTGGAACCTCGTAAAACCCCCAGTCGTATTGTCCCCCGGCCTCCTCAAATCCTGTTGGAGGTATGTTATGCGTCGTTCTGTATTAATGAATCTGGCTCTGTGGTGTGTGAAGGCGGATGTTGCGCTGGAGCAAGCCCGTCTGCGCAGTGCTGTGCGTCAGGCCCGTGCCGAGCTGGGTCACTATTCAGGGCATTTGTTGCGGGATATCGGGCTGGATGAAACCACGCTGGCCCGGACACTCGAATCCCGTCACCGTGAGTCTCTGCGCCTGGTCTGTCGTACCCGTCAGCGGCATCGATGGCCCAGACAAGACTGAAGGTCGGGCAGGGCGCCCCATGGCGTGCCTGCCCTCAGCCCGGATGGTTGATGTCACCATCTGATAGACAGAATAAAAACGCCCCCGGCACTGCGGGGGCGTTTTTTTTATGATCAAACCAGGGGCGTTTTCAGCCAACTGCCGTTTCAATAGTGCGGCGGCGGTGTCTCTTCGGCTTGACTGGCAATCTGTGAGCTGCCGCCTTCGCGCAGCTTGGTAATCACAGCATCCATCTGCAGGCGTAATTTTTCCTGCTGCTTCTGTTGTTCAGCCAACTCCTGGCTGAGTTGTTCTATGGCGTGATCCTGAAATGCGACCCGGGTTTCCAGGTATTCGATCCGCGCACTGAGTTCCTGTGACATAGTGGCCTCGTCTGGCGGCGTGCAGCCGATAGGAATATGGGTGCGCATGATAGCTTGTTGCCGATCTCGACAACACCCAGGTGTAGAAAAATCACCAAAATCGGATCCTGAAATGGGTACCAGAGTCTGCAGACGCAATCTGGCTCACTATTTTTTGATAATTGCCGTGCGAGGCCTGTTGTTCCGCGCCCCAGTACGGTTAGTATTAAACGCTTTATATGACGAGCCTCTCTATCACTAGCACAGAGAGCTGAAATTGGTATTTTGGAGAAGATAATGAAACAGATCCTGAAAGTTTCCCTGCTGGCTGCGGCCATGGCCGTTGTGATCACCGGTTGCCAACAAGATGAGCAAAAACCTGCTGCAGCGGGGAAAGCAGCAGAAGCCAAGGCTGAAGTGAAGGCTGATGCGGCAGCTCCTGCTGCCAGCGGCGCACTGAAGACTTTCGAAGAGACTTCTGCCTATGCAATTGGCCAATCCATGGGCCGTTACATCAGCAATACTCTGGAGCGTCAGCAAGAGCTGGGCGTCAAGCTGGATAACACCATGATCATGAAGGGCGTCCAGGACGGCCTGGTCAAGAAGTCCCTGCTGAGCGAAGAGCAACTGGAAAAAGCGTTAAAGAATTACGATCAGAAGATCAATGAAGCCTCTGCCAAGAAGGCTGCTGACGATGCCAAAGCTAGCCTGGAAACCGGCAAGAAGTTCCTGGCTGACAATGCCAAGAAGAAAGGCGTGACCGTCACCAAGTCTGGTCTGCAGTATGAAGTGATCGCCGAAGGCAAGGGTCCTAAGCCGAAGGCTTCTGACATGGTCAAGGTTCACTACACAGGTACCCTGATCAACGGCACCAAGTTTGACAGCTCTGTGGATCGCAAAGAGCCGGCCGAGTTCCCGCTGGATCATGTGATCCCGGGTTGGACCGAAGGCGTTCAGTTGATGAATGTCGGCGCCAAGTACAAGTTCTATCTGCCGTCTGAACTTGCTTACGGCGAGCAAGGTGCTGGCTCCATTCCGGCCAATTCTGTGCTGATCTTTGAAGTCGAGCTGCTCTCTATCGGCAAAGATAAGCCGGCGGATGCCAATGCCGAAGTGAAGACTGAAGCTGCCAAGAAATAAGTCTCAGGCTCTGAGCATAACGGCCCCATCAGGGGCCGTTTTTTTTAGCGCCAGAAGGGTTTGTCCAGCTCATGTTGGCGTTCGCTGGGGCTGATGCCGATATCTTTGAGCTGGTAGTCGCTGAGCTCGGCCAGGTGCAGGCGGCTACGCCGGTTGTGCCGCCACTGCTGGATAAGCCCCATGATCGATTTAAGGAATTCTAATGATTTCTGGCGCGGGGTTGTCGCCGGTTCTACGGATTGAATATCCATGTTAGCCTCCTGCTAGAGCTTGCTGTTGGGCTAATGTCCCATTTCGGCTGGCTAAGGCTCAAACGCGAAAAACTGCAACATCTATAAGGTGAGCTTATGTCGGTATTGATGCATCGTCTCAAGGCGCTGGCGGTGTTGGAGGCTGTGCTGCGTACCGGCTCCTTCAGCCGGGCGGCCGAGCAGCTGTTCATTACCCAATCGGCAGTCAGCCAGCATATCAAGCAGCTGGAGAGCGAGGTGGGGCAGCTCTTCGAGCGCACATCCCGTCAGTTGAAGCCCACCGCCAGTGCCGAGCGATTACGGCCCTATCTGGCTCAGGGTTTTGCCCAGCTGGAGGAAGGCTGGCGGCAGTTGAAGCGGCAGGATGATGATCGTGTGGTCACCATCACCCTGTTGCCCTCGTTTGCCAGCCGCTGGCTATTGCCGCGGTTGAGCCATTTCAGCCAGTGTTGCCCGCAGATCGAGCTGCGCCTATCGATGAGCGATCAGCTGCAGGATCTGCATACGTCGGCGCTGGACTTGGCCATCCGCTTCGGCAAGGGGAACTATCCGGGGATGCAGGTGACACATCTGATGGATGATGAACTGTTTCCGGTGGCCTCTCCGGGATTGCTGGCGGCGCAAGGTGCACCGGTATCGCCGGCCGATCTGCATCGCTTCACGCTGCTCAAGGACAATTCGCTGGAGTCGTTCAACTGGTCCAGCTGGTTGGCATTGGCCGGGGCCACTGGGTTTACGCCCTATCACAATCTCACCATTTCCGATTCGGCTCAGATCGTGAATATGGCCTTGGCCGGGCAGGGTATCGCACTGGCCAGGCGTTCGCTGGTGAGTACCGAGTTGCAGCAGGGCAGCCTGGTGCAACTATTCGATGTGGTGTTGCCCTGTCCCTATTCCTATTACTTGTTACAAACGCCGCGCACCCGTTTGCGGCCTGCGGTACAGAGTTTTGTGCGCTGGCTACAGGCCGAAATACAGGCCGAGGCACAGGCAGAAACCGGCCCGTCAGCACCCGTGGTTGGCTAAATCAAGCCGCCGCTAACGATTGGGCTCGAAGGTGGTCTGAGGGCGATTGCGCCACTGCCGATACTGGGGCCAGCTCAGGGTGTAATGGCGCAGCAGACAGGGCGGATGATCGGGCTCATCGCGCAGCCGTTCAGCCACAAACACTAGGCCATTTTTTTCCATCACCCGACCTGAGGCCGGGTTCTGCGGCGTATGTTCTGCGTCTATCTGATCCACGCCCAGCTCGTCGAAGGCAAAATCGAGCAGTGCGGCCACAGCCTCGCTCATCAGCCCCTGCCCCCAATACTCCGGGGCTAGCCAGTAGCCAAGACTGCCGGTTAATACGATGCTGCGGTCCGCTTGGCGCTGCTCATTGAGCATCAGGCTGATGCTGCCAAGCAGTAAGCCAGTAGCGAGCACTGTGATGGCATAGCTGACGGCTTGCTGGGTCTGCCAGCTCTCGGCTTGGGATTCAATCCAGCGTGCGGCAAGGCCTGGTGGATATGGATGGGGGATCAGCACACAACCCTCGGCGATTTCGCGTCGGCCGGCCAGTTGCTGTACCCGGTCGGCATCGGTAAGCACGAAGGGACGCAAACGCAAGCGAGGCGTCAGAAGCTCGGGTTGGGCCATCTCGATCCTCGGCAGCAAACGGGGTAGTGCTAGCCTGCCATAGTCCAGGGGAGCAGGCCAGCTCTCACACTGTAGCTCCGGGCGCCAGGCGGCGTAGCAGACTCTCGCGCTGACGTAAAAAGGGCTCATCCCAGGGCTTGGGTTGTCCGGGTTTATTGATGTGGCGGTCATCGCCGGTGGCCAGGAACTGGCGCATACCTTCCGGATTTAACCAGTAGAAGATCCCCCAATGAGCGAAGTCCCATTCGGCGTTATAGGGGTGCGCTTCGTAATCGATGTAATAGAGCCCGTGCGGCGTGAGGACAAAATTGGCCGGGAAATAGTCGATATGCCAACCGGCGTGTTGCAACTGCTCGGCCATTTCCAGGATGGCGCGGAAATGACGGTCATCCAGTGCGTTCTGGAGCAGTAAATCGGTGATGAGTTCGCCGGGGATGTACTCCTTGGCCAGACAATACTCGGTGGTGCTGTATCCGAGCAGTTGCGGGTGAGCTATGTTCGCCTGCTGCAGTCGCAGATAGCTGCACAATTCAAACTCCAGTGCCTGGGCGAAGGGGATGGTCTGGCTACTGGTCGAACAGTAGCGCTTGAGGACTAGCTGGGACGGCAAGCCCTGGGCGCTGTGGCCTTCGGCCTGTTGATACAGGTAGGAAACTGCGGATTTGCCGCGGCCCAATTCGGTAACGAGCACATAGACTTCACCGGCCAGTAACAAGTGTTCACCGTCCAGTTGCATCGGGTGGGGCGATGGGGGATTCAACGCAGCGTGCGTCATAGTGCAACTCCTGTCTGGGCTATTCTTGAAACCGAAGTCCGCCAGAACCGGCTTCATCCGCTATGGGCCTAGTTTGGAGCATGTGACGACGGGCTGTCTTCCATCCCGAGGGTGGAGCTGGGTGGTCGAATTGATTCGCGGGCCGGGCTTGTAATGACGCCAGCCCTGCTCGATGATGAAGGTATGTTCTGCCTGATTGCTTGCTCTTGAAGGAGAGTCTGATGAGCCACATTGCGACCCTGACATTTTCCCCTTCGCTGGATAGCGCCACCCTCACCGCCAAGATCTATCCCGAAGGCAAACTGCGCTGTGCTGCCCCGGTCTTCGAGCCCGGCGGCGGCGGTATCAATGTGGCGCGCGCCATCCAGCGTCTTGGGGGCCAGGCACTGGCCATTTTCCCGGCCGGAGGCCCAACCGGCCAGCATCTGACCGAGTTGTTGCAGGCGGAAGGATTGAGTGTGGCCGTGGAGTCAACCCGGGACTGGACCCGGCAGAATCTGCATGTGTTGGCCGAAAGTACCGGTGAGCAATACCGGTTCGTGATGCCGGGTGCCAGCCTCTGTTCGGAGGAGATCCATGGTCTGCGGCAGAAGGTTGCGGCTTTGCCCGCCCACTCCTTGCTGGTGATCAGCGGTAGTTTGCCTCCAGGCATGGATGTCGCCGATCTGGTCGATTTCATCATCTTTGCCAAGCAGAACCATCTGCGCTGTGTGGTCGATAGTTCAGGCCCCGCATTGGCCGCTGCGGTCGCCGAGGGTGGTCTGCTGCTCATCAAGCCGAACCTGTCCGAATTGGCGGAGTTGACCGGCCTGGTGCTGGATAGTCCGCAGGCTATTATCACGGCCGCCCGTTCGCTGATCGCCAAGCGAGCTAGCAAGCTGGTCGTGGTCTCGATGGGCCCTCAGGGCGCCTTGGCCATCAGTGCCGATCAGAGTGTGCAGGTGGTGCCGCCGCCGGTGAAGAAGCTCAGCACAGTCGGCGCCGGCGACAGCATGGTGGGCGCCATGTGCCTGAAGCTAGCCGCCAGTGCGTCTCTGGAGGAGATGGTGCGCTATGGTGTGGCGGCGGGAACGGCCGCCACCCTGCGCCATGGTACCCAGTTGTGCGATCGGGACGAGACCCAGAAGTTGTATCAGCAACTGGCATCTGCGATTTGATGAGACCTTGTCAGAGCGGGTCGTGACAGACTCGCTCTGCTGGATCTAACGCCGGATCAGCAGTTCTCGCGGCCGCTGGCGTTGAACGAAAACAGACGAATTTCTCCGCGCTCTTCCCAGCCCAGATGGCGGTAGAAGGCCATGGCGCTGTCATTATCAGCATGAACCATCAAGTGAGTTTTGCCGATCCCTACTTTCTGCAGGGCATCGATGGCGGCTGCCAGCAACGCCTTGCCCATGCCGCGTCCACGGGCGGCTTCGGCCACGGTCAGGTGCTGTAGATACCCACGACGGCCATCGGTGCCGACCAGAATCGCACCCAGTAGTGCTCCCTGCTCCCGGGCGACAAAACTCAAGCCCGGGTTGCGGGCCAGGTAGGCGGCAATCGCGGTTTCCGAGTCGGCTTCGCGCAGGGTCAGACCGCTACTGCGCTGCCAGAGTTTCATCACCTCCGGGTAGTCGGCTTGGGTCATGGGAGCAAGGTGAAAAGGCATCCGGGGCTCCTTGCTGGATCGCCATCACTCCTGTGATGGCTGGAATAGGCAGTTAATGGCTAAAGGGCAGGGGGCGAACCAGCTGCAGTGTCTTGTTCAAGACGCCGTCGCTGACATCCAGCTGGTAGTCGCCGGAGACTTGATAGATCTGCCAGCTGTCGGCACTCAGTCCCTGCAGTCGCAGAAAATCACTGGCTTCGCTGACGCTGGCAAAGGCCTGGCTGCCGGTCAGCAGCCCGTAGCACCAGGGACCCAGCGCCAGGACTATCTTGCCTTGCGCCAGCGCTCGTTGATGGCGTGGTGACTCCAGCACATAAACCGCATGCCGGGGTTCCTGGCGCACCATGGGGACGCTGGCTTTCTGATAATCGATAAATGCAGCCATACCCAATGCCAACAGGATCGCCAGCGGCACTAGCAGCCGTTGCAGCGTGGTGAGCATGGGATCCTCCGCATCAGGGATATAGAGGAATTACTGTACGGTAAAAGAACGGCGCAGACTATCGATCTGCTCCTATTTTCGATAGATAAGTTCTTGATCTTATAACGATATAAAAAAAAACAGGCTGCCCGGATGGCAGCCTGTTGCAGCTCAGGGCTCTTAAGAGTCTTAAAACAAGCCTAATCCCTTGAGCATCACCAGCAGGATCAGCAGCGGCGAAACGTAGCGCAGCAGGAAAAACAGCACTCGTACCAGCCCTTCATTCTGCAGCGCACCATGGTTGGAGAGCGCCAGTTTCAGCTTGTCGAAGCCCCAGACCCAGCCGACAAACAGTGCCACGAAGATGCCGCCTGCGGGCAGTATGATGTTCGATGACAGGTAGTCGAACAGATCAAACATGGTCATGCCGAACAGTTTGAATTCGGCGAGCGTGCTGTTGGTCAGTGCACAGGTCGAACCCGTGACGGCCAGGATCAGCAGCGTGATCAGGGTGGCTTTCTGGCGTGAAAGGCCGAAGCGCTCGTGAATGATGGCTACCGGCACCTCCAGCAGCGAGAGCATGGCTCCGGTGGCGGCCACGGCGGCCAGCACGAAGAACACCACCATCAGCAGGTGGCCCATGGGGATCTGGGCAAAGACCGCCGGAATCGTGATGAACACCAAGGAAGGGCCTGCGGCCGGTTCGAAGCCGAAGGTGAACACCGCCGGGAAGATGGCGATGCCGGCCAGCATGGAGACAAACAGATCCGCGGCCATGACGCGCACCGTGGTCGATGGAATATTCTGATCGTCACGGAAGTAGCTGCCATAGGTCATCATGGTACCCATGCCGATGGAGAGCTTGAAAAACGCCAGCCCCATCGCCATCAGCACTACTGAGCCGGTGATCTTGCTGAAGTCCGGCTGGAACAAGAAGGCCAGACCTTCGCTCGCCTTCTCCAGGGACAGACTGACGGCACACAGCATCAGCAGCAGCAAGAACAACAGCGGCATCAATTTTTTAGTGACCGCTTCGATGCCCTTGGACACGCCGCACAGCAAGATGCCGCCGATGAAGATCAAGACCCCCCATTGCCACAGCAGGGACTGCAGTGGGTCGCTGATCAGGGCGCCGAAGGCGGCACCTGTGACTGAGGGATCACTGGAGAGAATGGAGCCATCGATGGCCTTGAGGATATAGGCAAAGACCCAGGCCACCACCTCGGAGTAGAAGGACATGATGAGGAAGGCCGCCAGCATGCCGAAGGCGCCGATCAGCCACCAGGGTTGGCCACGGGGGGCCAGCCGTTGCAGTGTGGTGATGGGGTTGGCCTTGGCCTGCCGACCTAGCGTGATCTCGGCGATCATCACCGGCAGACCTATGAGCAGGGTAGCCAGCAGATAGACCAGCAAGAAGCCAGCGCCGCCATTGGCGCCTGTCATGTAGGGGAATTTCCAGATATTACCGAGGCCGACGGCCGAGCCCAGAGTTGCGGCGAGTACGCCGAAGCTGCTGGTGAAGCCATCCCGCTTCATGCTGAGAGATTGTTGACTCATAGTGTCCTTAGTTTCGCTGTCGATGCCTATGTTTGGCAGATTTTGTCCCACTGATGGGAGGCGCGGCAGATTTTTCCATCGAAATAGACGGACTCCAAGTTATTTCTGCCAAGTCACCCCGCTGGCCGCTAAAAAATGTGCTTTGGCGCTTGCCTTGCACCAGGAGAGGGAGCCATGCAGCGGGATCCCAGATATGAAAAAGCCCTGCCAGATGCTGGCAGGGCTTGCTATCACAACCCCGGATGCGAGGGGCGTTATTCACTCAGACTCAGCAGCGGGGTGTCATCCCAGACCAGGGCATCCTGATCGCTGCCACCGGCGAAGTTCCAGGGGCCCGGCTCGGCTTGCAGCGGACGATAGCTGCTGGAGAGGCCGTCCAAATCCCAGGTGGTGACATAGAACTTGATGCCGTCGAGACTATCCGGACGTCCCAGTGAGGCGCTCGGGAAGTCGAAGTGGATGGTCCGGTTCGCCTTGTCCACCCTGATGGTGGGCGCGGGCGAAATCGAAGTCCCGAACTGGCTGGCCGTCGCCCCCTCACTGCTATAGAGGCTGTTTTGCCAACCGAAGGCGACCACTTGCCGCTGCCAGGTTTCACCATCCGGCATGCTGGCGCGGATCTTCGGCAGCAGAGTGTTGCCTCCGGCCTGCTGGGGCAAACGGATGAAGATACTGAAACCGACATGATCGAAGCCGTTGGTCGGCACCCAGGTATCCGTCAGGTTGGCCATGGTCAGGCTCAGACGCACATTGCTGCCGGCGTGGTAGAGACGCGCGGCTTCAATGGCCAACTGGCTGTTATCCTTGTCGAAGCTGGCATCCTGGGGCAGGGAGTAGCTGCCCTGTGGACCCGCACTGCCATTGACGCCATCTCCACTGTCATCCAGCGTCAGCGCCGGGGCGTCCGGATAAGCCAACTGGGTCTGGAAGTTGATATCGGCCAGGCTGCTGCCCTGGGTGGCGTTATACAGGGCCAGTCGGTGCTCCTGAGTCCCCATGGCAAAGTGACGAACACTCAGGGTGCTCTGCCATTGGCCATCGCTGCCGACTACGACATCCGTCGCGCTCTCCAGCTCGCCATCGACCACCAGCTTGATGGTGCTACCCGGAGTGCCTGTGCCTTGTAGCGGCAAATCAGCGCTGAGGATCTGATCGGCGAGCGTCGTGCTCAGGGTCATGCTGGTATCGACCGGTGGCAGTTCACCCGTGCCATCGCTCTCCAGCAGCAGGGCCGATTTAGCCGGTAACGCCAGGGTCAGGACACCATTTTCGCCGGTGACCAGGTTCAGTGGCAGGGTATCGCCATTGAGCTGGCTGAGTACCTTGAGGCGGGTTCCGGCGGCCAGGCCTGTGGCCATCTGGTTCAACAGCACCGGCTGGCTGGCGGTGTTGAGGATCACCAGAGCCTCGGCATCGTCCAGATGACGGCGATAGGCAAAGGCCCCGGCACCGGCCTTGTCTTCGGACAGGATCGTCAGATCACCCCGGGAGAGCACCTTGTTGTCATGGCGCAGCTGGGCCAGCTGCTGGATGAACTGATACATGGAGGATTGGCTGTCGAAGGAGTCAAGCTGCTGGCCATCCTCCCGATAACCACCGGCAAACATGGCGTCGCGATAGCCGGTGAAGGCTTGCTCTGTGCCCTGATAGATCACCGGGATCCCTGGCAGGGTCAGCATGGTGAACAGTGCCTGTTTCAGATCGTCCGGATTGCCCTGAGAGAGTAGGCGTGCCATGTCGTGGTTCTCGATGAAGTTGCCCAGGCGGTAAGGATCCGGGTACATCTCCATCATTTTGCGCAGTCGGAAGCCCAGCTCGGCGGTGGGCTTACCCCCGGCGAAGACCTGGGTCATGGTGGCCTGCAGCGGGAAGTTCAGCACCGAGGCCAGCTCGGGCTTCTCCTGGGTGCCGAGATAGGCGATGAGCTTCTCTTCGCCTTCGGTGTGATAGGCGGTGGAGGCTTCAAAGATCTCACCCAGACTCAAGAAGTCGGTGCGTCCTGTCTTCTTGGCTTCGGCCAGAATGCCATCGTTGGCATGGAAGAAGTCATGGTAGAAGTCGTGATCGACGAACTTCACAGTGTCGACGCGGAAGGCATCGACGCCGACGGTATCAATCCAGTAGCGGTAGCTTTGCTTGAGGTAATCGCGCACTGCCGGGGTGCTGGTGTTGAGATCGTCCAGAT
>JBBRVG010000056.1:0-28898 GCA_038247115.1 Enterobacterales bacterium | reverse complement strand
GGCATCCGGCGCCTTGTCGGCGCTCTTCCACAGGATCGAAGCACAGCCTTCCGGTGAAATCACCGAATAAGTGGAATATTGCAGCATGTTGACCCGGTCGCCGACGCCGATGGCCAAGGCACCACCCGAGCCACCCTCACCGATCACGGTACAGACCACAGGCACCTTGAGGCTGGACATCACCTTCAGATTACGAGCAATGGCTTCGGATTGACCACGCTCTTCGGCACCGATACCTGGGTAGGCACCTGGGGTGTCGATAAAGGTGATGATCGGCATCTTGAAGCGCTCGGCCATCTGCATCAGACGCAGCGCCTTGCGATACCCTTCCGGACGCGGCATGCCGAAGTTACGGCGGATCTTCTCCTGAGTATCCCGCCCCTTCTGCTGACCAATCACCATCACAGGCTCGCCTTCAAAGCGGGCGACGCCACCGATGATCGCCTTGTCGTCAGCAAAGGCCCGATCGCCCGCCAGCTCTTCAAATTCGGTAAACAGGCGGCTGATATAGTCCTTGGTGTAGGGACGCAGCGGATGACGGGCAATTTGGGAAATCTGCCAGGCGCCCAGCTCGGAAAACAGCTTGCGCGTCAGCTCTTCGTTTTTCTTCTCCAGCCGGGAAATCTCCTCGGAGAGATCCACGTTGTTACCCACCCCACTGCTGACATGTTTAAGCTCATCAATCTGAGCCAACAGCTCGGCAATCGGTTGTTCAAAATCCAGAAAATTCAAATTCATAGTGATATCCGAAATCGCTACTCAAAAATCAGGTCGACATTCTGCTTGCCCAACAGCACATGCAGGTCGTCCAGTAGTTGATCGGTGGGCGTAACTCGCCACTCGGTGCCCAGTTGCAAGGCGGCCTGTACGCCAGGTTTGCGGTAGCATACCTGAACCGGACAGATACCGGCACGATGAGGTTGCATAATTTCAGCAAAACGCTGGAAAAAGCGCTCATCGATTTGTTTTTGTTCCAGGTTCAGACGCAGTCCGCGCGCATAACGCGCCCGAGCGTCGGAAATGTCCATCAACTCCCGGGCCGACATCTTAAGCCCACCGGAGAAGTCGTCAAAGCTGACCTGTCCACTGACAACCAGTATCTTGTCTTGGACAAGCAAGGATTCATATCGTTCCAACGCTTCGCTGAACAATGTGATATCCAACCGACCGGAGCGATCATCCAGAGTCAGGATCCCCATGCGGTTGCCCCGCTTGGTCACCAGAACCCGGGCTGCAATGACCAAGCCGGCCACAGTGGTGATCTTGTCGCGCTCGGTGGCGTGCACCTCGCTCAGACGGCCAGAAACATAATGTTTGAGCTCGGACAGATACTGGTTGATCGGGTGGCCGGTCAGATAGAGCCCCAGCGTCTCGCGCTCTCCTTCCAGCCAGATCTTGTCCGGCCACTCCGGCACTACGGCAAAGCAAGGGCTTGGCAAGACGGCATCATCATCGTTGGCAAAGATATCGCCAAACAGATCGTTCTGCCCCCGCGCCAGATCCTTGGCCTTCTGCTCGGCCGCCTTCATGGCTTCTTCCAGACTGGCCATCAGCGCTGCGCGATGGGGACCGAGCCTGTCCAGCGCGCCGGAGTAGATAAGCTTCTCCATCACTCGCTTGTTCAGGCGCTTGATATCCACCCGGTTACAGAAATCAAATAGATCCCGGAATGGGCCACCCTGATTGCGGGCCTCGATAATGGCCTCGATAGGCCCCTCACCCACGCCCTTGACTGCGCCTATGCCATAGACGATATGGCCTTGTTCGTTGACGGTGAAACGGTACTGGCCACTGTTGACGTCTGGCGGAATTATGGCCAGCTTCATGCGCTGACACTCGTCCACCAGGGTCACTATCTTGTCGGTATTATCCATATCCGCGGTCATGACCGCAGCCATGAATTGAGCGGGATAGTGGGTCTTCAGCCACAGGGTCTGGTAAGAAACCAACGCATAGGCGGCGGAGTGCGATTTATTGAAGCCGTAACCGGCGAATTTCTCCACCAGATCGAAGATCTTCATCGCCAGCTCGCCATCGACGCCGTTGGCGACAGCCCCCGACTCGAAGCCTTCGCGCTGCTTGGCCATCTCTTCGGGCTTTTTCTTACCCATGGCGCGGCGCAGCATATCCGCGCCCCCTAGCGTGTAACCGGCCAGGGTCTGGGCAATCTGCATGACCTGTTCCTGGTACAGTATGATGCCGTAAGTCGGCTCCAGGATCGGTTTCAGGGATTCATGCTGCCATTGCACATCGGGATAGGAGATGGCTTCCCGGCCATGCTTCCGATCGATGAAGTTATCCACCATGCCGGATTGCAGTGGTCCCGGTCGGAACAGAGCCACCAGCGCTATCATGTCTTCGAAGCAGTCCGGCTTGAGGCGCTTGATCAGATCCTTCATGCCCCGGGATTCCAGCTGGAAGACAGCTGTGGTTTCGAACGCCAGCAGGGTGCGGAACGAGGCTTTATCTTCCAGCGAGATGGCGTCGATGCGGATCGGCTCTTTGCCCTCCTGCTGCAGGCGCGGATTGATCATATCCAGCGCCCACTGAATGATGGTCAGGGTGCGTAGCCCCAGAAAGTCGAACTTGACCAGACCGGCGTATTCCACATCGTTCTTGTCAAATTGGGTGACCGGGTTGTTGCCTTCGCTGTCGCAATACAGAGGCGCAAAATCGGTGATCCGGGTCGGCGCTATGACCACACCGCCGGCATGTTTACCGGCATTGCGGGTCACCCCTTCGAGTTTGCGCGCCATGTCGATGAGGGCCTTGACCTCTTCATCCTGCTCGTACAACTCAGGAAGTTTCGGCTCCGCCTCGAAGGCTTTGGCGAGCGTCATCCCCGGATCCGGCGGCACCAGTTTGGAGATACGATCGCAAAAACCATAGGCGTGACCCAGAACCCGGCCCACATCGCGAATGGCCGCCTTGGCCGCCATGGTGCCGAAGGTAATGATCTGCGACACAGCTTCCCGACCATACATATCGGCCACGTGATCGATCACCTCATCACGGCGATCCATGCAGAAGTCGACGTCGAAGTCGGGCATCGACACCCGCTCCGGGTTCAGGAAACGTTCGAACAGCAGGTCAAATTCCAGCGGATCCAGATCGGTGATCTTGAGGGCATAGGCGACCAGCGAGCCCGCCCCTGAACCCCGTCCTGGTCCTACCGGAATATTGTGGTCTTTGGACCACTGGATAAACTCCATCACGATGAGGAAGTAGCCGGGGAACCCCATCTGGTTGATAACCTTGAGCTCTATGTCCAGCCGCTCGTCATATTCCAGCCGTTTCTGAGCCCGGACCTGAGGATCTGGAAACAGAAACTCCAGCCGCGCCTCCAGACCTTCCTTGGAGCGCAGCACCAGATAATCTTCGGTAGACATGTCGCCAGTGGGAAATTGCGGCAGGAAGTATTCACCCAGGCGTACAGTGACATTACAACGCTTGGCGATTTCCACGCTATTAACCAAGGCTTCTGGCAGGTCCGCAAACAGCTCGGCCATCTGATCCTGACTCTTCAGATACTGCTGCGGGCTGAAGCGCTTGGGGCGGCGGCTGTCATCCAGGGTGTAGCCATCGTGGATGGCGACCCGGATTTCATGGGCGTCAAAATCTTCTTCGTTAAGAAAAACCACCTCGTTGGTGGCCACCACCGGCAAGTCAGCATCCAGCGCCAGCGGGACCACCATGCGGATGTAGGTCTCTTCGTCGGGGCGCCCGGTGCGGATCAGTTCCAGATAAAAACGATCCGCAAAATGCTGACGATAAAAATCGGTGCAACGCGCCACCATGGCCTCATTGCCCTTGAGCAGGAACTTGCCGATATCGCCATCGCGTCCGCCCGATAGCAGGATCACACCCTGGTGGTGCTCCACCAGCCACGGCTTGTCGACCACCGGAAGATCCTGAACATGGCCGCGCAGATAGGCCTTGGAGATGAGCTGCACCAGATTCTGCTGCCCCTCGTTGTTCATCGCCAGACCGGTCAGACGAAATAGTTCATCACCCAGCTCTTCGCTCTGCACCCAGAGATCGACACCGACCACCGGCTTGATCCCCTTACCATGAGCATCGCCATAGAAGCGCACCAGACCACACTGGTTCATCTGATCGGTGATGGCCATGGCCGGCATGCCATATTCGGCCGCCCGAGCCACCAACGGCTTGATCTTCTGCAAGCCGTCGACCATGGAGAAGTCGGAATGAACGCGTAAATGTATGAAGCGAGGTTCGGCCATCTTCGTCTATCCCTTCATGGAGCCAGCAGTGGAAATGATCATTCCAGACCCAGTGCCAGACGCACCGGACGGAAACTGCGTCTGTGATAGGCGGTAGCGCCAAACTGCTGTAGACGGGCCAGATGCTCGGCGGTCGGGTAACCCTTATGCTGGGCAAACCCGTAATTCGGCAATAACAGGTCTAACTCGGCCATTTCCCGATCCCGAGTGACTTTGGCCAGAATCGAGGCCGCACTGATTTCGGCGACCTTGCTGTCCCCTTTGACGATGGCCTGGGCAGGCACACCAAAATCGGGAGTCCTGTTGCCATCCACCAGCACATAGCCGGGCTGGATCGACAAGCCAGCCACGGCACGCTGCATGGCCAGCATGGTAGCCCAGAGAATATTCAGGCTATCAATTTCGGCGGGCGAACAGCGCCCGATAGCAAATGCCAGGGCTTTATCGGTGATCTCGCCATACAGCGCCAGACGCTTCTTTTCGGAGAGCTTCTTGGAGTCATTCAGCCCAATAATCGGTCGCGCCGGATCCAGGATCACGGCAGCCGTGACCACATCACCGACCAAGGGGCCGCGACCAACCTCATCCACGCCGGCGACCCGCACTAGGCAAGGGTCGCAGGGATAGAAAAAATCACTCATGGCATATCCAGTAATTGCAGCACGGCTTCGGCGGCTTGTTTGTCCGCATCGCAACGGATCAACAGATGCAGTCGAGTAAACTCAGCTAGCAAGGCAGAATTGTCTTGAGCCAGTAGTCGACTGACCTCCTGGCAAATGGCTTCCGGCGTACAGCCGCTCTGGATCAACTCCGGCACCAGTTTTTTACCAGCCAGCAAATTCGGTAACGCGAAGGTGCGGATGCTCACCAACCGCTCCGCCAGCCAGAAGGTCAAGGCATTGACCTTGTAACCCACCACCATGGGGCGTTTCACCAGCATGGCCTCCAGGGTTGCGGTGCCGGATGCCAGTAGTATGGCATCACCGGCAGCCATCACATCCCGACCTTGGCCATCGAACAGATGGATGGGTAACTCGGGCGCTGTCGCCGCCAGAATAGTCTCAAACTGGGCGCGACGTCGAGGATTGACCAGGGGGACCGCAAATTCCAGCTGCGGATGGGAGCGGCGCAGCAGCTGGCAGGCTCGCAGAAAGATCGGCGCCAGCAATTCCACCTCACCCTGGCGGCTACCCGGCAATACCGCCAGATAGGATTTGTCAGCGTCCAGCCCCAAGCGTTCACAGGCTGCAGACTTGTCACTGACCAGCGGGATCGCATCGGCCATGGTATGACCGATGAAGCGGCAGGGTGCCTGATGCTGATCATAAAAGGCTTTTTCGAACGGCAAGAAGGCCAACACCAGATCGGTGGCCGCCTTGATTTTATGAATGCGGGATTGTCGCCAGGCCCAGACCGAGGGGCTGACATAATGGACCGTCTTGATGCCCTGGCGTTTGAGCTTGAGTTCAACACCGATATTGAAATCGGGGGCATCGACGCCAATAAACAGATCTGGCGGATTATCCAGCAAGGTCCGGATCAATTGACGGCGGACCTGCAGCAGTCGCGGCAATCGCCCCAACACCTCGACCAGGCCCATCACCGCCAGCTCTTCCATCTCGAACAGGGTCTGGATCCCCAGAGCCTGCATGCGAGGTCCGGCGATACCGATAAACTCGACATCCGGATGCCGCTCCCGCAACTCGCGCATCAGACCTGCAGCAAGAATATCGCCGGAGACTTCTCCGGCGACAATGGCGATACGTAGTGGACGGTTCGAGATCGTCATGAGCGCTTAGCGAACAATGCCGCGTTCATTCTGTTTGAGGAAATCAACGAACAAAGCTACCGCAGGCTCTTCTGCCGCCATGGCTTCCAGCTCCGGCAGCGCAGCCTCGATCGTCAACCCCTGGCGATACAGCAGTTTATAGGCCCGTTTGACCATGGTGATCGCCTCGGGAGAGTAGCCCCGGCGTTTCAGGCCTTCGCTGTTCACCCCGAATGGCTTGGCATAATGTCCGGCTGCCATCACATAAGGCGGCACATCTTTGTTCAAGGCTGCCATACCAGCGACAAAGGCATGGGAACCCACGCGACCGAACTGATGGATCGCTGCCAGACCACCAAAAATGACCCAATCGCCGATGAATACATGACCTGCCAGGGTGGCATTGTTGGCGAAGATACAGTCATCGCCGATCACACAATCATGGGCGACATGCACATTGACCATGAACAGGTTACGACTACCCACTTTGGTCAGCGCTTGATCCTGCACTGTGCCGCGGTGGAAGGTGCAATGTTCACGGATCACGTTGTGATCGCCAATTTCCAGGGCCGTACGCTCACCCTTGTATTTCTTGTCCTGGCAATCTTCACCGATGGAGCAAAACTGGAAAATCTTGTTGCCCTGACCAATTTTGGTCGGCCCCTTGATCACCACATGAGAGCCAATCCAGCTCCCATCGCCGATTTCAACCCCGGCACCGACCACAGTCCATGGGCCTATTTCCACATGGGCGCCAATCACGGCGTCAGCATGGATAATCGCAGTTTCATGAATAACAGCACTTGGATGGATCACAGCATTAGCTCTCGCGTTTGGCACACATCAGCTCAGCGGTACACACCACTTCACCATCCACGGTCGCCACACCGGTAAATTTGGCGATACCGCGACGTTCTTTCAAAAACTCAACATCCAGTACCAGCTGATCTCCAGGTACGACGGGGCGCTTGAAACGAGCATTGTCGATGGATGCAAAATAATACAATTCATTCGGCTTGGGCTTACCGACCATACGGAAGGCCAGAATACCGGTTGCCTGTGCCATCGCCTCAAGGATCAAAACACCTGGGAATACCGGTTTTTGCGGGAAATGGCCTTGAAAAAATGGCTCGTTAAAGGACACATTCTTGATACCTCGCAGTACCTTGCGCTCCTCGCTGATCTCGTAGTTGACCACCCGGTCCACCAATAAGAAAGGGTAACGATGGGGCAGCAGCTCCAGAATGTCCTGGATGTCGAGTTGGTTAAGTTGGTTGCTCAAACCTGTATCCTTATCACTTATTGTTCTTGGTCTTCGACCCGTTTTTCCAGCTGACTGAGGCGCTTGTGCATCTCATCAATGTGCAGGACGCGTGCCGCCATCTTGCGCCATTCCTTATTGGACTGAGCTGGAACGCCCGAGGAGTAAATTCCTGGTTCGGAAATCGATCGCATCACCATGGCCATGCCGGTGATGGTGGCCTGATCGCACACCTGAATATGGCCGTTAATCACTGCCGCGCCGCCAATGATACAGTATTTGCCGATTTTGGTGCTACCCGCGATCACTGTACCGCCTGCAATAGCAGTGCCATAGCCGATTTCTACGTTGTGGGCGATCTGGCACTGGTTATCGATGATGACATTATCGGCAATGATGGTATCGTCAATCGCACCCCTATCTATGGTGGTGGAGGCGCCAATCTCGACGCGATTACCGAGGATCACTTTGCCAACCTGCGGGATTTTGAGCCACTCGCCACGCTCATTGGCATAGCCGAAACCATCAGCACCGATCACGGTTCCGGACTGGATCAGACAAGCATCCCCAATCTCGACATTGTGATAGATGGTCACATTGGCCCACAAGCGGCTACCCTTGCCTAACAGACTGTTTTTACCGACAAAACAACCTGGTCCTATGACGACACCATCACCCAGCACGACACCGGATTCAATGACGGCATGAGGTCCGATAGCCACCTGTTGTCCCATCTGAACATCTGCGGCAATGACCGCAGTCGGGTGAATATCCAGCGCTGGTTGCGGTGTAGAGTCTAGTAGCTGAGCCACCCGTGCATAACCGACATAAGGGTCTTTAACCACCAGAGCATTGGTCTGGCATACCGATAGATCCGCAGCTCTCACCAGTACGGCACAGGCCCTAGTTTGGGCCAGAAAGCTTTGATATTTGCTATCGGAAAGAAAACTGATCTCGCCAGAGCCGGCTGTTTCCAAGTTAGCAACACGGGATACCTCCACAGAGGCATCCCCATGCAGCTCGGCGCCAAGTAACGTAGCCAGTTGTCCGAGAGTCACACTCATTGCTTACTTGCTCTTGCTAACTTGTTGAATAACTTGGGCAGAAATATCCAGTTTCTCGGCACCAAAGACCACTGATTGACCATTCAGAATCAGGTCATACCCTTGAGCCTTGGCGATGCCGTCAATGGCATCTTGTACCTTGTTCAGCACTTTTTTCTGCTCTTCATTGAAACGACGACGCTGATCTTCCTGCAGCGCTTGCCCCTTCAGGTTGAAGTCAGCTTGCAGCTCAGCCAAGCGACGTTGCAGCTTGGTTCGCTCATCGGCAGCCATAAAGGCTTCGTCTTTTTTCAATTTGGCCGCTAGGGTTTGCCCTTCGGTTTCCAGACGCTGCATTTCACTGATACGTGAAGAAAACTCGGACTTCAGCTTGGCTTCTACGGCCTTGCCCTGCGGGATTTCCTGCATGATGCGCGGCACATTGATGACTGCGATCTTGGTTTCAGCTGATGCTTGAGCAGAAAAACCTGCCGCCATCAAACCCAGGGCCAGACTAGCCACTTGTAATACTTTACTCACTTCCTACTCCTTGTTTTATCTCACCTTAAAAGGTGCGACCGATATTGAAGTTGAATACTTCTGTTTTGTCACCCGGCTGTTCTTTGATTGGGCGGGCAAACGAGAATGCCAAGGGTCCCAAAGGTGATAGCCATTGCAAGGCAATACCCATAGAGGAACGGTAGAGCGATGGATCAGAATAATCGTAGAACTTGTCACAGGAAGAACTGCAACGACCATAATCTGACGGATCAAAAGTGGTATCCCACACTGTACCTATATCGAAGAACACCGAGGTACGCAGTTGGTTGCGATAGGACTCGCTGGCAAACGGTGTCGGAACTATAAATTCGAAACTGGCAACACTCATGGCATTACCGCCCACCGACTGATCGGTAGCCGTAATACTATTGTTACCCTGATCGTTATACAGATAGAGCGCTTTGGGACCTACACTGTTGCTCTTGAAACCACGCAGCCAGTCATTGCCACCGGCATAATAATTTTCAAAGAATGGCAGTACCTGATCGAAACCTCCGACCTGACCATACCCGCCGCCATACGCCAGCTTGACCCGGCCTAACAGCACCCAGCTATGTTCCTTATCCAGCGGGTAGTAGTGGGAGTCATCAAAGCTGACTTTGTAGAACTGCAGATCCGAACCCGGGATGGTAACCTTGCCAGTGAGCTGTTGTTTATCGCCCTGAGTCGGAAACATGCCCTTGTTCAAATCGTTGCGGATCCAGCTACTGGAGATATCAAAGTTGTCAAATACCACCCGGCCCTGGCTATCGCGATTCTCGGCATAGATCTCCCAGAACTTACGAATTTGCGCATAGGCCTGCAGTTGCGACAACTTGTTATGCTCATACCCGATGCCGTATTCGAGACGGTTAATCTCGTTCACCGGATAGCCCGCCGTCAAACGGGTACCAATGGTCTGATTGTTGTAATCCACCAGATTGGCATCACCCGCCTCAAACTCGGTGTAGTAAACGCGACCACCGAGGCTGATGCCATCCAGCGTAAAGTAAGGATCCGTGTAGCTGACATCAAAGGTCTTGCTGTAGTCGTTCATGTTGAAGGTAAAGGCACCCTTCCTTCCCGAGCCCATGAAGTTGTCCTGAGTCAGGCCGAACTGGAAGCTAATCCCGGAGGTGGTGCCATAACCGACACCACCGGTTACTGAACCGGCCGGTTGTTCCTTGACGGTAACATCCAGATCAACCTTATCCTCACTGCCCGGCAAGCGACGTGGCTGGATCTCGACGGTTTCGAAGAATCCGAGGCGATTCAGGCGAGCTTTCGAGCCTTCAACCTGTTCATTCGACAGCCAGGTCCCTTCCATCTGCCGCATCTCACGGCGCACAACCTCATCCTTGGTCACCTGGTTACCTTGCACCGATATATTCCGGACATAGATGCGAGGCCCAGGAGTCACATTGATATTCAGGGAAACTTCTTTTTTCCCATCATCAATCTGCGGGAATGTGGCGACTTGTGGATAGGCATAACCAAATTTGCCCAGAAATTTGGATAAGCTTTCTTCAGTATGGGTGACATTGGCAGCGGAATAGAGCTCACCCACCGTAATGGGGATCAGTTTTTGCATCTCGGCGCCGCGCCCAATCAAGTCTCCCTTCAGGCTGACGTGGGACACCTTATACTGCTCACCCTCATTGATGTTGATGGTGATGTAGATCCCTTTTTTGTCAGGGGTCATACCGACCTGTGTCGACTCAACCTTGAAACGCACATAGCCGCGATCCATGTAATAGGAGCTCAGTGCTTCCAGATCACCAGCCAGCTTCTGCTTCTGATACTTCTGATCCGCGATGAAATTCCACCAAGGTACCTGATCGCGCAAGGACATCTGCGCCAGCAACAGATCTTCGGCAAAGACCTTGTTACCGACAATATTGATCTGCTGGATCTTGGCGGAGACACCTTCGACAAAGTTGAGCTTCAAATCGACACGATTACGCGGCAGCGGGGTCACGATCGCCTGAACCTTGGCAGAATACTTGCCCACGCCGTAGTAAAAATCTTCCAGATTTTTTTCCAGCGAGCGCAAAACGGTGCGATCCAATGGTTCGCCGACACGAACCCCGGAGGACTCGATAGACTGTTTGAGTTGCTCTTCTTTGATATCTTTATTGCCCACGAATTCGATATTACTGATCGTCGGCCGCTCTTTGACTTCGACAACCAGTACATCGCCTTCCCGTATCAACTGGATATCTTCAAAGTTCCCGGAAGCGTAGAGCTTTTTGATGGCATTGGCTGACGTCTGCGCATCTAGCGTGTCGCCCACGCGCACCGGCAAATTGAGTAACGCAGCCCCCAGGGTAACCCGCTGCAATCCTTCAACACGAATATCTTTAACGACAAAGGAACTCGATGTTAACTCGGCCCCTTGAGCCATCAAACTGATGCCCAACAGGCAAGAGGCGACCAGCGCTTTTCTTACAGCCATGTTATTCTCGTATGTCCTAGTTGCCACGCCCTCACAGGCGTACAAAATCATTAAACAGCGCAATCCCCATCAAACAAACCAAAACGGCTGCGCCAAACTTGAATGCATATTCCTGTACTTTTTCCGGTACAGGTCTGCCAGTTATTGCCTCAAAGACAAAGAACAGCAGATGCCCTCCATCCAGCACTGGCAGAGGGAATAAATTGATGATACCTAAATTGACGCTGACCAGCGCCAAAAAACCGAGGAAGTATACCAGACCAAAACTGGCAGTGCTGCCTGCGCCCTTCGCAATTGAGATCGGACCGCTCAGATTATCCAGCGAAACCACACCGGTAATCAGCTTACCGAGCATATCCACGGTTAATGACATGACAGCGCCAGTCTTCTGAACCCCCGCCCACAACGCATCAATGGGGCCGTAGTGCATCTCCACGCGATATTTGTCATCCAAAGGCAGGACTTTAGGCGCCAGGCCGACATAGCCTTGCACCTTACCCTGCTGCTCACGAGCCGCCGGGGTCAGAGCCAACTTCAGCTCGGAGCCAGACCGGAGAAGGCGTAGTGTTATGGATCTGTCTGGTGATGCCTGAACCAAGGTGACAAATTGCTGCCATTCGGTCAATGGTTGATCATTGGCAGCTAGCAAGCGGTCGCCGACTTGCAACCCAGCCTGTTCGGCGCTCCCACCCGCCACCAGTTGACCAACCTCGAGGGTAACTTGCGGGCCGAGAGGGTCAATACCCAATGCCGTGAAGGGAGCCTGCTCCTCTGTGCCATCCAGTGCCCAGCCCTGTAGTGACAGTTGCTTCTGCAGCCGGATCCCGCGGTCATCCTGCACCGTTAGTTGCACTTCATCATCACCCAGATGCCCCACTAGGGCGTAGGCGACCGCCTCCCAATCAGGAGTCGTCTGATCGCCAATCTGCAGGATCTCCATACCGGCTTGTAAACCGGCTGCCGCTGCTGCAGTTTGCGACCGAACCTCGCCAATCACCGGCTTGACAGTCGGCACACCGACCATAAACATCAGCCAGAAAGCGAAGAGAGCAAATACAAAATTAGCCGCCGGGCCTGCCGCCACAATGGCAAAGCGCTGCCATACCGCTTTGTTATTGAAGGCTTGGGATTTGAGTTCTGTGGGCACTGTATCCACTCGCTCATCCAGCATTTTTACGTACCCGCCCAGCGGGATCAGGGACAGCGAAAATTCGGTTCCCGACTTGTCTTTACGGCTAAACAGTACTTTGCCGAACCCCAGGGAGAAACGCTCAACCCGAACACCACAGCGCCGGGCAACCCAGAAATGGCCCCACTCATGCACAGCAATCAGAATGGCTAACGCGAGAATGAAGGAAAAGAAATTCCAGAGAATGGCCGTCATTTTGTCTCCTTGAGTAACCGTAATGCCAGGCGCCGAGCCTCGGAGTCTAATTCAAGAATCGTGGTCAAATCCGGCGTAGCGCGAATAGATAACGATTCGACAACCTGGGCACAGACTCGATAGATGTCCATGAACCCGATTTGGGCATCCAGAAATGCCCCTACAGCCAATTCATTTGCTGCATTCAGCGCCGTCGTCGCCGCCTGACCAGACCAACAAGCGTCCATCGCCAGCTTCAGGCAAGGATACCGCTCATAGTCTGGCCGGATAAAGCTCAACTCGCCTTGAGAGAAGAAATCGAGGGCCTCGACTCCGGAACTGACTCGTTGCGGGTATGCCAAGGCGTGGGCAATCGGAGTGCGCATATCGGGTCGTCCCATCTGTGCCAGCACAGAACCATCCTTATATTGCACCATGGAGTGAATCACCGACTGGGGATGTATGATCACCTGGATTTGCTCCGGCGCCGCATTGAACAGCCACTTGACCTCGATAAACTCAAGTCCCTTGTTCATCATGGTGGCGGAATCTACCGAGATCTTGCGACCCATAGACCAGTTGGGATGGGCAATAGCTTCTGCTGGCGTGACTGCGGCGAGGCTCGCCAACTGTGTGTAACGAAAAGGGCCGCCAGAGCCGGTGAGCAAGATGCGCTCCACACCAGCCGCGGCGAGATCGCAGTAGCCCATGGCACCCTGCACATGATCAGGCAAGCATTGAAAAATCGCATTATGTTCGCTATCCACAGGCAATATGGTTGCGCCCGATGCCCGTGCGGCTTGCATAAACAAGGCGCCAGACATCACCAGCGCTTCCTTATTGGCCAGCAGGACCCGCTTGCCGGCTTCTATCGCCGCCAGTGTAGACAATAAGCCAGCTGAACCGACAATCGCCGCCATGACGGTATCGACCGCACCATGGCGGGCAATTTCCTGCAATGCCAGGGCGCCGCTGAGTACTTCTACCTCGTGGATCCCTGCTTCCGCCAGAGCCAAACGCAAGGCAGCAGCAGCATCCTCTTGCACCAGCACGGCATACTGGGGGCGAAACTCAAGACAATCGGCCAACATCCCGCTGACATCGGCATTCGCACCCAGCGCCACGACATTAAAATGCTCTGGATGACGACGCACCACATCCAGAGTGCTACGACCAATAGAACCCGTCGAGCCCAACACAGTCAGCTGATGCATGGTAAAGCCCTAATTGAGTAACAAATAGCTGACGACAAAAATCGGCAAGGCGGCCGTCAAGCTGTCAATGCGATCCAGAATACCGCCGTGCCCAGGCAGCAGGGAACCAGAATCCTTGATACCCGCCTCACGCTTGAACAGGCTCTCGGAGAGATCACCCAACACAGAGGCAACAACGGCCAACATGGCACACAGCACTATGACCACAGTTTCTCGAACACCCAAAGAGCGACTATAAGCAACAGCACCTGCCACCATAGCTGACAGCAAGAGTCCGCCTAGCAAGCCTTCGACTGTTTTTTTCGGACTGACCGCCGGTAGCATCTTTCGTTGACCAAAGGCCCGCCCCACAAAATAGGCGCCAGAATCAGCACACCAGACCAATAGCATCACAAAAAACAAGCTCCAACCACCCAGCATGGGATCGGCAAGGTAATCATGACTACGCAGCAACAGCAGCGCCCAGAAAAACGGCAACAGAGTCAAAACACCAAATATCGCCTTCAATGCAGCGCTTTCACGCCACAGTTGGGTGCCTCGAGGATATCGCAACACCATCACCAGAGCACATAGCCACCACAGAGCGCCGGCATATAAAATGGTCATCACCACCGGATGAGGAGCCGTCACAGGCAACAAGGAAGGAGGACTTAGCCACAGGGTCAGGGTAAGCAAGGCTCCCATGGGCAGCAACAGGCGATGAGGATGAGCGGGAAACACAAACCGCCCCCACTCCCGACTGGCGAGCAAAAAAATCAGGATAGCGCCTAGACTGAACGCATCCAGCGACAAAAAAAACATCCAACCAATCGCCAAGGGGATCAGAACAAGCGCAGTGATAATTCTTTGTTTCAACAACGAGATCCTCTAACTTCAGCCGGGTTGGTCCAACAACGCCCTGATCTGTTCACCCGTACAGCCAAAACGGCGTTCACGGCTGGCAAATGAGGCAATGGCCTCACTAAATACCACTGCATCGAAATCCGGCCACAGGACCGGCGTAAAATAAAGCTCGGCATAGGCAGCCTGCCAAAGCACGAAATTGCTGATCCTGTGATCGCCGCCGGTACGGATCAGCAGATCAACATCGGGCAAACCATGGGTACTCAAGTGCCGGGCCAAGGCGTCTTCATCGATCTGATC
Organism: Enterobacterales bacterium; assembly: GCA_038247115.1. GTDB lineage: Bacteria > Pseudomonadota > Gammaproteobacteria > Enterobacterales > Aeromonadaceae > Pseudaeromonas. The sequence continues at coordinate 13,867 of JBBRVG010000056.1, read as the reverse complement.
CGGCGCCAAATGGCCCGCCTGAACTTCGCTCGCCAAAGCCACTGCAGCCTGGGTAATATCCCAGCGGCCACCATAATTGGCCGCCACGTTGAGGATCAGGCCCGTGTTATTGGCCGTCAGCGCTTCTGCGGCGGCAACTTTATCTTGCAAACGAGAGCTGAAACGGGAACGTTCCCCAGTGATCCGCAAGCGGATATTGCTCTTATGCAGCTTCTTCACTTCCCCGCCCAGAACATGGATGAAGAGTTCCATCAAGGCTGAGACTTCAGATTCCGGTCGACGCCAATTTTCGCTGGAAAAAGCAAAGAGGGTCAGAGCTGACAGGCCAAGACGGGAGGCGACGGAGACTGTATCACGAACAGCATTGACTCCTGCCTTATGGCCGAAGACGCGCATCTTGCCACGCTGCTGGGCCCAACGCCCATTACCATCCATGATGATGGCAACATGCCGGGGTAGCCCCTGATTAGCCATCTCACCGAGAGAGGCAGGTAACGACATGCTTCATCTCCTGTATATATAGAAAAACGCCGTGCAGAGACCTACACGGCGTCGGTACTATACCTGATGTGACAATCAGATTTCCATCAGCTCTTTTTCCTTGGCCGTCAGCAGGTCATCTACCTGCTTGACGAAACCATCGGTCAGCTTCTGGATCTCTTCCTGAGCGCGACGATCGTCGTCCTCGGAGATATCCTTGTCTTTCAGCAAGGCCTTCAAATCGGCATTGCAATCCCGACGTACGTTACGAACCGCAACGCGGGCTTGCTCGGCTTCAGCTCGGACCAACTTGATCAGATCTTTACGACGATCTTCAGTCAATGCAGGCAGTGGCACACGAATGGTTGTACCCGCAGAGCAGGGATTGAGCCCTAAATCAGAGGTCATTATTGCTTTTTCAACAGCCTGGATCATGGAGCGATCGAAGACGGTAACCGCCAGCGTGCGCGAATCTTCGGCCACCACGTTGGCAACCTGACGCAGCGGGGTAGACGAACCGTAATAATCAACGGTGATGCCATCCAGCAACGCCGGTTGTGCACGACCGGTACGGATCTTGGACATCTGACTCTTGAGCGACTCGACGCTCTTGGTCATCCGCTCTTTTGCATCTTGCTTAATATCATTGATCACTGTCGTTATCCTTCTTCTGTGTCGTCTGACTTTACTGATGATTGTAACCAGTAAATGCGATCGGCAAAGCCAGTGTTATTTGTTTTTGTGATGGATCAGAGTACCTTCCTGCTCGCCCATGATGACGCGACGCAATGCGCCCGGCTTATTCATGTTGAAGACACGGATCGGTAAGTTGTGATCTCGCGCCAGAGTGAAGGCCGCCAGATCCATGACTTTGAGTTCTTTATCCAGCACATCGCTGTAGTCGAGCTCGGTATACAGTTCGGCATCCGGATTCTTGACTGGGTCATCAGAATAAACACCATCCACCTTGGTCGCCTTCAAGACGGCATCGGCTTCGATCTCGATACCGCGCAAACAAGCGGCCGAGTCGGTGGTAAAGAATGGATTACCGGTACCGGCAGCAAAAATCACGACCTTACCAGCACGCAACTGGCTGATCCCTTCGGCCCAGCTGTAGGAATCACAGATCCCTTGCAGACTGATGGCTGACATCAGGCGCGCATTCACATAGGCACGATGCAGCGCATCCCGCATGGCCAGACCATTCATGACGGTTGCCAGCATACCCATGTGATCACCCACCACCCGGTTCATACCCGCCTTGGCAAGACCGGCACCCCGGAACAGGTTACCGCCACCGATGACCAGACCGACTTGTACCCCGAGCTCTACCAGCTCCTTGATCTCCTGAGCCATACGTTCCAGCACGGCGGGATCAATGCCGAAGCCTTCATCACCCTGCAGGGCCTCACCACTCAGTTTCAACAGAATTCGTCTGTAAGCAGCTTTAGGATTGGTACTCATCTTTTCTTCCTGGTCATAGAAAGACCGCGACATAGGTCGCGGTCTGAATTGGCTTGCTAACTTTATCGCAGATTAGCCTTTCATGGCAGCGATTTGAGCCTGAACTTCAGCGGCGAAGTCAGTCTCTAGCTTCTCGATACCTTCGCCTACTTCAAAGCGAACGAATTCCAGCACATCAGCGCCTTCTTTCTTCAGCAGATCGGCAACCAGAACAGAAGGATCCTTAACGAAAGGCTGACCGGTCAGAGAAATTTCACCGGTGAATTTCTTCATGCGGCCTTCGACCATCTTCTCGGCGATGTCTTTCGGCTTGCCAGAGTTGATGGCGATGTCGATTTGGATTTCGCGCTCTTTAGCAACCACTTCAGCAGAAACGTCTTCCGGCTTGACGAATTGCGGGCTGTTCGCAGCAACGTGCATGGCCAGATCTTTAGCCAGGTCAGTGGTGCCGCCAACCAGCTTGGTGATAACACCAATACGACCACCGTGGATATAGGTACCCAGGTTGTCACCTTCCACCACGATCACGCGGCGCAGGTTCATGTTTTCGCCCAGCTTGGCAATCAGGTTGTTCAAGGAAACTTCAACGCTGTCACCATTTTCCATGGTAGCGGCTTTCAGAGCCTCGAGGTCGGTGATCTTGTTGGCAACGGCCAGCGCCAGGATCTGTTCACCGAAGGCACGGAAGCTGACGTCCTTGCCTACGAAGTCGGTTTCACAGTTCAGTTCGATCATGACAGCGGTGTTGCCTTCGGCACGGGCCAGGATCACGCCTTCGGCGGCGATACGGCCAGCTTTCTTGGCAGCCTTGGCTTGACCAGACTTACGCATGTTTTCGATCGCCAGCTCGATGTCACCATCAGCTTCGGTCAGTGCTTTCTTGCAGTCCATCATGCCCGCGCCGGTACGCTCGCGCAGTTCTTTAACCAGAGCGGCGGAAATGTTTGCCATGTCCTATATCCTCGGTCTGAGTGATTTGTATAAAAATGCAGGGGTCACGAGGACCCCTGCTAACCAATTACAACGGGTTAATAAGGGAGAACAGCGAACTGTCCGGGCCTTTATTAGTTGGCTTCTACGAAACCGTCTTGCTCGGCTTGAACTGCAATGTCCATCTCGCGGGAGGCGTTCACAACACCAGCAGCGGCAGACAGGTACAGGCTCACGGCACGGATCGCATCGTCGTTACCCGGGATGATGTAATCAACGCCGTCCGGGTTAGAGTTGGTATCAACGATAGACACAACCGGGATACCCAGGTTGTTGGCTTCTTTGATAGCGATGTGCTCGTGTTCAGCATCAACAACGAACAGAACGTCCGGCAGGCCGCCCATATCCTTGATACCGCCCAGGCTCTTTTCCAGCTTGTCCATTTCGCGAGTACGCATCAGCGCCTCTTTCTTGGTCAGCTTTTCGAAGGTGCCGTCTTGAGCTTGGATTTCCACGTCTTTCAGACGCTTGATGGACTGACGAACTGTCTTCCAGTTGGTCAGCATACCGCCCAGCCAGCGATGGTTCACATAGAACTGATCGCAGCTACCAGCAGCTTCTTTCACGGCTTCAGACGCAGCACGCTTGGTACCGACGAACAGGATCTTGCCCTTCTTGGCAGCAACGCTGCTGATGAAGTTCAGCGCATCATCAAACATAGGAACAGTCTTTTCCAGGTTGATGATGTGCACACCGTTACGAGCGCCAAAGATGAAAGGCTTCATCTTCGGGTTCCAGAAACGGGTTTGGTGACCGAAGTGAACGCCGGCTTGCAGCATGTCGCGCATTGAAACTTTTGCCATTTTAAACCTCTGTATGGGGTTAGGCCTCCACACATCCCGCGACTCCGACCCAAAGGGCACCCCGGAGAGCGTGTCGATGTGTGTGTGGTTTAAGGATTTAAGTGTGTTGAGCATGACAGGCATGACTCGGCGCGCTTTATACCATATTCGCCCCGCAAACACCACCGCCGAACCCTGCTGTCAGGGCGTCGCCAGCAGCGCCAGCCGGGTAAGCAGAAATTTATTGATCCGGATCAGCAAACTGGAACTCCGGATGGCAAATCGTTACAATTTGCCATCGTCTAAAACGCCGCTCGCAGCAGGCCCGCCAGGATGGCGAGCGGTCACGAATCTGAATTGAGAGATGCCATGTCAGTCGTACTGAAAACCCCGGATGAAATTGAAAAAATGCGTGTTGCGGGCCGTCTGGCGGCCGAAGTGTTGGAGATGATAGCCCCCCACGTCAAGGCTGGCGTATCCACCGAGGAATTGAACCAGATCTGCCACGACTATATCGTCAATGTGCAGCAGGCAATCCCGGCACCACTGAATTACCATGGCTTTCCAAAATCCATCTGCACCTCGATTAACGAAGTGGTGTGCCATGGCATTCCGAATCACAAGAAACTGCGGGATGGCGACATTATAAATCTGGATATTACGGTCATCAAAGATGGTTACCATGGTGATACCTCGCAGATGTTTGTCATCGGCAATGCGACACCGCGGAATCGCCAGTTGTGTGACATAGCCCAGCAAACCCTGTACGCCGCCATCCGCACCGTTCGTCCCGGCTCTTGCCTTAGCGAAATCGGCGCCGTGATTCAACCCATGGCGGAGAAGGCCGGCTTCTCGGTGGTTCGTGACTACTGTGGCCATGGTCTGGGCAAAGCCTTTCATGAAGAGCCGCAGGTTCTGCATTACCGCAACGGCAACAAGCTGACCCTCAAACCCGGTATGTGCTTCACCATAGAGCCGATGATCAACGCCGGTACCTACCGCTGCAAGGTTGATCGCAAAGATGGCTGGACCGTCACTACTAGCGATCGCCAACCGTCGGCACAGTACGAACACACCTTGCTGGTCACCGAGGATGGATGCGAAGTTCTGACCTTACGCAGCGATGAAACGCTGGAGCGTTACATCAAGGGCTGAGCCCGCTCAGCCACGCCGCCAGGGAGGCCGCATGCAACACTATCAACCGATCCCCGACTTTCTCCCAGTCGCGCCATTGGAAATGACCAACGGCCGGGAGAGTCTAGCGCAATTCCAAAGCTGGCTGCGTGACCAATTTTTGGCTGGCAGTCCGGTCGGTGAACTGGTAGCGGCTCGTTCCCTGTTCATCGATCAACTGCTGAGTCTGTGCTGGGAACAGTTCGGTTTGGCCAAGCAGTCGCAACTGGCGTTGGTCGCTGTCGGTGGTTATGGCCGTGGTGAACTGCATCCAAGCTCCGATATTGATATTCTGGTTCTGAGTCCCTCCCCTTTATCCGCCGCGACCGGGGAGCGAATTGGTCAGTACCTGACCCTGCTTTGGGATCTGAAACTGGAAGTCGGCCATGCCGTGCGCACCGTCAGTGATTGCGTGGCCCAAGGCAAGCTGGATATCACCATTGCCACCAACCTACTGGAATCCCGGCTGATTACCGGCTCGCTGGACACCTTTGCTGCTCTGAATCAAGCCATCCAACCCGATCACTTCTGGCCCAGCGATGCCTTCTTTCGTGCCAAGCGGGACGAGCAAGCGGCTCGGCATCAACAGTACCAAGATACCGTCTATACCCTGGAGCCGGACTTAAAGAGCAACCCGGGAGGCTTGCGGGATATCCAGACCCTGGCCTGGGTGGCTCGCCGCCAGTTTGGCGCCACCAGCTTGTATGAGATGACCAGCTACGGATTCCTCAGCCGCTCCGAATATCTGGAGTTGCTGGACTGCCAGAATTTCCTCTGGCGCTTACGATTCGCCCTGCACATTGCCATCGACAAGAATGACAACCGCATGTTGTTTGATCGCCAACGCGCCGTCGCCGAACTGCTAGGCTATCCCGGACAAGGCAATGCGCCCATCGAACAGATGATGAAGCGTTTCTACCAGACGGTGCGCCGGGTGGCCGAGCTCAACGAGATGCTGTTGCAGCTGTTTGACGAGGCGATCCTGGGCAATGGCGCCACTGAGGTTCGCCTGCTGAACGAGCAATTTCTGCTTCGGGGTACCCTCATCGATACCCGGGATCCCGAACTCTTCCGCCGCGAGCCGCTAGCCATGCTGTCGCTGTTCTACCAGATTGCGGAACACCCGGAGATTACCGGTATCTATTCAGCAGGTCTGCGACAACTGCGTGAAGCCCGTCGCAGCCTGATCTTTTCGCTGCAAGAGCTGCCCGAGTGTCGCCATCAATTTATCCAGCTGTTGCGGCATCCACAGGGCATGGGGCTGGCCATTACCCTGATGCATGAGCATGGGATCCTCGCCGCCTATCTGCCGCAGTGGGGACAGATTGTCGGCCAGATGCAATTCGATATGTTCCACGCCTACACGGTCGACGAGCACACCCATCGGTTACTGAAGAATATTCATCGCTTCATCCTGCCCCACAACGAACGCGAGCAGCCGCTATTTCGTGAAGTTCACTCCCGGCTACCTAAGCCTGAGTTACTATTGCTCGGCGCCCTGTTCCACGACATTGCCAAAGGCCGTGGCGGCGATCACTCGGAGCTGGGAGCCAGCGAAGCCCTCTACTTCTGCCAGTTACACGGGCTCGACCGCTACGAGAGCCGGCTGGTGGCCTGGCTGGTACGCCAGCATTTGTTGTTCTCGGTCACCGCCCAGCGGCGTGATATTTATGATCCGGATGTGGTGAATGACTTCGCAGAAAAAATCCGCGACGAGCAGCACCTGGATTATCTCTACTGCCTGACGGTTGCCGATATCTGCGCCACCAATGACAATCTGTGGAATGACTGGAAAGGCACCCTGCTGCGCGAGCTCTATTTCGCCACCCAGAAAGCCTTGCGGCTCGGTCTGGAAAATCCGCCCGATCTGAAATTACGGATCCGGGAAAATCAGCGCAAAGCGCTGGAGCTATTGCGACCCAGCGGTATAGCCGAAGATGCCATTCTGACCTTGTGGCAAAACTTCAAGGCCGATTACTTCATGCGGCATAGCCCGGAGCAAATTGCCTGGCATAGCCAGCATATTCTGCCTCATGACAAGAGCGAGCCCCTGGTACTCTTTGGCCAACATGCCGCCCGGGGCGGCAGTGAACTCTTCCTCTATTGCCGGGATATGCCCAACCTGTTCGCGACTGTGGCCTCAATTCTCGGCCACAAGGGGCTGAATATTCACGATGCCCAGATCATGAGCTCCAAAGATGGCTACGTAATGGACACCTTTGTCGTGCTGGAGCCCAATGGTGATGCCGTGGATCCGGAGCGGCTTCCGTCACTGCGAAAAGGGCTGACCAACGCCTTGAATAATCCGGCGATGCCATTACCCAAACCAAAGCCGCTCTCCCGCCGTCACCGGCAGTTTACAGTGCCCACGCGGGTCAGCTTCCTGCCAAATAAAGGCGACCGGAAACATACCTTGATTGAGCTTACGGCGCTCGACCGCCCCGGCGTCCTTGCACGGATCGGCGCCGTATTCCAGAATTGCGAGTTGGTGGTACATGCAGCCAAGATCACCACCATAGGCGAACGGGTCGAAGACTTTTTCTCCCTCACCCGTCGCGATGGACAATTACTGACAGATGCCGATGAAGATCGGGTGCGAGAAAAATTGGTCGCCGAGTTAAACCCCGGCGACGATATGTGATAAAAAGGATGCCATTTTTTGAAGGGAGACAATCATGACTGAGTTACAACGCCTGATCGAAGAAGCTTTCGAGCGCCGTGAAAGCATCACCCCCACTACCGTCGATGCATTAACCCGCCAGGCCATCCTGCAAACCGTGGATATGCTGGACTCCGGCAAAGCGCGGGTGGCCGAAAAAATCGCCGGTGAATGGGTGGTTCATCAGTGGCTGAAAAAGGCGGTGCTGCTCTATTTCCGCATCAATGACAATGCCATGCTGGCCGCACCAGGCACCAACTTCTATGACAAGGTGCCGTTGAAGTTCGAAGATTACACGCCGGAGCGTTTCAAGGAAGAAGCCATTCGCGTCGTGCCGAACGCCATCGTCCGCAAGGGTGCTTACATAGCTCGCAATGCCGTGCTAATGCCTTCTTATGTCAACATCGGCGGATATGTCGGCGAAGGCACCATGGTGGATACCTGGGTAACCGTGGGCTCCTGTGCCCAGATCGGCGCCAACGTTCACCTCTCCGGCGGCGTTGGCATCGGTGGTGTTCTGGAGCCGCTGCAAGCCAATCCGACCATCATCGAAGATAACTGCTTCATCGGTGCCCGCTCCGAAGTGGTAGAAGGTGTCATCGTGGAAGAAGGCTCCGTGATCTCCATGGGTGTCTTCATCGGCCAATCGACCCGCATCTATGATCGGGAAACTGGCGAAATTCATTACGGCCGCGTACCAGCGGGTTCCGTCGTGGTGTCCGGCTCTCTGCCCTCCAAGTGCGGCACCTACAGCCTGTACTGCGCCGTTATCGTCAAAAAGGTGGATGCCAAGACTCGCGCCAAGGTCGGCATCAACGCCCTGCTGCGTAGCATCGACTGATAAAGCTTCAGCTCCATGCATCACATCAAGGGGACCTCAGGGTCCCCTTCTTCATATTTTGTATCGACTCATTAAAGCCAGCTCGAGCAAGCAAAGCGTGGAGCATATCAACGACGCCCTCCTCTCGGCCCCCCCCCGTTATCACATTAAAAAGCACACAATAAAAAAGGGAAGCCGAGGCTTCCCTTTTTGAGCTGGAACCGAATGCTTAGTGAGACTGCATCCAGATGTCCATGTCAGTCTTCAGGTTGTCAGACTTGGTACCGAAGATAGCCTGAATACCAGAGCCAGCAACCACAACACCAGCGGCGCCGAGTTGCTTCAGTTTGGCTTGATCGACCTTGGCAACGTCTTTCACACCGACACGCAGACGAGTGATACAAGCGTCCAGAGAGGCGATGTTAGCCTTGCCACCGAAAGCCAGAACCAACTGCTCAGCCATGAAATGTTCAGCCATTTCAGCGACAGATTCTTCAGCAGCTTCATCTTCACGACCCGGAGTCTTCAGATCCAGAGCCGAGATAGCTACACGGAAGATGGTGTAGTAAATCGCAGCGTAGATCAGACCCAGGATTGGGAACATCCAGCCCTTGGTGGATTGAGCAAACAGAACTACGAAGTCAATCAAACCGTGGGAGAAGGTAGTACCGTGCTTCATACCCAGCAGTATGGTGACCACGAAAGCGGAGCCAGCCAGCAGAGCATGGATTGCGTACAGAACCGGAGCTACGAACAGGAAAGCAAATTCGATTGGCTCTGTGATACCGGTCAGGAAAGAGGTCAGGGCCGCAGAGACCATGATACCACCAACCTTGGCACGGTTTTCTGGCTTGGCAGCATGCCACATAGCAATCGCAGCAGCAGGCAGACCATACATCTTGAACATGTAACCACCAGCCAGGTTACCGGCAGTTGGGTCACCAGCAATGTAACGAGCGATTTCACCGTGGATCACTTGACCAGCCGCATTGGTGTACTCACCTGCTTCGAAGAAGAAAGGCACGTTCCAGATGTGGTGCAGGCCGAAGGGGATCAGTGAGCGTTCAACAACGCCGTAGATACCGAATGCCAGTGCCGGGTTCTGATAGGCAGCCCAATGAGAGAAGGACTGGATCAGGGCACCAACAGGTGGCCATACGAAGGCCATCACCACACCGACGACGATAGCAACGATACCGGTAGACAATGGAACAAAACGCTTACCGGCAAAGAAGCCTAAGTACTCAGGCAACTGGATGCGGTAGAAGCGATTGAACATGAAGGCCGCGATACCACCAGCGACGATACCGCCGAGAACACCGACGTTGGAGACCTTGTCTGCCATTGACGCGTAATCAGCGGCAGCCGGATCCAGGCCTGCGATGATCGGAGCAACCACGGCAATGGTTTTAGTCAGAATCACGTAACCAACGGTAGCAGCCAGACCGGCAACACCGTCGTTATTGGTGAAGCCCAAGGCAACACCGATTGCGAAGATCAGAGCCATGTTACCGAATACGGCACCACCGGCTTGTTCCATGATTTGTGAAACGATGGCCGGCAGCCAGCTGAATTTGGCGGCACCGACACCCAGCAGAATACCTGCAACGGGCAGTACGGATACCGGCAGCATCAGTGATTTACCGACTTTCTGCAGGTTTGCGAACAGATTTGACATAGTGTGAGCTCCTGAGGAGTTTGCGTCCTTAAGTGATTATTGTGAATACACCGGACAAGCTATGAAGGCCTGTCATCATGGTTATTGCCTTACGAATGTATTCAACGAGAGGAATATAGCGCGAAGATGAAAAGGGCAAACGCAGGAGATGTAAAAAACGAAAGGGCGATCACAAAGAATTTTCTTTAAAACCAAATAGTTATATTTAGATAGAATTTTGACATTTAATTGTAATCTTGAAATATTTCAATGTCTGTTTCAGATGAATTTAAATTGTCTACTCAATAATTCTCAATGTAATAAAGCACACCCAAACGTAACTGTGTGTAACATTAATATTTTTGTGACTGAACTCAATATCTATTTTTATATCTTTTCTTTACGCAAAAATAAACCCCGCAAGCGGGGTTTATTTGAATCTTTTTCTGATTTACTTCTGTGAGTTCTTGATTGCATTGACTAATGTCTGTTTGGCGCTGCCAGAACCGGCTCGTTCCGCTTCGCTCGCCAAAGCCATGGCTTTTTCAATGTCACCCGAGCTGACCGCCTTCTGAATGAGCTGGTTATACATAGCTTCTGTTTCTGCCAGCATGGTGCCAGTGGCTACTGTCGTAGCGGCAGCAACTGATGCTGCAGGAACCGCAGCGGCCTGGTTTGCTGCAGGAGCTGTTGCGACTACCGCTGCAGTGGCTGCGGCCGGAGCTATCACCAACTTGTTGGGCGTCGGATCGACTTTCGGAGTATTTGCATTAACCGCATCTTGATAAGCTGGCTTATAGGTGTTGTCTTTCCCTGAATCACCAGACAAATCTTCAATCTGAAGTTTCAATAATCCCCAAGGTGAACGAGGAATCACAGGATCTTTAAGCCCAGGATCAACAACCGCCGTCGCACGAGCCATCAGCTTGGCCTCACTCAGGATCGTCGTCGTCTCTGATAGTTTATTTTCCGGGGTGTAGATCACCATATAGGTTTCATTATTCGGGTTACCGACATAAGTCCGATCAATGGTAAATACCCCCTCAATCCGGTTACCTGCCATCAACTGGGCTTCTTTATAGCTGAAGACTTTACTGTCAATGACCCGTGTTACTTTAAATTGACTATCCATCAACACAATGGATGGGAAAAAAAGCGCCTTACCAATTTCAGCGGCTATGGTAATTCGTAAATCACCGGAATTCTGTGGCAGTTTGAAAGCAGCAAAATAACTTTTGCCCTCAGAAAAATTAAATACGGGGGAGTTCTCGTCGATAGGCAACCACTTGTCCTCACCGGCATTAACGGTGGCATAAGGCAAAGTTGAGTAATCCTGGCAACAGCTGCTGGCACGAGACAAGCTGTCGATCGCCGAGTCCCGGTTGTTTAAGGCAGCCTTATTCTCGCTGCTTGGTGCGACCAGACCGTCGATAGAAGAACAAGCAGCCATGGAGAGGGCAATACACAAGGCAAAGGTTACTCTAGTTACTTTCATCGAAAATACCCTAACACGTTCAAAAAAAATGCCCCCGATAGACGGGGGCAGTCTTAACAACTACGACTTAGCTTACCACCAAGCTTCGGCTTGTACACCGAAGTTGTAGGCATCATCTTGATTCACGCCTGCAGAGTCAGGACGGAAAGAACCATCAGCCTTCAGGTAAGAAGCAAACACACGCAGTTCCGGACGAGCCCAGAAGCCCTTGCCAGCAGCCCAAGCTTGGGCGATGGTATACTTCTGGTTGTCGGTAGAAGAACCAGTACCATCTGCGTTGTTGTTCTTATCGTTGCTGTAACCAGCTTCGAAGATGGTCTTCATGGTGTCATTCCACTTGTAGACCGGACGAACTACAACAGAGAAGGTTTCCCAGTTGTCGTTGCCGCCCCACATTTCGTTACCGACACCGTAAGCCACTTGATGGCTCAGATCCCAGCTGTCACCCATGGAGATAGCACCATGGTTGATGATACGGTAGCCATCAGCACCATCTTTGGCTTCGGCGCCGTACCAGCTACCATCACCTTGGAAGGCGAAGTTCTTGGAATAACCTTCGGTACCGTATTGCAGTACAGTCTTGTTGAAGCCACCCATCAAACCCTGGGTCAACTCGGCAGTCAGCATAACGCCGTTTTTGGCGTCCTTGTACAAAGCTGAGGCAGCTTCTTGGCCGTCAGTGGCATTAACAATGGCGTAGTCAGCACCCAGTTCCAGAGTGCCATCAGCCCACAGCGGGATACCTGCATAACGAGCATCCAGGGTGTTGATGTTTACCGGATTCTCAACTGTGAAACCATCGCTGTTACGATCATTACGGACCCAAGCGAAAGACATTTGACCAGGACCAGCCTTGATGGCTTCAACACCGGCGCCAGCGCCAGAGATGTTCCAGTAGTAGAAGTCGGTGATATGGATGTCATGACGTTGGTTATACTTCTTACCAACCCAAACCACTTCGTCGCCACCAAACAGGTTCTTGGCCTGTGCGTTGAATTGACGCAAAGCGAAGGTTGCATCATTAGTGGTTTTTTCATCAGCATAATTTACGTTTGTGTTGGTCCCTTCCCAGTCATTAGACCCATTGGAAGCCATTGCAAACATGGAATCAACTGTGAAAGTCTTGCCACCCTTATTGTAAACTTCTTGTGTCAGCTGGATTTCGCTGTAGGTATCAGCTTCGTTACCCAGACGACCGACCTTCTGCTTGGACAGAGTTTGCATGTCGCCGTTATCGGACACACCTACGCCAGAACGGAAGTAACCGTGAAAATCAACGGCGGATGCGGAGGCAGAGCCCAGAGCCATGATTACTGCTGCAGAAATTGGAAGCCACTTTGCTGTCATAATATTTTCCTTTATCCCTTGGGGGTAAATGGTCATAAATTGGTGGAAACTTGTCGCCAACCAAAAGGGGCTAACGACTGTCCGGGGCCATTATAGGGATCCCGTTTAAGCCGTGGAATTGAGCCCCGTCACAAAATAGCAACTCCCCACCCAATCATCTCAAACACCAAATAATACGACGCAAGCAGTGAATAACACCATTAAATCAGATTTATTGTTGTTTTTTTAGAACTTTATCTCGCACAATGCAAAATTAAAGCTTTAAGCACAAAACGGAGCGGTTCATCTGATCAGACAATCATGATCAAGATCACCTGCAACTTTGAACTTTCTTTTTAACAAAATGTCCGCATGAAAACGCTTGCAGTTCAGATTTCATCCAAACCGCAAACCATAAACTCGAACGTCACCAGCCAAACTGTTGAAATAGCTGCAACCAGGGATCATCCAGCGCCACCTGCAGACGCAGTGGAAACCCATGAACCGGATGTCGAATCGTCAGACTGGTGTTGCACAGCATCAGCCGCTGACAATCGAACTGCTCGCGGAAAAATCGATTGTGTCGCCCATCGCCATGGGTGGTATCCCCGACGATCGGATGCGAGATATGCGCCAGATGGCGGCGAAGCTGGTGCTTGCGTCCGGTATAAGGCAGCAAGCGCACCAAACTATAACGACTGGATGGATGGCGAGGAGATACCGCATGGGGGAGATCGACCGTCTGCAAGCGCTGCAGCCAGGTTTGGGCGGACTGCGCCGGTTTATCCGGATCTGCAAACACATCCGCTATCTTGTCGAGCTCTTCCTTGAGTGGGTAATCGATGTAGAGTTGCTCCGGAGCCCAACCCCGCACCAGTGCCAGATACTCTTTCTGGACTCTATGCTGGGCGAAGTCTTCGCTCAGACGACGAGCGGTTACCGGATCCAGGGCAAATAGCAAGACTCCCGAAGTCGGGCGATCGAGCCGATGCACGGGATAGACATGCTTGCCCACCAGATC
>JBBRVG010000055.1:0-30102 GCA_038247115.1 Enterobacterales bacterium | reverse complement strand
TGCATCTTTACGCACCATGGGACGATTGGTCGGCAACACTACGGTATTGAGACCATAAATTTGCTGGAATTCGAAGGCTTCGGTATCCGCAGTCCCTGTCATACCGGCCAGCTTGTCGTACAAGCGGAAGTAGTTCTGGAAGGTGATCGAGGCCATAGTCTGGTTCTCGTTCTGGATCTTCACCCCTTCCTTGGCTTCGATGGCCTGATGCAGACCTTCCGACCAACGACGACCGCTCATGGTGCGGCCCGTGTGTTCATCGACGATGACGATCTCGCCATCCTTGACGATGTAATCCACATCGCGCTCGAACAGGGTGTGAGCGCGCAGAGCCGCATTGACATGATGCAACAGGGTAATGTTGGCCGCCGAAAACAGGGAGTCCTCCGCTGACAGCAGACCATTTTGCTTCAGCAACTCTTCCACATAGATCTGGCCATTTTCGGTCAACAGCGCCTGACGCGCCTTCTCATCAACCGTATAGTGCTCCTCGCCGCGATACTCTTCGCTATCCTCCTTCTCTTGCTTCTGCAGCAAAGGGATCAGCTTGTTGACCTGGATATAGAGCTCGGAGCTGTCTTCGGCGGCACCAGAGATAATCAGCGGTGTACGGGCTTCATCGATGAGCACCGAATCCACTTCATCGACCAAGGCGTAGTACAGCGGACGCTGAACGCGCTGTTCTGGCGAAAACGCCATGTTGTCGCGCAGATAGTCGAAGCCAAATTCGTTATTGGTGCCGTAGGTAACATCAGCCGCATAGGCTTGATGCTTCTCGGGCGGGCTCATACCGGGCAAATTGCAACCGACGGTCAAGCCGAGAAATTCCAGCAGCGGACGATTCCATTCGGCGTCCCGTTTCGCCAGATAGTCGTTCACGGTGACGATATGCACGCCCCGACCGGTCAAGGCATTCAGGTAAGCGGGCAAGGTCGCAGTCAGCGTCTTGCCTTCACCGGTTTTCATTTCTGCAATCTGGTTGTTATTCAGCACCATGCCGCCCATCAACTGGACGTCGAAATGACGCATGCCGAATACCCGCTTGGAGGCTTCGCGAACGGTGGCAAAGGCTTCTGGCAGCAGTTGCTCCAGCTCTTCACCTTGTTCGATACGGGCGCGGAATTCGACGGTCTTCGCCTTCAATTCGGCGTCACTCAACGCTTCGAACTGGGGCTCCATGGCATTAATCTGTTTGACGATCTTGCGCAGTTTTTTCAGCGTGCGGTCATTGCTGCTACCAACAATGCGGGTCAGTAAATTTGTAATCATCTCGAACCAACTCTCTGGTTGTAATCTTCTTATTTCATCACAAGATGAAACAGGCCACTCAACAGAACACCCGTCCTGACTCAGGACTCATGTATTGCCAAACCAAGAACCAAACTCTGGAAAATAATCAGCTCGCCGTTTTGAACCCTTCGCAAGAGTATGAGGTCATTGCGTCAGGATAATCGGGCAAAACGGGGGTTATCTTAACCCATCCCCTGCGGTCAGCAGGCTTCCCCTAGACCATCAATACACGGAAAGCAAACCGATATCACACAACCTAGAGGATATGGCGACACCCGACTCATTATTCAAGCCCGCAACCCCATAGTGGCGGCGGAAAAACCGAGTCCGATGCCGAGGGTAGCATATCCGTGCCTTTGAGTCGTCAGTTGCAAAAAACCCAAAGAAAAAGGCACCGGGGAGAGAGTCGGTGCCTTTTTGCAAAAACGATAGGGTACAACTGATTTACGCGATAGCCCACTGTCCATCCAGGAAGGGAATGGGCGAGGTAACAGCGACATCTTCAAAGGTCACCATTTCCCAAGCTTTGGCATCGGCCAGCATGGTGCGCAACAACTGGTTATTCACCGCATGACCTGTCTTGAAGGCACTGAATTCGCCCAGAATACTGTGATTGCACATGTACAGGTCACCCACAGCATCCAGCAGCTTGTGCTTGACGAATTCATCGTCATAACGCAGCCCCTCTTCATTCAACACTCGATATTCATCCAGCACGACGGCATTTTCCAGACTGCCACCCAACGCCAGGTTCTTGGAGTGCATGAACTCGACATCCTTCATAAAGCAGAAGGTTCGTGCACGACTCAGCTCTTTGGCAAAAGCTGCACCGCTGAACTCCATGCTTAAAGCCTGCTTGCGGGGATCGAATACCGGATGCTGGAAGTCGATGCGCAAATTCATGCGGAAGCCACCGGCATAAGGACGCAATTCAGCCCACTTATCGCCATCTTCGACCCGCACCGTCTTTTTGATGCGGACAAAGCGCTTCGGTGCATTGAGTTCTTCAATGCCAGCCGATTGCAACAAGTAGATGAAGGGATGGGAACTACCATCCATCACCGGCAACTCGGGTGCATCGACTTCGACAATCAGATTGTCGATACCCAATGCCGCCAAGGCAGCAGACAAATGCTCAACCGTGGAGATCCGGACCCCTTGCTCGTTGACCAAGGCCGTACACAGCACTGTATCACGCACCGCAGACGCTTCTGCTTTGATGGTGACAGCAGGCTCAAGGTCGCTGCGCACATAAAGGATACCGGTATTAGCTGGTGCCGGGCGGAAGGTTACAGAAACCTTGCGACCAGAGTGCAGACCAACGCCAGTAGCTTGTACGCTTTTCTTGAGAGTACGTTGTTTAATCATTAATTCACCTCGATCAGCCGGGTGGTCGGACCAACCCTTCGCATGCATATTAACATACGTGTTGCGCAAATGCTAATCACGTCACATTCCTGACGCATTCCGCTATTAATCTGCTTGTTTGCGCAGGAAAGCAGGAATGTCCAGATAATCCGGCTCGGCACGGGCTTGTACCGGCTCGGCATTGACGGCTTTTGGCCGCTCATCGTACTGAGGCATAGGATTATCCTGCATCAGGGAACGTAACGGGCGCTCGCTCTTCTGGGCATTCTTCACCAGCGTGATTTCCGGCTTGCGGTCCTGGCCAATGCCGGTCGCAACCACGGTCACGCGCAGTTCGTCCTGCATGTTCGGATCGATCACGGCACCTACCACCACAGTCGCGTTCTCGGAGGCAAACGCTTTGACGGCATTACCGACGATTTCGAACTCTTCCATGGTCACATCCATACCCGCTGTGATGTTGACCAGAATGCCACGAGCGCCAGCCAGATCGACATCTTCCAACAGCGGACTGGAGATCGCCTTCTCGGCTGCCTCTTCCGCCCGATCATCACCACGAGCATGGCCGGTACCCATCATGGCAGTGCCCATTTCCCGCATGACGGTGCGCACGTCAGCAAAGTCGACGTTGATCAGACCCGGACGAGTGATCAGCTCGGCAATGCCCTGAACAGCGCCTAGCAACACATCGTTCGCCGCTTTGAACGCTTCGAGCAGACTGACGCCCTTACCCAGAACCTTCAGCAACTTATCGTTCGGGATTGTGATCAAGGAGTCAACGTGCTTGGAGAGCTCTTCAATCCCTTGCAGGGCATAGCTCATGCGCTTCTTACCTTCAAAGTTGAAGGGCTTGGTCACAACAGCAACCGTCAGGATACCCATCTCTTTGGCCACTTCGGCCACCACAGGAGCGGCACCCGTTCCGGTACCACCCCCCATACCGGCAGCAATGAACACCATGTCCGAGCCTTCCAACATCTGGCGGATGTCGTCACGGTTTTCCAGAGCGGCTTCGCGACCGATCTCCGGGTTTGCACCGGCTCCCAGGCCCTTGGTGATATTGCCACCAATTTGCACTGTGGTTTCGGCGCCGGAATTACGCAACGCCTGAGCGTCGGTATTGATGGCAATAAAATGCACGCCTTCGATGCTTTCACGCACCATGTGCTCCACCGCATTACCACCACCACCACCGACACCAATTACTTTGATGACGGCATCATCACCCTGGCTTCCTACCGGTTCAAAAGTAAACATGATTCTCTCTCCGCACTATTTGCTTACCCGCAAAATCTAAAACTCGCCGCGTAGCCAATTGCTGACCCGCTGGAACAAGCCACCAACGCTCGCTTTGACATTACTATCCCTGCTTCCTTTGGACTGGTGAAGCTTGCCATATTGCAACAGACCCACGGCGGTCGAGAAGACCGGGGCCTGTACATAGTCCGTCAGGCCACGGACGTTTTCGGGTTCACCGACACGCACCTGGCACTGGAAAATCTGTTCGGCACATTCGACTATGCCCTCGATCTGCGCGGCACCACCGGTCAAGACCACACCGGCAGCCAACTGATGCTTGACACCCTGCACCCGCAGCTCGTTTTGCATTCTGGATATTTCATCCTGCACCAAGCTCAGCAACTCGCTATAACGGGGCTCGATCACCTCCGCCAATGTTTGCCGTTGCAGGCTGCGCGCCGGACGTCCACCGACGCTCGGCACTTCAATCGTATCTTCTTTACTGACCAGGCGGCCCAAGGCACTACCGTACCGTACCTTGATGGCTTCTGCATCAACTGGCGGTGTCCCGAAGGCATAAGCAATGTCACTGGTCACAGTATTGCCCGCGTAGGGGATCACCTTGCTGTAACGCAGAGCACCACCGGTGAACATAGCAATGTCCATGGTGCCACCACCCATATCAACGACGCAGACACCGAGCTCCTTCTCATCCGGAGTCAAAACCGCATAGCTGGATGCCAGCGCCGAGAAAATCAGCTGATCCACGCGCAAGCCAACCCGCTCGACACATTTTTCGATGTTCTTGACCATGTCATTGTGACAGGTGATCAGATGGACTTTGGCCCCCATCCGCACCCCTGACAAACCAATAGGGTTTTTAATCCCTTCCTGGTAGTCAATGGAATACTCCTGCGGCAACACGTGCAGCACGCGATGCTCTTCCGGCAGGCGCACCGATTTGGCGGTGTGGATGACGTTGTCGACATCCTCCTGGCTCACCTCTTCATCGGAGATGGGAACCATGCCCTTCTCGTTACGGCATTCGATGTGACGCCCGGAAACACCGAGAAATACCGACGAGATATGGCAGTCCGCCATCATCTCCGCTTCATCAACCGCCCGCTGCAGCGACTTGACCACTGATTCCAGATCATTGACCCCGCCTTTATCCATGCCGCGCGCCGAGTGAGTACCCAAGCCGATAATATTGATCTCGCCATCCGGCAAGACCTCTCCCACTAATACGGCAACCTTGGTGGTGCCGATATCAAGTCCGACTATCAGGTTTCTGTCCGCGGTCTTGGTCATTGCCAGTCCCTTCAATTGGTTTCCAACCTACAGCAACTCCGGTGTCGTAACGCATGTCCAGATAGGCGATTTGATCTCGCATCTCCAGCAAGGGATAGACATCGATAAAGCGCTGTAGACGCGCTCTTGCATCACCCCGCCCGAGTATCAATCTGGGTCCTCCCTTGACCTGCAACTCCCAGGAGTGGCGTTTGGTCAAATTGAGAGACTCGATATGATAGCCGTTCAGAGCCAAAATTCGTTCATAACTCTTGTATTCATCCCAGATCCGCTCGGCCATATCATCCGGGCCCGAAAGCTTCACCAGGGGACGCTTCAAGCGCTCTAACGGTGCCTTGAAAATTCCGCCCTTATCACTGAGCAACCGATCCTCGCCCCATAACGCCAAGGGTGATTGTTCCACCACATAGACGTACAGCAGAGCAGGCCAGCGTTTCCGGATCGAGGCCTGGTACACCCAGGGCAAGTCTTCAATCCGCTGCTGGATCTGATTCACATCCAGCTTGAAAAAATTACTGACCGCAGGCTCGTCATGTAGCGCCGAACGCACATCCTCGACCGTGACATAATCCAGCTTGCCCTGGACCACCAAGCCACTGACCGGGATCCGGTCCTCTTCAAAAAACCAGCGTTTTAGATCTGTGACTGCCGAGCTCAAGCCAAAAATAACGGCCACAAAAAACAACACGCCAAACAAAAACTCACCGCGGGTACGCATGATTGTTCCACTCATCTTGCTGCGCCAACCCCTGCCCAAGCCATTGTCGATACCGCTTATCTGTTGCGAAACGCAGCATCGCTAAAAATCAAGTGCGCCATTATATCGGCCGACCTCGTCCGGTCAAAACACCGCATGTAAAAACCGGGCCTATCATCAGTCATTTTGTTTCATTTGTTGCACATTCAGCTGTAAATCAGCCAAGGTGCGAGCAAGAGCCCCGACATTACCGGCGCCCTGGGTCAACACCAGGTCCCCGGCAGCCAGTAAACCGGCCAGCACGGCAGGGACTTCGGCGGTTGTCGCCACAAACACAGGATCCAGTTGACCTCGCTGGCGAATGGAGCGGCACAGCGCGCGGCTATCGGCGCCCGGGATCGGCTCTTCACCGGCGGCATACACATCGAGCAGGATCAGCACATCGACCTTGGACAACACTTCGGCGAAGTCCTCGTACAGATCCCGGGTGCGGGTATAGCGATGGGGCTGGAAGATCATCACCAAGCGACGCTCTGGCCAGCCGGCACGGACCGCATTGATGGTGACCCGCACCTCGCTCGGATGATGACCATAATCGTCCACCAGCATGGCTTGTCCCTGACCCGTCGCAAACTCGCCATAATGCTGGAAGCGACGGCCAACGCCCTCGAAACGGGCCAACGCCGAGGTGATGGCCTCATCGTCGATACCATCCTCGGTTGCCACGGCAATCGCCGCTGCCGCATTCAGTGCATTGTGACGCCCGGGTAAATTCAGGGTGACCGCCAGTAAGGATCCATCCTGACGCCGGACCTTGAAGCTACTGCGGTTGTGATCCTGCACGAAATCCAGAACCTGGACATCGGCATCATCGCTATAGCCATAGGTAATGGTGGCGCGACCAATATCAGGCAACAATCCACGGATCACAGGATCATCAATGCACAGCACGGCCAGGCCATAGAACGGCAGGTTGTGCAGAAACTCGATGAAGGTTGCCTTGAGCTTGTTGAAGTCACCACCATAGGTATCCATATGGTCGGCTTCGATATTGGTCACAATGGAAACCATCGGCTGCAGATGCAGGAAGGAGGCATCGCTCTCGTCGGCCTCAGCGATCAGATAGCGGCTGGAACCCAATCGGGCATTGGTACCGGCACTGTTCAACAAGCCGCCGATCACAAAGGTCGGATCCCGATCGGCTTCGGCATAAATACTGGAGACCAGACTGGTGGTGGTCGTCTTGCCATGGGTACCGGCAATCGCGATCCCGTGCCGATAGCGCATCAATTCAGCCAGCATCTCGGCACGACGCACCACAGGGATGCGCAGCTCGCGCGCGGCCACAACTTCCGGGTTATCACCCTTGATCGCGGTCGACACCACCACCACACTCGCCCCGGCCACATGACTGGGTTCATGGCCGATAAAGATAGTGGCACCTAACTGATTCAGTCGCTGGGTCACCGCATTGTTCGCGATGTCAGAGCCGGAAATCTGGTAGCCCTCGTTGGCTAGAACCTCAGCAATACCGCCCATACCGGCGCCACCAATACCGATAAAATGAATGCGGCGCACCCGGCGCATTTCCGGGATCATGGTACGTAGCTTTGCCAGTTCAACCTTTGTCATGCTCTTCTCTCGTTATTTGACTAGTTGTCTGCACACGGCAGCGACCCGCTCCGTGGCATTCAAGATGGCGACGCGGCGTGCCGCTTGCGCCATATACACTAATTGTTCCCGGTGCCGGTTCAGTTCACCGACTTGCTGTGCCAGACGAGCTGGCGTCAGCTCGCGCTGCGGCAACAACAAGGCTGCCCCTTCGCGGGTCAGACTCTCGGCATTGCGCGTCTGGTGATCATCCACCGCATGGGGCAGCGGCACAAAAATAGCGGGGACGGCCGCTGCGGCTACCTCCGCCACAGTCAAGGCCCCGGCCCGGCAGATGATCAGATCCGCCCACTGATAGGCCTGCGCCATATCGGTAATAAATTCACTCACCTCGACATCACCGATGCCCAAATCGCGATAACTCATCTCGACCGCTTCGACATTGTCTTTGCCAGTCTGATGGCGGATCCGGACCTGATCGACCGAAGCCAACGCCTGGGGCACCACCTCATTGAGCACCCGGGCGCCGAGACTACCACCGATGATCAAGACCTGCAGCGGTTGTTGATGATCCGGGAGCTTCAAGGGTTGTGTCGCCAGGGCCACAACTTCGGCCCGCACCGGATTCCCGACCACATCCCCCGCTATCCGAGACCCGAAAGCGCCGGGAAAACCCATCAGCACACGGCTGGCTAGACGCGACAACAAACGGTTGGTCATGCCTGCCGCCGCATTCTGTTCATGCAGCAGCAGCGGGATCCCGGCGAACCAGGCGGCAATACCACCAGGGCCAGCTGCAAAACCGCCCATTCCCAGCACCAGATCCGGTTGCACCACCTTGATCACGCGGCGAGCTTGCCAGATGGATTTAAGAATGCGCCAAGGTGCGGCGCATAGACGTCGCAGGCCATTGCCTCGCACACCCTGTATGTCGATAAAAGAAATTGGATAACCATGGGCTGGTACCAGCTGAGCTTCCATACGATCCGCTGTACCCAACCAGTGGATTTGCCATCCCTCGGCTTGCAGCTGATGGGCAACCGCCAATCCCGGGAAGACATGCCCTCCGGTACCGCCCGCCATAATCAGCAGTGTTTTGTTCATGCGGCTCCCTTTTGTAACACTTGAACCCGATCCCGTCGCATCTCGAAATCAATGCGCAACAGCAGGGAGACGGCAATGCTCATCGCAATCAGACTGGAGCCACCATAGCTGACCAGCGGCAGTGTCAACCCTTTGGTTGGCAGCATACCGGCCGCAGCACCCACGTTGATGACGGTCTGAAAACCAAACCAGATGCCGATCCCGCAGCCGACATAGCCCTCAAAAAACTTCTTTTCTTGCAGGGCTATGTAGCCGATATGTAAAGCTTTGAACACCAGAGCCAGTTGCAATGCCAACACCACCAGCACACCGAGATAACCTAGTTCTTCGCCCAAAATCGCAAACACGAAGTCGGTATGCGCTTCCGGTAAATACTCCAGCTTCTGCACTGAATTCCCCAGCCCCTGACCGAAGAAACCACCACGGCCAAATGCCATCAAGGATTGCGTCAGCTGATAGCCACTACCAAAAGGGTCAGCCCAAGGATCCATAAACGAGGTGACGCGCCGCATCCGGTAGGGTTCAAACAGGATCAGCATGACCAGCGCCGCCACCCCCATCAGGATCATCAGTGCAAACTGGATCACCCGGGCCCCCGCCAGAAATAGCAGTCCCAGCGTGGTCACAAACAGCACCACCACAGAGCCCAGATCCGGTTGCGCCAACAGCAGCAACGCCATACAGAACACCAGCGCCAGGGGTTTGACGAAACCGGTAAAGCGCCCACGGACTTCGTCAATGCGGCGTACCAGATAGCCGGAGAGATAGGTGATCAACACCAGCTTGGCGGTTTCGGCGGGTTGCAAATTGAAGGGCCCCAATGGTAGCCAACGCTTGGCGCCATTCACGCTGTGTCCGGCCACCAACACCACCAGCAGCATCAGGATGGAGAAAATCAGTAGTTGGCCACCCCATTGCTGCCAATAGCGAACCGGTACATACAGGGTTCCGACACCGCACAGCAGACAGAGCACCAGGAAGATCAGATGGCGCTTGACGAAGAAAAACGCATCATTCTGCAACGACACCCCTTCCGTGATCGAGGCGGACGCCACCATCACCAAGCCAATGCTCATCAGACTGAAAGCCAGCATCAGCAATTGCCGATCGTAAATCGACTGCCGCTCCGGCACCAGCCAACGCCAAATCCAACCGAGCATCTGGCTCATAACGCCTCCACCAGGGCACTGAAGCAGTCGCCCCGTTGCTCGAAATTCTTGAACATATCCAGACTGGCACAGGCTGGAGCCAGCAACACCCAGTCACCGGCTTGCGCCACTTCCCGAGCCCTGGCCACGGCAGCGGTCAGATCCGCAACCCGCTCGGTCTGCGGGCCAAGAGCACACAGCAAATCAGCATCCTGACCAAAGCAGAGCATGAGATCGATGCCGTGACCGAGCAGCGCTTGCAGCGGCGCAAAGTCTTGTCCCTTGCCCTGACCACCCGCTATGAGGATCAAACGGCCCTGGACGGATTCCGCCAGACCGGCCACTGCCGCCAGGGTCGAACCGACATTGGTGGCCTTGGAGTCGTTGATCCAGCGCACACCCTGATGTTCACGCACAAACTGGCAACGATGGGGCAGACCGCTGAAGCGACGCAGCACCGTCAGTTGCGCGTCGCGCGGTACAGCCACGGCATCACACAGCGCCATGGCGGCCAGTGCATTCATCTGGTTATGGGCACCGACGATATTCAATTCAGCCACAGGCAGTCGGGGCTCACCCTCTACCGCCAGCCACAGAGCCCCCTGATGCTGGATTCGGCCATACGAGGCGGCATCCAGACCGAAACTTTGCCACACAGTCCCCACTTGTGGCTGGGTGGCATCGTCATCCCGGTTAACCAGAATGTGTTGTGCCCCGGCATATATCCGCTGCTTGGCTGCCAGATAGCCCGCCATGCCGTCATACCGATCCAGATGGTCTTCGCTCAGATTGAGGATGGTCGCGGCCGCAGCCTGTAGGGAAAAGGTGGTCTCCAGTTGAAAGCTGGAAAGTTCGAGCACATAGAGATCGCAAGGACTCAGCAACAGGTCCAGGGCCGGAGTGCCGATATTGCCACCCACTCCCACCTGGATCCCGGCCTCGGCCGCCATTTCGCCCACCAGGGTCGTCACGGTACTTTTACCATTGGAGCCGGTAATCGCCACTATGGGGGCTTGGGCCGCGCGGACAAACAGCTCTATATCACCGATAATTTCGACACCGGCAGCAGCTGCGGCCTGCAACGCCGGAGTCGCCAGCGCGATCCCCGGGCTGGCGATAATGAGCTCGGCCTGAGTCAGCAGCATCACATCCAGCTCACCACAGCGCAGCTCGACACCGGCTGATAATTCCTGACGTCCCGGTGGATTGGCACGGGTATCCAGCACCATAGGAGTGATCCCCTGCTGCAGGAAGTAATGCACACACGAAAGACCCGTTTTCCCCAGTCCGAGGATGACCACCTTGCTCATCTGCGTTTGTTACCTCAGTTTCAGGGTCACCAGACCCAGCAGAACCAGAACCAGGGTAATGATCCAGAACCGGACTATCACCCGCGGCTCTGGCCAGCCCTTCAATTCATAGTGATGATGAATGGGTGCCATGCGGAAAATACGCTGTCCGCGCAGTTTATAGGAGCCAACCTGCAGGATCACCGATAGGGTCTCCATCACAAACACCCCACCCATAATGACCAGCAAGAACTCCTGACGAATCAGCACTGCAATCACGCCCAACACGCCGCCCAGAGCTAACGAGCCCACATCGCCCATGAACACTTGCGCCGGGTAGGTGTTAAACCAGAGAAAGCCCAATCCGGCACCGACAATGGCGGTACAGACGATCACCAACTCGGAGGCATTGGCGATATAGGGAATATGCAGATATTCGGCAAAGTTGACGTTGCCGGTCGGCCAGGCCACCAGAGCCAAGCCCGCCGCCACCATCACAGTTGGCATGATAGCCAGACCATCGAGCCCATCGGTCAGATTCACTGCATTAGATGAACCGACAATCACCAGGTAGCACAGAGGGATGAACAGCAGCCCCAGCTCCGGCATGAAATTCTTGAAAAACGGCAGCACTAGCGTGGTCTGGGCATCACTACCCGCTGAAGCGTAGAGATAGATACCGACCGCGAGCGCGGCCAAGGATTGCCAGAAGTACTTCCAGCGTGCAATCAGGCCCTTGGTATCCTTGCGCACCACCTTGCGGTAATCATCGACGAAACCTATGGCGCCATAACCAACGAGCACAAATAGCACCACCCAGACATAGGGGTTACTAAGTTTGGCCCACAGCAGCACCGAGATCAGGATCGAGGCCAGGATCATCAAGCCCCCCATGGTCGGCGTGCCACGCTTGCTGAAATGGGACTCGGGACCATCGTTACGCACCACTTGCCCGATCTGCAGCAGTTGCAGACGGCGGATCAGATGCGGCCCCATCCACAGAGCGACCGCCAAAGCGGTCAGGATCGCCATGATGGCGCGGAAGGTCAGATACGAGACCACATGAAACAGCGAAATATAGGGCGTCAGATACTCCGCCAGCCAGACTAACATGCCTGCTCCTTAATGTTTTTCACGAACTCAATGACCTCTTCCATGCGTGCACTGCGCGCGCCTTTGGCCAGCAAGGTAATCGCCGGATGTTGCGGTAACATCTCGCCGAGAGCCGCCAGCAGTGCCGCTTTATCCGCAAAGTGCTGCCCCCCCGCTTCGGCAGAGGTCAAAGCCGACAGAGTACCCACTGTGTAGACAGCATCCAATTTCGCCTGTCTCGCATGTTCGCCAATCCGGCGATGCTGAGCCTCGGCTTCGAGTCCCAACTCGCCCATATCGCCAAACACCAGCACCCGATAACCCGGCATGGCCGCCAGGGTATCGATAGCAGCCAGTACCGATTCCGCACTGGCGTTGTAGGTATCATCAATCAAGGTGACTCCCGGCAGGTGATGCACACAGAGCCGCCCCTTGACCGATTGCATCGCCTCCAACCCCTGCTTGATGAACGTCAGGCTAATGCCCAGCGATTCGGTGGCAGCGGCGGCAGCCAGCGCGTTGGCGATGTTGTGACGGCCCGGTATCGGTAACACGACATCCATTTCGCCTTGCGGGCTGACCAGCGTAAAACTGCAGCAGCCTGAGGCATCAGTGCTGATATCCCGCGCCAGAAAATCGGCACGGCGATTGTTCAGGCCAAAGCTGAGCAAATTAGGCTCCAGATCGGCACACCAGTGGCTATAGAATTCGCTGTCGGCATTGACGATGGCCATACCGCGATCATCCAGACCATTGAAGATTTCTGACTTGGCCAAGGCTACGCCTTGCAAAGAGCCAAACCCTTCGAGATGGGCCGCAGCTACGTTATTAATCAGTGCCACATCGGGTTTCACCAACGAGGTGGTCCAGGCAATTTCTCCCGGATGGTTGGCTCCCAGCTCCAGCACGGCATACCTGTGCTCCGGCGTCAGACGCAGCAGGGTCAGCGGCACGCCAATTTCATTGTTCAGATTGCCCTGGGTGGCCAGCACGGGCCCACATTGCGCCAGGATAGCCGCACACATCTCTTTGACCGTGGTCTTGCCACAACTGCCGGTAATCGCGATCACCTTGGGGATCAACCGATTCCGCACCATGGCGCCCAGGTGCCCGAGGGCATAGCGAGTATCAGCCACCAGCAGTTGCGGACAATCCAGCGGCAGAGGTTCGCTAACCAGCAAAGCTGTAGCCCCGTCCGCCAGGGCTTGCGCGCAAAAATCGTGGCCATCGAAACGCTCGCCCTGCAAGGCGACGAACAGACAACCGGAGCTCACCTGCCGACTGTCGGTGGTGACAGCGGTAATGACGGCATCATCGCCCTGGAGAGTCGCGCCCAACGTCTTGGCGATATCCTGTAATGACAGCGGGATCATGCCTGCTCCTTCAATAAACGCGCGACCGTATCCCGATCGCTATACATCAATTTTTGCTTGCCGATGATCTGGTAATCCTCATGACCTTTACCCGCCACCAAGATCAGATCGCCCGTCCGGGCCTGCTCCAGCGCCCGTTGGATGGCGACTGGCCGCTGATGCTCGACCAACAGACGCTCGGGATGCTGCAGGCCAGCCTGCATATCAGCAATAATCCGAGCCGGATCCTCGGTGCGGGGATTGTCATCGGTCAGGATTGCCACATCAGCCAGCCGTTCGGCGATGGCCGCCATCATGGGACGTTTGCCCCGATCCCGGTCGCCCCCACAGCCCACCAGACAGAACAGCCGACCGCGGCAATGTAAACGCGCGGCCTCTAGCGCCTTCTCCAAGCCATCCGGGGTATGGGCATAATCAACCACCACCAGCGGTTGCCCGCCACCCCCGAAGCACTCCATCCGCCCGGTGACCGGTTGTAGTCTCCCCGCGACGGCCAGCAACGCCTTGAGGTCATATCCCAGGACGAGCAGGCAAGCCAATGCCGCCAGTGCATTGGCAATGTTGAAGCGGCCGAGCAGGGGCGCGGATAATACTCCGTTTCCCCATGAGGAGCGAATCTCGGCCGAAAAGCCCCGGTCATGAAAGGTCAGTCCAATCGCTTCGATAAAGCGGCCGCCTTGGGGAACTGTGCCCGCAGCCAGACTATAGGTAACGGCGTCGGGGATCTCGGCCAGCCACTGCTGCGCTACCTCGTCATCAGCATTGAGCACACAATCCGCTGCTGGTAACCCACTGAACAGACTGCGCTTGGCGGCTGCATAGGCCTCCATGGTGCCGTGATAGTCCAGATGATCCCGACTGAGATTGGTAAAAGCGGCGACAGCAAACGGCAGCGCCGCCACGCGATGTTGAACCAAACCGTGGGAGGAGACTTCCATGGCCACCAGATCAGCACCCTGAGCCAGTTGATGTGCCAGCTCTTGCTGGATAGCCACAGCGCTGGCAGTCGTATTTTCACAAGGTGTCAGTTGACCAAACAGGCCATTGCCTATGGTTCCCATCACACCGGCCACGCCGCCCAACAGGCTGCGCCAATTGGCGATCAGCTGGGTGGTGGTGCTCTTGCCATTGGTTCCCGTCACCCCGACCAGTTGCAGTTGTCGAGCGGGTTCACCGTAGAAACGGCCCGCCAAGGCTGACAAATGCGTGGCCAGTTCGGGTACCGGAATACACGGAATAGCATAAGGTGGCAGTGGGTGACGCGGCTCGGGCTGATACAGCACGGCAGCGGCGCCAAGGGCTACCGCTGCCGGAATGAAGTCGCGGCCATCAACCGCATGCCCCTTGAGGGCGATAAACAGGTCGCCGGGCTGAACGGCCCGGCTATCAAGTTGCATCTGTCGCAGCGGGATACTGTCGGCCAGTATCCCGAGCGGTGCAAGCAAGGCATCAAGTGTGAGGGACAACTTTAACCTCCTGACGAGCCAGGCTAATTTGGGGTTTATTGGATTCGGCGGTCTGTGGGGCATCAGGCGGCACGTTATACAGTTGCAAGGCTCCGCCCATCACTTCTGCAAAGGTCGGCCCTGCCACCATACCGCCGTAGTAGGCTCCAGCCTGAGGCTCATTGATGATCACCACCATGGCAAATCGCGGATTGGATACCGGCGCAAAACCGGCAAAGGTACCGACATAGTCCTTGCCGTATCCTCCAGCAATCGCCACCTTGGCCGTACCGGTTTTACCGGCAACCCGGTAGCCAGGAACCTCGGCCTTGGTGCCGGTACCGCCATGCTCAACCACAGATTCCAATTGTAACATTACGGCCTCGGCATCTTTCCGCGATACCACCTGCTCGCCCTGCGGTACCTCATTGACCTTGAGAATGGAAATCGGCTTGCGGATCCCTTTATTCGCCAGGGTGGCGTAGGCCGATGCCAACTGCAGCGGTGTGATTCGCAACCCGTAGCCAAAACCCAGAGTCGCACGTTCGATCTCGGACCAGCGCCGCCGGACCGGCACCATACCAGAACTTTCACCCATCAAGCCGGTACCTGAATCCACACCCAGACCAAACTGCGTCAAGGTATCCACGATCTGCTGTGGCGGCATCCGCAGGGCAATATGTGCCATGCCGATGTTGGAGGAAAATTTGAGAATATCGCCCAGATTGCCCTGCGCCATGCGATGGCTATCGGTGACCCGCTTGCCGCCGATATTGAACGGGCGGGTATCGAAGATTTCGCTCCAGTTGGTGATGCCATGTTCCAGAGCACTCACCGCCACCAGTGGCTTGAGGGTCGAACCCGGCTCATAGGTATCCGTCACGGTCCGGTTCCGCGCCCGGAATCCTTGGTATTGACCGCGATTGTTCGGGTTATAGGAGGGGGTATTGACCATGGCCAAGACTTCCCCTGTGGTGACATCCAGCAACACCAAGGAGCCAGAAGTGGCCTTGTTGACTTCGGTCGCATACTTGAGCGAGCTGTAAGCCAGAGACTGGAGGCGCTGGTCGATACTCAGTACCAGATTGTTGGCTTTTTTGCCTTCCTTGACGATCCCTATGTTCTCAATTACTCGGCCTTGGCGATCCTTACGGACCTTGCGCTCAGCCGGCACGCTGGAGAGCCATTCGTTAAAACTGCGCTCAACCCCTTCAATGCCGGAACCGTCAATATTGGTCATGCCGACAATGTGGGCACTGATCTCGCCCGATGGATAGTAGCGGCGGGATTCCCGACGCAGATAGACACCACCCAGTTTCAGTTTGCTGACGTATTCCGCGACGGCCGGGGTGATCTGCCGCTGCAGATAAACAAAACGTCGCCGGGGATCGGCGATACGGGAGGTCAACTCCTTGACATCCAACCCCAGCACCTCGGCCAGCGCCTGCCAGGCGCGAGTGTTATCCAGACTGCCGCTTTCATGCACCGCTTTGGGATCGGCCCAGACCGCTTGTACCGGCACCGAAACCGCCAACTGCTCGCCATTGCGATCCGTCACCATGCCTCGTCCGCTCTCATCCGCCGTGGTCCGCAGTGAGCGCAAGTCGCCCTCCAGACGCAAACGATCGGGATCAACGATCTGGATCCAGCCGGTACGGACAATCAAACCGGCAAAGCCCAGCAAAATAAACGCAATCACCGTCAGAAACCGCCATTGCAGTAAGCTGTGATCCGGCTTTTTGGTTTTCCGTTTTACACTCATGGCTGGTTAATGATCTTTTCCTTAAGCGGCGACGGACGCGCCATTTGCAACTTGCTCCTGGCGATATCACTCACTCGGGAGTGTTCGGCCAGCGCATTTTGCTCCAGTAGCAAGTGGCGCCATTCGATATCCAGCTTGTCTCGCTCATCCTGAAGCTGGTTCAGAGTGATGGTCAGCAAACGGGTTTCGTTGGTCACCACTATGATGGTCATGGCCGATGCGATAATCGACAGCGCCAGGATCACCTGAAATTTATGTCGTCCCAGATCCCGCAGGATCTCCAGAGCCAGATTGATACGGGTATCCATCCCTACTCCTTCAGCCGCTCCGCCACTCGCAACACGGCACTGCGGGAGCGGGGATTGCCATCAATCTCGGCATCACTGGGTTTCATGACTTTACCAATACTTTTCATGGTCCGGCCGACGGCCAGCTGAGCCTCGGTCAACGGCAGACCCCGCGGTACCTCAGGACCTTTTTCCTGTTTCCGGATAAACTGTTTGACCAGACGATCCTCAAGGGAGTGAAAGCTGATGATCGCCAGGCGTCCGGCTGGCGCCAGAACAGTGAGAGCCCCTTCCATCGCCCGTTCCACCTCTTCCAGCTCGGAATTGATATAGATACGGATGGCCTGAAAACTACGGGTGGCCGGATGCTTGTTTTTCTCTTTGCTGGGGATCAGCCGGGCGATCAATGCCGCCAACTGCCGAGTGCGCGTAAACGGCTTGTCCACCCGATCATGAACAATGGCGCGACCGATTTTTTTGGCGAAACGCTCCTCGCCGAATTCCTTGAGCACCCAGGCGATATCGTCGGCATCCGCTTTGGCCAACCAGTCAGCCGCACTGATACCGGAGGTCGGATCCATGCGCATATCGAGTGGGCCATCTTTCTGGAAACTGAAACCGCGTTCGGCGTCATCCAGTTGCGGTGATGAGACTCCTAAATCCAGTAGCAGACCATCGATCTTGCCACTCAGATCCCGCTCGGCCAGGTACCCGACCAGACCGGAGAAGGCGCCAGGAATCATCTCGAACCGGGGATCCTCTATACGCTGGGCTTCGGCAATCGCCAGAGGATCCCGATCAATAGCCAGCAGGCGGCCATTCGGACCTAATTTCGACAAAATAAGACGCGAATGACCACCTCGACCAAAGGTGCCATCGACATAAATACCGTCCGGTTTGATCGCCAACGCATCAACCGCTTCATGCAACATGACGGTCACATGGCTAAAAGTTTGTTCCATGGTTACAGTGAGAAATCCCGTAAATTGTCTGATTGGGACCAGTCGGCCGCAGGGAGGGACTCAAGATCCGCATCTACCTGTGCCAACCAGCCTGCTTCGCTCCAGATCTCGAACTTATTCAATTGCCCGACCAGCATGACCTGCTTATCCAGCGCGGCATGTTGGCGCAATGGGGCTGGAATCAGAAAACGGCCATTACCATCCAGTTCACACTCACTGGCATAGCCCAGTAACAAGCGCTGTAACCGCCGTTCCAGCGGGTTCACATTCGAGAGCGCCTTGAGCTTCTTTTCAATCTCCTCCCATTCCGGCAACGGATAGAGAAGCAGACAGGGATGACTAATATCGATGGTGCAAACCAGCTGGCTTTGGCATTCGTCACGCAGCCACTCACGATATCGGGTTGGCAGAGCCAAACGACCTTTGGTATCGAGTGTGATGGCGTGAGCCCCGCGTAGCATAAAGATGCCTTCCTACTGATCTACTTTTTTCCACAATAAACCACTTTTCCCCACGCAAGAGTGTAAGGATGCCCCTCCGGCTTTGCAAGGGAGCAAATGGCTGCAGGCCGCGATATTACTGGCGTTCCGCCGAGTAAATCGCTAAAAGCCGCTTATTTTTCAGGTAAATGGCAAGCAAAAAGCAATGCCGGGAAATGCGAGAGAACTCACGATTTCTTTACATTGCGGTCGCAGGCCTTGTTCGAGACGACACGCAATCGGTCATGGGCATACCCGAACAGGTCAAAAGGCAGTTGGCGGGCGCTGCGGAGAGCGAAAAAAAACCCGGAATACGCATCGCGTATTCCGGGCTTCCTGTTCAAGAGGGGGAGTCGGCCGGTAAGCCGGGTTCTGTGCCGCTTGCGCGGTAGCAGTCATTCCTCTAGGCCAGCAATCGCTCACTGGCTCAAGCAACCTACCCGCCCCCAACGCGGGCCGCGCCAATGGGGGCCTATTTGGTCTTGCTCCGGGTGGAGTTTACCGTGCCACGAACTGTTACCAGTCGCGCGGTGCGCTCTTACCGCACCCTTTCACCCTTACCTGATCCCTTACGGGCCATCGGCGGTTTGCTCTCTGTTGCACTGGTCGTAGGCTCACGCCTCCCAGGCGTTACCTGGCACCCTGCCCTATGGAGCCCGGACTTTCCTCTCCCCTGTCCGTCTACCCGAAGGTACAACGACAAGGCAGCGACTGCCTTGGCCAACTCCGGCGCGGATTATAGGGCTTATGCCTCGTCAGAGCAAACAGAAGCCTGCTCCAATCCGAGTTTATAGAGCGCGTTCTTCTTCACGCCGTGAATTTCGGCGGTCAATGCCGCCGCCCGTTTCAGCGGCAGTTCCTTCTGCAACAGCGCCAGAGTGCGTAGCACTTCACTGGGAATCGCATCTGGATCCGGCTTGGCACCCGCGATCATCAGGACGATTTCCCCCCGGCAGCGGTTGCTGTCCCCGGCCAGCCACTCGGCCATGGCCGGAGCAGGCAGAGAGTGAAAGCTCTCGAATGTCTTGGTCAGTTCGCGCGCCACCACGATTTGTCGTTCGCCGTAGAGTCGCGCCACAGCCAGCACTGTATCCAGCAAGCGGCGCGGTGATTCATAAAAAATCAAGGTACGAGTCTCGTCCAGCAATTCGGTCAGACGATCATCCCGGGCCTTTTCTTTGGCCGGCAGAAAGCCTTCGAAGGTGAAACGATCAGTGGGTAAACCGGAAGCGCTCAAGGCGGTGATCGCAGCACAAGCACCCGGAAGTGGAATAACCCGGACACCAGCCTCACGGCAGCGAGTGACCAGATGATAGCCAGGATCACTGATCAGCGGCGTTCCGGCATCGGAAATCAGCGCCACAGACTGCCCTTGCAGGACCCTGGCAATTAAGGCATCAGCACGTTGCTGTTCATTGTGATCGTGCAACGCAAGCAGATTAGCTTTAATCTGCAAGTGGTTGAGTAACACAGAAGAATGGCGAGTATCTTCTGCTGCTACCACATCGACCATGGCCAGCACTTCGATGGCCCTCTGGGTGATGTCAGCCAAATTACCAATCGGGGTCGGTACTATGTAAAGAGAGGGGGGCGATTGCATGGCTTCTCCTCGCCGAACAATTGTGTCGGAAAAATGGCCCGATTACACTATGTCGCACACCACATTGCGGTCGGGGAATAATTTTGTATCGGTTCAATAAGCCATTTAGCGTATCACAGTTCCTGTATCTGGTTCTGCTCAGCCTGTTGTTGAGCGCCTGTACCAGCACTCCGGACAACTCCGGCAACGCACCCACAGTGCCGCCTTCGGCATTCTCGCGGCTCGAACAGAAGCCGGATTGGTACCTGCAGCAACTGGCTCAATCCGATGCTGCCTACCGTTTCACCTGGGAAACGCTAGCAGCTCGCAGCCTGATCGCGGCGGGGGATTTGCAACAGGCTTCCGCTCTCTCCCAGCAACTGGCCAAAGAGGCATTCACGCCCAAGCAAAAGCACGAGCAACGTATAGTGCAGGCGATGATCCTGCAGCAGCAGGGCAAGAGCGGAGACGCACTGGCACAACTCGCCGATATCGATCTGCGCCCCTTGTCCGATGATGCCACCGCTAGCTACTACAAGCTGCAGGCCAGCTTGCTAAGCCAGACAGCAAACCCGCTGAGTGCCTTGCCGGCCTATATCGCATTGGACAGCTACCTCCCGGCCGCGGAGCAGAAGACCAATCACGAAACCATCTGGAGCCTGTTGCAAGCCCAGGATACTGCCCGTTTACAGCAAGCCATGACGGAGCCAGCGCCGAAGGTACAAACCGGCTGGTTAGCACTGGCGGTGTTACAACGCACCTTGGGCAATCAGCCACAACAGTTTGCCGCCCAATACGCCCGGTGGCAGACCGAGTATCCGGATCATCCCGGCAGCCAGCTGTATCAAAAAGAGCAAGCTGCCAGTGATACACAAACCGCAACCGTTGCTTCCGGCATGCCCAAACAAGTTGCCATTCTGATACCGCTCTCCGGTAATCTGGCCACCCAGGGGGATGCCCTGCGTAATGGTATGCTCACCGCCTACAAAGAAGCCGGACTGCAAGGTGACTTACGTTTTTACGACAGCGCCAGCCAACCGGTTGCCGCCCTGTACCAGCAGGCGCTGAAAGAGGGTGCCGAGTTTATTGTCGGACCTCTGCTCAAGGATCAGGTGGAAGCCTTGATCGCTCTGAAGCCGCAAATTCCGCTGCTTGCACTCAACGAGACGGATGGAAAATCCGCCGCCGATTCCAACTTCTATTTTTCACTGTCACCCGCAGCTGACGCCGCAGAAGCGGCCGAAAAACTTCGGCAGGATGGCAAACGCCTGCCGCTGTTGATTGTACCGCAGGGAGCACAAGGACAACGCGTCGTCGATGGCTTCACCAATCAATGGCAACCACAAACCGGCGGTGCGCCACTGGTGGCCCGGTTTACCGACCGCCAAAGTCTGGAGGCTATTTTGCGCCAGGCGATGGGCGTAGGCGCCAGCCAGCAACGGATTGATGCCTTACAGAAGAGTATTGGCCAGAAGGTGTTTGCCCAGGCTTTCAATCGGCAGGATGTGGATGCCATCTATATCTACGCCTCCCCTCTGGAAGCTGGCATCATCAAATCATTTATCGACATTTCGCAGAGCCCCTTTGCTTCACCCCCCACCTACTACCTGGGAGCCAAGGGCAATCCGGGCCTGAATAATCCAGGCGTGGCGCAAAATGTCATCGGTATGCAATTGGGTGATATGCCCTGGATGCTGGATCAAAGCTCAGTCTTGCGCGACAAGGTGCTCACCTTGTGGCCTCAAGCCAATCATGACCTGCTGCGATTCTTTGCCATGGGCTACGACAGTATCAGCCTGTTACCGCATCTTGCGGAGCTTCGCGCAGCACCGGGGCAACAACGCGAGGGCTTAACCGGGGCCTTGAGCATCAACGAGCAAGGCGTGGTTCGCCGTCAGCTGCATTGGATCCGCATCGAAAAGAGCGAGCCAAGCCATGAGATTGCAAAACCTGTTGCCGAGCCTGCGGCTCAATAATCCGAAAGGAGAACAGTTTGAAGATCAGGCCCTGCGCTTTCTCACCCAGCAGGGTTTGATCCTCATCGCCAGAAACTTTCGCTGCCGTAGTGGTGAGATAGACCTCATAATGCGGCACGCTCACTACTTGGTGTTTATCGAAGTTCGGTATCGGGCCTCTCGCAGCCATGGTGGCGCCGCAGCCTCCATCACCCGGAGCAAGCAGCGAAAGCTGTGGCTTACGGCCCAGACATTCTTGCTGCAACAAGGATTGAACGAGTCAAATGAGGCATGTCGCTTCGATGTAGTGGCCTTCGATGGCAGTGATGCCTGCCAGTGGTACAAAAATGCTATTCAGGGGACCTAGAGTTGGATCGTATCAAAGAGAACTTCACCGAGAGTATTCAAACCAAGATCGCGGCGGCCGAAGCCCTGTCGGATGATATCCAGACGGCGGCCCAAATGTTGACCATTTGCCTGTTAAACGGCAACAAGATCCTGGCTTGCGGCAATGGTCCAGCAGCAGCACTCAGCCAACTGTTTGTCAGTCAGCTGGTGCATCGGTTCGAGACTGAGCGCCCTTCGCTACCAGCCCTGGCACTCTCAGCGGATAGTATCCTTCTCAGCGGTGTTGCGGCGGATAGCGGCTTTGCCGATGTATATGCCAAGCAGATACGCGCTCTCGGTCAGCGTGGTGACATCATGCTGGTTTTGGCGGGAGATGGCCGGGAAAAGGCATTGGTGAAAGCCGCCGAGGCGGCCTTAAGCCGCGATATGACTATCATTGCCCTGACCGGTAGTGACGGTGGAGAAATTGCCGGTCTGCTGGGTCCCAGCGATGTGGAGATCCGGGTTCCCTCTGCCAATATGGCCCGCATCCTGGAAGTGAATCTGCTCTGTTTGCAATGCCTGTGTGATCTCATCGATCGCACCCTGTTCCCACAATGATGTGATTGGAGAAACAAGCATGAAAAATCGACTGCTACTGATTACCGTAGCCAGCCTGTCTTTGTTGCAAGGGTGTGCGGGAGTTTTTGTGGCGGGAGCTGCCACCACAGCCTCCATCGCCAATGATCGACGGACTGTCGGTTCGGTCATCGACGATCAAAATATCGAGCTCAAGGCCGCAAATACTATCGCCTCACGAAAAGATATGGATAAAGCCAGCCGCATCAGCGCGGTCAGCGTGAATGGCAAGGTGTTACTGGTCGGTCAAACGCCCTATGGCCAATTCAGCCGCGATGCCGAGCAGCTGGTTGCCAAAATCGATGGTGTCCGCCATGTGTACAATGAATTACGGATCCGTAAGCCCGTCAGCTTTAGTGTACAGAGTCAGGATTCCTGGATTACCTCCAAGATCAAGTCAGAAATGTTGACCACCAAGGGAATTGACAGCACCCACTTCAAGGTGGTCACCGAGAATAGTGAAGTCTTCCTGATGGGGTTGGTCACCCGGGATGAGGCAGAAAAAGCGGTCAACCTGGCACGCCATGTCTCTGGCGTGCAGAAGGTCATCAAGGTCTTCGAATATATCCAGAATGGCAGCAAGAGCGGTTCGAGTCAGAGTTCAAGCAGCGGCTCTGTACCGGCCAACAATCCCGATGCGAGTACGGGGGGAGATGTCCAGTTGGGCAGTGCCGCCGATGAAGTTATTCAATACTAAATATTAAAGATGATGGAAGCAAAAAACGCGCCCCTTGGGGCGCGTTTTTCTTTGTCCGCAGCAGAGGATAACCATCTACTGATTCATTTGACGATACGTAGACTGGGTCGGCCTGACGGTTTCGGCGGTTCTGGCTCGTCATCCGGAACTTCAATACTGACCGATTGCTCCGTTGCATCGCTCGCCAACCAGGCCTCATAGGCAGGTTCCGGCGGGAAAAAAGTGCCAAGTCCATTCTCACGGGCGTGGATAGCAATGATAGCCGCCATGGGAATATAAACCTGAAACGGAGTGCCACCGAAACGGGCATTGAAACTCAACGATTCTTTACCCATCGCAAATGACATCACAGCCTGTGGCGCTATGTTCAAGACAATTTGTCCATCCTGAACAAACTGCCGAGGTACCTGCACATGCGGTACTTCACTGTTCACCAGCAAATGCGGCGTCATATCGTTATCGAGCAGCCAATCATAGAATGCGCGTAACAGATAAGGACGACTGGGTGTCATCTGATGTTCCATGCTCAGAATCCGTTACGTAGTTCACGCTCAACTTCGGTCAGGGATGCCTGGAAAGACTCCCGCTCAAACAGACGCGTCATGTAGTTCTTGAGTTCTTTAGCACCCTTGCCCGTCAATTCGATACCCAACTGTGATAAACGCCACAGGAGGGGAGCCATAAAGCAATCGACTTGGCTGAACTCTTCACTCATGAAATAAGGATATTCGACAAAGATAGGAGCAATGGCTAGCAAGCTTTCACGGAGCTCTTTACGCGCCGACTCCGCCTCGCCGCCATTCGCCACGATCTTATCCACGAGCGAGTACCAATCCAGCTCGATACGGTGCATCATCAAACGGCTATTGCCACGGGCCACAGGATAAACAGGCATCAGAGGCGGATGAGGAAAGCGCTCATCCAGATACTCCATGATGATCCGTGAGGTATAAAGCACCAAGTCACGATCAACCAGAGTCGGAACTGAGGCGTAGGGGTTTAACTCCAGCAATTCTTCCGGCAAGTTAGCCATGTCGACGTGGCAGATATCGACACTGACACCTTTTTCGGCCAGGACAATACGAACTTGGTGGCTAAACATGTCGTTAGCCCCAGAGAACAGAGTCATGATAGAGCGTTTATTGGCAGCAAAAGCCATCGACCCCTCCATTTACAAGCAGAGAAAAGCAATGAAGGAATAGACCTTCATCGCCAGAAAGTTAGTTAGTTCCACCCGATACATCAGGAACCAGATTGCATCATGCAGCAAGGCGTTTCTTTCAAGGCCGAGCAAATATCCAAGCCCAGTAGAGAGTCAGAAATTGACGCTTGAATCAGACTTACGCTGCAGAATAGGTGAGCAAGTGTACCAGATCTCGACACGCTTGAGCAGAATCTTCAGCATTAAATTCATAGGCGGCATACCCATGGCTCCGATGGGCAGCATCGGAGATGCGTATCGTCGATTAATGAGGAGGGTTTTGAAGGCTGAAGACAGCAGAACGTACCGGTCATAGGCCGCGCAAGTGATAAATCGGAGACATGAAAAAGCCCCGGCATGCCGAGGCTTTTGAATACCCAAGACGGATTAACGCTTGGAGTACTGCGGACGCTTACGAGCCTTGTGCAG
Organism: Enterobacterales bacterium; assembly: GCA_038247115.1. Lineage (GTDB taxonomy): Bacteria > Pseudomonadota > Gammaproteobacteria > Enterobacterales > Aeromonadaceae > Pseudaeromonas. Next base: position 4,818 of record JBBRVG010000055.1, on the reverse strand, counting down.
ACCGACTTTCTTACGTTCAACCTTACGGGCATCACGAGTAACAAAGCCAGCTTTGCGCAGGATTGGACGCAAGCTTTCATCGTATTCCATCAGCGCGCGAGTGATACCATGACGGATCGCACCCGCTTGACCGGAGATACCACCACCAGCGACGGTGATGAACATATCCAGCTTGTCAGTCATCTCGACCAGTTCCAACGGCTGACGAACTACCATGCGGGCAGTCGGACGGCCGAAGTACTCTTCCAGAGAGCGTTTGTTGATAACAATGTTACCTTTGCCTGGCTTTACGAACACGCGAGCGGTAGAGCTTTTGCGACGGCCAGTACCGTAGTATTGATTTTCTGCCATTTGCCAGATCCCGAATTAGATGTCCAAAACTTGAGGTTGTTGAGCAGCATGGTTGTGCTCGCCACCAGCGTAAACTTTCAGCTTACGGAACATGGCGCGACCCAGCGGGCCCTTCGGCAGCATGCCTTTAACAGCAGCTTCGATAACCATCTCAGGCTTGCGGTCGATCAACTTCTCGAAGCTGATGGACTTGATACCACCCGGGAAACCGGAGTGAGAGTAGTACATCTTGTCGGAAGCTTTTTTGCCGGTAACGGCAACCTTCTCGGCATTGATAACGACGATGTAATCGCCAGTATCGACGTGAGGAGTGTATTCCGGCTTATGCTTACCGCGCAGACGGCTGGCGATCTCGGTGGCGATGCGCCCCAGGGTCTTACCCTCGGCGTCCACAACGTACCAGTCACGCTTTACGGTTTCTGGCTTGGCAACGAAAGTTTTCATTACAGTTAACCCAAATTACTGTTTGAAAGATGAACATTATGCTCGGCTCATGCCGCACATAACAAATTAAAGACCACCCGTATCCCTTCGAATACAAGTCAGATCGCGATTGCTAGTACCACCAGATTGGTGGCCTGTAACGTGGGCCGGGCGATTATAAGTGAAGTCGCCCAAGAAATCACCTGCAGATTTCATTGCCCATGAAATATGCAACACGCCCGGCCCGCCCTTGGACATGGATGCCCCCATACCCAAAGGCGCAATATTTTGACTAACAAAAGCACACTCTGGCAAGGCATTCGTGCAATCTAGGCGATATTATTGTTCATTTCTTGTCATCCAGGCCGACCCGAGCCCCAATACTTGTGATCGATCAAATACCAATGATGCTGAAGAGTACCCAGCAGGAAAGCTTGGCGGTATAGTGCATGGGCTGAAGCATCCTTACTTGTCGTATATCAAGGTACTGTCATGACTGAATTCACCACCATTCTTTTTGTCCTCATTGGCGTCATCATTGGTTTTGTCGCCGGCAGAGCAACGTCCAGAGCCGGAGATGCGACAAAACTGCACAATGAACTGACCAAGGCCCGAAAAGAACTGACCCAATACAAGCGCGAAATGGGTGATCACTTCACGAGCACCGCTGTCATGTTCGAGCAACTCGATGAACACTACCAACGTCTCAGCCAGCATTTTGCAGAACAGAGTGAAAAGCTAGTTCCGCACGCCAGCCCACTATTCCGGCATGACACTAAGGCTGACGATGCCGAGACTACGGTTGAATCAGCGCCTGAATCCCAGCCTCTTGACTATTCTGGTGAGCGTTCAGGACTTTTAACAGATAGAACCAAACTGGGTTAGGAACTATTCATTACAACCGATAGTCATAGTGTTGTGACATTCTCATCACTTGCCTTTATTAGGAGTTGTAATCAATGACTCGATCCACACGTCTAATGTTATCCGCTATTGCCATAAGTGTTGGTCTCTGTTTCGGCTCTACCGCGGCTCAAGCCGCTCTTCCGCTCGTCATGAATGGGCAGGAGATGCCCACCCTGGCTCCTGTTTTGGAAGGCGTCACACCCGCAGTCGTCAATATTTCAGTATCAGGAAAAAAAATTACCAAACAGGCTATCCCTGAGCAGTTCCGCTTTTTCTTCGGCCCAGACTTACCACCCGATCAAATACAGGAACAACCCTTTCAGGCACTAGGCTCTGGTGTCATCATCGATGCAGAGAAAGGCTATATCATCACTAACTTCCATGTTATCCAGGAAGCGGATGAAATAAAGGTGACGCTGAAAGATGGGAGAGAGTTTACTGCAAAAAAAGTAGGCGAAGACCAGCAATCAGATATAGCCCTTTTACAAATCAAGGCTAAAGATCTTAGCCAGGTTAAACTCGCAAATTCGGATCAATTGCGAGTCGGTGATTTTGCCATCGCGATAGGGAATCCGTTTGGCCTTGGACAAACAGTCACCTCGGGTATTGTGAGTGCGCTGGGTCGAAGTGGATTAAACATTGAAAACCTCGAAAACTTTATCCAGACAGATGCTGCTATCAACTCCGGCAATTCGGGTGGCGCATTAATTAATCTTCGCGGTGAGCTTATTGGTATCAATACCGCAATTTTAGGTCCCAACGGGGGAAATATCGGGATAGGGTTTGCGATACCTTCCAATATGGTAAAAGACCTGACCGATCAAATTATCAAATATGGTGAAGTCCGCCGCGGCGTTTTAGGTGTCATGGGTGGCGAATTAACCACGGATCTTGCCAAAGCATTTGGTTACGACAAGCAAAACGGCGCTTTCGTCAGCCAAGTGATGCCAGGATCTGCGGCTGAAACTGCAGGAATCAAAGCTGGAGATATCATCGTCAGTATCAATGACAATCCAGTCCGCTCGTTCGGTGAGCTCCGGGCAAAAGTTGCTACTACGGGAGCTGGTAAGGTTGTGAGTCTCGGTATTATCCGTGATGGCAAAGCACAAACCATCCAGGTGACGCTGAAGCAATCTGATGAAATGACCACACCGGTGAAATCAATCCATCCTGCATTAGAAGGAGCCAAACTGGAGAACACCAAACAGGGGCAACAACCACAGGGCGTTGAAGTTGTGGAAGTAGCACCCCGCTCTCCAGCGGCAAGTATTGGTTTACGCAAGGGTGATGTCATAGCCGGAATTAATCGCTTACGCGTCAGCAACATGACTGACTTTAGCAAAGCGATCAAAGGCCGTACCGATGTACTGGCTCTCAACATCATTCGAGGAAATTCCTCGCTCTATCTAGTTCTGCGTTGATAAGTACAGGCCCGCTACCGAGGTTTGGTATCGGGCCTCGCCTTTGTATCATCAGCACCATTCTATGTTATTCTGCTTTCAATCGCTTAATCACTCGATCCATGCTATGAAAATACCATCTCCGATCAGCTACTTAGCTAAATCCGTATTACTAGGCGCAGGGGTTGCAGCAGCCATGCTTCTCGCCTTTCCAGAATTAACCCAAAGCTCGTCTTCGATTTTATCTTCAGAAAGAAACCAGGCTCCACTTAGCTATGCTAATGCTGCTCGGAATGCAGGACCTGCTGTGGTGAATATCTATACCCGCAGTTATCAAGATAGCAATGTACAAACAGACTCACAGCTAAAACCTGAAAGCCTTGGTTCAGGCGTTATCATGACAGAGAAAGGGCATATTTTGACCAACTATCATGTCATTGCCTCCGCCGATCAAATCATCGTGGCTTTGCAGGATGGGCGTGTATTTACAGCGGATTTGGTCGGTTCTGATATCCCGACAGATCTTGCCGTACTCAGTATTAATGCTGAAAACATCCCCGTTATTCCCCAAGATGAATCACTATCACCACAAGTCGGTGATGTCGTTCTTGCCATAGGCAACCCATATAATGTGGGCCAAACTATTACACAAGGCATAATCAGTGCAACCGGTCGCATCGGATTAAGCACCATGGGGCCGGACAGTAATGGCCGTCAGGATTTATTACAAACTGATGCTGCAATTAACTCTGGAAATTCTGGCGGTGCCTTGGTGAACACTAATGGCGAATTAGTCGGTATCAATTCGGCATCCTATCAGCTGGGTAATTCCGATAACTCAGGCATCGGCTTTGCCATTCCGTACCGGTTAGCACATCGAATCATGCAAGACCTGGTCACACATGGCCGTGTGATGCGCGGCTATTTGGGAATATCCACCGTAGAGGTGGATACAGTCACGGCAAAACTACTTAATTTAGGCGAACTTCGCGGATTAGTGATTGAAAACCTAGACCCTGATGGACCTGGATTTAAGGCTGGACTGCAACGCGGGGATGTACTGACAAAAATCAACGAGAAACCAGCGGCAGGAGTACGAACCGCTATGGATATGATTGCTGAAGCAAAACCAGGAACAAAAATCACAGTCACCGTATTACGCAAAGGGAAAGCATTAGACACCAGCGTTACCGTCGAAGAAGACCTTCGATTTAAAAACTTTAAACAGTAATATTGTTACCGTCATCATCATCGGTCATTAAAAATAGCTGAACACAAAAAAGCCCCGATATTTCTATCGGGGCTTTTTGCTGACCTTGCGGTCTAATTGCGTGCCTGCGGGTAGTCTCCTACTCGCATGCTGGTCTTGCGACCTAATTGGGTGCCTGGCAGTGTCCTACTCTCGCATGGCGAATGCCACACTACCATCGGCGCTACAGCGTTTCACTTCTGTGTTCGGCATGAGAACAGGTGGTTCCACTGCGCTATGACCGCCAGGCATAAATCGTCAATCTAAAAAAGCTGAATTCTGTTCTCTGCAACAAGCATTAAAACTTCTTGGGTGTTGTATGGTTAAGCCTCACGGGTAATTAGTATGGGTTAGCTCAACACGTCACCGCGCTTACACACCCCACCTATCAACGTTGTAGTCTCCAACGGCCCTTTAGGACACTTATAGTGTCAGGGATGACTCATCTCAGGGCTCGCTTCCCGCTTAGATGCTTTCAGCGGTTATCGA
>JBBRVG010000054.1:0-30144 GCA_038247115.1 Enterobacterales bacterium | reverse complement strand
TCCCTGCGCGCCATCGCCCAGGGGCTGCAGGATCCGGATCTTATGGCGCGTACCGAGGCGCTGATCGCCCGGGAAGAGGCACGGGTTGAAGCACAGTTGGCCGAGTTCCGGCCCCGGCTGACCGGCAAGCGGGTACTGCTGTATACCGGCGGCGTCAAGTCCTGGTCCGTAGTCTCGGCATTGCAGGATCTGGGGATGATAGTGGTGGCGACCGGCACCCGTAAATCCACCGAAGAGGATAAGGCGCGGATCCGCGACCTGATGGGCGAGGACGCCATCATGCTGGATGAGGGCAACCCGCGCTTGCTGCTGGATGTGGCCCACGAGCAGCGCGCCGATCTGATGATCGCCGGTGGCCGCAACATGTACACCGCTTACAAGGCCAAGCTGCCCTTTCTGGATGTGAATCAGGAGCGGGAACATGCCTTCGCCGGTTATGACGGCATGGTGGAGTTGGCGCGGCAGATTTGTCTGACCCTGGAAAGCCCGATCTGGCCCCAGGCCAAGAGTCGTGCGCCATGGCAATTGACGGTACAAGGGTAGGAGGTTCTTATGGCACTCATCATCAAACCGAACAAACCCATTGCCACCCGCCCCATCAAGAGCGGCCAGCCGCTGGGCGCCATTCTGGCCAGTCTGGGACTGGATCGCTGCATTCCCTTGATCCACGGCGCTCAGGGCTGCAGTGCTTTTGCCAAGGTGTTCTTCATCCAGCATTTTCACGAGCCGGTGCCGCTTCAGTCCACGGCCATGGACCCGATCACCACGATTATGGGCTCGGATGACAACATACTGCAGGCACTGGTCACCCTGTGCGAGCGCAGTAATCCGCGGATCATAGTGTTGATGAGCTCGGGGCTGGCCGAAGCCCAGGGTGCCGATATGACCCGGGCCATCAAGTTGTTTCGCCAGAGCTACCCCAAACATGACCGGATCGAGGTGGTGCACCTCAATACTCCGGATTTTTATGGCTCCATGGAGAATGGTTTTGCCACTCTGGTCGAAGCCTTGATTGAACAGCTGGTGCCGGAGCAGGCGGTACGCACCCTGCGCAAGAAGCGGGTCAATTTGCTGCTCAGCCATATGCTGACTCCCGGGGATATCGAGCTTATCCGCAGCTATGTGGAAGCCTTTGGCCTGCAGCCGGTGATGGTGCCGGATCTGGCCCACTCCATGGATGGGCATCTGACGCGTGGCGACTATTTGCCGGTGTCGCAAGGCGGTACCGATGTGCTGGCGCTGCGCCAGTTGGGACAGAGTGCCGCCACCCTGGTGATTGGTCCGTCCCTGGCGCGTGCCGGTCAGCTGCTCCAAAAACGCACTGGTGTGGAGAGCCATAGCTTTGCCCATCTGATGACGCTGGCGGAGATGGATCGCTTCATTCTCACCCTGCAGCGCCTGGCCGAGCGGCCGGTACCAGAGTGGATCGAACGCAGTCGCGGCCAGTTGCAGGATGCCATGATCGACACTCATACCTGGGTCAATGGTCGCCGTCTGGCGATTGGCGCGGAAGCCGATCTGTTGATGGCCTGGGTGAGCTTTGCGCTCAGCGTCGGCCTGCAACCCTGCAGCGTGGTGGCGCCGGTGAATCAACCCTGGCTCGCGGGCCTGCCGGTGGAGTCGGTCCGCATCGGCGATCTGCAGGATCTGGTGGATGGTATTGATGGCTCCCTGATGGGCGTCACCGCCCAACGATCAGTGGATCTGCTGCTGAGCAATTCCCACGGTGCTGACTTGGCCGCTGAACTGGATATTCCACTGCTGCGGATTGGGTTTCCCATCTATGACCGCATGGGCGAGTTTCGGCGCACCCGCCAGGGCTATGCCGGGATCCGCGATACCCTGTTTGAAATTGGCAACCTGATGCAGGAGCGCTGCCATGGCCGGGCTGTGCACCATTCGCCGCTCAAACAACAATTTACCGCCGAGCTGACGGCTGAGGAGCTGCGCTATGTCTGATCACATCAAGGGGTCTGATCACACCAAAGGGTCTAATCACATTGAGGGGTTTAACCATATCGAGCGCCAGTTAACCCTGAGTGATCCCCAGACGTCGTCGCTGAAAGTGGCGTTTGCCAGTGCCGATCACAAGCGTGTCGATCAGCACTTCGGCTCCTGTGAGGCCCTGCTGGTGTATGGCGTTGAGCCGGAGCGTGCCGAGTTGCTGCAAGTGACTGAATTTCGCATCGAGCAGGGGCACAGTCTGGCCAAGCTGGAGAGCCGGATGGAGGTGATCCACGACTGTTTCGCTGTGTTTTGCGTGGCGGTCGGGGAGTCGGTGTTTCGCCAGTTACTCGCCGCCGGCATTCGTGCCATCCGGGTCGATGCCGGCACCCCGATCAGCCAGCTGATCCGCCAATTGCAGTTGCAGTGGCCAGCCGCCAGCCGTCAGGCCGCACCGGAGCGCAAGAGCCGGAACCGCGATCCCGACCGCATCCAGGCGCTGGAGCATTCCAGCTGGGATGAGGAATAACCCGTTTTTCAACCACAAGGAGAGTTGTGCCCATGACCACCACCATTACCGGTCTGACCCGCGGCGGTAAGCCCTGGCAGCCGAAGTTCGTCACCGCTGTGAATCATGCCACCTGCATCGGCTGTGGCCGTTGCTACAAGGTTTGTTCCCGGGATGTATTTGACTTGAAAGAGAAGGGCGAAGTGCTGGGAGATGACTTCGATGATGAGGATCAGGACGATGTCGCCATGGTGATGACGGTCAGCGATGCCGATGACTGTATCGGTTGCGGCGCCTGCTCCCGGGTCTGTCCGAAAAACTGCCACAGCTACAGCTAGGAATTACGCCTGGCGATACCACATGTCCGGCTGCGGGCATGTGGTATCCATTTCTCCTGCTCTATGAGGGCACTTATCGCGGCTGGGGGCTTATTTCTGCAGATCCGGCAGCATGCTGGCCTGCAGATCGAGCAATACCTGATCGGCGGCGGCAATGGTGAAGAATCCCAGTCGGGGAAATTCCAGATCGACAATCACATAGATGCACAACGACATGATGCAGGCGAAGGCGACGCAATGTAGCCAGCTGCGGTGCGGGTTTTCCGCCATCTCGTAGCCAATCAGTAACGAGCCTATCAAACTCAGAAAGGCCAATAACAAAAATATTACGAGCGGTGGATGGTTCTGGGTCACCATCCATCGGGTGGTGGTGATGTCGATCATCTCGTTCAGGGCCGGTACCAATAGCATAATGGCGTGCGCGGGGGCATCAGGCGTCCGGGCGGCAATCAGGGCTTGTTGCCAGATTTGATTCTGCAGCCGCGTGGTTTCATTTAGCCGTTGCTCGACTCCCGCCAGGTCTTTGGCATTGTGATACACATGCCCTCGCACCCCGGTATAGTCATAAAATAATGTGCGCAGTTCGGGCTGGCTGGCGACAGGCAGCAGATCGAGGCGCAGATAGGCGGTGCCAATGGCATTGGCCTCCTCGGTGATGAGATGACGTCGGTCCTCAAAGCGACTGGCGGCACCGGAGAAGGTGAACGCGATCAGCAGACCCAACAAGGCGAATACGGCGCCCTCCGCCGTGCTGACCCCACGCGCCAATCCTCCCTCACGAGCCAGATGGTGCAAGCCAATCCGGCGACCGATCTCCAAAAACAACAGCATGCCGAAAAACAACCCGAGTGTGGTGCTACTGGCAATCTGGATCAGATCCATGATGCGTTCTCCATGGCGAAGTGGGCGGGTGGCGCCCGCAGCTTGATGATTCAAACTCTGATGGTTCAAGCATAGCAGGCTGTCTCGTCCGCCTGCGGAGCGGTTGCCGAGGCCAGGAGCCTGAATGGCAATCACGGATGCGGGTATCGCAGGCCTGGGTCAGCGCAAGAGAAGGCGAGGGGATGGTCGTGGCAAATCAGCAGGCGGGTGGGAGGACTCTTATCCGCGTGCCAGGTAGTGCTCGATCAGGTTCGGCAGAGCATCATTGAGCTGGCTCTCCAGGGCATCGAGATCCTTGCCCAGCGCCGCCAGTAAGCGGGCGGCTTTTTCTTTGCTCAGTCCCCGCTCACCAATCCGGTATTCAGTTTCCGGTAACTGTTTGTCGAACCGGGGAATAATCTCCAGCTCGACGGTGCGAGTATGGGTTTGCTCGAAAGCTTTTTGCACCAGCAGGCAGAACTCCTCGATATAGTCTTTGCCATCCGGTCCCAGGCAACCGGGCTCAATCCGGAACACCAGGGTCAGTTTGCTACCCGGCAATGAGGTTGTTTCGGCTGGCATAAGAACTCCGCAAGTGGCTGACCGATAAGTCTAAGGGTAGAAGAGCCTGACTTTTTTGCATAAAAACACGGGTAAATCAAGTAGATGAGCTGATAATTGCCGGTCTCGGCTGGAACATGTGTGCTGTTTGCCCGGGGGGCTTGAGGAGGGGGTGACGAATGGGGAGTGAACGGCCCTCGCACTGGACGAGGGGCCATTCAATGACGACAGGCCTCAGGCCTTCTTCACAAATTCGGATTTGAGCTGCATGGCGCCTATGCCATCAATCTTGCAGTCGATGTCATGGTCGCCATCCACCAGACGGATGTTCTTGACCTTGGTTCCGACCTTGATCACCAGGGAGGAGCCTTTGACTTTTAGATCCTTGATCACTGTGATGGTATCGCCATCTTGCAGTTCGTTACCGACCGAGTCGCGGATCACCTGCTTTTCTTCGGTCTCTTCGGTGGCGGTCTGGGACCATTCATGGGCACATTCCGGGCAGACATACATGCTACCGTCTTCATAGGTAAATTCTGAACTGCACTGGGGACACTGGGGTAAATTGCTCATGCTGCACCTTTCATCAATGGAATAAATCGGCCGGGCCAAAGGACCCATGCTGCGGGGATGGATCAGGACAGCAGGCTGTCCAGGGGGCGCTATGATAGCGCTTGTCGTCCCGTTGGTGTACCCACAGCGACCAGAAGGTTTTCCTGGCCATAAAAAAAGCCTCTTTCGAGGCTTTTTATCCCGTGTCGCGCGATGCGTTAGAACATCCAGCCGCTGGGGTTGGGATGGGCTTCCTTGGCCTCCAGGAATTTCATGCCCTTGACGGCGCGAATGATGAGCCAGACCACCCAGAACAGGATCACCAGCCAGCCGATCAAAATTACGGAGAGCAGGGTGCCGATCAGCAGATAGAGACCGCCAATCCAGAAGGTACGGATCTGGAATTGGTAGTGGCTTTTCAGCCAATCAGGTGCTTCGTCTTTGTTGATATACGCCATGACGACGCCAACAATACCTGTGATACCAAAGACGATCCCTGCCAGATATAAAATATAAACTAGCTTGGCGGTACCTTCGGTGCTGGGTTTGACTGTTACCGAGTTATCCATATGTTGTGCTCCCTGATTAAAATAATGGCCCATGAATTTATCATGTTTAATTCATCTGTCGTCTGATTGGGTTAACTTATTTTTAATATTCGCAGCCCAACCTAGAGTGATATCACATATTAACCACAGATGAAGCAGCCGGATATGGATCCGGCTTGGCCATTTATTATTCATTCACTCAAGATCTGCGCTGAGGCGTTATCCATAACTGCGAATGCAATTACGTCCGGATTGTTTGGCTTGATAGAGAGCCGCATCGGCTTGGCGAACCAGTTCGACCGGGGAGTAATCGTTGCCGGGGATCATACTGGCCACGCCGAGGCTGACGGTGATAATGCCCGGACTGGTATGGGCATGGGGTATTGCCAAATCTACCAGGGTTTGTTGCATATGACGGGCGGTATCCAGTGCGGCTCGAGTATCCGCATTCGGCAGCAGGACGACAAATTCCTCACCACCATAGCGGGCGATCAATTCTCCGGCGCGACGGCCTGACTGGCATAACGCCTGCGCCAGCCTTTGTAGGCAAGCATCACCTGCCAGATGGCCATAGTGGTCGTTGAACAGCTTGAAGTGATCAATATCGAGCATAATCAATGCCAGCGGGTTCGCGGCGCGATGACCGCGATTCCACTCTTCCTGCAGCACGCGATCGAAATAACGGCGATTGCCAATGCTGGTCAAGCCGTCGGTATTGCTGAGAATTTCCAATTGCCGATTGGCTTCCGCCAACTGCTGGGTTCGCGCTTCAATCATATGTTCCAATTCCCGCTTGCGCTCTTCCAGTCGGGTCATGGGATAAATTTCGCCGCCATTGGCCAAGCCATAGGGAATGGAGATACCACTATGGGCAATCATCCAGCTTGCCCCTTCGAGTCGGAATATCAGCACCAGGCGGGCTGTCTCGCGGGAGAGAATTTCTTCAGGGTCGGGCAAGTGAATATGAAAAAATGCAGTGATGACGACGATATCATCGGCAAGGTCTTGCAGTGATAAGTCCAGCATCTCAATGCGCAGTGGGTTAGGCACTTGAGCGAAGTCGCGGCGGGTTATTTGTATCCATTCTTCTTTGTCTGTCACCAGAATATCGCTGCTACCGGCATAACCACTGAAGTTGTCACTAAATCGCGTGGTTAACTGATCATCCCTTGCAGCATACATGGTGATGTATTCGTCAAATAATGAATGCATCATTCCCTGTCGTTCATGGGCCATACTGCAAATTCCATAGAATGGTTTTCAAGTGAATCCTGATTGTGTCATCAAGATAATAGACAATCTACCAACACGACGCTCAGTTTTGATAATAGTAGTGCTCATACCGCAATCGTGGGTGAATTTAGTATCCAGTTTATTTTGGTGGACTAGCTTGGTCAATGGATGAAACTGTACCTGCACTTTTTACGTCGAGGCTTGCCGTTGCGATTCAGTGTGCCTGCCCAAATTGCTTTATGCTCGGCCCAACAGAGCTATCAGACCGGGAGGTCCTGGCTCTTGAGCCGGGGGTTGTAGACCCGGGTCATGCGCGCCGGATGATGCAACAATTTTGCGGCCGGGCGTCGTGGGCGTGGCACCAACTCGCCACCACAATTCGGGCACACCCCTGTCAAGATCTGCTCGGCACAGGCGGCGCAGAATGTGCACTCGAAAGAACAGATCAAGGCATCTGTGGCTTCGGGCGGCAGATCTTTATCGCAACATTCACAACCGGGGCGCAATTCAAGCATCGGCTATTCTCCTCGGGCGAAGTGGCTATTAGCGATGGACAAACGACAGCAGCGATGCTGCACCTAAAAATAGGCTGGCAAAACTACGATTTAATATTCGCTGCTGACGTGGTGTCCGCAAAAATAACAATACTTTGACCGCCAGGCAGGTATATCCGGCCATGACGATCATATCCACTGCAATCATGGTCAGCATCATGATGCCGTATTGGGGAATTAACGCCTGCGCCGGATCGATAAATTGTGGTAATACCGCCAGCATAAAGACAATGGCCTTGGGATTACTGATATTCACCAGAAAGCCTTTTATGATCATGGCCAGCGGACTGACCTGCTGCTGCTGTTCTGTGGTGATGGTAGCGGGTTTTTGCTGCCACTGCTTAATGGCCAGATAGATGAGATAGGCCACACCGAACCATTTAATCAGATTAAAGGCCAGCGCCGAGGCCGTTAATACGGCCCCAACACCGGCGGCAACAATCAGGATCTGGACCGCCAGCGCTAACTGCAGCCCGATGACGTTCCAGTAGCCGCGCAAGAAGCCAAACTGCAGCCCGCTGGACATGGAAGCAATGGCCCCCGCACCAGGGGAAAGGCTGATCACCCAACAGGCGGTAAAAAATGCTAACCAGATATCAAACGCCATCACCAGGACTCCTTTCGCTGTTTGCTCGACCATACCGCAATCCCTGGGCTGATGGCTACCGGTACCCGCAGAACCGAGCTGTCTGGATTCAAGCGGCAGCGAAATAGGTCTGGTCGGCGAAAGTTCAGGTTACTTGCGCCACTTCGCCCAAGGGTCCACTTTACCCTCGGCGTTCTTGGGTACCTCAGGCGCGGCGCGACGGGGTTCGCTACGCTGGCCTGAGCCTGAGCGTGCATTCGAGCCCGTCCGCGAGTTGCCGCCATGGCTACGGCTTGGCTGGTGGCTTGCCGTTTTCAGGGCCCGCTTTTCCCGTAAGCGTTCGGCGTCTTCCAAGCTCAGTTCAGCCGGTTCGCCCGGCTTGTCCTCGACCGGCACTATGCGATCGCGCGGTGGCAGTTCAAACTGTTCGGCCGAGGCGCGGGGCAGGCTCTTGAACTGGTACATATAGAAGGCTTCTACTTTCTCGCGAGCCCAGTCGGTTTTTTTAAGAAATTTAACGCTGGAATCAATACTGGGATTACTTTTAAAACAATTGATATTCAAATAAGCATATAAAATGGTAAAGCCATAATGCTCGACCAACTCTGTGGTCAGCTGTTTTAAACTCAATCCGTGCAGCGGGTTATTGCTGTAATCAATTTCTTTGGTCATGATAGATCCGGCGATAAATATATTTTGTGCATTATACCACGGCTTGCGGTGAAAAGGCATTGCCTCGATATAGGGTGTTTAGCTGGATCTGGTGCGTGATTTTTGAGTATTTGGCGTTATTGGGTGTTGGTGGAATATAATTTATTTTTTGTGCCGATAATGATATGAGCGACAGATAACAACAAGGCTCCGAGCGTATAAGCAACCAAGTCCATGCTGTCGAAAGTCGAGCCAATTATAATTCTGGCGATGGGATAGTGCTCCACTCCCAGCCATTGAGCCAACTGAAAATACTGACCTATCTCCACCACATAAGAAAAAATCAGTACGGCCAGAATTAATAGATTGTTATTGATCTGTATAATGGCACGCAGAAGGCAGAATAATAATATCACCACCAGAACATCACCAATAAACGGGCGGATCAGGGTATCGTGAACCCAGAGGGCTATGGCCAGCTCTATGCCAAATAGAAGAACAGCCAGTAGCGCATAATGTTTGTTAAAGCTAATAGCCATATATATTGTCTCTTTAACGCCGATAAGAGCCTATTCCGAATAGGGGGTGCCATCTTTATGGCTGATGGCCCAGGAGCCATCCTCGTATCGGCTACTCGGGTCGCCACAGCATCTCATAACTGTGCTCGCTTTCGGAGTGAATAATGAAGCCAAGCCGTTGGTACAGATACTGTGCCGGATTGGTTTTAAATACACTGAGCTGGACCGCCGCCCGGGCAAGCTGAGCTTCCTGGAGGATCCCCTGCAGCAGTTGGGTGCCGAAGCCTGCGCCCTGTACTTCTGGCGCCAGCTGTAGCTGGATCAGTTCCCAAACCTCGCCTTCTTTGACCAACTTAAGTAAGCCGATGAGCAGCTCGTCACGGCAGATCAGTTGCGCACAGTCAAAGCGCAGGCCAATGCGCGCCAGATGATCCTGCTCCGAATATATAAGCCCGGAGGATTGAAAATGAGGGTCCATGGTGCGATGGCGTAGTGCCAGTAAATCGGGCACATCGGCATCGGTCGCCGAGCGAAAATGCAATCCGGGGGTATGAGAGTTCATCGTCGTGGGACTCCTCCAATCATGCCGCATGATGTGGCACGGCCTACTTGGTTTGTAGGATGACGGTGGGAATGGCGTCGGTATTGGTAAACACAGGACGCTGTGGCAGGTAATTCAGTATCAGATCCGTTTCTCTCTTGACGACGCCGTAGCACTCGCAACTCAGTGATTCAAGTTGTGGCCGATCTAGCACCTTGATCAACCCGCGCGAATAGGAAATCACGCCGAGGCGTTGTAATTTTAACGCGGCCTGGGTAACGCCTTCGCGACGGACACCGAGCATGTTGCTGATGAATTCCTGGGTCATCGTCAAGTGGTTGTGTGACAGACGATCCATGGAAAGCAGCAGCCAGCGGCAGAGCTGCTGGTCGATGGAATGATGCCGGTTGCAAACTGCGGTCTGAGAGACTTGCGTGATCAGTGCCTGGGTGTAGCGAAGCATCAGCAGCAGCAACTGTCCGTGACGATTGAACTCTTCTTTCACTCGCACTCGGGGGAGCCGGTAGGCGTAACCCGCACTTTGTACCAGCGAACGATTCGGCGCACTCTCGCCGCCCAGAAATAAAGTGATGCCAAGTAACCCCTCGTTGCCGACCACTGAAATCGCAGTCGATGCGCCGTTTTCCATTAAATACTGCATCGAAATGATGGAGTCAGTGGGAAAGTAAACGTGACGCATGGGGCGCCGGGATTCATAGAGGAGCGAACGCAACGGCAGCGGCACCAGTTCCAGGTGCGGAAACAAACGGCTTTGAACGTCGGGCGACAAAGCGGCCAGAAGATGATTTTGTTGCGGGTAGGGGTTGACGGACATAATGCTCTTTTTGATGGAAGAAGATTAGACGCTACTCGCCTCTAAGCCATTTGAACACACATTTTATTCTGTGCATGTTTTATGCCGTGCTGACCGATGGACAACCTAACGCTGTGAATAACCGGCCGCATAACCGACCCAGTGCTGGAGCCGAAGGGCTGAAGAAAAGTTGATTTATGGGTTAAGTCTGATTTCGTGAGGGTGACTTCATGATTTTCAAGAGTCGTTTCCTACGCCACACTCGAATTGCAGGCTTTTCATCTGCCGTTAATAAATAAAAATCCGGCATGGCGAATAAATCATGCCGTAAGAAAATTGTTATATCTAACACATTGATATCAAATGGATGAAATTTTATTCATGGAGAACTTGTTCGCGCTTTCCCTCATATTCGATTCTATTTCTGCCATTTTCTTTTGCTTTATACAACATATGATCAGCCTGGGATATTAATTCATGGATGCTGTTCTCTTTGCTGGGTATCATAAAGGATAAGCCCAGACTGACGGACAAGTACTCGCTAATGGGCGAGCGTGGATTGGGTATTTTCAATTGTGATATCTTGCGCATCACATGATTAGCCATTTTCAATGCTTCGGGTTGCGATATATCTCCCCAAATAATGGCAAACTCCTCGCCACCATATCGAGCACAGATATCGCCAGGGCGTTTTGTGAATTGATGCAGTGATTTGGCTACTTTCTTTAAATAACTATCACCGGCCTGATGGCCGAAGTGATCATTGAGCAGTTTAAAATAATCGATATCGATAATAACCATGCAGATAGGCTTGCCCATGCGCCGGCAGCGTCGCCATTCCTGGCGTATGAATTCATTGAGCGACCTGCGGTTGGGGATATCGGTCAGGCCATCGAGTTGGGCCAGTTTTTTGACTTGCTCCTCGGCGATCCGGCGCTCGGTAATATTGTGATGGGAGATCACGAAATATCGGGTCGTCGCCAAAGTGAACGGGGTCACCCGCATCATAAACCAGCGTTGCGCTATGGGGCTATGGCAGGGGTATTCGAAATAGAATAGCGGCTCCCGTCCCTCGATCACCCGGCGAATACCGGATGCGGCTTTTTTAGCCAGTAAATCGCCGTTTGCAGCAGACTTGTCGCACTCCGTCAGATAATTGTACTGCTGCCAACTCGAGGTGATCTGGCATGAGTTTTGGCTGCCAAAATCAACCCAGCTTTTATTGGTATATTGGATATCACCCTGCTCATTGATCACTACTATATGTTCGGAAACCGAATCGAGTACCAGCTTGAGAAAATCATATGAATTATCCATGGCGATCCCGTGAGTCTCATGCGTTCATGACGGATGCAAGGTGCTTCCATCATGGTTGCAATTGCCTCCGCGCATTGGCAAAAAGTGTAGCGCGTTGCGGTAAGTTGCACCATACGGAGCCCACTTTCAAGCAGGCTGCTACTCGGGCTTGATAGCCGGGGCTGTGTGACGGAGACCTGCCGCCAGCCGCCATTAGTGACTGGCGAGCTGCCCGGCCCGCAACAAACTGATCCCGGCGGCGATGGCTGCCAATACGCCGGCTGCCAGCAGGCAGACATGGGTGCCGTGAGTGGTGAACTGGTTGAAGGCCAGCGCCACCAGGGCTGCGCCTGTGGTCTGGCCGACCAGTCGGGCCGTGCCCAGCATACCGCTGGCTCCGCCACTGCGTTGGCGGGGCGCGGCGCTGATAATGGTGTGATTATTCGGTGACTGGAACAGGCCGAAACCGGCACCGCACAGCACCATACGCCAGCTGATATCCAGATACCCCGGGTCGGCCGGTAGCAGGGCCAGGGCGATCAGACCGCAGGCAAACAGTGCCAGACCTATGCTGCAGAGCACGCCGGCATTCACCCGTTCAAGCAAGCGGCCGGCCACCGGAGCCAGGATCATGGTGGCGATGGGCCATGGCGTCAGCAGCAAACCCGTCTCGATGGCGTTGAGCCCCAATGCGCCCTGGAAGTAGAAGGGAATCGACACCATGGCCAGCATCTGGGCGCAGAAGGAGGTGATCGAGGTGCCTATTGACAGCGAGAACACCGGGATCCGCAGCAGATCGACCGGCAGCAGCGGGTAGGGCTGGTGCAGTTGACGCCGGACAAAGATCCAGCCGACGACCAGCGAGGCCAGCAGGCCCGCCAGCACCAACGGAGTGGACTGGTTGTGCGCTACGCCGCCCAGGGACAAGAAAAACAGGCCGAAGGTCAGCGCGTTGAGCAGGCTACTGGGGGTATCGAATTTTTGATCCCGGAGGCCTTCGTTGCGCGGCAGATAGCGCAGTCCCAGATAGAGCGCCAGCAGGCCAATCGGCACATTGATGGCAAACAACCATTGCCAGGAGGCGATCGACAGGATGCCGGCGGCTATGGTGGGGCCCGCTGCGGTGGAGGCGGCGACCACCAGAGAGTTAATGGCCATACCGCGGCCGAGCTGGTGTTTGGGATAGATGAGCCGGATCAGCGCGGTATTGACACTCATCAGCGCCGCGGCTCCCAGGCCCTGCAGCACCCGCGCCAGAGTCAGTCCCGGCAGGGTGCTGGCTAAGGCGCAGTTGAGCGACATGACAACAAACAGCAGCAAGCCCCCCAGATAGATGCGGCGGTAACCGATACGATCTCCCAACGAGGAGAGCGACAGCAAGGTCATGGTAATCACCAGCTGGTAGCCGTTGATGACCCAGATTGAGCTGGCGGGCGTGGTGTGCAACTCATCGGCTATGGTGGGAAGTGCGACGTTGATAATCACGCCATCCAGCACCGCCATGGTGATGCCAAAGGCGATAGTGAGGATGGCTCCCAGCCGCGCTGCTTTTGGCAGGCCATCGCCCCCGGCGCTGGCGACTGGAGGATGCAAGGCGTCGCGCCAGCGTTGGAAAACCGAGACCACAGCGGCAAAGACAACAGACATAACGACGTGGCTCCTGATACCCGGGTATCGCTGACAAGCTGCTTATCACGCTAAGCTAACGATTCCGGTTGCAGACCACAACCAGTATGAGGTCGGGTGTGGCAATGCACGCCCATCCTTTATGGCTCGATACTGAATCCGATAATAATGTGCCGGGGTGTTTGTTTGAACTCTGTGGCAATTGCCTGTTGGGCTTTGTCGGTTATATCCCTGATTTCGGTCCCTTCTGGAATACCCTGGAATGTCACCGTGACGGTTTCAAGTGTGCCATTTCGCCAGTTGAAACCAACCAGCGCTTTAGTACCCATCTCCTGTTCCAACTTTTCAGAAATAGCTTTGGTATGTGCAAAACCTTCGGTCATAGAATCGACGGCATCACAGGCCGCGAGCATGCCAAGCAACCAGATTGAAACCAGGGTCCGTTTAAACATGTAAATCTCTTATATCCTGAACAAGTAGTAAAAATGGGGGAGTATTAATAGACAAGACCAGTAAAGCCCCGCACGTATTAAACGAGTCACAGCTTGCTATTGGTGGCTTATCGGACAATAGATGTTGAAATTCTAAAGTTCGATACATCATGCTCCAGAGTCTTGCAGTTTGTAATGCTATAGACATGGTCGGCACTCGATTCTTCCAGCATGATGGGCTGAAAGCAGATTGCAATTGGGGCTGGGTCATTGGCTTTAAAAATGGTGAATTTAACTTTGATTCCCAATGTCGCAGCAGTCGCTATTTTGAAGTTCTTATACTTGCTGTAAATCCTGATGTCCTGACCAACCGCTTCTGACTTTATGACTTCAGGCATAAGCACCTGAGTCAAATCTTTGGTGAGTTCCTCATAAATAGTGTTCACGTTATCGCGGTAAGTGATTTCTGCATCCGCATACAGATTCATGACATATGCCGTGATGGAGGCCAGGAGCGCGAAAGAAAAACCGATCCCCCACATGAAGCCTTTTAACAATTCACTTAAAGATGACATCTGCTGCTCCATGAAAATAAATAAGCAATGAAATTCGATTAAAACCGACGGCTTCTGTCTCCATACCATTTGACAGGCCCTAGCGTAATGGATGTGCCGAAAACAAAAGGTACGCCCCCGGTAAAACAGTTGAAACAGGCGATGAAATCTTTTGACGTGGGTGTATGCATGGAGAAACCACCGCCGCCCGGACTGAGCGGTCGCATGGCTCCAACCCTAAGCATTGCATCTCCTGGTGCCACGTAAAAATAGTCCCGCTTGTCCAATGCTTGGTATACAGCGCCTGTCATCCACTCGCCATTGACTTGCATCTTGATCGATGTGCGAACGAAATATGCGACTTTATCGTGATACTTAAACCATTTAGCGAGTCGGGTTCCCCAAGCCTGATCGGATGGCGTCATCTCATATACTGAAAATTTTTGTCCAAGATCCACGCGGTATTCAACATCGCCAATTGCATAATCACCAGCGGTCAACGGGGATGATATTAAACAAAAAATAAAAGTAAGGAAGAATAGACGGCGCATGGGTGTCTGCCAAGGACCATTATTGACTGCCGAAATAGTAATATAGTTGCTGATTGTTTAATAGGCCCCATTCATAATGTTCACCATCGGAATCGCCTATAACTACATATCGATAGTGAGACAACAACACATCCTTGTCGGATCGGGATTGGCATGGATAGGGGGCACTACCGGTTTGTGTATCGGGATTGTTGGTCATTTGTTTCTGTAGCGATGCATAGTCAGCTGAAGAGACAGCCACCAAGGCGCAGTATGAATAGTCACCATGAATATCCGGATAGGATGAGTCCTGCACTATAAAATAACCGGACTCAGGGAATTTGATATTGGTTATTCGCTCAAATTCTGCTTTATAAAAAGAGTCTGCAGGATAAAAAGCACGGTAAGCGCTAAACGATAGGTAGCAGAGCAGTGCTATAACACAGATACGGCCAATACGCCCACGGTTCCACAACCAGTATCCGATACCGATGATTGTCAGCAAAGTGAAAATAATCACTGTTATGAGTGCAGAGTAATTTTCCATGCGCAATACCCTGTAGTTCAATCAAAGAATGGTTTTTGCCAATAATTCTGTTGCCGCGGCTACCCACCCCAAGCACAAGGCTATATAAATATAGAGCTTGGCGGTGGCATCCCAGTCTTCCCAAAACCTGCCTTTCAAGAGTGAATACCAGTCAGCGGTGGCAACGTATTTGATGGTTTTCGCTAGATCTTCGAAGTGTTCACCGAAGAAAATTTTCGCCAGCGATTTATAAATTGGAAAGCTAATAATTCCAACCATGAACAGGGCTATGGGATGATCGAGGAATTCCATGTTTGCCTCAGGATGATAAAACGTCCAAGTTGGCGATGAACGGGCGTGTTCAGCCGTCTGGAGATCACTATTTGTCAACACACAATCTATGTGCGCGTTATCGGTTATAACTGCTTTTCCATACGAATCAAATCCCAGCGGGTGTCTGCCACCCATCGGCTGCCGATTTCTGTCTCGACGGATTGAAAGCCCAAGGATTCATAACTTTTTCTGGCAATGCGGTTATGTGCAAAAACGGCCAGGCTCAGCTTGGTCGCGGAATAATCGAGCCGCGCTTTCTCGATGAGTAAGTTCAACATGGATTTGGAGAGTCCTTTTCCGCGATAAGCATCAGCGATGAATACCCGACAAATCCGATAATGCGTTTCTGTAATTTTATAGAGCTCAACAAATCCGGCGGGTTCGCCATCCCCATCGAGCATGTAGGCAAAAATTTCATCTTGACCGCAGTGAGTATGGATTTGCTCAACCGTCAGGGGAAATGTATAGGTAGGCCCGCCCCATAGATAGTTCAGCTCGTCTGAGTTAATCCATTCGATAAGCTGCGGAAAATCAGATCCTTTGAATTCTCTTAGTTTCATGACGCACCATTAAGGCTGTATTGGTTTATTCAATCGCGGGTTGCATCTGCCAACGAGCGCTGGCTGCTATTGAAGATGGTTGCCACAGACCTGCTGCACGCAGAATTCATTTCGGGCTGGCCACAGCGGCGGTTGCTGTGTCATTCATGATTCTGGCTTACTATTCTTCGGCAGGATTGAGGATTCTTACTCCAGATTCTGGCCAATGCGCCAGAGCACGCCTGACGGATCGTACAGACAGAAGTCGCGCATCCGCCACGGCTGATCCACCAATTCAGTAACCCGAACGCCGTACTTTGTCAGCACACCACTGGCTTGCACCTGGTTCCACCAGGCCTCCACATCCTCGACCAGGAGATGCATCATAAAATTCTCGGCCAAGGATTCGGCGCAGAAATCCTGCAGCAAAAAGCTGGCATGGCCCAAGTGAAAGTAGGCGATCCCACCCCCTTCTGAAGCCATCGTAAACCCCAGATCCTGATAGAACTGCTTGGATAGTTCGAAATCCTTTGCCGGGACGAATGCCTTGATCTCTGTAACTTGTAGCGTGGACATCTCTTACTCCGGGCCAACCAGGCCTGACAATGGTATTCAAGGTCGCCGCCTGATGCAGGCCACGGGTTTGACATATGCCAGCCGGGTGGGGGCAGCCTGCATATATCCAGGCGACAACATCACAGGCTGCCTAAAAACTGCAGCGTTCCCACTTGAATGAGTAACGCGAGCACCGATAGGCCAATCGCGCCCGCGAATGATGTTTGTAGCAGTATCTTATAGGTTTGAAGCATCCCGAACAGGGCAAGAATAATCCCGATGAATCCGCCGCCGCAGATTTTATATAAAAGAAAGCTGGCTAACGTGGCGGCTAACACACTAGCGATACACCAGGGAATCGTTTGCCTCCCGGCACCCACTATAGAGGCCGCAATTTTGACCGGAATAATCGCCAGTGCGAAGACAGTGACAGCAGAAAGAACGATAGAGTGTGAAGCGGCGGGCATAAATATATCCTGTATTATTGCCAATGACGTGATTGATGTATTGATTTGAAACAAGTCGATATTGGTGTGGATAATGGTCGAGTATCGCTGATATTCGTCCCAGAATGGTTTTGGCCACTCGATTAGGAATCTACATTACCCCATGATGAGTGGTGGATGCAATGTAGAGTTCCTTCAATGGATTCACAGCCATTTCTTGCAGTGCCAGCTTAAATTAATACAAAAAGATATACCGTAGCTATAAATGACAAAACTTTTGCAAACACAACCATGATGAGTACATCCTTCAATGATGTTTCTGTAAATTTAATCAACAAGCCTAATAGGACAATCCATGACAAGAGGAAGCCTATGTATGGAATCATACTGCTGATACAAGATGCCAAGGCCGCTAACGCCAAATAACGAAATTGACAGTATTCACCACTCCAACCTGTACCAGTAATTGTCTGCGTCAACTTCATACCTAGCCAAAGAAATGCGGTTGTAACCAATAGCTCGGCAGTGAAGATCAATATTGATTCCATGAACGGTCCTTACGTTAAATCGATATGAGAGCGGCCCTGGCGATGAGTCGCGGAAGGCCCGGAGTGACAGCTGCGCTTAAGTCCGCGTCAGCTCGAACGAAGTACGCAGTGGCAGCTCCACCTGCCGCACGGTATCCCGAAGAATTACTTCGATCAACCAAGTTCCCTCCGGGTCACCTGGCTCACCGGAGAAGGCGAGTACTGGCGCTGACAGTCGTTGAGCGTAGGGGCTTCCTTGCAGGGCCCCGCTATAGCAGTCGGTGTCTTTCTTTTGCAGGGCAACATGGCCTGCGGGATCCAGTAGGCGGAGGTCACATCGCACCTCGGCGTTACCCTGAGGATCCACCTTGGGGTTGGCGAAGAATGTAAGGATGTAGATCGTCTTGCCATATGGAACACGACCCGCCGCGGTGAATTTAGGCTTGGTTTCTGGTGACGTGTTCCACTTCTTTTCCCAGTCGTCATCCGTCGTTGCCAGTAGCAAGCCGCCAAAGCCATCGATGGACTTCATGGATCCCGTCTCGCTTGCCGGTTTACCGTTGCTATCGCGCCAGCCAGAGTTGTTTTGAACGGGTACCTTGCGCTTGAAGATCATTTTCCCATCAGCTGGATGAGTTAATTCATATTGCTCCGGCATTGCCTTGGCAAGAATGGCGGCAAGCCAGACTTGTTCCGGTTGTGTCAGTTTTCCCGAGAAGTAGATCTGATCGAGTATTTGGCCAACACGGGGATGTTGTTGTGTATTAGATTCCAGTGACCACATGGCTGCTTTGAACACGGCATCAAGAATCGCCTCGTTGCGGTCCTGTGCTGTTTTTTCAGACTTGGCGTATCGCTCAAGAGCCCCTGAGTATTTGTCGTAATTCAATGCAACAACAATACGTCTGACGGGTAATGCATCGCCAGTTGCAAAGAAGTCGGCCCACAGCATGTCTAAAACTGTCGGGTGCTTGGGTTCTAGAGCTCTGATGTCAATCGGCTTGGCGCGATACTTTTCGGCATCCGGCTGGCGGTCAATATAGACCTGCGCTTCTTTTGTTGCCGAAAGGCTGGCTGCCATGAGCACCGTTTGACGATCGATTCCTTTCAGGCCTTCAAGTTCAGCCAACCAAGCGTCGATTTGCGTTGGGTTTGCCGCCATGACTCGGCCCAGAAATACAGATATTGCCGATGCCGTGTTTGGATTACTCAGGCTCCCGGCTTTACTCATCGCCTGGACTTCTGAAACAAAGCGTTCTGGTGTCGGATGTTCGTAATAGTGACTCAGCCAATCCGCAGCAAGTACGGTTTGGGCAGAAGAAAAAAGTAATATGGTGAATAAATAGATGATGCGCATGGGTTGGCGGCTCTCATATGCTGTCGTGTGTCTAATTAGATAGTGCTTTGGCTATTCGCACATCCGGATAACAAAGAACAGCTGGGCGCAGGTGTCGATGTTTAGACTGGACTGCTAACACCCCAGAAGAAAACAGCGCCATGGCTGGTATTCAAATTGGACATCAATTGGCCGCCAAGATACTGCTGACAGCACAGTGACGAGCTGGTCAGACTTATCGAATCATTGCGCCCAATCCAGCGAGAGCGCATCAAGGGATACCTCGTAAAAACTGTGTGGATTCCACGCGAGTGCTTTGCCGTTCTGACTTAACGTTCCGCCCGACACCGTGACGCGGAGGTTTTTTCCCGTCGGGTAACCGCTCGGCGGTGTCCAAGCCCAGTGCTTGGAACGTTCGCGCCCCGTCGCCGCGGAGAAAATCGGTGTTATGTTCTTTTGTGCAAGCCAGTACGCCCCGATCGTCTCGACGGTGTCGATCCAGATCCTTCCGCCATTTTTCGCGTGACCGATGCTCGCCGTCATGTCGGAGGTCTCGACGGCTGTGTACCAGTTCGCCCCTGGCAGGATCGTATGAAAAAGGAAGATCACCCACGAACCTTCGGTGGCGCTCTTGTCGAGCGTTGTAATAACTTTTGCTTGAGCGGCGGCATGGATGCCGTCTATTTTCAAATTTTTGTTATATCAACCTTTAGTCTGGATGTTGATTTTTTAATAAAATTGTTATTTATGTATACCCATAACGCTAAAATAACTATATCTAGAATTACCCTTGATATGGGGCTTAATATCTCATTGAGAAAATTAAACTCGGATTCTCCAAAGTAATTAGTATATTCCCAGAGTGATTGGTAATAGCCATCGAGAGAATGAATACATAGCAGATCTAGCGAATGCTTTCCGATAAATACTAACTTATCTGAAATGAAAGTTGTGCTCAATGATTTACTCAAATGAATCACGCATAAACATCCTAAAAATGCTAACAAAATACTGGCGATGAAATGAGGGTACATTCTTGTAGCTAATTCTATGTAAACTCCTTCATGCCACGTATAGTAAGACCAAATTAGAAATGAAAATATAGCTATAACTTTCATGATGACCGAGTCTTTTTCTTTTATATTGTTTTTCAGAATGTAACCACCTTCCATAAATAGCATTGCGACGAAAGCCAAATCAAAACTCTGGGGTAGCCAAATCTTTTTGCCGACTAAAGAGAAAGCGAGCGCCAAGAATAAAATGAATATTGTTCGATAAGCAAATTCGATACCTAATATCATCCGATATAATAATCTTGCATAAAATAGTGCGATCAAAAACCAAGTAGCACCAATACCTTTGAGTGTGTAATAGTTACAACCATTCCCCCAAAGGATTTTCTTTATTGCAGTAAGGAGTGTAAACCCTGGCGGGTCATGTTTGAAAGATATTAAGAAAATTATACTAATAGCTTGAGTTATTAAAACTGGAATAATTAGTCTTTTGAAGTCATTGATTAATACAGCGCTAGTCTTTTCTTGCTCTTTTCGTTTTATTGTATAGCCTGAAAGCAAGAAAAATAGAGGCATATGAAATGAAAAAATTATATTCCTTATATCACTGCCATAAGGTGCTGTGTGACCTATTATTGTGCAAATAATAGCAATGCCCTTAGCTAAATCTAGCCAAATTACTCTATTTTTTGGGGGCGAGGATCCCAATCCTTTCTCCTGGTAATATTTTTATTTAAAACGATATTGCCAATATAGCATTTTAGTTATGGGGCGCGCGTGCTTTATGCGCGTCCCAGATAGCGAAGCGATGATGTTGCCCCGATAAAATGGACACGCGTTGTTGTTAATCCGCTTTTTCATTATATCGGAGACAGATAATTCAGGCTGCTGTGCAGGCGGATTCGGTTATAAAAATGACGAATATGGTGGTCAACCTTGTCGCGCAGTCGGCTGATATTGCCCCAGAAGTTGTCATATATCAGTTCTGATTTCAGGGTTTTGAAAAAGTATTCTATATATAAGGCCAACTTATTTAAGCTCACGGTCAGTTTCACTGTTTGGTGGGTAAGCGTAGATTTTTATTAAAACTGGACCTGTTTTTTTCACCATCTTTAGTTGGTGTGCCTTCTTTATGGAGATCCTGGACGATGAAATTTAATTGTTCGCCATGTTTATCCTTTAGACTAATCAACACTGCAAATGCAATATCCAGATCTGTTTTACTCCAAGTCTTACTTGTGCCAATGCTCCAATAACCTTGAGCTGTGCTTTGCATTTCCGAACTTGCTCCCATGCTGATAAGATTCAGGATTGTGGCTATTGCTTTCTTCATATGCTTTCTACCAAGAGCCGCTCTAACGTAGAAGTCACCGGCGCTGCGCGGGTTTATCGCGCTGCGTCCGTGTGGACTGTCGGGTTATGTGTATTAGCGACCACCGGCAACAATGCTGACAAATTTTGGTGCGACACGGGTAAGCCCACGATAGGCTACGACGGCGAAAGTGATAGTTATTATTGGGACAAAAAAATACAAGAACAGAATGGTAAATGACGACTCTGGAATTAATATCTTGTAGGAGATTTTTCTTAGGATTGTTAACAGTGGCTCATGAGCCGCGTACACAAAAAAACTTACTCTGCTCAGCCGTACAAGCAACGAATTTAACTTATCATTCTGCGCGATGAGTTTTGTGGAAAACAAAGCACAAAACACCCCTAAAGTAACGCCAAACTTATGTAAATACGGATTAAATAATTGATTGATGCTGATCGTGTCAACGACAGAAACAGTAATATACAAACCGATAATCACTGGTCCGAACTTGTCGAAACAAAATAAGCTTTTCTTCGTTGAGCCTAAATACGCACCCACAGAAAAAAATAAAAGCGCTTCTGATGATGGTGCCGATGCGAGCTGGTCACCCATTAGCCAATAAAATAGTATTAGGATAAGGAAGGGCAGGGGTGAAAATCTAATGGCAACATTAATCAGGGGTGCTAACAGCACAAGAACTATTAGATCTCTTATAAACCAAAACTGATAAGCTATTGGGTTTCGAGTGAGGCCTGGTATTGCATTGAAATAATCGAAAATATCAAAAGTGGCTATTGGTGGACTGTTGCCAGAAAAAAAGATTTTTGTGGCTGGAATTGCTTGCGCCAGTGCAATTGCTAACAGGGTTGCGATGTTCCAAAAGAGAAAAGGGATTAGCAGCGTTTTTGTTCTGCTTTTAAGTTTTGCTACGTAGTTTTCTTTTGACCATTCGAGTCCGGCAAAGAACAGATAGCCGGACATCAAGAAAAACAATGGAACGGCTATTCTTGCAACACCCTGTGAAATAAAGTTTCTTACGAAATCAGCAATTAAATTGGGTTGACTCACACCTATCTCTCCGCCAGCTAAGCCTATTGTAGTGGAGTAAGCATGTATAAACACGACGCCAACAATGAGAGGAAATCGCAGGAGGTTTAGTCGTAAGGATGATTCGCGGTCAAGCATCGGGATTCCTACACATAACATTTTTAATAACCGGCCCGCGTAGCGGGTCCGGCGAATCCAGAATGGCTGAAGCTAAGTTGATTTATTTGTTAAGTCTACTGGCTACATGCTTTTTAAGCATTGCTCACTACGCCACATTCGGGAAATATCCGACCAATCTTAGGATGATCATTAAGAATATCAATTTTGGGGAAAACTTCGTTTATGTGCTTTTTCCCGATATGTTCGATTCCATCAAGCATGTAGTGTTGGTGTATATCTGCTAGATCTTGATACGCAGACTCGGTAATGCTGATTTTCATTAAATTAATCCAAGTCTCGTCTTCGATGCTAAGCGTCTTCCCTTCATTAGCCTCAGTAAGGCCTTGGGCTACAGCTCTGAGGAAAGCACATTCTTTTTCTCGACTTTCATACTCTACGAGTGATTGAACGATAGCAACCCCACGCCTGCGGCTGGTAAGAAGGTTGGATCGTTGAGTTTCGACAGTTTGCGTAACGATTTTACCTAGGTTCACCTTCAGATCGGAAAGAGGAACCACATCTGATGAGAATTTCACCTGCATCAGCAGGTCTCCATAGCGACTTAACGGTGCTAAATATAGCACCAGTTAACAGATCTTTCTATCAAGCTAACATCTTCACACTTAACATTTTGGTTATGGGCGCGCGGCTTTTATGCGCGCCCCAGTGAGCGAAGCGAACGACTAAAACGATTTGTTATGTGTTGGTTATTTATTTTTGCATGAGTTTTCAATTATTGCTTCAAGCATGGCTTTGTAACTTGGATATTTTGGATTCCATGTATATGCCATTCTTGTTACCTTGGCATTCGGGTCTGTATATACGACCAATGCCTCAGTATATGCCTCACATGCCTTGGTTGGCTCGTGCTGGTTAGTATAACCGTCACCAACCCCAATGAGTGAGTTTGCGGCCCCCCAATTATCACCACCTTTTTTAGATGACTCCATTGCTTTTTTATAAAACGAAATTGATTTATTATATGTTGGATCGTACGTACCTTCTTTTTCGTAATAGTCTTTAAAAGATCGATAAGCATCACTACTATAAATCATGCCTAAAACACTATAGGCAGTTCCCGCGCCAATATAGTCATTTTGTTTTTCATAAATTACTGCCGTTTCTGTCGCTAGCTTTTCTGCTGGAAGTGGTCTACCTAATTCGATGAGTTGATATGCTTGGTTAAGTTTTTCTCTTGGATCATCGGTTGCAGTTACTAGAGCAGCTGAGCACCCACCCAAAAAAAATCCTAGCAACACCCATTTTTTGTTAAAAAACATCATGGTTACTCCATTTCAAATGACGGAACATCTTATATGATACTCAGATTATGAGTAGTGCGTATATTTTGCGCGGTTTATTTGGCGTGGCGGACGGGCTAAGTTCTATGTTATGTGTTTCAATGGTTACCCTTTCGTAGTGCATTTGTCTGATGATATTACACGCGATTCTCCATAGGCATAAAAATAGGTAGTGTTGACATCTTGCGATGGTACAACGTCAACGCATTCGCCTATGGAAAAACTACCGTCCACTTCGGCATAAATCACTTTTCCAGACTCTGTTTTTATTTTGTATTTATGTGGCGAATAAGGAGCGCTCTATATCATCGAGGCTAAATTTCCAAGCAACCAGAAAAAGAACAATCCTGGTGTTGGTTCTCCAGCTCTTGGTATCTCCACTATTTCTTCGACAATTCAAGTTTACCGATAGCCATTCCCTGTAATACCACTTGAGCTGCAACCAAAAATGAAAAAAAAGAAGGCAAATTAGCTTTGCATGAATAATCCCTCAAGGCTAAGATGTAATTCACATTGAAACATAACATTTCAAATAACCGGCCCGCGTGGCGGATCCGGTGAAAGCCCGAAGGGCTGAAGCAATTTTAATTTTTTGTTAGGTTTTTTAACACATGGAGATAACGCCATCAATTACTTCTTTATAATCTTGTTGGCCGTCAATTTTGACTAAGCCTTTCATCCATGTGCTAAAAACTTCATTATAATATGCTTCCGGGCCTAGTTCGAATTGTTTCTGATGCTTCTTGGGGACATCATCTTCATCCAGTTCATTGATATATTCATAGTCTCCGAAGTCGCACTCGGTATTTGTTATTTTGTTGCCATCAAGAGCAGATAATAAGCAATATGGATCTTCATCACCAGTTATGAATCCTCTGGCAAATTCACACTTTAATTTCTTCAGTAATTCCATCACGGATTTTACAATGTCACAACCCTCTGAGCTGGACATGAAATATATTAAAGTTTGAGTGTCTGTGGTGGCCTCTACTGTCACATCTACATCTTCGTCGATTTCACTAATGCACTTTGTAATCGCGTCAACAAGTTCTTCACTTTTGTTGTTGTGTGTAAAAGTTATATCAGCGTACATTTCCATTTTTAACTCCCGTTTTTAGTTGTAAAGAGATTAAATAATTATCGAATATGGTGGTGACAATAAATTGCTTAACACTTTAGTTATGGGACGCCGCATGCGGCGTCCCAGTCAGCAAAGCGAACGACTTAAACAAATTGTTAAGCAATGGTTATGATTCGTTAGCTAAACTGCTTTAATTGCGCATTAATTGTAACAGGGCGTGATTTTAAAAAGATGGCTACCGCACAGGTCGGAATGCATTACCTGAGGCAAAATGAGTGATCTGAGTATGCTGGTGATTATCATACGGTGATTTATTTGATACTCCAATGAGTTATCAGGATAAGTTAACCAGAAAAACATATCACTTAGACTTGGCTCACGAAAGTGAAAACAATCTGAACGGGTGAATGCAGGGTAGTCGGATGAGAAAACATTTTCATCGGGCCATGCCAGTTTTGAAACGGATAGTGGATATTTTGATGGTGGATCATTACAAGAACGCTTTAATATCCGAATCTGGCCAACCTGATAGAGCAAAGAACCACCGCAGACGTCGGTATGGTTCTAGAATTTACTTGGAACAAAGAATAGCAGGGCGCTGGTGCCGATGTTTAACCTGGACTGCTAACACCAGAGAAGAAAAGGGCGACATTGCTGGTATCCAAACTGAACCTTAATCGGCCACCAAGATGTCGCTGACAACGACTTGGTTCGATTGATTCACTCAACCTGAACGACCGAGCTCGAAGGCTAACAGGATTCAATGTTGCCTGCTATCTAAACCGCTCTTGCCACTACAACCTGTATTGCTTGAACACCGCACAACGTCTGTTTAACCGGCTGGCTGCAACCGGTGTTGAATAAAGAGCGGCTGCGTATAGCCAGTCCGGTGTTTAAACTTTTGTTGTGCCGTTGCGATGAAGCTGGCTACGCCAGCCGCTTGGGCAACAACGACATACAGTCGATGTAACAGATTGCCCTGAACAGAGTCACGAAGAATAGAACGCTCAAATATCCGAACCTGACCAACCAAATGACGCAAAGAACCGCCGCTAATGCGGGCATGGTTCTCGGATTTACTTGGAACAAAGAAGAGCAGGGCGCTGATGCTGATGTTTAACCTGGCCCTGCTAACACCACAGAAGAAAACGGCGTCATTGCCACAGTTCAAACTGAACTCCAATTGACCACCAAGATGCTGCTGACAGCGCCTTAGTTCGATTGATTCACCCAACCCCAACGACCGAGCTCGAAGACCTGTAGGTTTCAATATTGCCTGCCATCACAACCGCTCTTGTACCTATTCACTCAATTGCTTGGAAAACCGCACAACGTCTGTTTAACCGGCTGGCTGCAACCGGTGCTGAATAAGGCGCGGCTGCTTATAGCCAGTCCGGTGTTTAAACTTTTGTTGTGCGCCGCGATGAAAGTGGCGACGCCAGCCTCTTGGGCAACAACGAAATAGTGCCGATGAAACAGATTGGCCTGAACAGCGTCACGAAGAATAGAACGCTTCAATATCCGAACCAGCCCAACCAGATAACGCAAAGAACCGCCGCTGATATGGGCATGATTCTCGGATTTATTTGGAACAAAGAAGAGCAGGGCGCTGATGCAGATGTTTCACCTGGGCCAGCTAACACCATAGAAGAAAACAGCGCCATTGCTGGTATCCAAACTGAACCTCAATCGGCCGCCAAGATGCTGCTAATAGCGTATTGGTTTGGTTGATTCACCCAACCCCAACGACCGAGCTCGAAGACCAGCGGTATTCAATATTGCCTGCGATCGCAACCGCTCTTGTACCTATTCACTCAATGGCTTGGAAAACCGCACAACATTTAAATTAAAGGGCGCGCGGCTTTTATGCGCGTCCAACTTTGAATTTTTTGTTATGCCCGGCGTGGATTAAAGAGTGACCCTATTTTTGTTCTCCACGTGCGTTCATAGAATGGTTTCACAGACGTGAACATGTAATCGCTGATTCCTTGTTCCCCTCTTTTAAGCACGACAAAATCAACTGATTCTCCCTTGGGTGCTGTATCTGCTGCCACTGTGCCAGCTTCCTTCATTGCTTCAGCGAGATCCGTTTTACCCTCAAAACCAACAACTAACGATGGCTTGTCTGCGTAAGATGGGTCGTGCATTAGGCACAGATAGGCAGCTTTCACTACCGGGTGCTGTGTTAAAAGGGTTTTAAGGGTAGACACCATTTCACTCGGATACTGTGCGGGTTGACCAAGTAATACTTTGGTCTCCTTTTGCACTACTCTAGTCTGTGGAGCATGGGTCATGCCTGTTTCTAGCAACGCA
Organism: Enterobacterales bacterium; assembly: GCA_038247115.1. Classification (GTDB taxonomy): domain Bacteria; phylum Pseudomonadota; class Gammaproteobacteria; order Enterobacterales; family Aeromonadaceae; genus Pseudaeromonas. The sequence goes on along the minus strand of JBBRVG010000054.1, from coordinate 3,007 downwards.
TGTATTTCGTTTGGGAAAAACTCTTTGCCATAAGGTGAGGCGGGGTTGAGCACCAAGAATGAACCAAGGGTTAGCTCAAAGAAATTCCTCGCTGGCAGAGCTACGAACTTTGACTCTTCCTTCAACGAGCGCTGTAGGGTTTCCAAACTCGTGAAGAATGGAATGATTGGCGTCCCATCTTTTTTTTCCCAATTCACTATCGACAGCTTAGCCCCGGTCGAGAGTGTTGTTACCCCTTCACCATCAGAGTCCGTAAAGCCAATTACGAAAACATCGGATGCCATTAACGCCTTATAAAACTCCGGACGACTTGCGGGTTCGTCAGCAGCAAGCATTAGCTTGCGTTCAAGATCATTTGACGGTTCGTTCACGGGGTCTCCTTGAGGCATAACATTTTAGTTATGGGGCGCGCGTGCTTTTTGCGCGTCCCAGTGAGCGAAGCGAACGACTTAAACTTTTTGTTAGGGTGCATTCGTTTTCGGATCGGCATTCTTTTGATTTACTTCAATTTGCATAAACACTCGTCTCCAACCATCGGGGAATGCAATCCATAATTGGCGACTGATATGGGAAGGCTCTGCTTGTGGATTTATAGGAAATCCAATGCCGGCTTCCACAAACCAATTAACCACACCGAAACGCTTTACAGACCACTGAACAAACTTGTCTTCCATCATTCCTGAGGGGAGGCCGAGCTCACTAACCAATGATGAATATGTACGATGACTGAGCGTAGTGGGTGCTGGAAATGGAGGAAAAAACAACCAACTGAAAAATAGACCGACTATCAGAGAGCAAAATAATATCGCAGCGCGTTTCCATTTTGATGGCATAGCTATCAGCATTCCTTATGCACCCTAACATTTTAAATAACCGGCCCGCGTAGCGGGTCCGGCGGAAGCCCGAAGGGCTGGAGCAAAGTTGATTTATTTGTTAGGTATTGCTTGTGAAACGCCACGAATAATATCAAGTTTATTGGCTGGTGCTTCTGGAGACATGAAATCTGGAATGGTATTTTCAGTTCTTCTTGGGCGACTCAGAAACTCTATTGGCCATTCAGTGATGCGTTCTTCTTTCACATGAACATATATACCAGGCTCTGGTTCATCTATATATTCTTTTTGCAAAATTAGAGCTAATGGCGATTCTGCTCCGTACTCACTCTGAGAGCATTCAATCGCTGTTTTACACTCCTCGAATGCATAATAGTAGTCATCACCTTCCTGCGGGTGACACCATACCCTGTATTCGAGAACCTCATCCCATACGTAGCCGCCACCTGCTTTTGAAAGGGCTGGATATTCACCGACCATATTTGGGTCTTTAACTTTCGGATACACGCTGTTACTCCATTGCACCTAACGTCTGTTTAACCGGCTGGCCGCAGCCGGTGTTGAATAAAGAGTGGCTGCGTATAGCCAGTCCGGTGTTTAAACTTTTGTTGTGCGCCGCGATGAAGCTGGCGACGCCAACCGCTTGGGCAACAACGAAATAGTGCCGATGAAACAGATTGACCTGAACAGCGTCACGAAGAATAGAACGCTCTAATATCCGAACCAGACCAACCTGATAGAGCAAAGAACCGCCGCCGATACGGGCATGGTTCTCGGATTTATTTGGAACAAAGAAGAGCAGGGCGCTGGTGCTGATGTTTAACTTGAACTGCTAACACCACAGAAGAAAACAGCGCCATAGCTGGTATTCAAACTGAACTTCAATTGGCCACCAAGATGCTGCTGATAGCGCATGGGTTTGGCTGAGTCATCCAACTTCAACGACCGAGCTCGAAGACCAGCAGGATTCAATATTGCCTGCTATCGCCGCCGCTCTTGCCACTACAACTCTATTACTTGGAAAACCGCACAACGTCTGTTTAACCGGCTGGCTGCAACCGGTGTTGAATAAGGAGCGGCTGTGTATAGCCAGTCCGGTGTTTAAACTTTTGTTGTGCGCCGCGATGAAGCTGGCGACGCCAGCCGCTTGGGCCACAACGAAATAGAGCCGCTGAAACAGATTGGCCTGAACAGCGTCACGAAGAAATGAACGCTTCAATACCCGAACCCGCCCAACCTGATAAAGCAAAGAACCGCCGCTGATGAAGGCATGGTTCGCGGATTTATTTGGAACAAAGAAGAGCAGGGCGCTGATTCTGATGTGTAACCTGGACCGCTAACACCAAAGAAGAAAACAGTGCAATTGCTGCCATTCAAACTGAACCTCAATCGGCCACCAAGATGCGGCTGACCACGAATTGGTTTGGCTGATTCACCCAACCCCAACGACCGAGCTCGAAAGCCTGCAGGATTCATTATTGCCTGCTATCGCAACCGCTCTTGTACCTATTCACTCAATTGCTTGGAAAGCCGCACAACGTCTGTTTAACCGGCTGGCTGCAACCGGTGTTGAATAAAGAGCGGCTGCATATAGCCAGTCCGGTGTTTAAACTTTTGTTGTGCCGTTGCGATGAAGCTGGCAACGCCAGCCTCTTGGGCAACAACGAAATACTGCCAATGAAACGATTGACCTGAACAGCGTCACGAAGAATAGAACGCCTTAATATCCGAACCTGGCCAACCTGATAGAGCAAAGAACCGCCGCTGAAGCTGGCATGGTTAACGGATTTACTTGGAACAAAGAAGAGCAGAGCGCTGTTGCTGATGTTTAGCCTGGACTAATAACACCACAGAAGAAAACAGCGCCATTGCTGATATTCAAGCTGAACCTATATCGGCCACCAAGATGCTGCTGGCAACGACCTGGCTCGGCTGATTCACTTAACCCTAACGACCGAGCTCGAAAATCAGCAGGATTCAATATTGCCTGCTATCGCAACCGCTCTTGCCACTACAACTCAATTGCTTGGAAAACCGCACAACGTCTGTTTAACCGGCTGGCTGCAGCCGGTGTTGAATAAAGAGCGGCTGCGTATAGCCAGTCCGGTGTTTAAACTTTTGTTGTGCCGTTGCGATGAAGCTAGCGACGCCAGCCGCTTGGGCAACAACGAAAT
>JBBRVG010000053.1:0-30231 GCA_038247115.1 Enterobacterales bacterium | reverse complement strand
CCCGCTGGAAGGTCTGATGATGGGAACCCGCTGTGGCAACGTGGATCCCTCTATTGTTTTCTTCATGGTGGATGAGCTGGGGTATACCCTGGAGCAGGTCAAGGATGTGCTGAACAAAAAATCCGGTCTGCTCGGTATTTCCGGCAAGACCAGCGATTTTCGCGGCATCACCCAAGGGGTGGAAGAGGGCGATGAGAATGCCATTTTGGCATTCGATATGTTCTGCTATCGCTTGGCCAAGTTCATTGCCTCCTACTATGTCTCTTTGGGTCGAGTCGATGCTCTGGTGTTCACTGGCGGTATCGGTGAGAACTCCATGATGATGCGTAGCCGTGTCCTCGAGCTGCTGGCACCCTTCGGTTACATCGAAGATGCCAAGGGTAATGAGGCGGCACGGTTTGGCAATGGCGGTCTGATCACCCAAGCGGGCTCAGCCAAGGCATTTGTCATCCCGACCAATGAAGAATTGGTGATTGCTCAGGGCGCGGCTCGATTCGCCTGAATCTTGCTCCGCTGACGATGAAGCCTGCCGTTCGGCAGGCTTTTTTCTGTCTGGTGCGGCATGCTGAGGGTATGATGAGTCTGCCAAATCGATGGCAACGGGATTTATCAACATAAGAAATAAGGAGTCATGATGGCGATTTTGGTGACCGGTGGCGCCGGTTATATTGGCAGTCATACCGTGGTCGAGTTATTGCTGGCTGGCCAACAGGTAGTGGTAGTCGACAACTTTTGTAACTCGCATCCGGTGGTGCTGGAGCGTATCGAGCAGATTGCAGGCCAACGGCCTGTCTTCTACGAGCTGGATGTGCGCGATGCAGCGGCGCTGGATCGCGTGTTTGCTGAACAGACCATTGATGCCGTTATCCATTTTGCTGGCCTCAAGGCCGTGGGCGAGTCTTGCCGCATCCCGCTGACCTATTATCAAAACAATATTGCCGCCACCTTGACGTTGTGCGAAGCCATGGCCCGGGCGGGGGTATTTAATCTGGTCTTCAGCTCGTCGGCTACTGTGTATGGCGATCCCCATGCAGTTCCCATCCGTGAGGACTTCCCATTATCCGCCACCAACCCCTATGGCCGCTCCAAGCTGATTGGTGAGGAGATATTGCGCGATGTCGCCAAGGCCGATCCGCGCTGGGGAATCGTCTTGCTGCGTTACTTCAATCCGGTCGGAGCCCATCCCTCCGGGCTGATTGGTGAAGACCCGAACGGTATTCCCAACAACTTGCTGCCCTTTATCACCCAGGTTGCCGTTGGCCGTTTGCCGCAACTCTCTATCTTCGGGGATGATTATCCGACACCGGATGGGACCGGGGTGCGGGATTACATCCATGTGGTGGACTTGGCGTTGGGGCATCTCAAAGCACTGGCGCGAATTGCCGAAGCTCGCGGGGTCTTTACCTACAATCTGGGCACCGGAATTGGTTACTCGGTTCTGGATATGGTCAAAGCTTTTGAGCGCGTCTCCGGACAGGTGATTCCTTACCAGATAGCGGCGCGTCGCGCCGGTGATATCGCCGAATGTTGGGCTGCCCCGGCGCTGGCATTCAGCGAACTGGGCTGGCAAGCACAGCGGGATCTGGAGCAGATGATGCGAGATAGCTGGCACTGGCAATCGAGTAATCCATCCGGATATCAGAGCCACTAAACCAGTATAGGGCTACGAGAAGTAGCCCTACTTTATTGGCAACATCATCAGTAAAATCGTGGCTTGGCCTGTTAATTCCGGTGAAGGCAATATAGACCGTCAGGATTAGCAGATTCTTAACGCTAGCCCCCATGGCGGGGTGCAGGCCGCAGGTAAATAACGTACTATGCACATCTTGTTCTGTCTGGTTCTGGGGTCCGCTTTATTGAGCGGTAAATCACTCGCACTATGATGCCCTTTTTTCTCGCTTTCTTTGTTCTGTGCTTTGCTCTGACCGGGGTGGCTCGCCGTTACGCATTATGGCGTCATGCTTTGGCTATTCCCGAGTTCCGACATCATCACCTGGAGCCGGTGCCCCGAGGTGGTGGCATTGCCTTGGTTATCACCATCATCACCCTGAATCTGGTGATGTACCGCTATGACCTGATTGATATTGCTGCGGCCCGCAGTTTGAGTTTTTCCGGATTGTTTTTGCTGCTGGCCTGCATTGCCAATGATCTCAGATCGCTGACCTTGCGGGTGCGGTTGTTGCTGCAAGTGGTGGCCGTCTGCCTGGCGCTCACTTGGTATGATCGGGATCTGATTGTTATCGTGTTTGATAGCTATCTGTATCTATCTGGCTGGTGGTTCCCGGTGCTGGGGTTGCTGCTGCTGGGCTTTATCAATCTCAATAATGTGATGAATGAGGTCGATGGCCTGGTTGCCAGTCAGTCCTTCACCATGATTTTTGCGGCGGCTTCACTGCTGGCGATCTCCGGCGAGTTACAGTGGACTATCCCGCTGATCTTGTTGTGCGCGCCTATCCTGGGATTCCTAGCCTGGAATTGGCCGCCAGCACGGATCATGATGGGTGATGCGGGCAGTAGTTTTCTCGGTCTGTTTATCAGTCTGCTCGGGTTGCACCTAGCCGGTGATACCTCCATCAACCTCTGGGTGTGGCTGATTTTAATGGCGACGTTCATTACGGATGTGGTGACCACCTTTCTGGTTCGCGCGCGTTTTGCGTTGAGCCTGATGCCCTCCAGCCATAAAAATCATGCCTACCAGATCCTGGCTCGGAAATGGGATAGTCATTTCTACGTTACGGTATTGTTGTGTGCCATCTGCTGGTTGTGGCTATTCCCGTTGGCTTACCTGGCGATGGAGTTTGAAGGTTGGGGTCTGGTGCTGTTAGCTATTGCCATTTTGCCGATTGCTGCTGCTTGTTTGTACCTCAAAGCTGGGCGCGACGATATGGATACGGAACATGCGGTGTAAAAGCTAAAGTATTGTTCGATAAACCAAGAAGGCCCGCGTGATGCGGGCCTTCTTGTTGGCGGTAAAACGGAACTTGACTGGTTTATCGAGTGACCGTTTTGACGCCCTCCGGGCTACCGACCAGAGCAACATCGGCGCCACGATGGGCAAACAGACCGACCGTGACGACGCCCACGATATTATTGATCTGGGATTCGAGTTGTTTGGCGTTGGTGATGTGCAAACCGTGCACGTCGAGGATCTGGTTGCCATTGTCCGTCAGCACGCCATCCCGATACACAGGGTTGCCACCCAGCTTTTTCAGCTCTCGAGCCACATATTCCCGCGACATGGGGATGACTTCAACCGGCAGCGGAAAACGCCCCATGGTGTCGACGACCTTGCCGCTATCGACGATGCAGACAAATTGGCGGGCTACGGCGGCCACAATCTTTTCCCGGGTCAGGGCGGCGCCACCGCCTTTAATCATCTCCATCTGCGGATTGATTTCATCGGCACCATCGACATAGAGATCGAAGCTGTCGACGTCATTCAAATCCATCACTGTGATGCCGAGGGCCTTGAGGCGTTCGGTGGAGGCTTCAGAACTGGATACCGCAGCCTTGATCTGATCCTTGATACTGGCCAGGGCATCGATAAAGCAGTTGACGGTGGAACCTGTGCCAACACCAATAATGGTGCCCGGTTGCACATAGCTCAGCGCGGCCCAACCAACGGCCTTTTTCATTTCATCTTGAGTCACTTTTCTCTCCTGCTGTACTCGCTCGGGCGGATTATAGCGGAGATGGCGCTAAAGCTGCAGCTTGGATTCTACAATGGCCAGTGCCAGCGACGGCTGGGAGTGATAATTTCGGGGAGAGGAACATCCCAGGTTTCTACCGGTACCTGGTCCACCTGCTGGCAATCATGGGCGATGCCGATGGGGTAGGGACCCAAACGATGGTGGTGCCAACCTGCGAGTGTCCGGTCATAAAAGCCGCCGCCCATGCCGAGGCGATTGCCATGGGCATCAAAAGCAACCAGCGGCGTAAAGACAATGTCGATGGCTGATTTGACGATGATGGCCTGGCAATTCAACTCCGGTTCGGCAATCCCGAAGCGGTTGCTGGCCATAGGGGTATCCGCTTGAAAATCGACGAAGAGCAGATGGCCTTTACTAAATGGGTGGAGGACAGGCAAACAGACGGCGATGCCCCGGCTCCAGCACCATTCGATCACCGGACGGGTATCGAGCTCGCCATCACTGGCCAGATAGAGCGCGACCCGCTTGGCATGACAAATCAGAGGATGTTGAGCGAATTGGGAAACCAGCTGGTTGGCTGACGTTAACTGATAATCCGCCGCCAGATCGCGGCGCATGGCGCGTAGCTGCTGGCGGATGAGTTGACGCTGTGACATGAAGAAGAACCCCGGTGGTGCCGTTGCAGTTCGTGGCCCTTGAACCCTGAGGTCCAAGGCGGAAATCTGGATCCAACCGCAGGCTTCTCGGTACGAGCCGAGCATGCGCAATAGTCGGAAAGCGACTTCCTAAGGGAAAAATATCGGCTCAGGGACTTTGATCCGCTGACGAACACCCCAGGGAGATTTACTTTAATCTTAGCTTATCGTTGCAGCAGTCTGCCTTGTTCTTTCAGGGCATCTTCGATGGTGGCCTGAAGCATTCTGATGCGGTGATCCATAGTCTCAGAGTATTGGCGGTTCTTGTTTTTTTCAAGTGCCAATTCGTGACAAAAATTGAGTGCTGCCATGACAGCCAATTGTTCATTGTTACTACTGCGCGAACGCTGACGCATTTGAGTCAGTGTTTCGTTGAGTTCAGCCGCGGCGGAGTGCAGATGAGCCCCCTGTCCTGGCTGGCAAGAGAGTTTATAGACACGCCCCATGATGTTGATTTCAACAGCTTCAATCCCGGTGGTCATGTATCCCTCATCTGTCTTGCGCTATGAACTGGCCTGTCTCGATAAGGGGCGACTATATAGTGCAGATCTGCAACTTTCAAGGCTTGGCTGGCCGTCTCATGGAGGCAGTGATAGGATCGTCTCCTTTACACTCATCCATTGATGTTTTCTTGTACGAAAAGAGGCCAGACCTATGACTCATGATGTTTTACAACAATACGGTGTGGCTGCCGAGCTGCTCGATGCGCAGGATGTGATGGCGACGCCTGCGGAATTGCATGGTGTGCTGTGTGGCATGTTGTGTGGTGGCGCGCCGATCCGTCGTGATGCCTGGCTGCAAGAATTTAACGAGTTGGTGAATGATGGTGTTGCGTTACCGGTGGCGGTGAATGCCTGGCTTGAGGCGCTCTTTGCGGCCACGCTGGAGGGCTTGACGCTACAAGCCGGTTTGCAGTTATTGCTGCCGGAAGATGACGAAAGTCTGGAGGATCGCTTGTTGGCGATGGCCGATTGGGCTCAGGCCTTCCTCGCTGGTTTTGCGGTGATCCAGCGCGACTTGAGCCATGCTTCGGATGAATTGCAGGAGATGCTCAGCGATATCAGCGACATTACTCAGCTGGAGCAGGAAATGGATGAGGATCCTGAGACCGAGGAGTCTTACATTGTCATTTACGAACACCTGAAACTGGGTGCCATGATGGCGTTTGAAGAATTTGGTCAGCGACCGGCTGAGTTGGTTTCCAAGACCCTGCATTAATTGTTTTTACTCTTCCTTTGGCATTGGCATGCAAGAATTTGATGTTGCGATCCTGGGCGGTGGCATGGTGGGTTCAACGCTGGCACTGGCGTTGTCCCGTCTGCACGATCTGCAGGGTCATAAACCGCGGATACTGCTGATTGAATCCCGACGCCCGCACTCTGTCGATCATCCAGGGTTTGATGCCCGTGCTATCGCGCTCTCTTACGGCAGCCAACAGGCGATCTCCGAGCTGGGGTTGCAAGCCGAGTTCTTATCGGGCTCGGCGGCCATTCGTTCCATCCATGTCAGTGATCGCGGCCATTTAGGTCGAGTCGAACTCACGGCCCGTGAATATGGGATCCCGCAGTTGGGCGGGGTTGTCGAGTTGCATACTGTGGGTCAACGCTTGCTACGCCGTCTGGAGACGAGTCCCGAGATTTGTTACCGGGCCCCGGCACAGGTGCGAGACCTTGAGTTTCACGACGACTCTGTGGTGATCCATCAAGTGGATGGTGAAAGCTCGCGATGCCGTCTGCTGGTGTTGGCCGATGGCGGCGGATCGGCGTGGCGCACCCGATTAGGTTTGAATTGGCGTGAAGAATCGTTTGAGCAAACGGCGCTGATTAGCACGCTTCTGACCCAGGGAACACCACCTGAGCGAGCCTGGGAGCGGTTTACCGAATCAGGACCATTGGCCTTGCTGCCGTTGGGGGCGAACCGACTCTCGCTGGTGTGGTCCCTGCGTCATGATGAGGCCGAACAAGCCTCATCATGGGGCCATGAGCAGTTCCTCGACCGCTTGCAACACGCATTTGGCTACCGGGCTGGCCGCTTCATACAGGCCGGTACCCGTGAGCTGTATCCACTGTTTTTGCGGCAGACCCAAGATATAGGGCACCACCGTCTTCTGCTGTTGGGCAATGCGGCCCAGCAACTTCATCCTGTTGCCGGACAGGGCTTCAACCTCGGATTACGCGATATCATGACGCTCTACCGGCAGTTGCAACCGGTATGGCGTTCTCGTCTCGATATAGGTTCGGCATCCGTGTTGCGATGTTACCGCGAGGCGCGGCGTCCGGACGTAGACACCACCATCTGGATGACCAGTGCGCTGGCTCGGTTATTTTCCTCTGCCCATGAGCCGTTAGTCTCAGGTCGGAGCTTGGGGCTGTTGGCGATGAATCGTTGCGCCTTGCTCAAACAACATCTAGCCAGACAAGCCTTGGGATTAATCGAATGAAAACCGTAGATATTGCCATCATAGGGGGCGGCATGGTCGGATTGGCCATCGCCGTGGGTCTGAAAGGTTGTGGCTTACGGATTGCGCTGCTGGAGCAGCATGAGCCTGAATCTCTGGTACCCGAGGCCGCGCTGCGGGTCAGCGCCTTGAATCTGGCGGCCACGAATTTTTTGCGTCGGCTCGGGGCTTGGGACTCGTTAGTCCGTCGCCAAGCCTATACCCGCATGGAAGTCTGGGAGCGGGATGGTCACTCGCGTTTGCATTTTGACGCCGCCTCTGTGATGCAACCTGTGCTGGGACATATCGTTGAAAATCGGGCTCTGGCCGCCGCTTTATGGCAGCAACTGGCTGGCAGCGACGTCCTGCAGCTGTGCCCTTGTTCGATTGCCTCATTCTCGCCCTCTGCGGCCGGGACCTTGATCTTGCCTGAGCACGGAGAGCCCCTGCTGGCGGCCGTGGTCATAGGGGCCGATGGTGCTCATTCCCGCTTGCGGCAGCAGTTCAATTTTCCACTGACCCAATGGGACTATGCCCATACCGCCTTGGTGGCGACCATCCGGACTGCCGAGCCTCATGGCAACTGTGCGCGCCAGCTGTTTAGCTCCGAAGGACCTCTGGCCCTATTGCCGCTGTGGGAGCCCAATCTTTGCTCCATCGTCTGGTCGGTTTCTCCGGAGCGGGCCCGTCAACTGATGGCGCTCCCGGAAGCCGAGTTTAATAATGCGCTGCGGATAGCTGCCGATGGGGTGTTGGGGGCATGCGAGCTGGTTAGTGCGCGCGGAACTGTTCCGCTCAAGGCGCGCTATGCGCGGGATATCATCCGTGAGGGGTGTATTCTGGTTGGTGATGCGGCGCACACCATACATCCGCTGGCCGGCCAGGGCGTTAACCTGGGGTTGATGGATGCAGCCGCCTTGGTTGCGGCTATCCGGCAACAGGTGGATGCGCAGCGCTGGAATGGCGAACTCGGTTTTCTGGCTCCCTATAGTCGCTGGCGCAAGACCGAAGCGGCGCAGATGCTGATGGCGATGGAGGCGATCAAGCGGCTGTTTGTTCCATCTGATCCCCTGAGTCGTGGTGTGCGTGGCCTGGGGATGGGGGTGCTGGATCGACTTTCGCCGGTCAAGAGCCTGTTGATCCGCCGGGCGCTGGGGCTGAGCGGGGAGCTGCCCATGCTGGCAAGCCCCCTGTTCGAGATCTGATTTTAACGGGTTGAGTCGAGTGTATTGACGCGCGGATGTTGGTAGAAGGGCGCCAGCTGGCTCAGTAGGTCGCATTCACCAATCGGCGCCGCCAGTATATGTCCCTGCAATTGATCACAGCCCAGCTCCTGCAACCAGAGGGATTGCAGGCTATTGTCCACACCTTCGCCCACCACCCGTTTGCCCAGCGAATGGGCCATCTGGATGATGTTACCGACCAACTGTTTATCCATTTCGCAATCGAGCATCCGCAAGGTGAAGCTGCGATCCAGCTTGATGGTGTGGAAGGGCAAGCGGCTGAGATAGGTCAGGGCGGAATAGCCAGTACCGAAGTCATCCAGCGTCAGGCGATAGCCTGCCTGCTGTAAGGCGGTCATCACCTGCTGCGCTTGCTGATAATTGACCCGCAATGCCTGCTCATTCAATTCAAGCGAGATGCGGGACGGGATTATGTGGTAAGTGAGGGTCAAGCGTTCCAGGGTATTTTTCAGCTCCGGATCCAGCAACTGCTGCCCCGTCAGATTGATCGCCATCTGCAAACCGATCATGCCCGCAACATCCAGCTGATGCAGTTGATGCAGAGCCTGCTCCAGAACCCAATTACCGAATTGCAGCCCCAGACGACTGTTCTCCAGAATGGGAATGAATTCCAGCGGCGGAATGTTGCCCTCAAGGGGCAGTTGCCAGCGACTCAAGGCTTCTAAGCCGATGATTTTCTGCTGTTTGCAATCCTGGATCGGCTGGTATTGCAGGTAGATCTCGCCGTTACGCAAGGCCTGACTCAGGCGTTGTTCAATAAAGTGGTTACGGACCGATTTTTCTTGAAGCTGCGGAGTGAAGATTTGATAGCGTTGATCCGCTTGCAGCTTCACTTCGTTGAGTGCCATTTCGGCCTGACGCAGTAATTCGTTAGCCGGGAGTTCGCTGCTATCGATCATCACCACACCGGCAGAGAACTGCAGTGCAAAATTACGATCCGTCAGCAGTAAAGACGACTCCAGGCGGGACTGTAATTTGGCGATGATGATGTGAACCTGTGACGCATCTTGCAAGTTGCAGATCAGCAGAGCAAACAGGTCACCACTCAAATGGCAGAGCAGATCCGCTTCGCGAACCGACAGGCTCAGCTCCTGGGCCACCCGTTGCAGCAATCGTTCCCCTTCCTGGTGGCCAACCGAATGGCTTAGCTGCTTGAAGCCATTGATCTCGAGCAGGATCAACGCCAGTTGTGCCGGATAACGCTGCAGAGCTGCCAACTGGCGGCTCACTTCGAACATAAAACAATCCCGATTGGGGAGGCCGGTCAGAGGATCGTACAGGCTGTGTTGTTGTAACAAGGTAGCCTGCTGCGCCAAGGTCGCGTTGTTGTCATCCAGTTGTTGTTGCAATGCCTGGACCTGCAGGGTCATCACCGACAGCTCGTCATGGGCCAGATAACGAGGCGGGGGGCTTGCGTTGGTCTCGGCATCGCGGGCTGAATGTGTCAGTAACTGCTGCAGTCGCCGGATCCGGTACCATTGCCATCCCCACCAGGCTAGAGCCGCCATCAGGGTCAACGACAGGGGTAACCAGTGCCAGAATTCGCCCCCTGTCGTCGGTGAAGGCTGTTTTGCCATCAATAGTAGGTACAAGGGACCCTGGCTGGAGGACTCGGTTAGCGGCGTCATCCAGACCTGCCGAGCCTGGAGACCGTCCGCGAGGGGTTTGATCCATTCCTCCAGGGTCAAGGTGGCAGGCAGTTGCTGCGACATGAATCGCTGCAGAGTCTTGGGTAATAGCGGACTTGTGGCGCTGGCCAATAGCTGACTATGTGCCTGGTATGGCAGTTGTTGCCAGGGTTTGTTCGACGAGGAGGCCGGCAGGGCTCCCAGGAAAAAGCCGGTGATGCCGCTGGCCTGTTGCAGACGTTGCAACAGCGGGTCGAGTCGGCTGATGGCAATCAAGCGCCCGGGGCCCTCGAGACGGATTTGCGCTACCGATTGGAGCAGTAGGCATTGCTGGACACATTCGATCTGGTTAACAGGGCCTGGCTCTTGTTGCGAATGCTCCCATAGATCCTGCAGCACAGCATCGGCAACGGGGGCATGGAACGAGAGAGGGGAAGAAGCCGACTCCGGATACCAATGCAAAAAAACAATATCGGTTCCGGCATCCGGTTTGTCCGTTGGCAGTCGCTGCATGATGGTTTGCTGGCGTTCAGCGATCAGGGTGTGCAGCAGATGCTGGATCCAGAGATCCGCATTATCTTTTTGCTCCGATGCGCTGTCTTGTGCTGCGTTCGTCTGTGCCAGCCATGCGGATCCGGTAGCTGCCAGTGCGACCAGCAGGACAGCGAGAAGACCTTGCTGGCGCAGGGAGATAAATCTGGATTTTAGTGGCATTACTGCTGTCTCTTCATCGGATGATCATGCTGCCGGATTGAGGCTACCCGCAGCTTATGGGCTCGATATTTTGATCCGCATTGGCATAAACATAGAGCACTCAGGGTCATGAAACCATCTCTTCACAGAACATGCGAGCCCTGAAAGCGCAGAACTGCGTGGTTGGTGAGACAGGATCCTAGAATTGCCGCCTGACTCAAGAAACCGATGCAAAGCTTTTCATGTTTGTCAGAGGGGCTGTCTACACTGCAAAGAGTGACGCTGAGGCGGTATACAAGCAGGCGCTTGGCTACCGTGATTGTCTCGCGTCTGGTTCATCGTTGTTCATGTGTAGAGGGTGCTGATATGAGTCATATTCCGAGTGAACTGCGTTATACCTCCACTCATGAATGGGTGCGCTTGGAGGAGAACAACGAAGCCGTGGTTGGCATCACCTACCATGCCCAGGCCATGTTGGGGGATATGGTGTTTGTCGAGTTACCCGAGTTGGGGTCAGCGTTGCTGGAGGGGGATGATGTGGCTGTTGCCGAGTCGGTGAAGGCGGCAACGGATGTGTATACCCCTGTCAGTGGCATAGTGGTTGGTATCAATGACGAGCTGGAGGCCTCGCCAGAGCAGATTAATCAAGATCCCTACGGTGCGGGCTGGCTGTTCCGGGTGAAACTGGAAGAGGTGGAAGAACTGGAAGGTTTGATGGATGCCGAATCTTATCAGCAGATGCTGGAAAATGAATTGGATTAGCGGCCGAGGATCCGTTTTCATCGCCAAACAAATGACAGTTCATGCGTTTATGGCGGTGAATTGTGAATCAAATTTCGATGTAAAACGTTTGCGTTGCATTTTTGGTGTGTTAATTTAGCGACATTCAACGAGGGCGAGTCTCTTCTTGAACATGCGATCTTGGATCGCGATTCCGTAGCACTTGTTTAGCCCGGGCATGCCCGGGCTTTTTTTTTATGCTGTTTTTAGCGCGGCGTTCAGCCTTGGTAGTTGCCGACATGGGGGCGTCGGCTGGGGCCAATCAGTTGAATATCAACCGGATTGAAGGCTTTGATGGCTTCGAAGCAAAAATCACCCAGTGCGTGATGGAGTGAAGCGGGGGCGTGGTTGGTGATCAGAATCACGCTCTTGGACAGGTTACGACGACGGCGGAGTAAATGACCGAGAAAGCTGGATTGACTCTCCAGTAACTTGGCGCGATTTGAGCCGATCTCGTCGATGATCAGCAAGTCGACCTCTTCCAGCGCCCGGCGATAGCGGTTGCGCTCTTCCTGATCTTCAATCACGCCGAAAAACAGTCTATCCACAACAGATGCCCACTGTTGAAAGATGACGGATTTTTGATGCTGGGCAATCAGCTCATGGGCAATGGCGCCAGCCAGTGTCGATTTTCCTGTGCCATAACCCCCATAGATCAACACACAACTGCCGCCGTGCTGTTCCCAGTGTTCAAAGCCACTGATGAAGGAGTTGGCGGTCTGGATGGCGTATTCCAGTGTGGGGTCGCTATGATCCATGCGCTCGAAGAGCCACTCCGGGTTGAGATCCGCTTGCGCAATCAGACGCTCGATACGATGCCGTTGTGCCTCCTGCTGGAGCTGGCGTACCTCCCGATTGGCGGCTGCTTCATATTGCTGACGCAAGGTTTCGTAGTCCAGATCCTCACTCGGTTCAGGATTGCGGCGCAGACGCTGGATCCGCTGCAGCAGGGTGTTCATCTGCTTCTGTAATTGCGGATCATGTTCACGATGCACCGAATGCAGGGACTCAGTCCGGTTATCCTGACTCAGGTGGGTTGGCTCACTCTTTTTCATCGCTCTCTCCTTGCTCGTGCGCTCGCAGACGGCGAGCGTCGGCAATCATCTGTAGGGCTCGTGGGCTGGGACCACTCTCTTCAGTAACCGCCACTTGCTGATAACCCGTGCCGACCATGGGCGTCATACTGGTTTTGGTATAGCGTCTAGCCTTCAATGCCTTGATAAATTTCAACATCCATTGATGGTCGGTGGCAAAAGTTTCCGGACGACCCAACCAATAGGCCATAAACTCGCCCAATTCCTCCTCGTTGAAGCGACTCTCCAGTAATCCGCACAGTTTTGCCAGATCATGAAACGCCTCGCCTGGGCGCCAATGCGGGTGCATCGGATGAGCGGCTTGCGGAATTGGCAGCTGGTGAAATGCCTGATTCAGGCAGGGTAATACACAGACGGCACCATGGTAATGACTTTCTTGTGGCTGGCTATTCAAGCGAATAAGCCCTGCCTCCTGGAGTTCGTCCAGCAACCGGGTCAGTTGGCTGGCGTTGACTTGGTAGCTAAAGCCGCCCGGTTGCTGGGGATCCTCGACCGCCAGCGCCCGGCCCAGCTCGGGATAGCTGAGTAGGACGGGGGCGCCGGACTCGGCTAGCCGCCGCAGGTGCAGGTAATAGAGGGTTCGGGCCGGATGGCTCAACCTGGGGCTATTGAGTTGAAGGTACTCAGTTGGCGTCATGATCAGCAGTAGCAGGGACAGTGGCGCTATTATCGATTAATCCGCCATCAGCGCCAATCATTTGCGTGGTTTTAGCGTGCTGCCGAGAGCAAACCGCCGGGATTGGTGAACGCAAGAGGGCGATCATCATCTCGATTGAACCGTTTACCAACACATTCATAGGGCGGCTGTCTAAAAACGAGCGATTCTCATCAACCTGGAACTTTTGTTCTGCCTGCAATTTGTCTACCCTCAATAGCAATAGAGTCAGAGAATCGAGACAGGTTGAAGATGTCGTACCCGGGTGGGCAGCGTAAAATATTAGTCATCGAAGATGAGCCGGTATTTCGGGCAACTTTGCTGGCTTTTTTGCGACAGCAAAACCATCTGGTGTATGTCGCCGAAAACGGTCTGGACGGACTTGCTGCGGTTGCGGTTTATCATCCGGATCTGGTGTTGTGTGACTTGAACATGCCCGGGATGGATGGTCATCAGGTCATCCAGTGCATTGCGGCCCGTTTTCCGCAAACGCCGATCATGGTGATTTCAGGGCAAGCCAATCTGGATGATGTGACCCGAGCTTTGCGCGCTGGCGCCAAGGATTATCTCATCAAACCGATCCGCAACTGGCCAGCGCTATCCCAAGCGATTGAGGACTGCCTCGAGTCCGTCACCGAGGCTCAGCAATATGGTGAGCTGGCGGCCCATCTCTCCCGGTTGCACCGGGATGACGTGGCGGCCACTGAACTACTCAGCGCCATGGCGCCACCCCAGGAACAGACACTACAACGCTGGCAAACCCGCTATCACAGCAGTAGTCCGCTCCTACTCCCCGAGTTTCTGGAGCTCAATGGCCAGCTGATGCTCGTGGTCATGGAGCTGTCCTTCATGGGCGCTGATGCCGCATTCATCGGCGCCATGATCAAGTTTTTGCTGCATGGCCCCTATCGTCAATATCAGCAAGGGGAGAGCCGCTTGCTGGATTCACCGGGGAGTGTGCTCGAATATCTGAATTGGAATCTTTTTGAGTCCGGATTGCGTGGCAATGTGAATATGGCGGTGATCCTGATTTCGGAGCAGGACGAACAGGTGCGATTTGCCAATGCCGGATTGACGTCACCCTCCTGGTTGCAGCGCGCCAGTGGCATGCCGTTGGGCATGTTGCGGCAAACGGATTATCCAACCTTCCAACGGGTGATTAACAAGCCCTGTCTCTTGCAGTTCCGTGCCGATAGCGGCGATGAACTCTCCGTGGAGTTACAGCACGCCAGTTGCTGACGAACGCCACGTGAGAGACATAGAAAGCGGCTTATGACAGCAGATGGGAAAACTGAGTATGTGCCAACTGGGCCATGATAACGCGCCACTGCTGTTCGGCCTGAACGCCAGCCTGCTTAAATACTCCGGCCATCAGCTGCCGTTGGCTCTCAGATAGCCGACTTTCCAGTTCCACACCGGCTTGACTCAGGGTCAGACGTTTAATCCGCCGGTCGTGCTGGTCCTGCATGGCGGCGATAAGCCCTGATTCCTGTAGCGTCCGTAATGGACCATTCAACGCCTGTTTACTCACCCCCAAAATCCGCAACAAGGCATTGACGCTGAGCGCCGGATTCCGTCCGACAAAATAGAGAATGCGGTGATGCACCCGCTGCAGCCCATGCTCTGCCAGAATGGCATCCGGCCCCGTGGTGAAGGCGCGAAAGGCGAAATGAAACAACTCCAGCGCTTCATTGAGCGCGGCCTGGTTATTTTGGTCAATCATATTGACTTGATGCAATCCGGTGGCAAGATAGGTCAACTTTACTGACTTATTTACCCTGATGCGCGAGAAAATGCAACTCGTGCCTCAGCTTCATGCACACTGACAGGAGGTCGGCATGTTTGCCCAGCGGATCCAGCACCTAACCTCATCCATCATTCGCGAGATCCTCGCTGCGGCTCAGCAACCGGGGGTGATCTCGTTTGCCGGCGGCTTGCCAGCGGCGGCGAGTTTTCCCGAAGCGGATTGGTCCACCTTGCCGAGCTATGTCAAACAATATGGCATGAGTGAAGGCGAGCCTGAACTGCGCGAAGCCATAGCGGCCGAGGCGCGTAGCAAGGGGATCCGTTGCGATGCCAATCAGGTGCTGGTGTTATCCGGATCCCAACAGGGTCTGGATCTGGTCTCCAAGCTGTTTATCGATCCCGAGAGCAGCGTGCTGGTTGAATCGCCCACTTACCTGGCCGCGCTGCAATCCTTCCGTCTGTTTCAAGCCAAGTGCCAAGGCGTCCCCTTGAAAGGAGCAGGCTTGGATCTGGAACTGTTCGAGACTCAGGTACGGGATCATCAACCACGATTTGCGTATCTCATCCCGAGTTTCCAGAATCCGTCCGGTACCTGTTATAACGTCCAGGCGCGGCAGGACGTAGCCGCCATGCTGGATAAATACGGTCTGCCATTGATCGAGGATGAACCTTACTGCGAGCTGGATTACGACGGGGTGGACAAACCGCCGATCTGCTCCTTGGTACAACGGGCGCCATGGGTTTTCCAGGGCAGTTTCTCCAAGATCTTGATGCCAGGCCTGCGGGTCGGTTATCTGATCGCCCATCCGAGTCTGATTACCCACTTGGTGCGGCTCAAGCAGGCGGCGGATCTGCACACCAATCGTCCGGGGCAGTGGCTGGCCCTGGAATATATGCGCTCGGCTGAAAAACCGGCGCGTCTGGCGCAGTTGCAGGCTTTCTATCGTGAGCGTCGGGATGCGTTTGCCGCAGCGCTGGAGAGTGAGTTCTCGGATCTGGCCGATTGGCAGGTGCCATCTGGCGGCCTGTTCTTCTGGCTGAAGCTCAAGCAGGTGCGGGATACCCGTCCCTTGCTGCAACCGGCATTGGCGGCTGGCGTGGCCTTTATGCCTGGTGAGGCGTTCTTTGCCGAAGATGAACCGCCCCATGGCTATCTGCGCTTGAATTTCAGCCATACCGAGCCTGAGCTGATGGTCGAAGGCTTACGTCGACTGCGCAAGGTATTGCTGAGCGCCTCATGAGTGAGCCATTCACCGGCCGGTAGTATCCAGCAAAACGCCACCTCTTGGGTGGCGTTTTAGTTGCTGACGACCAGCCCTTTATGGGCTGTGCTTCATTTGAAACGCAGAGTGATCTGAGCGACTCGTTCCCCAAAGACTTTGGCCGTGGCCAGATCGCCAGGGAGTGGGCCTTCATCCGGACTGGAATCGGAAGGGGATTGCGCCATTAGCCCCGCGAACGAACCCAACCAGTTAATATCGTTGCGCACCGCAGCCTTGCTGTTGGCTGGCATCAAACCGGTACCGACCCAAATCATGCTGTGTTGCATGGCCAGGGTGATGAGATAGTGCAGGGTTGAGTGCTTATCGCCATTGATGGTGGCCGAGTTGGTGAAACCAGCGGCAATCTTGTCTTTCCAGGCCTGACCAAACCAGGGACGGGAGCTGGCATCGGCAAATTTCTTGAATTGCCAAGAGGGGCCGCCCATATAGGTGGGAGAGCCAAAAATGATGGCATCGGCCGCTGCGAGTTCTTCAAACCCACCTTCGGGAATATTCCCCTCGCTATCGACGGCCAGCAAACTGGCTTCGATACCGCTAACCTGTTCGGCTCCAGCCAATACGGCCTCGGCTTGTTTCTGGGTGTGACCATAACCACTGTGATAAACCACGACGAGCTTGCTCATGACATCTCCTTGTAACGGGTACCGCAAATAGAATGGGTGACAACTGTTATTGGGATTCCGGGGAATAACCCGCCTCCATCAGACGTAGGGCCAGTTCTTCCCGGCTGAGCTGGCTTTCTATCTCGACCCGGAACTGTTCCAGATCGATCTGTACTCTGGCGTGTGGATCGGCGTGGCGTATGGTGTCGGTGATAGCACCGCTGCAAGCTTCGCAGATCAAATCATTCACGATAAAGGTATGCATGGCTCACCTCCTGCGGGTGTTGACGGCTGCACGGCCATTGAAAATATGGAGGCGACGTGTAGACAAGTGTGTATCGCTCCTCCCGAGATTTCCTGTTTTAGCGAGATATTTTCATCCCGAGGAAGCCGCGTCCGAGGCCCAGCCCCTCATCGCTGCTCAATGGCCTTGAATCGTCGGGCTGTAACCGGCTTCTTCCAGCAAGGTCAGGATCTGGGAAATTCCGAGCTGGCTGTTGATCTTCAGCAGGTGACTGGCCAGATCGATTTCTATCCGGGCTTGGTGATCGGCATTGAGCAAGGTGGTTTTGATCACGCCGGCACAGTGGCCGCAGGTCATATCTGGGATGAGAAAGCTGTGCATGAGGAGTATCTCCTGAGCCAGCAGAACCCTGCTGGTGGTGTTACTTGGCAAGCCGTCATAAAGTGGCGCTTGTTGCAAAAATGTTGCCTACTGCAAGGTAGCACTCTGGCTTTGCGATGCCAATCGAAAACCGTGAGTTTATCGAGCCTGTGGCGTCGAGATGAAGGGGGTGTACCAAGGTTCGTAATCGGCTTGACCTTCCCATCATGGTAAGGTTGAAGCTTGAGTTCTCGATCTCTGTTTCCTGGTTAGCCGGAGCTTGCGCATGTCCATTTTCGAGTCCGAATCATCCCCCTTGGCCGCCTCATCCGCTACGAGTGCAACAGCGCTGTGGCGGCTGTCCATTGCAGGCATGAACTGCGCCGCTTGTGCGGCCCGGTTACAAAAAGTGTTACGGGCTACACCCTTGGTGAATCATGCCGAGGTCAATTTTGCCTCGGCCCAAGCCGAGGTGGAGGCGAGTCAGGAGTTGAGCTTGCCAGCCTTGCTGGCGGTGGTCGAACGCTGTGGCTTCTCTGTGCCCTTGCTGGAGCAGAGCTTACAAATTAGTGGCATCAGTTGTGCCTCCTGCGTGCAACGGATCGAACGGGGCTTGCTCAAGGTGCCAGGCGTCGTGACGGTGAGCGTCAATCTGGCCAGTGGTGCGGCGGGGATTGGCATGCTGGCCGACACAGATACCGCGCAGTTGCTGGCAGCCGTGCAGCGACTGGGATTTGGTGCCGAGTTACCCACGCCGACCCTGGTTGTCACCGAGCCGGAAACTCGGGGCTGGCCCAGTTGGTGGCCGGTGGCTGTCGCGGCTTTGCTGACGATGCCACTTCTGCTACCCATGGTAGCCATGCTGTGGGGTGAGCATTGGGCTCTGCCACCCCTGTGGCAATGGCTGCTGGCGACACCGGTGCAGTTCTGGCTGGGGGCGCGTTTTTATCGCAGTGCCTGGCAGGCTCTACGCAGCGGCAGTGGCAATATGGACTTGTTGGTCGCCTTGGGGACTTCAGCAGCCTATGGCCTCTCGTGCTGGCAGTGGCTGCTGGGGCTGCGCGGCCAGTTTATGTTGCACCATACGGCCATTCCCGAGCTCTACTTTGAGGCTTCGGCGACCGTCATTACCCTGGTCTTGTTAGGCAAATGGCTGGAGACGCGGGCCAAGCATCAAACTACGGCCGCCATCCGCGCTCTGCAGGCGTTACGGCCGGAACAGGCCCGGGTCTACCGGCAGGGGGAGTGGCGCTGGCTGGCATTGGGCGCCTTGCAGGTGGGGGATCGGGTGATGGTTCAGCCAGGGGAGCGCATTCCGGTGGATGGAGAGGTGCTGCTCGGCGAAAGCCAGGTGGACGAATCCCTGCTGACCGGTGAGAGCTTGCCGGTCAGCAAAGCTGTCGGTGATACGGTCACCGGCGGTGCTGTGAATGGTGAAGGGGTGCTGGAGTTGGAAACCCGACATCTCGGCGCCGAGAGTACGCTGGCGCGGCTGATTCGGCTGGTGGAGCAAGCCCAGATGACCAAGCCGCCGGTGCAACGCCTGGTGGATCGGGTCAGTGCCATCTTTGTACCTGTGGTGGTCGGGATTGCGCTGCTGACGATTCTGGGCTGGGGCCTGGTGGCAGGTGATTGGCCACAAGCGCTGCTCAATGGCGTGGCTGTGCTGGTCATTGCCTGTCCCTGTGCCTTGGGGCTGGCGACGCCGACCGCCATCATGGTGGGAACCGGCGTGGCCGCGCGACACGGCATCCTCATCAAAGATGCGCTGGCTCTGGAGCAGGCTCAAGCCATCGGCCAGCTGGTGTTTGACAAGACCGGAACCCTGACGCTCGGCCATCCGGAGCTGGTTGCCTCGGCGGTCGTTGGGTCTCTGGTGTTGCCGTCTGCGGCAACAGCGCCGGATCGGCAATCGCCGGACGGCGAGCCCGAAGCCGGGGTGAGGGCGCTGCTGCTGGCGGCCGCTCTGGCGCAGGGCAGTAGTCATCCACTGGCCAAGGCCTTGCTCCGTGCTGTCCCGTCGGATGGCGAGCCTTTGCCGACGTTACTGGCCGGTACCGCATTGCCGGGACGTGGCATGCAAGGCACAGTCTCCTATTCCGGTCAATCGTTCGCGATGTGGCTGGGCAGTGAGCGTTTGCTGGCGGAATTAGGGGTGATTCTGCCGACTTCTGCCGAGTCGGCAGTCGCACAAGCGGCGCAAGCGGGCCAAAGCATTTCCTATCTTGGCTATCAGGATGAACAGGGAAAGCCTCGCTTGCTGGCCTGGTTTGGTTTTGCTGATGCCATCAAGCCCGGAGCGGCGGCGGCGGTGCAGGAGTTGCAGGCGGCTGGCATCCAGGTGGTCATGTTGACCGGGGATCACGCCTTGGCCGCCGCCAAAGTCGCCTCGGCGCTGGGGATCCGGGATTTTCAGGCCAACTTGTTGCCGCAAGAAAAGCTGACGGCGCTCAGTCGTTATCGCCAGCCGGGGATCATCCAGGCCATGGTCGGCGATGGCATCAATGATGCGCCAGCCCTGGCGGCTGCGGATGTCGGGATCGCCATGGCCACCGGGAGTGAGGTCGCCATGCAGGCGGCCGGTATTACTCTGATGCGGGGTGATCCGCGGTTAGTATGGGCGGCCATCGATCTCTCCCGACGCACCTACGCCAAGATCCGCCAGAACCTGTTCTGGGCCTTTATCTACAATCTGGTCGGGATCCCCCTGGCCGCGGCCGGCTTGTTGAATCCTGTACTGGCGGGCGCGGCCATGGCGTTCAGCTCGGTGAGCGTGGTGAGCAATGCCTTGCTGTTGCGTCGCTGGCAGGGGACCCGGGTCGTGGAGGATGCAGCGCTACCGCCATCCACCTCGCTCCCGACCGGCCCCTCTCAACCCGCAGTGACGGATAAGGAGTCCGGGCATGATCAATAATCCACAGCGGTTGCCATGGCCCAAGACTCAGGAGCCTGAGGAGCGGCGCCACAAGGGAATGACCATAGGCGAAGTGGCTCGCAGCAGCGGCGTGACCGCCAAAATGGTCCGTCACTACGAGGCTTTGGGGCTGCTCCCAGCGGCGCAGCGCTCGGCGGCGGGTTATCGTTATTACGATGAGACTGCGCTGCACGAGATCCGGTTTATTCGTCAGGCTCGTACGCTAGGGTTTGGTCTGCCACAGATCGCCGAGTTATTGATCCTCTGGCGGGATCCCGGCCGGGCCAGTCAGGAGGTCAAGGCACTGGCCGAGGCGCAATTACAGGCGTTGGAGCAGAAGATTGGCGAATTGCAGCAGATGCAACAAAGCCTGCGCCGTCTGGTCAGTCAGTGTCACGGCGACGATCAGCCGGATTGCCCGATCCTCGATGAGCTGGCGACGGAAAAATCGGACCTGGATGGAAAAAAGGGTTGCCATGACGGCGGGGGATGATCGAAGCTGGAGTCTGTTGTCGCGCTGTTTTTGTGATCTTTTGGAGTCCCCATGAAACTCTACTATACCCCCGGTGCCTGCTCCTTGGCCTCTCACATCATACTGTGTGAATCTGGTCTGCCTTATACCCTGGAGCGGGTGGATTTACGCAATAAAACCATCGCCGATGGTCGTGATTTCTTGTCCATCAACCCCTTGGGTTACGTGCCTGTGCTGGAGCTGAATAATGGCGAGATCCTGACCGAGGGCTCGGCAATCCTGTTTTATCTGGCCGATCTGGTTCCGGCGGCGAGTCTGGTACCTCCAGCCGGTGAGGTGGCTCGTTATCGCTTGTTGGCCTGGTTGAATTTTATCGGCAGTGAGTTGCATAAAAACTTCTCGCCGCTGTTTGGCAAGCAAACCCCCGAAGAATACAAGGCCCAGGTTAGCGAACGGCTGGCGGCGCGCTTTGCCCATGTGGATGGCGTCCTGGCTTATTCACCCTATCTGGCGGATGGCACCTTCAGCATTGCCGATGCCTATCTGTTTGTGGTCAGCAACTGGGCGTCCATTGTCGGCTTTGATCTCAGCCCCTATCAGCACCTGCTGGCATTTCGTGAACGGGTACTGGCTCGCCCTTCGGTACAAAGAGCCATGCAAGAAGAGGGACTACTGTAACCCTCACGTCTTCGCTAACTTTTGGGCCATCACATCTCGCACGGGCGCTTCGGCGCCCGTGCTGTTATAGCCATTTCGTCACCATAATGCTGTTTCTTGGCCGGCGTCATACTGCTTCGAGGCTGCCTCTTTCATTCAGCGGCAGCGGATGCTAGTTCTCGGCGCCCGCCACAGCGGCAGGGTGATCGGCGCGATACAGGGTCCACTCCTCGACCACGCGGCCATCGGGTAAGTGGCAGTTACTGCTTTGCCCGGCATCTGTGGTGACCGGCTCACTCTTGCCACCTTGCTGGGCACAATAGACGGCAGCGGGATTGGCCATGCCAACCGCGGGTGTCGGTTGTTCGGCCGTCTTATCGCAGCCGCCGAGTAACAGCAGGCAGGTGGTCAGACCGGTGAAGGATAACGGCGTTGATGTCATGAGTTGCTCCTGATGCATGGGTACCAATTGGCATGAGTACCAAGTGACATGAGTACCAAGTGGCGCGGGCGGGCTCTGGTGGTGTCCCTTCACATGGTGGGAGTCACCATGCTAGCGGGATCCGGCATTGTGCCCAAGCCTGGTGTTTGGATTCATTAAGCTACTGTTCACACTTCATCACCATTTTTTCAGGTTAATAAACTGTTAAACCGCTCAAAAGTTCATCTCTCTGACTGCATTTTTCTGGTTTTTCCACCCATTGCTCGGCATTATTCCCGATTGCCAGCGGTTGTCCCTGTTATTAAGCGCAGGAAACCACCGCATCTTAGTTCCATCGAATCTGGATGATCCCGTATGAAAATGAACAAACTGACAGCTGCGATCCTGATCAGCATGCTGCTTGGCATTCTGGTTGGCCACCTGGTACGAGCACTGGCGCCGGATGCTGCCACCATTACCAGTTTTACCGACAACGTCACTATTTTGACCGATATCTTCTTGCGTCTGATCAAGATGATTATTGCGCCCTTGGTATTTACCACCCTGACGGTGGGGATTGCCAAGATGGGGGATAGCAAGACGGTTGGTCGCATCGGTGCGAAAACCATGGGCTGGTTTTTGACCGCCTCGCTGCTCTCCCTGAGCCTGGGTCTCATCATGGTCACCCTGCTGCAACCGGGGGTGGGTCTCTCTTTAAGCGTACCGGAGGCCTCAGCCAGCAGTGGTATCTCCGCCGGTGCCATTACCCTGAAGGACTTTGTCACCCACGCCATCCCCAAGAGCGTGGTCGAGGCGATGGCCAATAACGAGATCCTGCAAATTGTGGTCTTCTCGCTGTTTTTCGGTCTGGCGGCTGCCTCTCTGGGCGATAAGGCCAAGCCTGTGGTCAAGCTGATGTCCGCTACCGCGGGTATCATGCTCAAAGTCACCGGCTTTGTGATGGCGTTTGCGCCGTTGGCGGTCTTCGCCGCTATTGCCGCCATGGTGGCCAAGGAAGGGGTGGGTATCCTCTCGACCTATGGCACCTTTATGGCGCAGTTCTACCTCTCCATCGGCATCTTGTGGGTCGTGTTGCTGGCTATGGGCTCGCTGTTCCTCGGTCGTCGCGTATTGCGCTTGCTGCGTAGCATCCGCGAGCCGGCGTTGCTGGCCTTCTCCACGGCCAGCTCCGAGGCTGCCTATCCCAAGACTCTGGAGCGTCTGGAGCACTTCGGTTGCTCCAAGCGCATCGCCAGCTTTGTACTGCCCATGGGCTATTCGTTCAATCTGGACGGCTCCATGATGTATTGCACCTTTGCCACGCTATTTATTGCCCAGGCGTATGGCATCGATCTCTCCTTCGGTCAGCAGATCACCATGCTGCTATTGCTGATGGTGACCTCCAAGGGGATGGCCGGGGTGCCTCGGGCCTCCTTGGTGGTGATTGCCGCCACCCTGTCCCAGTTCCATATTCCTGAAGCCGGTATTTTGCTGTTGCTGGGCATCGACCATTTTCTGGATATGGGCCGTTCGGCGACCAATGTGCTGGGCAATGCAATCGCCGCCGCGGTAGTCGCGCGCAGCGAAGGGGCTTTGGGTGAGGAGCTGAGTGAAGAAGAAATTCTCGCTTTATCCAGCCAGACACTTCCTGCCGAGCCGGTGCTCGAGCAGGCATAACCCTGCATCCGTCTGTTGTTGTAACCCAAACCCCGGCCTGCGTGCCGGGGTTTTTGTTTGGCTCTCTCCCAGTTAGTTGTCGTGAATGGAGGGGGATGGAGTCTGGACGAAAAGCTGACCGTTGGCGGCAGGGATGCCGCCATCGAGCCTACAGGGATGTATTTACGGCGTGTCTGCGCTCGTTCGGACTCCATCTCACGCCTGAGCTGGCTCTTTCACCATATAGCTGGAAATGTGTCTTTGTTTGGGGTTGGCAAGCTCGGGCCAGCAGCCATGCCAGTGCGACAATCGCTGTGTCGGTTGTTGTACTTTTCCGTACAAATAGCGCGTGTTTGTTTTCTTCCTCGCTGCCAAAAGCCAGTCATTTAAATAAATTATTCATGTAAAACAATTGGTTATCTGTTTTTCTGCAATTGGTACAAGCCGTGCAATTAGATAAGCGTCAACTGTCAACAAGGAGATATCGACATGGCGCTTCGTCAATGTGCAATTTACGGCAAGGGTGGGATCGGCAAGTCCACAACTACCCAGAACCTGGTCGCCGCTCTGGCTGAAATGGGCAAGAAGGTGATGATCGTCGGTTGTGACCCCAAGGCCGACTCTACCCGTCTGATCCTGCATGCCAAGGCCCAGAATACCATCATGGAAATGGCCGCGGAAAAGGGTTCTGTAGAAGATCTGGAACTCGAAGACGTGCTGCAGATCGGTTACGGCGGCGTGCGCTGTGCCGAGTCTGGTGGCCCTGAGCCAGGAGTTGGTTGTGCCGGTCGTGGTGTTATTACCGCCATCAACTTCCTGGAAGAAGAAGGTGCGTATGAAGCCGACCTCGACTTCGTATTCTATGACGTACTGGGTGACGTTGTGTGTGGTGGTTTCGCCATGCCAATCCGTGAAAACAAGGCGCAAGAAATCTACATCGTTTGCTCCGGTGAAATGATGGCGATGTATGCCGCCAACAACATCTCCAAGGGCATCGTGAAGTATGCCAAGTCCGGTAGCGTGCGTTTAGGTGGCCTGATCTGTAACTCCCGTCAGACCGACCGCGAAGATGAGCTCATCATCGCCCTGGCCGACAAGCTGGGCACCCAGATGATCCACTTCGTACCCCGTGACAACGTGGTACAACGCGCTGAAATCCGCCGCATGACGGTCATCGAATATGACCCGAATGCCAAGCAAGCCAACGAGTACCGCACTCTGGCCCGCAAGGTGGTGGACAACAAGCTGCTGGTGGTTCCGACCCCGGTCACCATGGACGAACTCGAAGCGCTGCTGATGGAGTTCGGCATCATGGACGAGGAAGACGAAACCATCATCGGCAAGACCGCTGCAGAAGAAGCGGTAGCCTGAGTCCTGTGATTTCCGCGGCCGGCCGTGGTCGGCCCGGAAATCCTCCGCTAGGGAGAGAAAGCAATGACAGACAGAACGCGTGAACAGAATGAAGCGCTGATCCAGGAAGTGCTGGAGATCTACCCCGAGAAGGCGCGCAAAGACAGACAGAAGCACCTGACGGCCAATGACCCATCCCTGGAAAAGGCCAGCAAGTGCATTACCTCCAACCGTAAGTCTCTGCCGGGCGTCATGACCGCGCGCGGTTGCTCCTACGCCGGCTCCAAGGGCGTGGTCTTCGGCCCGATCAAGGACATGATCCATCTGTCCCACGGTCCGGTCGGTTGTGGCATGTACTCCAGCGGTGGCCGTCGTAACTACTACACCGGCGTGACCGGGGTGGACAGCTTTGGTGGCATGAACTTCACCTCCGATTTCCAGGAAAAGGACATCGTATTCGGTGGCGACAAGAAGCTGTTGAAGATCATCGAAGAGATGGAAGTGTTGTTCCCGTTGACCAAGGGGATCTCGGTACAGTCCGAGTGCCCGATCGGCCTCATCGGTGACGACATCGAAGCCGTCTCCAAGCAAGCGAGCAAGCAGATCGACAAGCCGGTGGTTCCGGTACGTTGCGAAGGCTTCCGTGGCGTCTCCCAGTCCCTGGGTCACCACATTGCTAACGACGTGATCCGTGACTGGATACTGCCGAACCGTGACGGTGAAGCCTTCGACGGCACGCCATACGACGTGGCCATCATCGGCGACTACAACATAGGTGGTGACGCCTGGTCCTCACGCATCCTGCTCGAAGAGATGGGTCTGCGCGTGGTGGCTCAGTGGTCCGGTGACGGTACCCTGCCAGAAATGGAAAACACCACCAAGGTGAAGATGAATCTGGTGCATTGCTATCGCTCCATGAACTACATCTCCCGCCATATGGAAGAAAAGTACGGGATACCATGGATGGAGTACAACTTCTTCGGACCGACCAAGACTTCCGAGTCGCTGCGCAAGATTGCAGCTCAGTTCGACGAAACCATCCAGAAGAATGCCGAAGCAGTGATCGCCAAGTATGAAGCGCAAACTGCGGCCGTGATTGCCAAGTACCAACCACGTTTGCAGGGTAAGAAGGTAATGCTGTATGTGGGCGGTCTGCGTCCTCGTCACGTTATCGGTGCCTATGAAGACTTGGGCATGGAAATCGTCGGTGCCGGTTATGAATTCGGTCACAACGATGACTACGACCGTACCTTGCCAGAACTCAAAGAAGCCACCTTGCTGTATGACGATGTCACCGGCTACGAGATGGAAGAGTTCGTCAAGGCCATCAAGCCTGATCTAGTCGGCTCTGGCGTCAAGGAAAAGTACATCTTCCAGAAGATGGGTATTCCGTTCCGTCAGATGCACTCCTGGGATTATTCAGGTCCGTACCACGGCTATGACGGCTTTGCCATCTTCGCCCGCGATATGGACATGACGTTGAATAATCCGTGCTGGTCCCAACAGACCCCACCATGGAAGAAGTCTGCCTAAGGGCAGGATGGCAATCCTTGTAACCCGTTAGTTCACAGATGAGTGGCGCGGGAGGAGATGGATATGAGTCAGAATATTGAGAACATCAAAGCCTGTTATCCCCTGTTTGAACAGGATGAATATCAGAGCCTGTTTGCAGGCAAGAAAGGCCATTTCGAAGAGGCCCATGGCGATAGCAAGGTAAAGGAAGTCTTTGACTGGACAACCACTGCCGAGTACCAGGAGCTGAACTTCAAGCGTGAAGCGCTGACCATCAACCCGGCCAAAGCCTGTCAGCCTCTGGGCGCTGTGCTCTGCTCACTGGGTTTTGAAAAGACACTGCCCTATGTGCATGGTTCACAAGGCTGTGTGGCGTACTTCCGTACCTATTTCAATCGTCATTTCAAGGAGCCGGTCGCTTGCGTCTCTGACTCCATGACCGAAGACGCGGCTGTGTTCGGTGGCCATGCCAACATGAATGACGGTCTGCAGAACGCCTATGCGCTCTACAAGCCGGAAATGATTGCGGTCTCTACCACCTGTATGGCGGAAGTCATCGGTGATGACTTGCAAGCCTTCACCAACAACGCCAAAAAAGACAACTTCATCCCGACCGAAGTGCCGGTACCCTATGCGCACACGCCGAGCTTTGTCGGTAGCCATGTCACCGGTTGGGACAACATGTTCGAAGGTTTCTGCCGCTCCCTGGCGCCAGCCGCCAAAGAAGTGGGCAGCAACGGCAAGCTGAACCTGGTCACCGGTTTTGATACCTATCTGGGTAACTACCGGGTGCTCAAGCGCATGATGTCCGAAATGGGCGTCTCCGCTTCCTTGCTCTCAGACCCGTCAGAAGTGCTGGATACGCCGGCCGATGGTCAATACCGCATGTATGCCGGTGGCACCACCCAGGCGGAAATGGTCGATGCCCCTAACTCTATCGACACTCTGTTGCTGCAACCCTGGCAGTTGGTGAAGACCAAGAAAGTGGTTACCGAAACTTGGGGCCAGCCTTGCTCTGCACTGAATGTGCCGATTGGTCTGGAAGGCACCGACGAGTTCCTGATGAAGGTCAGCGAACTGACTGGCAAGCCAATCCCGGAATCACTGGCCACAGAGCGCGGCCGTCTGGTGGATATGATCACCGACTCCCACACCTGGTTGCACGGCAAGAAGTTTGCTCTGTACGGGGATCCGGACTACGTGATGGGTCTGACCAAGTTCCTGCTGGAGCTGGGTGCCGAGCCGACTGTTATCCTGTGTCACAACGGCTCCAAGAAGTGGGAAAAAGCGCTGAAGAAGACGCTGGATGCCTCTCCTTATGGTCAGAACAGCGAGATCTACGTGGGTTGCGATCTGTGGCACCTGCGCTCCTTGATGTTCACCAACAAGCCGGACTTCCTGATTGGCAACTCCTACGGCAAGTTCATTCAGCGCGACACCCTGGCCAAGGGCAAGGCGTTTGAAGTGCCGTTGATTCGCCTGGGCTTCCCGATTTTTGACCGTCACCACCTGCACCGCATGACCACCTGGGGTTATGAGGGCGGCATGTACATCGTCACCACCCTGGTGAATGCTGTACTGGAGCGTCTGGATCAGGAAACCATGGAACTGGGCAAGACCGATTACAACTTCGACCTGGTTCGCTAAGGCGACAACGGGCGGGAGCTTGGCTCCCGCCCGTTTTTTTGTGTGCGATTGTCTGGCCGGTTCCCGCCGTGGAATGGGTCATCAAGGAGAGACCATGCCCAATATCATGTTTCGTCAACAGGCCGATGGCCTCTACTGCTACATCGCCAAGCGGGATCTGGAAGCCAAGGTCGCTGCTATCGAATTTGAACAAGAAGATTGCTGGGGCGGTCGCATTGACCTGGCTGACGGCCAATCTTTCTATCTGGCACCGCTGGTCGGTATGCCCTCACTGCCCACAACTCTGCGCCTGACCCGTGCTCAGGGTGAGGACTAGGCGCGTCGCGAGATAGTGACGACACGCTGATGATGACACGTCAAGACGACAAGGAGCTCCCCATGAATACGCTGCTGGAAAGTCAGGTTTATTGGCGTCTGCTGGCGCTGGCGCAACAGGTTCCCGAACTGGATCAGGTCAAACTGTTTGACTGGGTTTGCTCATTGCTGAGCGGACCGCTGAATACCGCCGGACTCGATGCCCTGAGTCTGGAGTTGTTACAAGAGCGGGCTCTGCCCGAGTTGGCGCAGCGGGAGGCTAGTCTGTGGCCGCAATTGCTGGCGACTCTGCATGGCGAACTACCCACCCATCTGGACCCCCGTCCGCTGCCGCCCGGTGAAGGGGCTGGCCAATTGCGGGTTGCTTTTGCCTCTACCGATGGCGTGCTGGTCAATGGCCACTTTGGCAGTTGTCCGCTGTTCTTCATCTATCAGGTGAGTGATCAGGGTGCCCGGCTCGTCGATATCCGCCGCTACTCGGCCTGGAAACAGGAGACCGGAACCTCCGGCAGTGAGGGCAACGAAGCCCGCGCCGAATTGCTGCAAGGTTGCCACCTGCTGTTTTGTGAAGCCATTGGTGGACCGGCCGCTGCCCGAGTGATCCGTCACGGTATTCATCCGGTGAAGATCAAGCGGGATCCCAAGATCCAGACTCAGCTGGAGGACTTGACCCAACTGTTGCAAGGCCAGTTGCCGCCCTGGCTCGCCAAGGCTCTGGGACGCAAGGATGATCTGGCCAGCCGCTTCGATCTGGAACTCGAAGAGTAACGGTCGGCCGGCAGGGGAAAAGCACGCATTGCCAGACCCGAATGCAGGGCGCGCGCGATACGAGCGGTGCGGCACGTCACTCCTGCTGTTAACAACCCGTCAGGGCAGGGATTTTTCTGGTTTCCCATGTTTTCCCTCGATGGGCATCCCAGGCCAGCTTCCGCTGCGGAGCTGGCTGGTTTCACTCACACCTGTGACCACACGATTATAAGGCTCGGGACGACTCTTGGCTGGGGGGCGGGTCGTTCTGATGCCTTCCCTCCGGGGACTACTGCTGCCGTGGGGCCTGTGTTTTTTTGTGGCACTTATTCTGTATGGCTGTGGTGCTGATTCCGAATCGTTGTGGCGACTTGTCTGTGATGCAGAGCAACTTGGCTATGACCCTGTGGCGACCTGTGGCGAATAGTACAAGCGTTGGTACTTGTCGCTCATGTCTGAAACGCTACAAAAATAAAATCATAAAAATCATTAAGTTATCTTTGGTTTGTCCCTTGCAGTACCCCTTGCAGGCTTATCTGCAGGGTAAGCAATCGATTCGGTCGTATTCCACAAGGAGTGGTTATGAAAGGAAATGAGATCGCTGCATTGATGGACGAACCGGGGTGTCAGCACAACGGTAAATCCAAATCGGGCTGTAGCGCGCCCAAGCCGGGGGCCACGGCAGGGGGCTGTGCCTTCGATGGTGCCCAAATCACCTTATTACCCATTGCCGATGTCGCCCATGTCGTTCATGGCCCCATCGGTTGTGTCGGTAGCTCCTGGGATAACCGTGGCACCCATAGCTCGGGGCCAACCCTGTTCCGTCTGGGCTTCACCACCGATTTAAGCGAGCAGGATGTGATCATGGGCCGGGGGGAGCGACGCCTCTACCACGGCATCAAACAGATCGTCGAGCGCTATCAACCGGCCGCGGTGTTTGTCTACAACACCTGTGTTCCGGCGATGGAAGGCGATGATATCGAGGCCATCTGCCGTGTCACCGCCGACAAGCTGGGCGTGCCTGTGATTGCGGTCGATGCCGCCGGTTTCTATGGCAGCAAGAATCTGGGCAATCGCATTGCCGGGGATGTGATGGTGGATCGGGTGATCGGCCAGCGGGAGCCGGCGCCTTGGCCGGAGCACTTTGCCATTCCCGCGGCGCGGGGCCACAGCATAGCGCTGGTGGGGGAGTTCAACATCGCCGGTGAGTTCTGGAATGTATTGCCGTTGCTGGATGAGTTGGGGGTGCGGGTACTCTGTACTCTGGCCGGCGATGCACGTTTTGCCGAGGTACAGACCATCCATCGTAGTGAATTGAACATGCTGGTCTGCTCCCGGGCGCTGATCAATGTGGCGCGAAAATTAGAAGATCGCTTCGGCACCCCCTGGTTTGAAGGCAGCTTCTACGGTGTGCGCGATATGTCCGACT
>JBBRVG010000052.1:0-30577 GCA_038247115.1 Enterobacterales bacterium | reverse complement strand
CTATGCCGCGGGTCTGCATGTTATGCAAGGTGTTACTAATGATATAAAACAACGTTGCCACAACAGCGAGCGCAACCAGTGCCTGAAAAATATAGGCCCGAATGGTGCTGTCATAATACCAACGCACTGTTGGTGTTACCGATGATGTCGAATCGTGGGATCCAATAGCCATAATGACTTCCTAACTAATGCGGCTATAGAAAACAAGCACAAAACAGCGGAGACATGGAGGCACTTAGTGCCCCCATGCTCTATGAAATGCTTAGCGGATTGGCGGTGCGTACATGAAACCACCCTGGTTCCACAGCGCATTCACACCCCGATCGATCCCCAGCGCTGAGCCTTTACCGACGGTACGCTCAAACACTTCGCCATAGTTACCGACTTGCTTGACGATCTGGTAACCCCAGTCAGCCTGGATACCCAGAACCTTGCCGGAAGGCTCTTCCAAGCCCAGTAGACGACGCACGTCCGGATTCTTCGATGCTTTCATTTCATCGACATTTTTGCTGGTAACGCCCAATTCTTCAGCGCTCACCATGGCAAACAGAGTCCATTTCACCAGAGTGGACCACTGGTCATCCCCTTGGCGAACGGCTGGGCCTAATGGCTCCTTGGAAATGACTTCCGGCAGAACTTGGGCTGCATCCGGCTTGGCCAATTTAATCTTTAGCGCATAAAGTTGGGATTGATCCGAGGTCAGAACATCACAACGACCAGATTCGAATCCTTTCACCGTCTGATCCGAGGTATCAAACACCACCGGGGTGAATTTCATTCCGTTGGCCTTGAAATAATCGGCAACGTTCAGCTCGGTCGTAGTACCGGCTTGAATACAGATAGAAGCACCATCCAACTCTTTGGCACTCTTCACACCCAATGCCTTATTCACCAGGAAACCTTGTCCGTCATAGTAAAGCGTGGTGGTGAAGGTCAGGCCCATGGTGGCATCGCGGCTCAGAGTCCAGGTGGTGTTGCGTGACAACACATCAACTTCACCGGATTGCAGCGCGGTGAAACGTTCTTTGGCATTCAATGGGATGAATTTAACCTTGTTGGCATCGCCGAAAATACCGGCCGCCAACGCATGGCAAAGATCCACGTCAATACCTTCCCAAACCCCTTTGGCATTCGGGTTTGAAAAGCCGGGCAAGCCATCACTGACGCCACATTGCAGTTCACCTTTTTTCTTGATCTGTGCCAAGGTGTCGCCTGAAGCAGCTTGAGCTTGTCCTGCCATCAGCATCAAAACGGCTGAAGTGGCAATAGAGAGTGCTTTGAATTTCATCTGCATGTGTAATCTTCCCTGTGATTGTTATGAACTAAGTTGGTGCCTGAACATGATGCTGCCAAGTTACTTGGCGTATTCCATCAGCTTGTCAATCTAGTCGCCGATCAGCACAAGTGCTCGTCTCTCTCATCGGCTAGCCATATTGTGGATATACAGTTCAATCACTACAAAGCAAAGAGTGTGCCAGCATTAACATGATTAACTCAACGCTGGACTCACCAGCTCCAAGAGATAAGACATTTCAACCCTGCACACCCCTTGCCCATCGCGATCCAAGCGCAAATCCATTCATTTACCCTCAATAATCCAAAAGCAGAATAAACAACCTAACGTTTGTTTCGTTACAAAAGTGGCGGCGACCGCCCCAATATGGCGCACCATAAACAGGCAGGATAAAGATTAGATGAAGAACGAGGAGCACAGGAGAAGATCCATAAAGAGTGCAACGAAGTTAACATTATCGAATACAGACCTTAGCCACAGCTCGATAACCCGGTCCGCAATGCCCTGCTGGAAAAACCCGGAATGCCAACATCGGCATGTATCGCAAGCACTCAAACAAGATGGCAAGCGGGGCTGCCATGTCAGGGACTGATAAAAATTCACATAGCAAAAGAGCGAGACCTAAGTCTCGCTCTTCAATCTGGCGGAGGGGGTGGGATTTGAACCCACGGATGGTCGCCCATCGACGGTTTTCAAGACCGTTGCATTCAGCCGCTCTGCCACCCCTCCGAACGCCGAAGATACTACTAAAGGGATTTCATGTTGTAAACCCCTAACTTCATTCAATAAATTGTTTGCTCATCCTTTAATCATCCGGAACTGTTTCATTGCCGCAGTATGTGACGGAAGGCATATTTTTCGTGTTGCCTCAATTTTCAGGTACCATTAGAAAACCATGATCCACTCTTAATTCTCATGCCGAAGACTCTCATTCATCCGTTGCGTCGCTTGACCATGGACAGTCATTTTTTCTTTGCTCTGAAAGTAATGGTCGCCATTCTGGGTAGCCTGATCCCGGCCTTATGCTGGGGGATGACACAAGAAACTGTCATCTTATCCTTGGGGGTCGTCGCGGGCGCCATCGGTGAACCCGATGATAGCGTCCCGGGCCGGATCAAAAATCTGGGCGTCACCATGGTCTGTTTTGTCATTGCCACGACATCGGTGCAGCTTCTGTACCCCTATCCCTGGCTATTTGCGAGCGGACTCTTTCTATCAACAATTGGCTTCATCATGCTGGGCGCTTTCGGACCCCGCTATGCGACCATCAGCTTTGGCTCTCTGCTGGTCGCCATCTACTCCATGCTGGGTGCGGCGCATGCCCCGAATCTATGGTTTCAACCCGTATGGCTCTGCCTCGGAGCCTTGTGGTACGGCATCATATCCCTGCTGTGGCTCAAAGCCTTGCCGCACAAAGCGGTCCATGAGCAGCTATCCCAAGTCTTCTTCGCCTTGAGCCAGTATTGCTATGAGAAGTCGCGCTTTTTCCCGGTGAAACGGGATCAGGTCGCCGCCATTCGCCATAACTTGGGACAGCTGAATATCAGCTGCGTCTCGCATATGCAGCTCACCAAGGCGATGTTGAGTGGCCGCTTGACTGCGGGTTGGGATCCCCATCTGGAGCGACTACTACAACTCTATCTCTTGGCGCAGGAGATCCATGAACGCGTCGTTGCCAGCCACTATTTGTATGACCGTTTGCAAGATGACTTGCAACGCCATGCCATCCTCGATGGCTTCCGCGAGGTCCTCGAGCAACTGGGGACCAGTACGAAACAATTGGGCTATGCCGTTCTGATGCAGCGCGACTACGCACCGGATAAAGGTCTCACCTGGGTGATGACGGCGCTACGTGATCAGCTCGCCTACATCCAGCTACAACGGGAAATGCCAGAAGCATTACGCTCCTCGCTGGTCTTCTTGCAGCAAAATCTGGCCGCCATACTGCAGTTGTTGATACAAGCATCAACACTAACCACTCACCTGGATGCACCCATCAGCCAATTGAGTCATCGACAGCTGGCCAAATCCCCCCGTGCGGATTTAAAGCAGCTCAGTCAGCAGCTGATGAACCCATCCCCACTGCTGCACCATGCCCTGCGAATGGCATTATGTCTGGTTGCGGCTTACGGCTTACTGCAGTTGTTTGCTATCCAGCAAGGCTTCTGGGTGTTATTGACCTGTTTGTTTGTGTGTCAATCCAGCTACACCGATACTCGACGCCGGATCTTTCAACGCATTGGCGGCACCTTACTCGGTCTCATGTTGGGCGCCCCACTCATCTGGCTATCCCCCTCGCCTACTTTCCAGCTGGCGGGCATGGCGATCGCTGCAGTCTTGTTCTTTTCCCAGCTCCGTAATAATTACAGCGCTGCTGTAACATTCATTACTCTCTACGCACTCAGTGCCTTTGGCTTACTCGGGGTCGAAAGTAACGTTCTACTATTACCGCGCTTATTCGATACCTTACTCGGAGCCGGGATAGCTTTTATTGCGGTCATGGGGTTATGGCCGGAATGGCAACATCGACACCTACCCCAACTGTTGCAGGGATCGCTCCTCGCCAGTAAAAGCTATCTGGTGGGCATCCTGAATGAAGCAACGGGCTCTGCCGATGAATTGCAGTATCGCATCGTCAGACGTCAGGCCCATCTGGCCGACAATGCCTTGGCCCGCGCCTGGCAGAATATGCTGGCGGAGCCTAAAGACAAACGCCGATTTTTACGGATCTGTGCCGCACTGACCCAGCGCAGCCATACCCTGATCGCCTATATCTCGACGCTGGGAGCCCATCGAACACTGTTGGTCGGCCAGTTTTTGCCGGCACAGAAAAATCTTCTCGAGGGGATCACTCAGGTGCTGGATGCGGCGGCGGCGGCCATTGTCGGTATCCCCCATAGCCATGGCGAGCTGTTAGTGCTGGAGCAGATACCCGAGCTTCCTCTGCAAACCGATAACCGGGAAGCCAGCTGGCTGATCCAGCAAGAGCTGCTGCTGATTGCCGAACAAGCCAATGAATTATTACGCTTGAGTAGGCTCCTCGAGCCCCTGAAGTTGTCAGTCCGTGATTGAATGATAAAATCTGCACATCGATATCGAGAGAGCGATTATGTTGGAACTAGCAGGTAAGGTGATTGAAACGGATGCACAAGGCTATCTGAAGCATCTGGATGAATGGAGTGAAGAGTTGGCGCTCGTGATTGCTGCACAGGAAACCATCGAGATGAGCGAAGCCCACTGGGAAGTTGTTCATTTCGTGCGTGGTTTCTATGTTGAATACAAGACATCACCAGCCATTCGGGCTCTGGTCAAAGCGATGGAACAAAAGTATGGGGTGGAGAAAGGCTCCAGCCGCTATCTCTACAAGCTGTTTCCGAAAGGCCCCGCCAAACAGGCCACCAAGATTGCTGGTCTACCCAAGCCGGTTAAATGCATCTGATCAGGCACTGAATAAACCGTCATAGGACGGTTTATTGCTAAGGGGCGAATGTCATACGGTGGCAACTGCAGGGGATAGGCACAAGCTTGCCAGCATCAGGCTTGAAGGTATTCAGGGACATCTATGGGGATGAAGCGAAAAGAGATGGAGGCGCGTTCCGGAGTCGAACCGGACTAGGCGGATTTGCAATCCGCTACATAACCGCTTTGTTAACGCGCCTTTGAGAACTTGGAGCGGGAAACGAGACTCGAACTCGCGACCCCGACCTTGGCAAGGTCGTGCTCTACCAACTGAGCTATTCCCGCTTTGCAAACACCGGATGATGCGGTGCGGTTGGCATTCTAGCGACATCAAGGACAGAGTCAACCATCAAGCTGAAGCATCAGGCTCGTTCGCCTACTTTTTCACCGAGGTGGCGATAAAGTGGATGCCTAGACTCGACTCATGGTCAAATCGCCCCACGCCGCCTTCAGATATTGCATCATGGAAGAGAAGGTCAGCACGACCGCAACATACAAGAGAACATATGAAGCCCACACCACCCAGATATTCGCCTCCCAGATCAATCCGGTCAGTGCCATCATCTGGATCGTGGTTTTCCATTTCCCCATCCAGCCGACGGCCACGCTAGAGCGCTTGCCCAACTCCGCCATCCACTCCCGAAGGGCTGAAATCAGAATTTCGCGGCCAATCATGGTCAATGCCGGGATCGTCACTATGATGGTGCTGTAGTGCTCGACGATCAGGACCAAGGCGGTGGAAACCATGATTTTGTCCGCTACCGGATCCAGAAAAGCACCAAACGGCGTGCTCTGGTTCAGGCGCCGAGCCAGATAACCATCAAACCAATCGGTTATTGCCGCCAGCACGAACATACCGGCAGCCCAGAGATTTGACCATTCATACGGCATGTAGAACAAAATGACGAACACCGGAATTAAGAAAATCCGGAACAGGGTCAGCATATTAGGAATATTTAACATCATGTCACGCCACGGCAAATTTGCTGGCCCATGTTGCCCGAATCGATCTAATGATGCAATGCATCATGTATTTTGCCTGCTAACTCCAGGCTGATACCGGGAACCGTGGCCAACTGTTCAACACTCGCTTGTTTAACCTCCTGCATGCCCCCCAGAAACTTGAGCAAGGTCTGCCGTCGTTTAGGACCAACCCCCGGGATATCTTCCAGCGCACTAGCCACGCGCGCCTTATTCCGCCGCGCTCTGTGTCCTGTGATGGCAAAGCGGTGGGATTCGTCCCGGATATGCTGGATCAGATGCAGGGCTGGCAGGTCATTTGGAAAATGCAGCTCTTCATGGCTATCACCGACGATCAGCGTCTCCAGACCCGGTTTCCGGCTCTCTCCCTTGGCAATACCGATTAACAGTGGATGCTTGCCGCCCAGCTTATCCAGATGACGCGCCATGATCTCTTCGGCGCGAGTCAGTTGCCCCTTACCGCCATCGATAAACAAAATATCCGGGATCTTGTCGGCGGCTTGCTGTTTACCGAAGCGGCGTTCCAATGCTTGTGCCATGGCAGCATAATCGTCGCCACCGGTAATACCGCTGATATTAAAGCGCCGGTACTCACTACTCACAGGGCCTTCCCGATTGAAGACCACACACGAAGCTACTGTGTTTTCACCCATGGTGTGAGAAATATCGAAACATTCCATACGGGCAATAGGTTGCTGTAACTCGAGTAACTCTTCCAGTTGTGCCACGCGTTGCTGCTGGGTGGATTTATGACTCAACTTACTCAGTAGTGCGGCTTGCGCGTTGGTGCTGGCTAACCGGATGTAACGCGCCCGTTCGCTACGGGTCCGGCTACTGACACGCACCGCATAACCAGCCATCTGGGTGAAGGTAGCCGCCAGCGCATCCTCATCCTCCAGTTCGCAATCCAGCAACACTTCACTGGGGATCTGGCGACCGGCCATACCGGACAGATAGAACTGCAGCAAAAAAGCATGCAGCAATTCATCAAACTCCGCATCGACCGGTATGGCCGGGAAATAGTTGCGGCTACCGAGAACCTTCCCTTGGCGAATAAACAGGACATGCACACTGGCAATGCCCTGTCCCATAGCCGCCCCGATAACATCCATATCATCCAGTACGTTGCCACTGACCGATTGCTGTTCCTGGATCTTGCGTAATGCCAGCAATTGATCGCGATACCGGGCCGCGGCTTCGAAAGCCAACTGGTCACTGGCCTGCTCCATCTTGTTGACCAGATCATTGATGACCTGCTGATCCTTGCCCTGCAAAAACAGCCGTGCCAACTCCACTTGCGCCTGATACTCCTCTTCACTGACCAGACCCGGTACACAGGGCCCTGCGCAGCGCTTCAACTGATACAGCAAACAAGGCCGGCTGCGGTTGGCATACACAGAATCATCACATTGGCGAATGGGAAATAGCTTTTGCATCAGATGCAAGCTTTCCCGTACCGCTCCCCCACTGGGATAAGGGCCGAAATATTCCCCTGCCGACTTACGAGGGCCGCGGTGCAGGGTCACGCGGGGATGGCGTTGGCGCGTCAGCAGAATATAGGGATAGGACTTATCATCCCGCAGCAGAATGTTGTATTTGGGTTGATGCTGCTTGATGAAATTGTGCTCGAGGATCAGCGCCTCGGTTTCGGTGTGGGTAACCGTGAACTCAATGTGGTGGATATGACTGACCAAGGCCCGAGTCTTGGTACTACCAGGATCACGTCGAAAATAGGAGCTCAGGCGTTTCACCAGATCCTTGGCTTTACCCACATACAGAATGACAGCGTCCTCACCCAGCATCCGGTAAACACCAGGCTGATGAGGGACAGAGGCAAGGAAGGATTTATGATCAAACGCCATCTCAATATTTGCTCGCATCTGAATATGAAAAAGGCGGCCAAAGCCACCCTTTTATGTTGCAACACCCGTCGCTACAGGGATTGCGCGTCCAGCATGCCGTAACGCATGGCCATTCGCGTCAATTCGACATCACCACTGATCTGCAGCTTGTCGAACAGCCGGTAACGATAGCTATTGACCGTTTTAGGGCTGAGACTCAGTTGCTCGGCAATATCATTGACCTTACTGCCCCGAGTAATCATCAGCATGATCTGCAATTCACGCTCCGAGAGAGCCTTGAAGGGGTTCTCGGCATCATGGCTAGAAAACTGACTCAGAGCCATCTGCTGGGCAATTTCGGGAGAGATATAGCGCTGCCCGGAATGAACCGCTCGAATGGCATGAATCATTTCATCAGGGGCAGAACACTTGGTCAGATACCCTGCCGCACCCGCCTGCATGACTTTAGTGGGAAATGGATTCTCGCTGTGAACCGTTAAAACGATGATACGGGCATCCGGTCGGGCCCGCAGGATTTTCTTTGTGGCTTCCAAGCCCCCAATACCCGGCATGTTCATGTCCATCAGTATCACATCGGCTTCGTGTTCACGACACCATTGCACGGCAGTTTCACCGTTCACGGCCTCACCTGTGACCTTTAAACCTCGAACATCCTCAAGTATGCGACGAATCCCTGTGCGTACCAGTTCATGATCATCAACCAGGAATACGCTAATCAATCAAGTTTCTCCGCTTGTACAACTAAACCACCAAGAGCGCTGGATAAAGCCAGCTTTGGCATCATAACCAAACTCGTCCCGAGTGCAAACAAGGACACTTAAAAGTTTGTCGAGCGTCCAAAAAAAACCCCACCGCTAAGGTGGGGTCTCAGGCTATCACTCGAGCGGCTGTTGCTCGCTCAAACTGTTATAGCTAATTTTACTGTCGGCTCGGGTTTGCTCCAGCAGCGCCTGATACACCACAGTGGAGCGACCTTGCGCCAGCTGGTTTTGCAGCATAGCTTCCATGGTTGATGGCTTGTCAGACTGGCCTACCTTGTTCAACACCAGAATAACTTGCGAACCATCCACTTGCGGAACCAACTCGGCAGAAACCTTACCTGCTACTGGTTTCGCTACCCGGAACAGCGCCTGGATCAGCGAGGCATCCAGATCGGAGCTCATGCGAGTCAAGCCAGTACGAACTTCCTGCTTACCGGACAAGCTGGTGACCAGTTCATCAACCGGCTCGCCTTTCAGCAGCTTGGCCAATAATACTTGCGCCTGCTCACGAACCGCTTGCTGAGCTTTTTCAAACTTCACAGCAGATTCGACATCGGCTTTCACCTCGGTCATGGGACGGGCTGATGCATGCTTGAACTCCAGCACATGCAACACCATCGCCTGATTATCACCGATGTTGATGACTTCCGAGTTGGTGTTCTGCTCACGGATAGAATCAGAAAATGCCTGCTGTTTAACCTTAGGATCACTGAACGGCGCATCATTGGTTGCCGCGCTGAAGAAATCAGAGCTTAAAACTTTGAGCCCCATTTTTTCAGCCACCAGATCCAGCGAGTCTGGATTCTCGAAGCTCAAGTCAGCCAGTTGCTGTTGCTTATCGAGAAACAGCTCATGAGATTTCTCTTCACGCAGCTTGCCTTCGACAACTTGCTTCACTTGTTCAAAAGGCTTAACCGTTTCAGGTTGGACACCCAGCAACTTGATGATGTGATAGCCGAATTGACTCTTGACGACGGAAGAGAGCTCACCGGTTTTAGCCAGGGCAAACGCCGCCTTGTCAAATTCAGGATCCATGACCCCCTGCTCAAACCAATCCAACTCACCTCCCTTACGGGCGGACAATTTATCGCTGGAGTTCGCCTTGGCCAGCTTCGCAAAATCAGCTCCAGCTTTGAGTTCCGTCAGCAATGACTCGGCTCGCTTCTGCGCCGCAGCAGCATCTTTATCGGCGATCAGGATATGAGCAACCTGACGGCGTTCAGCGGTACGATATTGATCCAGATGTTGATCATAATAATCGCGAACATCCTGGTCGGTGATCTCCACCGTAGCTTGCAGATCCTTGGCATCCAGCAACACGTAGCTGACCTTAACTTGATCCGGGCTCATGAACTGCTTTTGATGAGCTTGGTAATAGGCCGACAGCTCAGCGTCAGTTACCGTCATCGTCTTGAGGAAATGATCCACCGGCAGGGTATACAAGGTGGCATCGCGAGTCTGTTGTAACAGCAAGTCGATCGTTTTGACTTCACCAGGAAGCGCAAACTCGCTGCTAATCAAACCACCGACCCAATTTTGCCGAACCAGATCCTGGCGAATGGACTCGCTGAAACTTTGAGGAGTATAGCCAGCGCGGTTGAGCAGATTCAGATAACGTTCATTATCAAATTTGCCCTCACTTTGGAACTCCGGCATAGAGCGGATGGTGTCCTTGACCTGTTCATCACCAACACGAATGTGCGTGCTATGAGCCTGCTGGTCGAGCAACAGTTGATCAATCAGC
Source organism: Enterobacterales bacterium (assembly GCA_038247115.1). Classification (GTDB taxonomy): domain Bacteria; phylum Pseudomonadota; class Gammaproteobacteria; order Enterobacterales; family Aeromonadaceae; genus Pseudaeromonas. The sequence goes on along the minus strand of JBBRVG010000052.1, from coordinate 20,476 downwards.
TTATCCAGCACACCTTTGCGCATTTGTTTGATGTATTCAGGATTACTCGCCAATTGTGAAAAATTCTCGCCAAACTGTGATTCCAAACGGCTACGTTCGTTGCGATACGCCGTATCCAGTGCTTGGGCGGTTATGGGTTCGCCATTAACCTCGGCCGGGCTGGTATCAACCGGACTGTTCAAGTAACTACCGACACCCGCCAGGGCAAAAGAGAGAATGATCAGCAAAAAAATAATTTTAGCGATCCGTCCCTGAGCCCCTTCCCGCAGTTTATCCATCAGCATGAATCTTTGCTCCCGATGCAGTGGATGTGAATATAAAAAAGCGCACCTGAATTGATGCGCCCTGATTTATAAGATTTGAGGATTCAATCAATTGAATGCAACAACTTCCCCGAAAGGAAAAGGGCAATTTTAGTTAACAGCGTCTTTTAACGCTTTGCCTGCCTTGAATGCCGGAATTTTAGCGGCTGCGATCTCGATGGTCTCACCCGTTTGCGGGTTACGACCCGAGCGTGAAGCCCGCTCACGCAGTGAGAAAGTACCAAAGCCCACCAGAGAAACCTGGTCACCAGCCTTCAGCGCTTCACCGACAGCGTCAATGAATGAATCCAGCGCACGACCGGCTGCCGCTTTGGACAGATCCGCCCCTTCAGAAATTTTGTCAACGAGTTGCGATTTGTTCACGTTTTTCTTCCCCTATTTTTAGCCTTGGTCATAGCTGTTTTCCCTAGGCCATGACGAGTCAACGCTTTATAACAATCCTCCAGAGGGGTTGCAAGTGAAGGGCAACGGGAACCCGCGGCAATTCACGCTTTGCCAGCCTCTCTGGTATAGAGCGGTCATATTTTGTACCGCTGGAGAGACAAAAAACAGCCGGTTACCCGGCTGGTCATCGTTATGGTGTAGCTGTTACCACTTCAATTGGAGCAACCGGATTTTGTAGCGCCAGACGCAGCACATCATCAATCCACCGCACCGCGTGAATTTCCAGATCCTGTTTTACATTTTCAGGGATCTCTTCGAGATCCTTGGCGTTTTCTTTGGGGATCACCACACGCTTGATGCCACCCCTATGGGCTGCCAGCAGCTTCTCTTTCAAGCCACCAATCGGTAACACCTCACCGCGTAAGGTGATTTCACCGGTCATGGCTACATCCGAACGGACTGGATTCCCGGTCAAGCTGGAGACCAAGGCCGTGCACATGGCGATACCGGCACTCGGACCATCCTTGGGTGTAGCACCTTCCGGAACATGGACATGAATGTCCCGTTTTTCATAAAAATCCGGATTGATGCGCAGCTGATCAGCTCGGGCACGAACCACGGTAAGCGCCGCCTGGATAGATTCCTGCATTACATCGCCCAATGAGCCTGTGTAGGTTAACTTGCCCTTACCCGGTACATTCGTCGCTTCAATGGTCAGCAACTCACCACCCACTTCGGTCCAGGCCAAACCGACCACCTGACCGACCTGATCATGGTCCTCAGCTTTGCCGTAATCGAAACGTTGAACACCCAGATATTTTTTCAAATTATCTTGATTGATAGTGACCTGTTTGAGGTTCTTATCCAGCAAAATAGCCTTCACCGCCTTACGGCACAGCTTGGATATTTCACGCTCCAGGCTCCGTACTCCCGCTTCACGGGTGTAATAGCGGATGATGCCGACTAACGCCGAATCCTCGATGGTAATTTCATGGGGCTTCAGACCATTGCGTTCGATCTGCTTTTGCAGCAAATGATCCTTGGCGATGTTGAGCTTCTCGTCTTCGGTATATCCGGACAGCCGGATCACTTCCATCCGATCCAGCAAGGGCCCAGGAATATTCATCGAGTTCGATGTGGCCACGAACATCACGTCCGACAGGTCATAATCCACTTCCAGGTAATGATCGTTGAAGCTGTTGTTTTGCTCCGGATCCAGAACCTCCAGCAGAGCTGATGCCGGATCGCCGCGCATGTCCGAAGAGAGCTTGTCGATCTCGTCCAGCAGGAACAGTGGATTACGAACCCCCACCTTAGCCATCTTCTGCAGCAACTTACCGGGCATGGAGCCGATATAGGTGCGGCGATGACCACGGATTTCGGCTTCATCGCGCACACCACCCAGAGCCATACGCACATATTTGCGACCGGTGGCCTTGGCAATCGACTGCCCGAGCGAAGTTTTACCAACTCCGGGAGGGCCAACCAGGCACAAGATTGGACCTTTCAATTTATTCATCCGGCTCTGTACCGCCAGATATTCCAGAATGCGCTCTTTGACCTTATCCAGGCCATAGTGATCCTGGTTCAATGTCAGTTCAGCCTGCGCCAGGTTTTTCTTGACCTTGGTTTTTTGCTTCCAGGGTACAGCCACCATCCAGTCGATGTAGCTACGCACAACCGTCGCTTCGGCTGACATGGGTGACATCATCTTCAGCTTGCTCAGCTCACCAAGCGTTTTGGTCTTGGCCTCTTCTGGCATCCCGACTTCTTCAATTTTGGCCTGCAGACCATCGAATTCGTCAGGCGACTCTTCCAGTTCACCCAACTCCTTCTGGATCGCCTTCATCTGCTCGTTGAGGTAATATTCGCGCTGGCTCTTCTCCATCTGCTTTTTAACACGGGAGCGAATGCGCTTCTCAACCTGCAGCAAATCAATCTCGGACTCCATCATCGCCATCAGGAACATCAGACGTTCGGAGATTTCCGGCTGTTCGAGAACCTTCTGTTTGTCCTCGATTTTCAGCGGCATGTGAGCGGCCATGGTATCGGCCAGGCGAGCAGCATCATCGATGGCAGACACCGACGCCAATACCTCAGGCGGAATTTTCTTGTTCAGTTTGATGTAACCTTCAAACTGGCTAATTGCCGAACGAACCAGAACTTCCTCTTCCTTTTCGGCGATCGCAACCGACTCGCACAGATGAGCAACACCGACGAAGTAGTTTTCTTCTTCCGTCAATTGTTCGAGCTCAGCTCGTTGTGCGCCTTCGACCAGCACTTTGACCGTGCCATCCGGCAATTTCAGTAATTGCAGAATGTTTGCAATAGTGCCGACACGATAGAGATCGTCCAGACCGGGTTCATCGGTGGCAGCCTCTTTTTGCGCTACCAATAAAATACGTTTTTCCTGCTCCATCGCCGCTTCAAGGCAGCGGATGGATTTTTCTCGCCCGACAAACAACGGAATAACCATGTGGGGGTAAACCACCACATCACGTAACGGCAAGACAGGTATGACAACGCGTTCAGAACGCTCAAGATTCATATTCTTTTCTCTTGGCATAACGCCTTTGAATGATGCAACTTCGTGAGTATATGGGGGCGCTTCACGCAGATTCAATTGCTCGGTGGGCAAAAAAGCTGAAAGGGGCTAATTGCCCCTTTCAACTGCTTACTTTTAAAACAGTTAGTCACCGGATGCCGCTTGTCGCTCATGATTTTCATAGATGAGGAGTGGTTGCCCTTCACCCTTGATCACGCTTTCATCGATAACGACCTTGGCCACATCACTTTGTGACGGCAGGTCATACATGGTATCCAGCAGCACACCTTCGACGATCGAACGCAGGCCACGAGCACCCGTTTTACGCTCCATGGCCTTGGCGGCAATGGCCAGTAGCGCTTCTTCACGGAACTCCAGCTCAACGCCTTCGAGCTTGAACAAGGCCTGGAACTGTTTGGTCAGAGCATTCTTCGGTGAGGTCAGGATCTGGATCAGTGCGGCTTGATCCAGCTCGGTCAAGGTAGCCAACACGGGCAACCGACCGATGAATTCCGGGATCAAACCATATTTCACCAAGTCTTCCGGCTCAACCTTGGCAAACGACTCGGTCAGACTCACAGGTCGCTCTTTGGATTTCACATCCGCTTTGAAGCCGATGCCGGTCCCCTTGGAGGAACGTTGTTCAATCACTTTATCCAGACCGGCAAAAGCGCCACCACAGATGAACAGGATTTTTGAGGTATCAACCTGCAAAAACTCCTGCTGCGGATGCTTGCGGCCACCCTGAGGTGGAACCGAGGCAATAGTGCCTTCAATCAGCTTCAACAGTGCTTGCTGCACCCCTTCACCCGAGACGTCACGGGTAATGGACGGGTTTTCCGACTTGCGCGAAATCTTGTCGATTTCATCGATATACACGATACCGCGCTGAGCCTTTTCGATGTCGTAATCGCACTTTTGCAGCAACTTCTGGATGATGTTCTCGACATCCTCACCCACATAGCCAGCTTCGGTCAGAGTGGTCGCATCGGCCATGGTAAATGGCACATCCAGCAAGCGGGCCAGAGTTTCAGCCAACAGAGTCTTGCCGCTACCGGTCGGGCCAATCAGCAGAATGTTGGATTTACCCAGTTCGACCCCATCGGCAGCGTAACCACTGCGCAAGCGCTTGTAATGGTTATAGACCGCCACTGCCAGCACTTTCTTGGCATGTTCTTGCCCGATGACATAATCATCCAGGTGAGCTCGGATCTCATGGGGTGTCGGCAAGGAGCGCTCATCGCGACGAGGACTGATCTCGCGGATCTCCTCGCTGATGATGTCATTGCATAAATCCACGCATTCATCGCAAATGTAAACTGACGGACCGGCGATCAGTTTGCGCACTTCATGCTGACTCTTCCCGCAAAAAGAGCAGTAAAGCAACTTGCCATGGTCGCCGTCACCTTTGCGTTTATCTGTCATTCATAAACCTCAAATCAAAATACCGGAGGCAGCGGCCTCCGAAGCTTTATTCAGTGTATAACAGGCAGCAGCGTGTGTCAGTCCCGCTTGGTCAGGACCGCATCAACAATGCCATACTCCACCGCCATTTCAGCCGACATGAAGTTGTCCCGATCGGTATCACGCTCAATCCGTTCAAGGGGTTGCCCAGTGTGGTATGCCAACCGCTCATTCAAGGTCTGTTTGATCTTCAAAATTTCCATGGCATGGATCTGGATGTCAGACGCCTGGCCCTGGAAACCACCCAGCGGTTGATGGATCATCACCCGTGAGCTCGGCAGTACAAAGCGTTTATCCTTGGCACCACCAGCCAGCAAGAAAGCTCCCATGGAGCAGGCCTGCCCCATGCAGACAGTGCTGACATCGGGTTTAATAAATTGCATGGTGTCATAGATCGACATCCCCGCCGTCACCGAGCCACCTGGAGAGTTGATATAGAGATAGATATCCTTTTCCGGATTCTCTGATTCCAGGAACAGCAACTGAGCCACCACCAGGTTGGCCATGTAATCCTCAACCTGACCGGTCAGGAAAATGACTCGCTCCTTGAGGAGACGGGAATAGATATCATATGAACGCTCGCCCTTGGCGGTCTGCTCTACCACGATGGGCACCAGCGCATTCATGGACGGAGCAAGAGAATCCTGGATCAGTTTATTCATAAGATGATGTTCCTAAAGTAAAAAGGCCCGAGTGATATCACACGGGCCATTATACGCATCAAGATTGTGATGACGTCAAATCGAATCAGGCAGCTGCAGACGCTTTGTTGATCACGTCGTCAAAGGAAAGTGCCTTCTCGGTCACCTTGGCCTTGGACATGATCAGCTCAACCGCTTGCTCTTCAACCGCCAGATTGCGGATGTTGTTCAGCAGTTGTTCGTTCTTCAGGTAGTAATCCACCACTTCTTGCGGATCTTCATACGCAGTCGCCATGGATTCAATGATGCTCTTCACGCGATCATCTTCAGCCTTGATGGCATTGGTACGAATCACTTCGCCCAGCAACAGACCGATGCGTACACGACGTTCAGCTTGCTCCTGGAACAGCTCAGCTGGCAGTTGCGGCAGATTCTTGGTTTGCTGAGCACCGCCGAAACGTTGCATCGCTTGCTGACGCAGGCCATCAATTTCTTGCTCAACGGCAGCCTTCGGCACGGAGATTTCGTTGTTATCCAGCAAACCTTGCAGGGCTTGCTCCTTCACAGCGTTCTTCAGCGCCTGGGTCAGTTCGCGCTCCATGTTCTTGCGCACTTCGGCACGCAGAGCATCGATAGAGCCGTCTTCAACACCGAAGCGTTGAACGAACTCAGCAGTCAATTCCGGCAGAATTTGTTGCTCAACCTTGTGCAGGGTGATAGCGAACTTGGCAGCCTTACCCTTCAGATTTTCAGCGTGGTAGTCTTCCGGGAAGGTCACGTCGATCTCGAACGTTTCACCGGCTTTCTTGCCATACAGACCATCTTCGAAGCCTGGAATCATACGGCCTGCGCCCAGAACCAGGGAGAAACCGTCCGCCTTGCCACCTTCGAATTCAACGCCATCGATAGAGCCGCTGAAATCCATGTTGACACGCAGTTCAGCCGCAGCCGGAGCATCCACATCAGCCCAGGTTGCATGTTGCTTGCGCAGGGTTTCGATCATCTTGTCCAGATCGGCGTCTTGAACGCTGGCAACCGGCTTTTCAATCTGGATGGCATCCAGATTCTTCACTTCGATTTCCGGGTAAACTTCAAAACTGGCGGTGAACACGAAGTCCTGACCAGCTTGCAGTTCATTCGGAGTAACAGTCGGGGCACCGGCCGGGCTCAGCTTCTGACTGACCACAGCTTCGACGAAATGACGTTGGATCAGCGCATCAGCCGCATCAGCAACAACCATTTGACCGTACATTTTTTTGATCACGCTCATCGGAGCCTTGCCAGGACGGAAACCGTCGATACGACGGGTCTTGGCCAGTTGAGCCAGGCGAGCATTGACTTCTTTCTCTACTTTCTCAGCCGGTACTGTGATGGTAAGACGGCGCTCAAGGCCTTGGGTCGTCTCTACAGAAACTTGCATTCTTCTACCTCGTTCAACTCAGCACGCAGGGGGATCCCCCTACTCCTCAGACGCAGCCAGGCGACCAGCGCCCACCTCATCCTCGTTTGAAGACAATAATGTCTTCCCTCGATACATAAAATGACGCGGCATTATAGCGATGCCATCTGGGCTAGTCGAGCTATCCCCAGTATATCGGAGATGCCTGTTTCGCATTTTTACAACAAAAATTGCAGCTAACGGCATGAATTGTTGCTTAATTCACCACTTTCACGCCAAGAGCCGGGTTTGCCGTTTCCGATGACAAGCCATGACGGATGCAGTTTGCTACAGTAGCGATCGGTTCATCCATCCTGATGGCATGAGCGTTTATTTCTTGATTACGGATCTTCATGAGAGCCCCTATGCCAGAGCCTGTATCGCCTTTCTCATCTCAACCGGTCTTCACCGGGCAATCTTCCCTACCCCATGATTTTCTTGGCGTCATCGAGGGTTTTTTCGGTCATAGCTGGTCATGGCCGCAACGGCAGGAATATGCCCGCTGGCTACCGCGTCACGGCTATGGCTTCTATATCTACGCACCTAAAGATGATGGCTATCTGCGCCGGCACTGGCAGCAACCATGGCCTGAAATACAGCTTGCCCAACTCAGGGCTTTGGCGGCCAGCTGCAAGGCGAATGGATTAGCCTTTGGTATCGGCTTGACGCCCCTGGGCGCCCATCATGATTACCCGAAAAAACGAGAACAGCTCCTGGCCAAGGTTCAGCTGATCGATGCTGAGCTAGCCCCGGACATCCTGGCGGTGCTGTTTGATGACATGCCCAGCGACACGCCGGCGCTGGCCCGTCTGCAATTGACCATAGCCCATGATATTGCCGCCCATACTCGCGCCAGGCGCCTGATTTTTTGTCCTAGCTTTTATAGTACGGACCCCATACTGGAGAAGGTCTTTGGCGCCATGCCAGCGGACTATTGGCCGGAACTGGGATCTGGACTGGACGCTCATTTTGATCTGTTCTGGACCGGCCCCAAGGTGTGTTCAACGAGCTACCCTCTGGATCATATCTCCTGGGTGGCCGACACCCTCAAGCGCAAGCCCTTCCTCTGGGATAACTATCCGGTGAATGATGGGAAAAAAGCCTCGAATTTTCTCTATTTGCAGCCCTTCGAGAATCGTCCAGCCCAGTTGCAACACTATCTGGCGGGACACGCGGTCAATCCGATGAAACAAGCGACCTTGAGTCGGTTGCCATTGGCGTCTTTACCCTTAAGTTATCAGTTGGCGGATGGTTACCATCCTGACGCCGTATGGAAACAAATCGCCAGCGAAGAATTAGGCGCCGAATTAGCCCAGCAGCTGACCATGGACTTGCCAGCCTGCAGTCAGATGGGCCTGGAGCAGCTTGGCGAGAACGAAAAACAACGGCTGCGTCAGCATTATCAGCCTTATCGCAGTCATCCGGCGGTGATCGAGCTGCTGGACTGGCTCGATGGCCGCTATCAGTTTGATCCTGCCTGCCTGACCGACTGACATGCAGTTATGACTCCGGCAATACCCACGCTCATGCCATACCACTGTGACTCGCCACTCGGGTCACTTCATCTTCAGGATTAGGAGTTCTTATGCCTTCGTCCAATGCCCCTTGGCTGGACAGATCCACGCTCTTGGCGCTGTTAACCATACTGCTGTGGTCATCATTGGCCGCACTGACATCGCGGATCACCTCGGTGACACCGCTGGTCTTGGTGGGCTTGGTGCTGCTGTTTTGCGGGATCGGCGCCATTCCGTTCTGGCGGCAATGGCGAGCCCCGCTTGTCACCTGGTTGGCCACCATCACCGCCTTTCTGGGCTATCACCTGTTGTTGTTCAGTGCCTTCCGTCATGCTCCGGTACTGGAAGCCAATTTGATCAATTATCTTTGGCCCTTGATGATCATCCTGTTCACGCCACTGTTACTGCCTCAGCACCCGTTGCAACGCCAGCATGTCATGGCCGGTGTGCTGGGCTTGTGTGGCAGCCTGCTGGTGATGATAGATGGCTCCTTACAACTGCAACAACACTATATCCCCGGTTATCTGCTCGCGCTTGCCGCTGCGATCACCTGGGGATTTTACTCTGTGCTCTCCCGCCGTCTTCCTGCGGCGCCAGCACCGGTCATCGGTGCCTGCTGCCTGATCTCGGGATTGATCGCATTGGTGATCTCTCATTTCAGCGAAGGTGCCTTGCCGTGGCGGCAGATCCCCAGCCGTGACTGGTGGTTGATCATTGGCTTGGCCATAGGCCCTATGGGGACAGCCTTCATCACCTGGTATCTGGCATTACGGGATGGTGATCCCCGACGCATTGGTGCTCTTGCCTACCTGACTCCGTTGCTCAGCACCTTGTTGCTGGTCTTGATCAATGGCGAAAGCCTGCAGCTACGCCATGTGATTGCCGGGGTGCTGATCATTGGTGGTGCCAGTCTGGGGCTGCAAGGCGCAAGGACTAAGCCATCTCGCCGCCGTGCATCCACATAAGGTTGAGTCATCACCCAGTCGGCTTGACAGGCTCTCCATTCGAATACTCATGCCTGCACGTGGCGTGCTGTAACAATCATGATATTCTCGGTCAATAGCACCCTGGGCTAGGTTAATAGTCCTGCCGGAAATTTATTATGTTGCGACCAGAGGAAACAACCATGCGCATTCTGCACACCATGCTTCGTGTCGGCGATCTATCCCGTTCACTGGATTTTTATACCCGGATCCTGGGGATGAAATTGCTGCGGCAAAGCGAGAATACCGAATACAAGTACACGTTGGCGTTCGTTGGTTACGGCGATGAAAAAGATGAGGCTGTAATCGAGTTGACCTACAACTGGGGTGTCAGCGAGTACGAGTTAGGCAATGCTTATGGCCATATTGCTCTGGAAACGGAGGATATCTATGCCACCTGTGATGCCATTCGCGCCGCTGGCGGCACCATCACCCGCGAGCCGGGCCCGGTGCAAGGCGGAACCACAGAGATAGCATTTGTGGTCGATCCGGACGGTTACAAGATTGAACTGATCAACAAGAAATTTGCCGGACAGGGCCTGGGGAACTAGTTTCCTGCCAACAACATAGTCCAATGTGCCATGACGGGTTCGCTACTCGTCATGGCATCCGTCACAGAATGAAGTCAGCGGTAGCTGACGCACGACAAGGAGAGAGACGATGATAGTGTTGTTGATCATTCTGGCCGCCCTGCTGGGATTATTGATGTGGCTGGCCCAGATCTATAACCATCTGGTTGCCCTTAAAGGCCAATATGCCAACAGTTTTGCCCAGATCGAGGTGCAACTCCGTCGTCGCTACGATCTGATCCCCAATCTGGTGGAGACAGTTCGCGGTTACCTGCAACATGAGAACCAGACCCTGACAGCCATCACCGAAGCCCGCAATGCCGCTCATGCCTTGTTGAAAGTGGCAAGCCAGCAGCCGGGAAAAGATCTGGCCATGGCTCAACTTGGCCAGGCCGAAACACGTTTGACACAGGCGTTAGGCAACTTGAATGTCCAGATAGAAGCGTATCCGGAACTCAAGGCCAATGAGCAGATCGCCCAGCTGTTTGAGGAGTTGACCGCCACAGAAAATCGCGTCGCCTTTGCGCGTCAAGCATTCAATGATGGCGTCACGGCTTACAACATTTATCGCAAACAGTTCCCGACCCTGTTGTTTGCCGCTCGGGTTGGACACGATACCGATGCCAGTTTGCTGGAAATTGCCGAACCCGAACTCTATCACCAGCCGCCGCGGGTCAACCTGAGCTCGGCCTCCTAAGAGGAGGCACCATCATTCACCCATCAGGAGCCGTGGCATGGATTTTTATCAGCAGCAGCAGACGGCGCGTCGCAGCAGTCGACTGCTGATACTGCTTTACGTGGCTGGGGTTGTTGCACTCGGCATCCTCTCCAGCCTCTGGTTGAGCCTGTTATTGATCCCCTTAAAATTGTTTTTTGCGCAACCCCAGAGTGGGCTGTTCAACCTGCAGCATTTTTTGTTTCTGAGTGGATTGATCATGCTGCTGTGTCTGATCATCAGCTACGCCCGATACCATTCCCTCAAACGAGGTGGTTGGCATGTGGCGAAGGCCTTGGGTGCCAGTCGACTGGCACTGACAGCAAACAGCCTCAAAGATCAGCAATTTCGCAACGTCGTCGAAGAGATGGCCCTGGCATCCGGACTACCAGTACCTGCGCTGTTTGTGCAGGGACAAGAGCGAGGCATCAACAGCTTTGCCGCCGGCATGGGGATCCATGATGCTGTCATTGTAGTAACCCGTGGCGCGCTGGAAGCCCTGGATCGGGATGAACTGCAAGCCATGGTCGCCCATGAGTTCAGTCACATCCGTCATGGTGATATTCGCCTGAACCTGCAGTTGGCCGCCGCCATGACAGGTTTACTCTTGATTGCCGAATTGGCAGAGCAGTTTGATCGCCCACCAAAACCCAACCCATCCGATCAATTCTGGCCCAGTACCCAACGCCGGGAGTTCAATTCACTCCGTTCCGGCTGCTATCTGATTGGGTATGGGGGCGTATTCTTCAGTGAGCTGATCAAGGCCGCCGTCAACCGGCAACGTGAAACCCTGGCGGATGCTGCCGCAGTACAATTTACCCGCAACCCCCGCGCCCTGGCTTCTGCCCTGAAGAAGGTGGCGGGTCATCCCTATGCCTCGCTGGTATTTCATCCCGCCAGCCGCACCTTCAGCCATCTGTTTTTCGCCCAGGGTCTGGACAGCACCTTTGCTGGAGCGTTAGCGACACATCCCCCCCTTGCCGAGCGGATCCGCGCCTTGGAGCCGGACTGGAATGGTCAGTACATCCGTAATTTAATGCCGATGCAACAGAGTGACTATCGGGAACTAGCCGATACACCGGTGCAACAACGTCGTGAACCCGCAATGGGTGGCGCGCCGTCATCCGTGATACTGGCCGCCCCACTCGCGACCATGACACTGGATCTGGATGCCCCCCAGGAGTGGCTACCCCAGATCCCCGCACCACTCATCACCGCAGTCCATCAGGTGCAAGGTGCCCAATCGGTACTCTATTCGCTGCTGATCAGCTCGGATCTGGTGATCCGGCATCGGCAATTTTCGCTGTTGCCCAACCCTCGGGAGGTGGAAGCTTTAACCTGTTATCCACTATCTGCGCCCTTGCGTCTGGGCTTGGTGGAGTTATGCCTGCCGACCTTGCAGCGACTCGATAGCCAGCAATATTCGATGTTTACGGATCGGCTTCACCAGTTAATTCACGCCGATGGTGAGGAAAGCCTGTTTGAATGGTTGCTGGGCCGTTTGATTGACCATCAGCTGGACCCCTGTTTTTCCCACAGCGAACCATCGAACAGCATGGTAAGAAACATAGAGCAGCTCCGCGCTGAGGTGCAATTAGTTGCCAGTTGTATTGCTCATCACTGCACGGACACGCCAGGGGCCGCAGAGGCGTTTTTTACCACTCTGAGTGCACAGTTGCCATTGCCATTGAAGCTGGAAACCCCTGCGGGCCTCGACACTTTTGGGGACGCACTGAGTCGATTACAGCAGGCCGCACCGCGCATCAAATTAGTGCTTATTCACGCTCTCTCCGCTGCCATAGCCCGGGATGGCAAGATTTCTGACGTCGAATTTACCCTGTTTCGGGTTTTGGCTTTGTGTCTGGACTGCCCGGTGCCGCCTCCACAACCAGAGCCGAGGGCCGCAATGCCGCTGTATTGATCCGCTATTTTATTGAAAACGTTAACAACCCCTCGCTTTCGCTGCAGTTGAATCTGTGTCACTCCGGCGAGTGTTGATATAATCCGCCCAGACCAGCGACAGGAGACCCATTCGATGGAGTTTAAAGAGATCGCAGCAGCCCAACAGGCTGCCAAACAGGGCAACGCCGATGCCCAATATAGCCTGGGAGAATTTTATGCCCTGGGCCAGGAAGTTCTGAAGAACGACCTGATGGCCGCTCACTGGTATCGACTCGCCGCGCATCAGGGCCATCCGGTAGCCTTGGTCAAGCTCGCCTCGCTTTATGAGCAGGGTAAGGGCGTGAGTCTGGATCAACAACAGGCGCTGGAGTGCTACCGCATGGCTGCTGAACGCGGCCATCCGGAAGCAGCCTATCAGTTGGCCCTGCGGTTCGACACCGGGCGCGGCGTGGCCCAAGATGTGCCCCAAAGTGCCCACTGGTATCAAAAAGCGGCCGAATTGGAACATGCCGATGCCGCTTATACGCTTGCACTCATGTATGACATGGGACGGGGTGTGACACAGGATTACAAAGCAGCCCTGAAGTGGTACAAAAAGTCCTCCGAATTGGATCACCCGGAAGCCCCCTACAACATAGGGCTCATGTATTACAATGGCCAAGGTGTGGCTCAGGACAACAAGCAAGCCCTGTTCTGGTATCGGCAAGCCGCTGAAAAATCCCATATCGAAGCCCAGTTCCTACTCTCGGCCATGTATGCCTTGGGGCAAGGCGTGCCTCAGGATGATATGCAGGCTTATGTCTGGGGCTCGCTGGCTGCCGTTGGTTTCCCGGACGCTGCCAAGATCCGCGATAATGCGGCCAGCCGACTGGATTCGGCCTCGCTGAGCAAAGCCAAGGTACTCGCCGCTTCGTATGCCGAGCAGTATCAAGTCAGCTGATATCCAGCCCTGTGCAGCACAAATAATGCGTGCCATAAATGAAAAGCCCCGTTTTCTAGACGGGGCTTTTTTGATCGGCCATCCGAGCCGGTAAAGTTTCAAGCGCCAGTATTAGCACCCGGTGCTGGAGCTGAAGTGATGGCCGGTTTTTTCGGCGCTTGCGGCTTCGTCTTGACCTCTGCACCCGTGGCTGCCGCAGGTTGGACTCTGGACGCATCCGCCTTCGGCGTCATGGCTTCTTTATCGGTGGCCGGTGCGGACGCCTCACCCGTGTACATGTCACCACCAACTTCCTGGCCGCGGGTTTCATAATTCGGCAGGAAGCGGGACATGGAAATGATGACCCGGCGATTCAATGACCTACCGGTCTCTGTCTCATTGCTGGCGACATGTTGCTTCTCACCATGGCCTTCCACTTCGATACGCGTCGGATCAATGCCCAAACTGGCAAAATAGTTCTTGATGGTCTTGGCGCGTTTTTCAGAGAGTTTCAAGTTGGGCCAACGGCCGCCATAACTGTCGGTGTAAGCGTTAATCACCAGCATGTCGATAGATGGATCCGCCTTCAGGTATTCGCCAATCATCTCCAACCGACGTTGGGAATAAGGTGTCAGCCGATCACTGTTCTTCTCATAATTCAGTGCGGTAAACGCAATATCGGCAAAGGTATAAGGCAACAAACTCTGCAGGCACATCAGGAAGGATTGATAACGGGCATAAAAGCCGACGGCCGAGACCGACACTTGTACCGGTTCGCCTCTGTGGTACCAATCACGGAACACGAAAGCCGGGAAACGTCCCTGCTCCAGCTCGCCGACCATGGTCCAGGCGGTTTGCCCCTCGACCAGTCCATCAAACTGTTTGTAGAAGCGGATGGTCCCCATCCCCGTCTCGGCAATACCAGGACGCCAGCGGGGCGGTAACGATCGCAGAGTCACGGTTTGTACCCGGGCATTGGGGCGTAATGGCCGCAGCTCGAAGTCCAAATTGATATTTTTGCCCGCACGACTGACGAAAGAGCCACTGCCGTAGCCGGGAATAAAGTGCTCGAGACGGCATTCCAGCGCGCTATCACCGGTCAATCGCCAATTGGACTGATCCAGACTGGCACCATATTCCAGTACCGCAGCCTGGCTGACCGCAGTCAGCACACCTAGCAAGCCAAACAGATATCTGTACTTCACGGCCGTCTCCTCTTCCTGTCCCCCCTCTCTATCGGCCTGAAAACCCATTACTTTAGCGGAATTCCCGCGCAGCCAGCCCACGCTGCAGGCATGGGCTTTCCAGGGCACTTCTGCCATAATACGCCGTCTTTATACCCAGATAAGACTCAAGAAAGCCCCTCAAAAGAAAATAACCTGCGGGAAAGGAGAAACCCATGCGCAAACGTATCATCCAGATAGAAGAGAGACCTTCTTTGCTGGAAAGTATTCCTCTGAGTTTTCAGCATCTGTTCGCCATGTTTGGCGCTTCGGTGCTGGTGCCCATGCTGTTCAAGGTCGATGTGGGTACCGTTTTGTTATTCAACGGTATCGGCACCCTGATTTATCTGTTTCTGTGTCAAGGCAAGGTACCTGCGTACCTGGGCTCCAGTTTCGCGTTTCTCTCCCCTGTCTTTGCGGTGATGGCCAGTTACAACTACGAGACGGCACTGGGTGGCTTTATTGCCTCCGGCTTGTTGTTCATGGCTGTCGCCAGTCTGATCAAGCTGTTTGGTTACCAGTGGATCAATGTGATTTTTCCGCCAGCCGCCATGGGGGCCATCGTCGCCATCATAGGTCTGGAGCTGGCTCCGGTTGCCGCTGATATGGCAGGTCTGACCGCCAAGACCCTGGATCCCAAGGTGGTCGGTGTGGCCATGTTGACCTTCGGCGTCGTGGTATTTGGCTCTGTGCTGTTCCGCGGCTTTCTGGCGGTGATCCCGATCCTGGTGGCCATCATCGTCGGTTATGCGGCCGCCTGGTTACTGGGCCTGGTAGATTTTACCAACGTGGCACAGGCTTCGGTGTTCCAGATGCCAACCTTCTACTCCCCGACCTTCGAGCTGGCCGCTATCATCACCATTTTGCCGGCAGCCTTCGTGGTGATTGCCGAACATATAGGTCACTTCATTGTGACGGAGAAGATCGTCGACCGCCCGCTGATGAAAGATCCCGGCATGCATCGCTCCTTGATGGGTGACGGCATCTCCACTACTCTGTCGGGCTTCTTCGGCTCAGTACCGACCACCACCTACGGTGAAAATATTGGCGTGATGGCCATTACCCGGGTCTACAGTGTCTGGGTTATCGGTGGTGCTGCGGTGATCTCGATCCTGCTGGCATTCTTCGGTCAATTCACGGCGCTCATCCGTACCATACCGGTTCCAGTCATGGGCGGTGTGTCCCTGCTGTTGTTCGGGGTGATTGCCGCTTCCGGTATCCGTATGCTGGTCGAATCCAAGGTTGATTACAGTAAGCCAAAGAACCTGATCCTGACCTCCATTGTGCTGATCATAGGATTGTCGGGTGCCCACCTGGACATCGGCAGTGTCAGCCTCAAGGGGATGGCTCTGGCAACCTTGCTGTCTATTGCCGTCAGCCTACTGTTTGAATTGTTCGAACGCCTGGGCTGGATGAGTACCTACGATATCATGGAGCCTTAACGGGCTCCGTTTCTTCACACCCTGTTCTAGTGATCGAGTTTTGGATGAGTGAGAAAATCCCGTTGCACCCGTTAAAAGCGCGCTTTCGCGGCTACTTCCCCGTCGTCATCGATGTTGAAACGGCTGGTTTCAATTCCAAAGGCGACGCTCTGCTGGAAATCGCCGCTTGCACCCTGACCATGGATGAAGATGGCTGGATGCATATCGATGAGACCTTTCATTTTCATGTTGAACCTTTTGAAGGCGCCAACATCGAAAAAGCGGCCATTGAATTCAACGGTATTGACCCGTTTAATCCTCTGCGCGGTGCGGTTTCTGAGAAAGAAGCGCTGGGCGCCATTTTCAAAGGGCTACGCAAGGGCCTCAAGGAAACCGACTGTCATAGGGCCATAGTCGTGGCGCACAACGCCGCATTTGACCATGGCTTCCTGATGGCGGCCGCTGAGCGGGCTGGTTTGAAACGCAATCCATTCCACCCGTTTGCCACGTTCGACACCGCAACATTGGCCGGTCTCGCACTGGGTCAAACCGTACTGGCCAAAGCGTGCATGGCCGCCGGAATTGCCTTCAACAACAAAGAAGCCCATTCGGCGCTGTATGACACACAACGGACTGCCGAGCTGTTTTGTCATATCGTCAATCGCTGGAAATCCCTCGGTGGCTGGCCTCCGGCCAGCGAAGAGTAATCACACTCACAGCCCCATCCGCATGGGGCTGATTTTTTTGTGCTCTCTGCCGCTAGCTGAATGCTCTGGCTTCATGTCGTCGCGCTAGATCTTCCGCTCGACATTTGTAATTTAATCCGCAAAATATTCCGCTCTTTTAGCCCCTTGAGATAAGAATCGATGAACCCGGTTGTTGTTGCTGTATCCCTCATGCTGCTGCTGAGCCTGCTGCGGATCAATGTCGTTGTATCACTGGCGGTCAGTGCCCTGGTAGGTGGTCTGGTCGGTGGCCTGAGCCTGATGGAAACCCTGAAGGCATTCACCGATGGTCTGGGCGGCGGCGCCACCATTGCCCTCTCCTACGCCATGCTGGGAGCCTTTGCCGTGGCGATCTCCCGCTCTGGGATCACCGATCTGCTAGCCCACAAGGTCATTGCTCAACTGGGCAAAAAAGCGACGCCGGGGCATCTGGTCTGGGTCAAGAGTCTGCTACTGGGCGCCTTGCTGGCGGTTAGTATTGCTTCGCAGAACCTGATCCCGGTTCATATTGCCTTTATTCCTATCCTGGTCCCGCCGTTGCTGCATGTCATGGCGCAAATGCGTCTGGACCGACGCTTGGTCGCCTGTGTCATCACCTTCGGCCTCACGGCGACCTATATGATTTTGCCGGTCGGGTTTGGCGGCATCTTTCTCAATGACATACTGGCGCAAAACCTGATCCGCAGCGGTGTGGCGGTCACGGGCCCGCAGCTGCCGCTGGCTATGGCTATCCCGGTGCTGGGTATGGGGCTGGGTCTGGTGTGTGCCTTTTTCAGTTACCGGAAACCCCGCGACTATGCACTCGAACCTATTCTGGCTATCGAGCCGGAGACGGTGACCTTTACCCCTCATCATCTATGGGTCGCGGTGGTGGCGATTCTCGCGGCTCTCGGTCTGCAGTTATATACCGACTCGATCATTGTCGGTGCTCTGGTGGGCTTTTTGATTTTCACCCTAGGTGGTGTCATCAAATTTCACGAGAGTCAGGACGCCTTCACCCAAGGGGTGAAAATGATGTCGCTGATTGGTTTTATCATGATCAGCGCTTCCGGCTTCTCGGCGGTGATGAATGCAACCCAAGGGGTTGAAGGTCTGGTCACAACCGTCGGTAACGCGCTGGGGGACCACAAAGGCCTAGCCTCCTTCGCCATGCTGCTGGTCGGCCTGCTAGTCACCATGGGGATCGGCTCCTCCTTCTCCACTGTGCCCATCATAGCCGGCATCTATGTTCCGCTCTGCCTGCATCTGGGATTCTCACCCTTAGCCACCATCGCCATCATAGGCACAGCGGGAGCCTTGGGGGATGCGGGCTCACCGGCCTCGGACTCGACACTGGGTCCGACGTCAGGCCTGAATGCCGATGGTCAGCATGACCATATCTGGGATAGCGTGGTCCCCACCTTCATTCACTACAATATCCCACTGCTCGTCTTCGGCTGGATCGCCAGCATGGTGTTGTAAGCCAATAGCGAAGATGCCAATACCAGATAAAACAAGGGCCATCACACTGATGGCCCTTGTTATTTACTAGGATTGTTCGAACCAGAAACCTGACTCGAAGAATGGAATCGTTACTCAGTAGCGGGCTTATGACGAGCAGCAGCTTCCTGGATCAGCGGCTTGAGCTCCCCTTGCTGGAACATCTCCAGAATAATGTCACAACCACCAATCAGCTCCCCCTCGACCCACAGCTGCGGGAAGGTCGGCCAATTGGCATATTTGGGCAATTCGGCCCGAATATCCGGATTGAGCAGTATGTCGACATACGCGAAAGGCTCACCGCAGGCCATCAGCGCCTGAGAGGCTTGTGACGAGAAACCACAGCTGGGCAGCTTGGGGGAGCCCTTCATGTACAGCAGGATCGGATTTTCGGCAATTTGTTGTTTGATCTTATCGATTGTTTCCATTACGGCCTCAGACTATGTCGTTTTGGCTATTCTAGCGCATAACGTCGCGCTAACAATCCCACAAAATGGAAGGGTATTGACCCGTGGGGCTCAACATAGTCCACCGATGAAGAGTACGCCATGTAACTCACCGGTAAGCAATTTGTTAACAACTTCCGATGCATTTGTGCCGGTAGTTGTGGCGTTCATGCTGAAAAGTTTGCTATAAATCAATTCTGTAATTGGGATAGTCCCAACTCAATCCCTTTTTGGCAATTCGGCCCGGCTTAGGGCCATTTATACAATGGAGACTTTACTCATGGCTTTTGAACTTCCGGCCCTGCCCTACGAAAAGAATGCCCTCGAGCCCCATTTCTCTCAAGAAACCCTGGAGTTTCACTACGGCAAGCACCACAACACCTATGTGGTGAACCTGAACACTCTGGTGCCAGGTACCGAATTTGAAGGCAAGTCCCTCGAAGAAATCATCAAAACATCCTCCGGCGGTGTCTTCAATAATGCTGCCCAGATCTGGAACCACACCTTCTTCTGGCACAGCTTGGCACCGAATGCCGGTGGCGCACCGAGCGGAGCTTTAGCTGCCGCCATTGATGCAGCCTTTGGCTCGTTCGAGCAGTTTAAAGAAGCCTTTACCAAATCAGCAGTCACCAACTTCGGCTCAGGCTGGACCTGGCTGGTGAAAAAGGCTGACGGCTCGCTGGCGATTGTGAATACCTCCAATGCTGGCTGCCCGCTGACTGAAAGCGGATTCACCCCCTTGCTGACCGTCGATGTCTGGGAACACGCCTACTACATCGACTATCGCAATCTGCGTCCCAAGTATCTGGAAGCCTTCTGGGCTCTGGCCAACTGGGATTTTGCGGCCAAGAACTTCGCCGCTTAATTCAGCGAAAAGAAGCGTTATCCAGAACCCCGCCCCGGCGGGGTTCTTTATTGAACGATTAGCGGGCCTGTTTACTCGCCTGGCACCAAATAGGTCAGTTGCTTGCCGCAACCCGGAGTACAGTGCTGCCACTGGCTAATTTCCAGCTCTAGAGTTAGTAAGCTGGCGGTGGTCAGCGGTACCAAGGCGCCAGGACAAAGTGAGAGCGCCAATTCATCCAGCCCTGGACTGTGAGCAACCAGCACCAGGTGTTCATCCTTATCATACTGCTCGCGCAATAAGCCAAGAAGCTTGTCACCGCTGCTTTCGTACAAGCGCTCATCCAGTTGCAATCCCGCCATCGGCAGACCTGCAAGACGACGCAAGACATGGGCCGTCGCATAGGTCCGAACCGCTGGCGACACCAACCACAAACCACCTGCCGGTATGTGCTTCCCCAGCTCCAGCAATTGACGGTAACCCCGCGAAGTCAGTGGACGCCAGCTATCCTCCAGCTCGGCAATTTTCCAGCTCGATTTAGCATGTCGAATCAATGTCAGTTGTTTCATAGCAGCCTCTGCATGGTCGTGAGCCCTTGTTATAAACTTAGCCAGCTTGAGGCAGGGTTCCGTGAGAATTGCTACAAAAACAATCTGAACCCTATGAACAAGCATCGAGAAGAGAGCGCCATCTCAGCATAGGTCGCCGCAGCAAAACCGCGAGCACTCAGATCCGCAGTGCATCCACCACTCTTCTGAGCGCAGGTGACACATTGCGATGGGGATAATACAACTACAATCCGGCTACACGCTGCCGGCATAACCCCCCAGCCGAATCCTGCAAGGCAGGCCCAGCCTGCCTTGCCTTCTTGAGTCCGCACAAAAAATCACCAGCTCTTCACCTTTCCCTTTGCCTGTCATCAGGTATAATCCGCCATCTTT
>JBBRVG010000051.1:0-30857 GCA_038247115.1 Enterobacterales bacterium | reverse complement strand
GGATCTGCTCTACCTGGCTGACCATGCCTTCCAGGGTTTGTGAAATTCGCCCCAGTTGCTGACCCTTGTCCTGTTGCTGCTGGCTAAGCAGATTCATAAGTTGGTTGAAGCTGTAGGCAATTTCACCCAGCTCACTGTGCCGGTGCTGCACCGGCAGGGGTTCCGGACGGCCTGTGGTCACCAGATGACGGAAGGCGTTGCGCAGCACATGCAGTCGGGAAACGACCAGCCGTTGTTGAAACAGGAAGGAGAGCAGCGCAAATAGCACCAGAATGCCGACCAGGACGATCAGGGTCAGACCGAGCTGTTGTAATTGCCGGGTCTGGCTCTGCTGCAGATCCTTGCCGATCTGCAGGATGTCATTCTCCAGTTGGCGAAAGTCAGCGGTCAACTGGAGCTTCATTTGCTGCTGCTGTTCCAGCATGCGTCGGGTGTTCTCCAACTCCTTGGGATAGCGATTCAACAGACTGGCAAGCTCGGCCTTGGGCTCTTCCCCCTGATCGGCAGTGACAGCCGTTTCCTCGCCCAGACTTGGAAAATCATCCTCGCTTTCGGCGTGGACGCCCAGCAGGGGTAGGGCCTGCAACTGGACCAACTGCTGCTGCAAACTGTCGAGCTCAAACTGCAGGGATTTCAGCAGTCGACTATCGTGTTGAGCCATCAGGTTCTCGCGCAATTGCCCCAGTTTGGCAATGCCCGAGGCCATACTGGCGGTCAGGCTCAGGTAAGAACTGCTCTGTGGATGCTGGGCGGCGAGGGCATAGCGGGTGAGGATCCCCAGATTGCTCATCAGTTCGCTTTCGGCATTCTGCAGCAGTTGTTGGCTATTGCCGGCCAATTTGCCGGCGGCCAGGTATTCGCCCCCCATCTTGGCATTGAGTTGCTGTAACTGCTGCTTTGTGCTGCGGTGCAGGTTTGCGGGCAGTTGTGCGAGCAGTGTCTCTGCCCGACTCAAGGATTGACGGGCTTGGGTCAAGCGGCTGGCATCGCCGGTCAGCAGGTACTCCCCGATCTGGCGCTGCGCATCCTGGCTGACGGTGCGTCTGAGCTGCTCGAAGCTGATACCTTGCTGCTCCTGACTGAGCCGTTGACTCCAGCCGGTATAGAGACTCCAGCATAAAATGGAGGCGAGTAGCAGCAGCAATAGCGAGCTGAGCAGAGAAAAGTGAGCGATCTTCATGGCGGCATCCTCTTCGGTTTGCCGCGAGTGTATGAAGGAGAAATGACAAATAGATGACAGGCGGTGGCGGCGCCGGCCCGAAGGCTGGCGCCAGATCGCAGTTTATTTCAGACGGGTTGTCTGGTAGCCAACGGACTACCAGTCGCGCGGGGTGTCGAGAAGCCGCAGTTGTTGTTGTTTGATACCGCCATATTGCTGCTGCAGATCCAGTTCGTGCCAGTCAAACTGTCGCAGTCGATGGCGCAATTCATGGCGCTCGGCATCATCCTGACTGTGGCGATAACTTTTCCACGCCCGCTCCCGCTCATCCTGCAGTCGATCCAGTTCATCGGCGATATCGTCCAACTGTTGCTGAAGCTGATACTCGGCTCTGCCCCGCTCGTAGCGCTGACGGAAGCTGGCATCATTCGGGCAAACCCCATGATACTCATCGCCGTTCTTCCCTTTGGCATAGGCCAGTTCGGGGATGCAATAGAAGGCCAGGCCTTTGTCATATCCGGCTTGCCAGCGTTCCAGATCGGGCGTTATTGCATACTCGGCACAGGATTTATGATATTCATCCAGGCGAGCACGAGTCCGTCCGGCTTGACCATCCTGATAGCCCAGACCATACCAATCGCCAAGGCGACACTGTTGCTCGGACAGCGCACTGCAGCCGCCGAGCAGTATTAACGCGAGGATCAGTGGCCAGCGCATGGTCTCGACTCCCTGAGAATTAATGCAGACTCGGATTCAGTACATCACCTTCCACGGCCACGGGTGGCCGGAGTTCGAGCAGGGTCTGTTGCAGCTGGAATTCGCTCCACTCCAGCTCCTGAAGTCGGGACTTCGAGGCGGCATCCTGCTTGCCGCGCAACAGGGCATGCTCCTGACGGATCTTCACCAGGTCATCTTCGGCTTTTTGCAGCACAGCCCGCTCCTGAGCCTTGGCTTGTTCGGCATGGTAGCGAGTGGCAAATTCCGGAATGGACAGACAAGGCCCCTGATAGGGTTGATTGCTGGCAGCCAGCTGTCTGGCTTTGTCCATGGGGCAGGTCTGGTTCAGGTGGCGCTGGTATCCCCGTTGCCAGGGCGCTATGTCCAGATAAACACCCTGGTCGCGGCAGGCACTGGCGTAACGCGCACCATCAGCATAGGGCATGCCGCGCATCGCATCGGCGTAGCCACGGCCATACCAATTGAGGTTTCGGCACTGATCCTTGCTGACGATACTGCAGCCAGCCAGAAGCAACAGACTGGCGAAAAAAAGGTGTTTCATCCTGATCCTTGTGGGTCACACGGCCTGGGAGCACGTTCAGCCAGCAGGCTAAGTCGGCGATAGGGTAGTGGCGGCTATTCTCCCATGCCCGGCGGTCAATGCGAAGACCGGGAGCCGTGATTAGCCTGAGCTTTTTTTTGTGAACCAGATCAAGTATCCGTTACACTCATGGTTCCCTCCATTCGGAACAGGCCTTCATGCGAACCTCTCATTTATTGCTGCTGATCATGCTGGGGGCTCTCTCCGGATTAACGCCTTTGGCCGTGGACATGTATTTACCGGCGATACCCAGTATTGCTGCGGATCTGGCCGCCAGTGTCGAGTCGGTGCAACTGACCATCAGTACCTTTTTGATTGGCTTTGCCATCGGTCAGTTATTTTATGGGCCCATAGCGGACAGCTTTGGCCGCAAGCCGGTGATCCTGTTCGGGGTGGCGCTGTTTACTCTGGCTTCCATTGGCTGCGTTTTTGCGGAGAGCTTGCCGGTGCTGTTGCTGTTCCGACTGTTGCAGGCTATCGGGGGCGCCGCTGGTGCCGTGGTGGTGAACGCTCTGTTGCGCGATCTATTCAGTCCCGATGAAGTGGTGCGCGCCATGACCATCGTCATCCTCACCATGACCCTGGCACCTTTGGTGGCCCCTCTGCTCGGGGGCGCCATGCTGGGGTGGGGTTGGCATTCGATCTTCATCCTGCTGGCGCTTCTGGGGGCTATGCTCTGGGTCGCCATCCTGGTATGGATCCCCGAGACCCTGAAGCCTGAACTGCGGCAGCCATTGCGATTGGGTAGCGTATTGAGCAATTACCATCGGGTTTTGTGTCACCGCAAGGCGATGGGTAGCCTGTTGGCCAGTACTTTCTCCTCCGCCGGTATGTTCGCTTTTATCAGTGGCTCGCCTTACGTCTATATCCAGTATTTCGGTGTGGCGGCTCAGCACTATGGGCTGCTGTTTGGCTTGAATGTCTTATTCTTGATGGCGATGACCTTTATCAATGGCCGTCTGGTCAAACGGGTGGGGTTGCTGGCTATGTTACGGCTGGGGTTGGTTTTGAGTGCGGTGGCCGGTCTGGCACTGGTGATCAATGGTGCTACTGGCTGGGGCGGTTTGTGGGGGATAGTGGTTCCGGTCTGCTGCTATGTGGGTCAGTTGGGGATGGTCGGTGCCAACGCCACCTCCCATGCCCTCGGCTTTTTTCCGGCGAATGCGGGTACCGCATCAGCCTTGGCGGGCTCGTTGCGTTTTGGCGTCGGCGCCCTGGCCGGGGTGGCGGTGAACAGCGTTCCGGCGACCTCGGCATTGCCCATGGCCGGCGTGATGGCTGTGTGCGGGGTACTGGCGCTGGCGGCGCACCTCTGGTTAGGGCGTACTCTGCGCCACCCGGTTCGCGCCGGATAAGCACTAGGTGGCCGCACTCACCCCACAACGGGAGTGCGGCCTGAACCGACTTTTTAGAGGATGATCGGCAGTTCCTGACGCAACTGTTTGGCGGCAATCACCATATTGGCCAATGCGGCCCGTGTCTCCTCCCAGCCGCGAGTTTTCAGTCCGCAATCCGGATTGACCCACAAGCGTTGTGCCGGAATGTGCTCTGCGGCTTTGCGCAGTAAGCTGGCCATCCAATCCACGCCCGGCACATTCGGACTGTGAATGTCATAGACGCCCGGACCTATCTCGTTGGGATAAGCAAAGGAGCGGAATGTCTCCAGTAACTCCATGTCCGAGCGAGAGGTCTCCAGAGTGATAACGTCTGCATCCAGGGCGGCAATGGCGTCCATCACATCGGCAAACTCGCAATAGCACATATGGGTGTGGATCTGGGTGCTATCGTTCACGCCTGCGGCGGTCAACTGGAAGGCCTGGACCGCCCATTGCAGGTAGTCTGCCCATTCGGTCTGGCGAAGTGGCAAACCCTCGCGCAGCGCCGGTTCGTCAATCTGGATGATGCGGATCCCGGCCTGCTCCAGTTCGCAGACTTCGTCTCGCAACGCCAAGGCCAGCTGTTGGGCTATGGTTTCTCGGCTCAGATCTTCCCGCAGAAAGGACCAGCAGAGCATGGTGAGCGGACCTGTGAGCATGCCCTTCATCGGTTTGGCGGTCAGTGACTGGGCGTATTGACTCCAGGCCACAGTAATGGGATGAGGTCGGCTGATATCACCGCTGATGATGGGGGGTTTGACGCAACGGGAGCCGTAACTTTGTACCCAGCCATTGCGAGTAAACAGGTACCCGGCCAGTTGTTCGCCAAAATACTCGACCATGTCGTTACGCTCCGGCTCACCGTGTACCAGCACATCCAGATCCAGCGCTTCCTGCTCCCGTACCGCATAGGCAATTTCTTGTTGCAGGGCTGTTTCATATTCTTGGGCTCCCAGGCGCCCTTGCCGATGTTCCAGACGCAGAGCGCGGATCTGTGCGGTCTGCGGGAAGGAGCCTATGGTCGTCGTCGGCCAGGCGGGCAGGTTCAAGGCGTGTCGTTGCTGGATGGCCCGCTGGGCATAAGGACTCTGGCGCTGGGCCTGTGCCGGGGTAATTGTGGCCACCGCAGCCTGCACCACCGGATTGTGTACCCGGGTTGAACGGGATCGAGCCTGGATCGGGGCACTGTAGGCTTGCAGGCGCTGGATATGATCCTGTTGTTCACCATTCAGCGTCTGAGCCAGTAGCTGTAGCTCGACACATTTCTGGCGAGCAAACGCCAGCCAGCTGCGCGCCTCGGCATCCAGTGCGGTTTCTTCTTGCAGGTCCAGTGGGCAGTGCAGCAGCGAGCAGGAGCTGGCGAGCCAGAGACGCTCCCCCAGTTGTGCCGCCAGCGGTCGTAGCCGCTGGTGTTGTTGCTCCAGATCCGCACGCCAGATATTTCGGCCATTGATGATGCCCAGCGAGATAATCCAGTCGGCGGGTAGCTCGGCCAATCGGGATGGTGTGGGCCAGTGACCGGCGACACAATCCAGATGCACCCCTTGTACCGGTAAACTCCGGATCAATGACCAATGGTGATCGACCGAGCCGAAATAACTGGTCAGCAGCAGACGGCAATGTCCTTGCAGGGCGCCATAGGCCGTGTGGTAAGCCTGTTGCCAAGCATCAGGTAAGTCGAGGACCAGGGCGGGTTCATCGATCTGCACCCAGTCACAACCCGCAGCCGCCAAACGCGCCAGCACGACGCTATAGACAGCGAGTAGTTGCGGCAGCAGTTCCAGTCGTTCGAACGGTTCGCCTTTCACCTTGCCCAGCCATAGATAACTCAAGGGACCGAGCAGGACCGGCTTGACGGCATGACCCAGTGCCTGAGCTTCAATGACTTCGTCAAACAACTGGGTCCATTCCAGGTTGAACGTTTGGTGACGAGAAAACTCAGGTACCAGGTAGTGGTAGTTGGTATTGAACCACTTGCTCATTTCACTGGCGGCTGCGGTATGGCCGCTAGGAGCCCGGCCGCGAGCGATCCGGAACAGGGTGTCGAGATCGACGCTACCATCCTGATTGCGATGGCGAGCCGGAATATTGCCCAGCAGCAGCGAGGTACCCAATACCTGATCGTACCAGGCGAAATCGCCAACCGGCAGCAGGTCGATGCCAGCTTCAGCCTGCCATTGCCAATGACGTTGCCGCAATGTCCGACCGGTTGCCAGGAGATCGGTTTGTGTGTTTTTTCCGGACCAGTAATTTTCCAGAGCTTGCTTGAGTTCGCGCTTCACGCCGATGCGAGGAAAGCCGAGGGTATGGGTAAGATGTGCCATGTTTTTCTCCGTTTGGACGTCTAGATGTTTACATGGCTATATTTGTCGATTAGCGTAGCGCAACGCTATCGCAACTTTTGCAACGGCCAGTTGCAGGATCTTCATGATCGAATTGAAACATCTACGCACTCTCGCCACCCTGCGTGACGTGGGCAGCCTGAGTGGCGCCGCGGAGAGACTGCATCTGAGTGTCTCCGCCTTGTCCCATCAGTTGACCGAGTTGGAGTCTCGACTGGGTGGACCTTTGTTTTTACGCAAGAGCAAGCCGCTGCAATTTACCCGGGAAGGGCTTTGGTGCCTGGAGCTAGCGGATGAGTGTCTACCTCGGGTCGATGCGGTGATCAGTCGTTTCGCACGGCACCAGGCTCCGGTTACCACGCCGTTGCGGCTGGCGATCGAGTGTCATAGCTGTATTCACTGGCTGGCCCCGGCGCTTCAGGGTTGGCCTGCTATCGAAGGGCGGGAAATCGAGTTTGTGACCGGACAGAGTTTTGATCCCCAGTCGGCCTTGCTGCTCGGCGAGCTGGATCTGGTACTGACGTCGGAGGTTCAGGCGTGTGCCGATATCCACTACCAGGCACTGTTTGACTATGAGATGCGCCTGGTGCTGGCACCGAATCATCCTCTCACTCTGGTGCCGGAACTGACTCCCGATTTGGTCGCGACTGAAACCTTACTCAGCTACCCGGTTGCCAGTTCACGCCTGGACGTGGTGCGGCGGTTCTTGCAGCCCGCTAATCGGACACCAGCCCGGATCCGGCAGGTTGAAAATACGTTGATGCTGGTGCAGATGGCAGCAGCAGGCTGGGGGATTGCCGTGCTGCCTGACTGGGTTTGTCGTGATTTTGAAGCTCAGGGGTTAGTAGTGACCCGACGGCTGGGAGCAGGGATCTGGAGTCGGCTCTATGGCGCCTTGCGTGTTCGAGAACGAGAAAATAGCGGCTACCAGGCGTTATTTCAACGCATACGGCAAGCCGCGAAACCGGCGCTATAGCGGTTACAATCAAGGTCCATCCCGATTTATCCGGGTTTCATTGCAATCGATTGCGTCCTGTCTATAGTAGGCTCCGTCTTTCAATGCCGGTTGTTACAGGAGCTTTAGCATGCGTAAACCTTTCCTTCTTGCGTTACCGATCCTCGTGGTTTTAGTGCTACTGGTGCTCAATCATAATGCCACTTCTGTGACCTCGAGTTCCGATACGCCACAGGTGGACCTGTCCCGTCTTTCGGCAACTGAAATTGGCAAGCAGAGTAAAGCGGCCATCATGGATCTGCTGCAGAGCGAAAAGCCGGATGTGATCGCCAAGGATGCGGAACAATTACGTATGCTGGCTCGGGCGCCTGCGTCGCGTCGCGCGGATGCCGCCAACTCTCTGGAGTTGATCGCAGCTCTCGAAAAGGGACGCTTGACCTTGTTGAGCCAACGATTCTCCTTGCGTCAGGAGCGAGATACCTTGCTGGCTGCTATTCAGCAGGGCAATCTGGCCGTGGAAATGATCGTCGCCCCCATGGTCGGGTCGGACGCCTATCTGGCTGGTATCTATCAGCAATATAAGGATTACTCGGCCACCATGACGCTCGTGATGACATCGCTGTTTGCCGATCCAGATCTTGAAAAGCAGATGTTAGCTGTTACTCGTTTGCGGGGTATGGCGCCGACGGCGATCGATAATATCCGGGTTTTAAGTCTGGAAATTTCTTCATTGCAGAATAATGCCCAGCTCAAGGCCGGGATCGAGGCTTTGCAGCAGATGATTAAG
The DNA here is from genome assembly GCA_038247115.1 of Enterobacterales bacterium. Lineage (GTDB taxonomy): Bacteria > Pseudomonadota > Gammaproteobacteria > Enterobacterales > Aeromonadaceae > Pseudaeromonas. The sequence goes on along the minus strand of JBBRVG010000051.1, from coordinate 22,920 downwards.
CCGGAACAGGGCTGCATTGCTCGCTGGATTTGGTTGCAGGAGCAAGAGCAAAAATTGCAGGTTTTGGCTGAACAATTACAGCAGCAGATGAGTGGCCGCTGAGTTATTGCTCCATGTTTGAAGGCCCTGCGGGGCCTTTTTCATTTGCGTCCTTTGTGATTAAGAAAGGGCTTTCAATCAAGAGTTTGCACTATTGCCGCGATCTAGTGTGGAGGAGATCAAAAAAAGGATTAATTGCTGCGGGAATAGGCAAGTGGCCATAGTACTATGAAAATGGTCCGAAGCCCTCACATCCTTTGTGGCGTTGGCGAGGAGTCAAGACTCCAGGACTTAAGATTCAAATGCGCAATGGAATGTGCTTCGGAATGGTAATGACCACTCCAATCTCACCCATCATGTATGGCCAGAGTGCTGCCGTTGCCCACAAATGCTGATCCTCGGGTAGCCCAAGGATCGCGAAATTTGTTCCTATTGTCCCTGCTGTATGTGACAAGCGGAATAATCCACATCTGGCATTCCTGACTTTCGATGGTCATGCGTGCTGACCGGAATGTACTCATTCCCTGTTTGGTGGCGATTACTATGACAAAGAGTGCATCTTCATCCGTTGAGACCCGTCTGGAATCTGGTCTCAGTGCGTTCAAGAATGGTGACTATCTTCAGGCTCTGGACGATTTACGCCCCATGGCTGAAGCCGGTGATGCCCAGGCTCAATATCAGATGGGAGTCATGGCGGTAGAAGGCTTGGGCATGAACAAAGATGAATCAGTCGCCCAGGAGTGGTTCCGCCGGGCTGCTGCTCAAGGTTCTTTGCCAGCACAACGGAGCCTGGATCGCCTCAATACGGCCCCGGCTCGCGTGGCGTGGCAGATGAGTGCCGCTACTGCGAGTAATCGGCAAGTGTCGGCCCAGAGCTCCGGCATCAAGAAAGTTGAACGTGTGGTAGAAAGCCAAGAGCCAAAAAAGAAGCGGGTCAGTTGGAATGTCAGTGGCTCTGTTGCCACGGATATTGAGCATGATTCACCCGCTATGGCCTCTGTACGTCCCGCGCCGGTGAGTAATGAAGTGACCTGGCGCATGAACACCGCCACCAATCCATCGCAATCAGGATTGGCTCAATTACGGCAAGCCGCCGAGCAGGGTGATGCGGAGTCCCAGTACAGTTATGGTATGACTCACGCCTACGGTCGTGGTGTGGCCGAAGATCCGACGCAAGGCGCCTTCTGGCTCAACCGTGCGGCTGAGCAGGGACACTTGCTGGCTCAGCTCAATTTGGCGCAGTTGTTCATGCAGGGAAAGGGCGTCTCCCACGATGAATTGCAAGGTCTGGTCTGGTATCGCCGTGCCGCCGAGGCGGGTTCGATAGAAGCGCAATATCAGATGGCCGTCGTCAGTCGGAACCCCGACTCTCCTTTTTATGATGTGGCGCAAGCGATGCACTGGCTGCAACGGGCAGCCGAACAGGATCATCCAGATGCTCTTTGTCTGCTGGGCCAGATGTACCAGAAGGGCGAGGGTGTTGAACAGGATCTGGATAAGGCTAGAAGTTATTACCAGAGTGCGGCGGAAAAAGAGAGTGCAGAAGCGCAGTATCGCTTGGGGCAACTCTGGGTAGAAGGTCGGGTTCCCGATTATCCACAAGCCTTGTATTGGCTCAGACGCAGTGCCGATCAGGGAAATGCGAATGCGCAGTTGGCGTTGGCCAAGATGTATGAGCATGGACTGGGTGTCCCGCAGTTTCACCAACAAGCCACGGACTTATACCTCAAGGCGGCCGAGCAGGGATTGGTTGAAGCTCAGTATCGTCTTGCCTGTATGTGTTTGCATGGCCTGGGGATCCCGGAGGATTTGCAACAAGCATTACTTTGGTTCCGCAAATCGGCTGATGCTGGCTTGGCGGATGCCCAGTATCAGTTAGGCCGACTGCTGGAATTGAATCTGGTGGATCACGAGAGCGATGATGACAGCGAGCGCGATAATAGTCGTATGTCTCGCAGTGTCTCGTGGACGCAAACCGGCCGCAGCAGTGCTCCCTCGCCACAAGCCTGGAAAGAGGCATTTATCTGGTATAAACGGGCCGCCGATCAAGATCACGTTGATGCCCAGTACGCACTTTCCATGCTCTATGAGCAGGGGCGGGGTGTCGATGCCAATGCGGGCCAGTCGTTGTACTGGGTGCGCAAAGCGGCAGAACAAGGACATTCCGGTGCTCAATTGCGCTTGGCTTGTCGCTATGAAGCCGGAGCTAGTGTCGAACAAGATGAGGAATTAGCCTTCCATTGGTATCGCAAGGCTGCGGAACAAGGTGATCCAGCTGCTCTATATGCACTGGGGTTGCAGTACGAGCGCGGTCGCGGCATCAAGCTGGACGAGCAGCAAGCGGTCACCTGTTACATTCAAGCCGCAGCACAGGGCCATCTCAAATCCCAGTTCAAACTCGGGTTTGCCTATGAGCATGGGCGTGGTGTCTGTCAGGATCGCATCAAGGCTGCCGAGTATTACCAACGCGCGGCTGAAGCGGGTCATGCCGAATCCCAATTCAATCTGGCCACCATGTATCTGCAAGGGGATGGTGTTCACCTGGATTCATCCAAGGCTGCTCTGTGGTTGAATAAAATTGTTGAGGCCGGTGATGCCCGAGCCCAATTTATGCTGGGACAACTGTATGAAACCGGCTCCGGGATTGCGCAGGATGAGTTGAAGGCTGCGGAGTTATATCGCAAGGCGGCTGATCAGAATGAGCCCCGAGCTCAGCTGGCGTTAGGTCGCATGTACGAACGGGGACGTGGTGTAACCCGCAGTTTCCGTGAGGCAGCCAACTGGTATCAAAAGGCGGCCGAGCAGGGTTCAGCCGAAGGGCAGTTCATCCTGGGCGGTTTGTACCGAATGGGCCGTGGCGTGCAGCAGGACTACCGCCAGGCGGTACAGTGGTTTCGGAAATCGGCTGAACAGGGCAACCAGCAAGCCTACTTGGCACTGGGACGTCTCTACGAACTGGGTCAAGGTGTGTTGCAGGATCATCTGCAGGCACTTTCATTCTATCGCCGAGTGGCAGCCGAAGGGGTGGCCGAGGCTCAGAATCGGCTGGGCAAAATGTATCGGCAGGGGCTTGGCGTCCAACAGGATGATACTGAGGCCGTCGCCTGGTTCAACAAATCAGCGGCGCAAGGCGATCCGCAGGGCTGTTCCCAATTGGCGGAGCTGTGTCTGCAGGGGCTAGGTTGTGAAGTCGATAGTGGCCGGGCGTTGCAGTTGTTCCGTCAGGCTGCCGAATCGGGGCATGCCGATGCGCAATACCATCTGGCTATGCTGTACGAAACAGGGCGGGTGGTTGAGTTGGATTATCAGCAAGCGGCAAGCTGGTATCGTCTGGCCGTCGATCAGGGACATGCCAAGGCGCAATATCAACTCGGGGTCATGTTCCAGGAAGGTCGTGGGGCTCCGCAGAATTTCCATCAGGCGGCTGCTCTGTTCTCCCGGGCGGCAGAGCAGGGTCATGCCCTGGCGCAATACAATCTGGCCTGTCTCTATCAACAAGGTGTGGGTGTACCGCAGGATAACCAGCAGGCTTATGTCTGGAGCTCGCTGGCAGTTGCGGGAGGTTGTCGTCAGAGTGAGGCGCAACAGTTACGCGACAGCATGGCCCGGTTGCTCAATGCCGCGCAATTAATTGAGGCGCAACGCGAAGCAACCCTGTTTTTCGAACAGTGGCAGATGCAGGCGTAAACCAGCCAATCTGTTGGCAACGAGAAAAACGCCGGTCACAAGGACCGGCGTTTTTCATTCTGGTTTTCGAATTTTATTCTGCTTCTTCGAATCGAGCCGCAACCAGCTGTTCGACGGCATCCATGACTGCCTCGGCATCGGGACCTTCACAGGTGACATGAATACTGGATCCTTGGGCCGCCTCGAGCATTAATAAGCCCATGACGCTGTCTGCGCTGGCCTCTTTTTCTTCATTACTGACCATGATGGTCGCCTGATAGCTAGCTGTCAGCTGCACCAGTTTGATGGCGGCGCGCGCATGCAGTCCGAGCTTGTTGATGATGGGCAGTCGTTTCTCAATGCGGGGCATGGGATTTCTCCAACGTACGATGACGGACCTGCACTGTCTTGTTTCTGACCCGGAAGCTGGCGGCCAATAGTTCGGTGATAAACACGGATCTATGCTGCCCCCCCGTACAGCCAATGGCAACCGTAACATAGCTACGGTTGTTTCGCTCCAGATGGGGAAGCCAATTGCTCAGCAAGGTCTCGATCTGCTGGCTGTAGAGCATGACATCCGGTTGCGCCTGCAGATACTCACGGACTGGAGCGTCGAGACCGGTTAATGCTCTGAGCTCGGGAACCCAGTGCGGGTTGGGGAGAAACCGGGCATCGAAAACAAAATCCGCATCTTTGGGCGTGCCATGTTTGAAACCGAAGGACTCAAAGACCAGTACCAGTTCTTTTTCTTTTCTACCCAAAACTCGTTCGCAGATCTGCTCGCTGAGATCGTGAATGCTCAGCGTGCTGGTATCAATGCGCAGATCGGCCGTTGATGACAAGGGAGCCAGGAGATGGGTCTCTTGCTGGATGGCCTGATCTAGCGACAGATGTTTGCGCGACAGTGGATGTAAACGCCGGCTTTCGCCATAGCGGCGGATCAGTGTGGCATTGTCGGCATCGGTAAAAATACTGGAAAATTCGATATCACTGGCCTGGCGGATCTGGCCCAGCAGGTTCTCGATATCACCACTTTCGTCCGGCATATTGCGCACATCAATACTAACGGCGAGCTGGTCATAACGATCCTGGGCTTCCAGCACCAACTGGGGCAGTAAAGTAACCGGAAGATTATCGACACAATAGTAGCCTAGGTCTTCCAGGACGCGCAGGGCTATGGTTTTTCCCGAGCCGGAGCGGCCACTGACCACGATCAATTTCATGGGCGCCTCAGGGGGCAATCATCAGTTGATAGAGCGCATCGTCACTCTCGGCCTGGCGTAATAACCGGCAAAATGCCTTGTCATTCAATTTGCTGGCGATCAGCGAGAGCGTCTTGAGATGGGTTTTGCATTCACTTTCGGGTACCAGCAGGGCAAACAGTATATCCACGGGCTGGTTATCGACCGCATCAAAGGCAATGCCTTGGTCCAGAGTCAGAAATACGGCCGTGAGTGGGTGACCGTCAGGGATACGTCCATGAGGAATGGCGATGGCTCCGCCAATGCCGGTACTGCCCATTTTTTCACGTGCCAGCAGGCGTTCAAAGAGCTCTTGTTCATCCAACCCGAGCCGCTTGGCGGCCAGTTCACTGATGAGTTCAATGGCTCGTTTTTTACTGGAACAAGGGACTGCACTTTTGGTGCAGTCCCTGCTGAGAAAGTCCTGAATTAACATGGTTACTTACTATTCAATTTTTCTTTGTGCTTGATGATCTGGCGATCCAGCTTATCAATCAAGGTATCGATAGCTGCATACATATCGGCATGCTGGGAATTGGCAAAAATCTCGCCACCATTGACGTTGAGTTTGGCTTCGGCGACCTGGTTGAGTTTTTCAACCGTGAGAATGACTTGAACATTGTTGATTTGTTCGAAGTGACGCTCCAGCTTGGCAAATTTGCTATTTACGAAGTCACGCAGCGGGTCGGTAATTTCGATGTGATGACCTGACAGGTTAATTTGCATAACGTCTTCCTTTTGTTTGGCCTACAACAGGCGTTTGCGCTGACTGGATGGCGGTATTGACAAAGACTCTCGATATTTAGCGATGGTCCGTCTGGCTACCATAATACCTTGTTCAGTAAGCAAATCCGCGATCTTGCTATCGCTTAAGGGTTTTGCTGTATTTTCAGCCGCGACCAGCTTTTTGATCAAAGCCCGGATTGCGGTGGAAGAACATTCCCCTCCATTATCAGTATTGACGTGACTTGAGAAAAAGTATTTAAGTTCGAAGATTCCACGGGGAGTATGCATGAATTTTTGTGTGGTCACGCGGGAAATCGTTGATTCATGCATCTCGACGGCTTCTGCTACATCATTGAGTACCATGGGTTTCATGGCTTCTTCGCCGTACTCGAAAAAATCCTGCTGTTGCAGCACTATGCAGTTAGATACTTTTAGCAGGGTTTCGTTCCGACTCTCCAGGCTCTTGATAAACCACTTGGCTTCTTGCAAATGCGAACGGATGAACTGGCTGTCGCTGTTGTTTCTGGCACTGCGCGCCATGGAGGCATAGGTCTCGTTGATGCGGATCTTCGGCATAGCATCCGGATTCAATTCGACTACCCATTTGCCTTGTTTCTTGCTGACGGCAACATCCGGAATTACATATTGGGAGTCGCTCTGGATAATGCTGTTGCCGGGTCGCGGTTCCAGATGCTGGATCAGATCCAGCGCTTCTTTAAGTTCCCCTTCCTTGAGCTGCATCTTGCGGGCCAGATTGCGATAGTCCCGACTGGCCAACAGATCCATATGTTCTTGCAATATGGTTTTCGCTTCGTGAAGCCAAGGCGTGCTCTGCGGGTATTGCCCCAACTGGATCAGCAGACATTCCTGGACTGAACGGGAGGCTACACCGACAGGATCGAAGTGCTGAACCCTTTTGAGCACGGCTTCGACTTCATCCATCTCGACTTCACGCTCATCGGATTGAACGGCTTCAAGAATATCGTCCAGGGTTGCCGTCAAGTAGCCTGAGTCATCAATGGCGTCGATGATCGATAAGGCAATCGCCTGATCCAGCTCGCTAAATGGCGTCAGCTGCATTTGCCAAAGCAGGTAATCTTGTAGTGTTTCTGTGGTTTCACCCTGATAGAGAGGCTCATCGTCGCCGCTGGGTAAGCCGCTGGCTTGATGGGTTCCGGCGGTATAAAGCTCATCCCAGGTGGTATCCATTGGCAACTCATCCGGCATGTTTTCCTGATTGAGCGCATCGCTGGTGTTGAGCTGGCTACCATCCTGCTCATCTCGTGCTTCGTCTGCTGCTTGGGCGTCGTCCCGTTCTTGCTCCGACATGGGCTCCAGATTATCACTCTCCTCCTGCTCCAGCAGGGGATTGGCATCGAGTGCCTGCTGGATCTCCTGTTGGAGCTCCAGTGTGGAGAGTTGAAGCAAGCGGATCGCTTGCTGAAGCTGTGGCGTCATGGCCAATGACTGACCAAGGCGCAACTGTAAAGTCGGTTTCATTAGTATCGCTCTTTCCTTAAATCGACAAACCGGGTCATGCAGAGAGTGTTATCTATAGGGTGAATCCTTCTCCCAGATAAACTTTTTTCACCTGTTCGTTGTTGAGAATCTCGCTTGGAGCGCCCTCGGCAATAAGCTTGCCATGACTGACGATATAGGCTTTCTCACAGACATCCAAGGTTTCTCGTACGTTATGATCGGTAATTAATACCCCAAGCCCGCGATCCCGTAAATGTTCGATGATGCGTTTGATGTCGATGACCGAGATGGGATCTACACCGGCAAATGGTTCATCTAACAGGATAAATCTGGGGTCTGCCGCCAAGGCTCTGGCGATTTCCACCCGTCGCCGCTCACCACCGGAGAGGCTCATGCCAAGGTTATGGCGGATATGACTGATGTGAAACTCTTCGAGAAGAGACTCCATCTTGTCCGTTCTTTCCTCTCGCGTCAGATTACCGCGGACTTCCAGTACGCCCATTAAATTTTGTTCAACCGTGAGGCGACGGAAGATAGAGGCCTCTTGTGGCAGGTAACCAATACCATTTCTGGCCCGCTCGTGCATCGGCAGAGAGGTGATGTCGATGTCATCGACGGTGATGATGCCGCCATCCTGAGGGACCAGGCCGACAATCATGTAGAAGGAGGTGGTTTTCCCGGCGCCATTCGGCCCGAGCAAGCCGACGACCTGGCCGGTTTCAACTTGCAGGCTGACGTCACTGACCACGGTGCGGCTTTTATAACTTTTCTTCAGGGCGCTGGCTTTTAACAACGACATCTTATTGACCATCCTTCTGACTGGTCTGCTCTTGCAACTGCTCCGGCAAGAAAACGGTTTTGACCCGTGAACCCTTGGCGGTACTTTCAGCCGCCATTTGCTGCTTCTGGATGTCATAGCGGATGACATCGCCACTCACTTCACTGTCTTGCTGTTGCAATTTGGCCTTGTCGCTGAGCACGACCAGCTTCTCTTTGAGCTTATAGTGCAAGCGATTGGCACTGGCTTGTACCGGTTTACCATTATCCAGCGTCTGGGAAAAGGTCGCGGGTGAGCCATAGGCGATCATCTCTTCGGCGCCTTTCTGGCCATTGCGGATGACTTCGACTTTGCTGGCGGTGATTTTGATGGTGCCTTGAGTGATGACCACATCATCGAGAAACGAAACTTTGTTGCTGCCCAGTTCGGCTAATTGCCGTTGGGAGTCGACAAAAATCTTTTGCTGATAATCGGTTTGTTTGGCTATCCCGGCGCTGGAGGCCAGCAGCAGACAGCAGAGCACCTTAGCGGGCTTGGTTAAAATAAATCGCATGACTGTTGTCCAATAGTTCATAGCTGTTTTGGTCCAGTTTTCCCAACAGACCAACCCCTTCATTACGGAAGCCGGGCCCTTCGATCACGACTTTCAGATTGGTACGCATTTGCTGGTTGGTCAGGTCCAGCTCCATGTACTCGGTGGTCAGTTGTTCGGCGATAGGTTGCGGCCCCAAGTTCTTCAGGACCACCTGATTGCGCAAAATAGCGCTATCGCTGTTGTTCAGCACGCCCTTCTCGCCGCTGAGTATCCACAGTGGCTTGCCGTGCGCATCCCGGGTTGTGATGCGCGGATGTTCCAGTTCGCTCATTTCTAATTGAGCGTAGTGTTCGACATAATCGGCGGACAATTCTTCCTTGAGGTGCCCTTGGGCATCGTAATGCTGAGTTCTCAATTCTTTGGCGGTAAACGAGGGCTGATAGATTGAGCTGGTCACGGCCTGGCTGTCGTCAGTCTCCTGATCGAACCAGCGCCAGAGGCCCAAGGCGAGGAAAAACATCAAGCCAATCAGCCAATTCTGACGACTCATAGCGACGCCCCTTGCGCCTGTTCCAGCGCCTGATTGGCTTGCAGCAGTAGATCGCACACTTCCCGTACCGCACCTTCGCCGCCACGTAGTCGCGTGATGTAACGGGCTGCGCGTTGTGCTAACGGATGTGCATCTGCTACCGCAACGCCCAGGCAACTGGCCTGCATGACGGGAATATCAATCACATCATCACCAATATAAGCCGCCTGACTGGCTTCCAGACCAAGGACATCCAGTAGATCCTGAAATGCAGGTAGTTTGGCGCCTTGGCCCTGATAGAGATGTTCGATACCCAGTGCCGCCATTCGATCACTGACGATTCTCGAGTTTCGACCGGTGATGATACCGACTTCAATGCCGATATCGCGTAGTGCCTTGAGACCAAAGCCGTCTTTGGTGTGGAACGTCTTGAGCTCCTCACCCTGATTGCCCATATAGATACGGCCATCCGAAAGAACGCCGTCCACATCGCATACCAGCAGCCGGATCTGTCCGGCACGAGCGAACACGTCGGTGCTGACCGGGCCGTACAGGGTCTCGATTTGGCTCATCAGACGACTCCAGCTTTGAGTACATCATGCATGTTGAAGGCGCCGATTGGACGGTTATCCTTATCGACAACCACTAACCCATTGATTTTTTTCGTTTGCATCAATTGAACGGCCTCGGCGGCCAACATCTCGGCCGGGACTGTGGTGCAACTGGTCTTCATCACACTCTCGATTCGAGTCTGATGAATGTCCACGCGCTGATCCAGGATCCGGCGCAGGTCACCATCGGTAAACAACCCGGCCAAGGTACCGTCAGGGTTGAGAATGGTGGTCATGCCCAGGCCCTTGTTACTGACTTCCAGCAGTGCATCACGAATGGAAGCCTGGCGAGAGACTGCCGGCAGTTGGTCGCCACTGTGCATCAGATCCGAATTGCGCAGCAACAGCTTGCGGCCCAGGGCGCCACCGGGATGCGACATGGCAAAGTCTTCACTGGTGAATCCACGGGCTTCTAGGAGGGCGACGGCCAGGGCATCCCCCATCACCAGCGTGGCTGTGGTGCTGGAGGTGGGTGCTAGCCCCAAGGGGCACGCTTCTTCGGGGACTCGAATGCACAGATGAATATCGGCTTCGTTGCCCATGGTGGAGGCTGGATTGCTGGTCATGCAGATGAGCGGATTGCCCCAGCGCTTGAGAACCGGCAATACCGCCAGAATTTCGCTGCTTTCTCCGGAGTTGGAGATGGCGATAACCACATCCTGCGGGGATATCATCCCCAAGTCGCCATGACTGGCTTCACCAGGGTGGACAAAAAAAGCGGCCGTGCCGGTGCTGGCGAAGCTGGCGGCCATTTTGCGGGCAATGTGGCCGGATTTGCCCATGCCCATGACGATGACTTTTCCGGTGCAGCGGAGCATCAGGTCACAGGCACGATTGAATTCATCATTGATATATTCTTGCAGCCCACGCAGGGCCGCGATCTCGGTTTCAAGCACCCGGAGACCCACCTTCCGGTAATCGAACGATTTGGACATTATTCTGACTCCACAACAACTTACTGGCCGATTATATGAAACTCGAGGAGCAGAAGCGAATCACAACGCGTTGCCAAGCTAAACCGCAGCCATACAGAACAAGTTCCATACTGGCTTCCAGTTGCGAGTTGGATCACACACCCCTACAATGCGCACACTTACTAGCGCATCAGGGAGCTTCATTTGAGTGATGATTTGATCCGCATCTCCGGGCTAAGCTTCAGCCACGGCGAAAGGCTGCTGTACGATGATATCAGTCTGACGATCCCACGGGGCAAGATTACCGCCTTTATGGGGCCAAGCGGCATTGGTAAAACCACCTTGCTACGGCTGATTGGCGGTCAAATCAAACCGGATGCCGGCCAGATCCTGTTCGATGGCCAGAATGTGCCGGAACTCTCCCGTGGTGAACTGTATGACTTGCGCAAGCGGATGAGCATGCTGTTTCAAAGTGGTGCCCTGTTTACCGGGCTCAATGTGTTTGACAACGTGGCTTTTCCATTGCGTGAACATACCCAGTTACCGGATGAACTGTTACGGACCCTAGTGCTGATGAAGCTGGAGTCGGTCGGTTTACGGGGGGCTGAGCTCTTGATGCCATCCGAGCTCTCCGGCGGCATGGCCCGTCGCGCTGCTCTGGCGCGAGCTATTGCCCTGGATCCAGAGCTCATCATGTATGATGAGCCGTTCGTCGGTCAGGATCCCATTACCATGGCGGTTCTGGTCAAGCTCATCAAGCAGCTGAATAAAACCTTGAATATTACCTCGGTGATCGTCTCTCACGATGTCCCCGAGGTCATGAGTATTGCCGATTATGTCTACCTGATCGCCAATCGCAAAGTGGTGGCCCATGGCACTCCTGATCAGTTGCGTGAAGAAGCCAATCCCGAAGTGGTGCAGTTTATCCACGGTCTACCCGATGGTCCGGTTCCCTTTCACTATCCGGCCAACGATTACTTGCAGGAACTTTGAATGTTGTTAGAGCCTATCTTGCGTCTGGGACGCACTGGCATTCGTAGCCTGGAGGCCATCGGGCGGGCGGGGATCATGCTGTATCACGCCCTGGTCGGGCGACCACAACCGGCCAAGCATTTTCCGTTGTTGATCCAGCAACTCTATGTGGTCGGCGTGCAGTCGGTGTTGATCATCCTGGTCTCCGGACTGTTCATCGGCATGGTGCTCGGCTTGCAAGGCTATAACGTGCTGGTGGAATTCAAGGCGGAAGGCAGCTTGGGTCCTCTGGTTTCCCTTTCCTTGTTACGTGAACTCGGGCCAGTGGTTGCCGCCCTGTTGTTTGCCGGTCGTGCCGGTTCGGCCTTGACGGCTGAAATTGGCCTGATGAAGGCGACGGAGCAGCTCTCGAGCCTGGAGATGATGGCCATAGATCCGCTGCGGCGTATCGTATCGCCACGCTTCTGGGCTGGGGTAATCAGCTTGCCCTTGCTGGCCTTGATGTTCAGCCTGATCGGTATCTATGGCGGCAAGCTGGTCGGAGTGGACTGGCTGGGCGTCGATGAGGGGACCTTCTGGTCCGGTATGCAAGCGGCAGTGGACTTTGATGAGGATGTGCTGCAAGGCTGCCTCAAGAGCCTGGTGTTTGCCCTGGTGGTGACCTGGATTGCATTGTTCAACGGCTATGATGCCAAACCGACTTCGGCTGGCATCAGCCAGGCGACGACGCGCACCGTGGTTCACTCGTCACTGGCTGTCCTCGGCCTCGATTTTATTCTGACTGCGGTCATGTTTGGGTGAGTATGATGAAATTCAATAAGATAGAGTTTGTCGTTGGCTGTTTCATGCTGGCAGGGATCCTGGCCGGCGTGTTGTTGGCGCTCAAGGTCGCCGGTCTGACCTTCGACGATGGCCGTAGCACCTATGCCCTGTATGCCCGCTTTGACAATATCGGCGGCTTGAAGGTGCGCTCCCCGATCAAGATCGGGGGTGTGGTCGTTGGGCGGGTTGCCAATATCCAGATTGATGGTAAGACTCTGGCTCCCGTCGTCGAAATGCAGATCCAGCAGCAGTTCAATACTCTGGCTAACACCACAACAGCGTCGATCCTGACCTCGGGTTTGCTCGGCGAGCAATATATCGGTCTGACGCCAGGTTTCACGGATGAGGAGATGGGGACTGAGGTGTTAAAGAATGGTGATCGGATTGAAGACACCAAGTCCGCCATCGTATTGGAGGACCTGATCGGTAAGTTCCTCTACAGTCAAAGCAATAAGTGAGGCTCGTCCTATGTTGAAAAAAATTATTGGCGTTCTGTTGTTGGCCTGTCTCGGCAGCTCGGCACAAGCGGCCTATCCTGCTGATCCCTTTGCGTTGATCAATGAAGCCGCCAGTCGCACCTTTAACCGGCTGAATCAGGATCAACAGAAGATCCACAGCGAACCGGGTTATCTGCGCGTGGTGATCCGCGATGAACTGATGCCTTATGTCGACAATAAGTTCGCGGCCTATAAGGTCATTGGTAGCAATATCAAAGAGACTACACCGGCACAACGCGACCGCTTTACCCTGGCGTTCACCGATTACATCATTGCTACCTATGCTGATGCTCTGGCGAAATATGATCAGCAGAAGGTCAAGGTTGAGTCGCCTCGAGCGTTGGGGGATGACAAGGTGGTCTCGGTGAATGTGGCGGTTCTGGATCCGGGTAAACCGGATATCAATGTCATCTTCAAGTTGCGTCAAAACAACAAGACGGGAGAGTGGAAGGCTTTTGACATGGTTGCCGAAGGTATCAGCCTGCTCTCCTCCAAGCAATCCGAGTTGGGCGGCATGATCCGCGATAAAGGCATCGATGCGGTTAGCCTGATGCTGGAAGAGCACAACAAGAAACCTGCTCAGTTGCCGGGTAAAAAGTCATGAACGTCAGTGGCGTGATCGATGCCGAACGAGTAGCGGTGTGGTGGACACAGCGTGAATCCTTGTTTGCCAACAATCAGCTAGACTTGGCCGCTGTCAGCCATGTTGATTCAGCCGGACTGGCTTTTCTGGTCAAGTGGGGCAAAGCCCGGCAAGCAGCTGGCGAACTCATGTGCCTGACCGGGGTTTCAGATAGTTTCGCCAAGCTGTGTTCTCTGTATGCGGTTGAGCCGCTCTTTGACCTGCAATCCCAGCCCCAATTACGAGACGAGAAATGATGCAACCTACCGAGATTGAGAGTATCCTGCGGGCCGCATTGTCACTGGATGAGGTCTATGCCCAGGGTGATGGTGGCCACTTTCAAGTGATTGCCGTATCCCCGCTGTTTGCCGACATGAGTCGGGTCAAGAAACAGCAGACCGTCTATGCGCCCCTCTCGGAGCATATTGCCTCCAATGCCATTCATGCGCTGAGCATCAAGGCTTTTACTCCCGAGGAGTGGAAGCGCGAGAAGAAATTTATCATGCCCTCCTGAGGGAACGGATCTGATGGACAAATTCAAGATTTATGGTGGTTGCAGCCTGAACGGTGATGTGACCATTTCTGGCGCCAAGAATGCCGCGCTGCCGATACTGTTTGCTTCTCTGCTGTGCGATGAAGAGATCCATCTCAGCAATGTCCCGCATCTCAAGGATGTGAAGACCACGTTGAAATTGTTGGAGATCCTCGGGGCTACTGTGCAGCGTAATGGCTCCGTTACCGTACTGGCGGGTGCCGTGAATCATCACATAGCGCCCTATGAGCTGGTCAAGACCATGCGGGCCTCGATCCTGGCTCTGGGCCCGTTGACGGCGCGTTTCGGTATGGCTGACGTCTCTCTGCCTGGCGGATGCGCTATTGGCGCTCGTCCGGTCAATCTGCATATCCACGGCCTGGAGCTGATGGGGGCCAAGATTGTGGTCGAAGAGGGCTACATCAAGGCGCGAGTCGATGGCCGTCTCAAAGGCGCGCACATCCTGATGGATATGGTCTCGGTCACCGGGACGGAAAACCTGATGATGGCGGCTGTGTTGGCTGATGGTCGTACCGTGATTGAAAATGCGGCCCGCGAACCCGAAGTGGTGGATCTGGCCAATTTCCTGATTGCACTGGGAGCCAAGATCCAGGGCGTTGGGACCGCGACCCTGACCATCGACGGTGTTGAAAAATTGCACGGTGGCGAGTACCGCGTCCAGCCCGATCGTATCGAAACCGGCACCTTCCTGGTCGGTGCTGCTATCTCCAATGGTTGCATCACTTGTCATAATACTGACCCTTCCTTATTGGAAGCCGTGTTGGTGAAGCTGGAAGATGCAGGAGCCTTGATTGAAAAGGGCAAGGACTGGATCAAGCTGGATATGCGTGGTCGTACCTTGAAGCCAGTGAATATCACAACGGCACCCTATCCCGCATTCCCGACCGACATGCAGGCACAGTTTACGGTGTTGAATGCCGTGGCCAAGGGGACCGGCATGGTGACGGAAACCATCTTCGAAAATCGCTTCATGCATGTTCCTGAACTGGTGCGCATGGGTGCGGATGTCGAATTGCAAGGTAATACCGCTGTCTGCCGGGATACCGACCACCTGAGCGGTGCCCAGGTGATGGCTACGGATCTGCGCGCCTCCGCCAGTCTGGTGCTGGCCGGTTTCGTCGCTGAAGGGATCACCATGGTGGATCGTATCTATCATATCGATCGCGGCTATGAAGACATCGAAGGCAAGTTGCGTGGGCTCGGTGGCAAAATCGAGCGCATCCACGGCGAACCCGTATAGCCCAGTCATTCGTTGCGCAACTGATTTCAAGCCCCGCCATCTGTGCGGGGCTTTTTCTTTGTCTCGCAGAAAAGAAAACGGGCCGAAACGGCCCGAAAAGTGAGGAATGAAGGTCGCCGAACGTGGTTGGAGCCGGCGACCCGAGGCTGTTCAATCCCTGCACTCACTACCGGCTCCTGTAGTGGCGAGTGCGACACCGGGAGCTCGTGAAAACCACCGGAATAATCTGCTGAAGCAACCTGACGTGGTTATATTCATCGTTTATGGCAAAATACACAATAAAGCAGAGCATAAAAGCTATCATTGCTGAATATTATCTATTATTCATGCCTTATTCGGATGATTCGTTAAAAACAGGCGGGCTTCATGAGCGAGAATCATAAAATCGATAATCTGGATCGCAGCATTCTGTCCGCCTTGCAGCAGGATGCCAGAACCCCGTATGCCGAATTGGGTAAGCGCTTCAGTGTGAGTCCGGCGACGATTCATGTGCGGGTTGAAAAGATGAAGCAGGCCGGCATCATCACAGGTACTCAGGCATTGGTGAGCGTCAAGCAGCTAGGCTATGACGTCTGTTGTTTTATCGGCATCAATCTGAAGAGCGCCAAGGACTATGCCTCGGCACTGGCGCAGCTGGAGCGGCTAGAAGAGGTGGTCGAGGCGTATTACACCACGGGTCATTACAACATCTTTATCAAGATCATGACCCGCTCAATCGATGAGCTACACAGCCTGTTGACCAACCGGATCCAGGCGATTGATGAAATTCAGTCCACCGAAACTCTGATTTCGCTCCACAATCCGATTGCGCGGCAAGTGGTGCCGTGATGAGCATCAAAGCATCAGCAGGCTGCAAAAAATAACCAGCATGACGACAATCAGACTCACACTGATCAGGGCATATTTCAATTCTTGGGTCATGATCCTCTCCGAACGTTATTGCGGGCTGCAAGTTGGGGCATTTTGCATCGGTTGAGCCGATGAACCTTCTGGTTATAACTCATACCGCCTCAGACGGGATCCTGTTTGCGAGCTGAATGTTTGGGCCATCACACCTTGAATCGATTATTGACAGCGGACTGGCGCTGGGCTGTGCGGTGAACAATAGTCAACAGGAGTCCGATTGTTCAGTCTGGAGGCGGATATGTTGCGTCAAATGGTCTTACCCCCCTTGCTCGCATTTGTGCTGCTTTTTATTGTCAGTAATCTGGTGCATTCCTTCTAGTTTCTCGAACCAGCTGTTTTATCTCGTTTTTAAGCGTTGTTTTGTCTATCCTCGGCCACCAGTATCCCGAAGCACCTGCATCGGGATACTCGTTTTTTTATCTAATTACAGGGGATACAAGATGGAAGATCTCTGGGCATTGGGGCATGCCGACGATTCATTCGGTGGGTCTGTGCTGGGCAGTAAGGGAACCCAATGGCTGTGGTTTCACGACCGAGATGAAGTTCTGGATTACCTGGTAAGTGATTATGTCGATTTGCTGGCCGATACCGGCGAACTGGATGAGGAGCAAGCCGAATCCGCTCGTGAGCGGTTTACCGATCTGCTCGATTCTTGCGAGAGCGATGAACAGCTGGTTCGCGAACTCAACGAGCTGAGCGTCGAGTTGCGACGCATCATCTGGTTTGGCTCTTTATCTGAACTGGCAACCAGCTATCGCGACTTTGCCATGTCCCTCCGTCACTACTACTGGCAGCAACTGGGGGAGGAGGATGAACCCGACGCCGCCGTGGAGCCTGAGCAATGGGGGGAATTGGTCGAAATGCTGGATGATTTCCTGATTGAGGGCAGCTTTCACTGATTCTCGTCGCCTGCTGGCTTGGCAAATATCAAATCCTGCAGGATACTGTTTTTATATACATATATTCAGTGCTAAGTGATGCGACTCTATATTGCCGAAAAGCCCAGCCTTGGTCGCGCCATTGCCGAGGTATTACCTAAACCACACGAAAAGGGTGAGGGTTATGTTCGCGCCGCCAATGGCGATGTGGTCAGTTGGTGTATCGGCCATTTGCTGGAACAGGTCGCGCCGGAAGATTACGATCCGCGCTTCAAATCCTGGCAATGGCAGACCTTGCCCATTATCCCCGAGCGTTGGCAGGTCAAACCGCGGAGCAGCAGCCGCAAGCAACTGGGCATCTTGAAACAGTGGGTCAAACAGGCCGATGAGCTGGTGCATGCCGGAGATCCGGATCGGGAGGGTCAGCTCCTGGTGGACGAGGTCATTGACTATCTGGCCGTGCCGAAATCGAAACGGGATCAGATGTTGCGCTGTTTGATCAGCGACTTGAATCCCCCTGCCGTCCGCCGCGCGCTCGAGACGCTACGCAGCAACCGGGAATTTCTTTCCCTGAGCACCTCGGCCCTGGCGCGCTCCCGTGCCGATTGGCTATATGGCATCAATATGACCCGGGCTTATACTCTGCTGGCCCGCTCCAGCGGCAGTCAGGCGTTACTGTCAGTGGGGCGGGTGCAAACCCCTATTCTCGGCTTGGTGGTTCGTCGTGATGCCGAAATCGATGCTTTCAGCAGCAAGCCCTATTACACGGTTCTCGCCCACATAGTCACCAATCCAGGTGCCCATTTCACGGCCGAATGGCAGCCATCGGCGGCTTGTCTACCCTGGCAGGACGAAGAGGGGCGCGTGCTGTCGCGGGCGCTGGCTGACAAGGTGGTCGAGCGGATCAGTGGTCAGCCGGGTGCAGTTCAGGAATATCAGAGCAAGGTGGTCAAGCAGTCGGCTCCGCTGCCCTATAACTTATCGGCACTACAAATCGATGCCTCCCGACAGCTGAACCTGAGTCCTAAACAGACGCTGGATCTCTGCCAGCAACTCTATGAACGCCACAAGCTCATCACCTATCCCCGTTCGGATTGTCGTTACCTACCCAACGAGCATCACCGGCTGGCCAGCCAGGTTGCAGCGGCGGTCGGTATAGTTCAGCCAGCGTTGCAGTCGGCAGTCCAGGCCGCTGATTTCCAGTTACGCTCCGCAGCCTGGAATGATGCCAAGGTTTCCGCTCATCATGGGATTATCCCCACAGAACGCCGGATGAATGGCGAGAGTTTGAGTCGTCAGGAGCTGGCGTTATATACGCTCATTGCCCGTCACTATCTGGCGCAGTTTTATCCGCAGTTGCAGCGCCGGGAAACCCGGATCCTTATCGAGATCGCTGGTGGCCATTTTTTGGCCAAGGGACGGGAAATCCTGATCCCGGGCTGGCGAGTCGTGCTGTCAGCCGACAGGGCGGATGATGAGCCTGAGTCGCGGCTTCCGCTGCTGCGACAGGGGGATGTCGTGCACTGCGAGCGAGGCGAGCGGATCGACAAGCAGACCCAGCCGCCGAAACCGTTCACCGATGCTACCCTGTTGGCGGCAATGACGGGGATCGCCCGCTACGTACAGGACAATAGTCTGCGGCAGATACTGCGGGAAACCGATGGTCTGGGAACAGAGGCGACTCGAGCGGGCATACTGGAGTTACTGTTTCAACGCGGCTTTTTACAGCATCAGGGTAAAAGTATCAGCGCCACCGATATGGGTAAGGCCCTGATCCGGGCCTTGCCGGTTGCGGCCAGCTTGCCGGATATGACAGCGCGTTGGGAGCATGCGCTGTCGGCGATAGAACATAAGAAGTTACCTTATCAGGGCTTTATGGTGCCTTTGCAGCAAGAGTTGAGTCGAATGGTCACAGAGGCACAGTCTGGCCGCGAGTCGGTTCGTGAGCTCTTTGCGGCTATGCCAGCGGCGCCAGCCCGAGTCGCGGGGCAAGGCTATCGGCAGAAAAAAGGCAAATCTTCTTCATCCCGCCGCCCATCCGCACCACACACTGCCGCCGATGCATCTCCGGCTCAGTCCCGCGCACCACGAAAAGCCCCGATCCGTAAGCGGAAAGAGAAGGTTACCTCTCCCTGACCATGTTCCCGGATCAAATAACGTCGGAGCTGGAGGCCGGCGTGAGGCTACAGCCCGCCTGCACTATGGGGTACACTCAGCGACCTGATGGTAAGGAGAGGTTTATGACCCCGATCGCGCACTTTGACCTGACCCCCTGCAATACCTTTGGCATGGTGGCCCATGCAGACTGGGGACTCCCTTTTAGTACCCTGGCGGAGCTGCAGCACACCTTGCAGGATGACCGCTGGTGCCATTTGCCGCGCTTGGTTCTGGGCGGTGGCAGCAATATCTTGTTCACCTGTGATTTCTCTGGCTTGGTGCTGCTGAATGCCATGAAAGGGATCACGGTGACCGAGTCCGATGATGCCTGGTTACTGCATGTGGCGGGAGGGGAGAACTGGCACGAGCTGGTACGTTGGACTCTGGCGCAAGGCATGGCAGGCTTGGAAAACATGGCCTTGATTCCGGGGTCAGTTGGGGCTGCGCCGGTGCAAAATATTGGTGCCTATGGCGTTGAATTATGCCGTTATTGCCACTATGTCGAGGTATGGGATCTGGATCTGCAGCAACGACTGCAGATCCCTGCCCAAGAGTGTGGATTTGGTTACCGGGATAGTCATTTCAAGCGTGAATGGCAGCATCACCGCATCATCACCGCAGTCGGAATTAAATTGCCAAAACAATGGCAAGCCGTTACCGGCTATGGGCCGTTGCGCGAGTTAGGGAACCAGGTCACGGCGCAACAGATCTTTGATTCGATTTGCCAGTTGCGGCTCGACAAGTTGCCACAACCTGAACAGTTGGGAAATGCCGGCAGTTTTTTCAAGAACCCGAGCGTATCGGCTGAACAAGCGGCTGCGTTGCGGGCCCTGTATCCGGCCATGCCGGCTTACCCGCAAGGGGATGGCTCTGTGAAGTTGGCTGCGGGTTGGCTGATTGAACAGGCCGGACTCAAGGGGCTGGTGATGGGACGAGCCGCAGTGCACGCCCAGCAAGCGTTGGTGTTGGTGAATCTGGGCGGGGCTGCGGCACAAGAAATAGTGAAACTGGCAAAACATGTCCAGAATCGGGTCCAAGAACATTTTGCCATCGAGCTGACTCCGGAAGTGCGTTCTATGGGCGCGACTGGCGAGGTGACGTTGGATGAGGCATGCCCATGCGCCGTCTGAGCGAGCGACAACAACAATTACTGCAGTTGCTGGCGGATGGTGATTTTCACTCCGGTGAACAGATCGGGCAGCAATTGGCGATCAGCCGTGCGGCAATCAGCTTGCAGGTGAAAGGCCTCAAGGCGCTGGGGCTGGATATTTTTAGTGTTACCGGTAAAGGGTATCGTCTTGCCAGACCATTGCAGCTTCTCGATGCCGCTTATTTGCAGCAGTTACCGGGTGCCCCCATTCATTGCGTTGCCGTCATCGATTCGACCAACCAGTACATGATGAGCCGGTTGGCCGATTGGCAGAAAGGCGAGTGTGTATTGGCCGAGTGCCAGACCTCGGGTCGCGGCCGTCGCGGTCGGCAGTGGGTATCCCCCTTCGCCGGTCAGTTGATCATGAGCCTGTACTGGCGTCTGGAATCAGGGTTCGCCGCCGCCATGGGGCTGAGTCTGGTGGTTGGCGTCGCCTTGGCGGAAACCCTGCAGGCGCTGAATTATCCGGATGTCGGCTTGAAATGGCCGAATGACCTCTATGCGCGGGGAGAGAAACTGGCGGGGATACTGGTAGAGATGTCGGCGATTGCTGGCGGCAGTTGCCATGTGGTGGTGGGTGTCGGATTGAATCTGGCGATGCCCGTCGAGCTGGGTTCTCATATCGGCCAGCCCTGGACCTCGTTAACGAGATTGCGCAGTGAGCCGCTGCAACGTAACCCCCTGACAGCGGCGTTTATCCAGAACTTGCGGCAGGCGCTGGAGAGCTTCGAGCAAGAGGGATTGACACCTTTTGTCGAACGTTGGAATCACCTGGATATCTACCGGGATAAGCCGGTTCAGTTGTTACTCGGCGAACAACGGATATCCGGGGTGGTGCGAGGGATTAATCCTCAAGGTGGATTGGTTCTGGAGCGGGATAACGCGCTGGAAGTCTACATGGGGGGCGAGATTTCTCTGCGCGGGATCTGAATCGACCGCACAGAGAGGTGTGTTATTTTCGCAACTTGACCTGTTCGATAGCATGCGCCGCGCCTTTGGTCAGGATCAGACTGGCGCGTTCACGGGTCGGCAAAATATTTGACTTCAGATTCGGATAGTTGATTTCGTCCCAGATGGTACTGGCGATGGCGATGGACTCGGCTTCGGTCAGCGCTGCGTAGTGATGGAAATAACAAGTCGGATCGGAAAAAGCGCCTTTGCGAAAACGTAAAAAACGCTCGATATACCAGTTTTTCAATAGCGATTCTTCGGCATCGACATAGATAGAAAAATCAACGAAATCAGAGACAAACACATGATGCGGATCATGGGGATAATCCATGCCGCTCTGTAACACGTTCAACCCTTCGATGATCAGGATGTCCGGCTGTTCAACTCGCTTTTCCGCATCCGGGACTATGTCGTAAATATGGTGAGAATAAACCGGTGCGCTAACACTCTCTGAACCCGCTTTAATGTCAGCAACAAAATTGACCAGCCGCCGCATGTCATAAGACTGCGGGAAGCCTTTTTTCTTCATCAAGCCGCGCGCTTCCAGCTCTTCATTCGGGAACAGAAAGCCATCGGTGGTGATCAGTTCTACCTTCGGGTGCTCCGGCCAGCGATCCAGCAGTGCCTGCAGAATCCGCGCTGTGGTACTTTTGCCGACGGCGACGCTACCGGCAATGCTGATAACATAGGGTAAATGGGAGGGTTGAGTGCCTAAAAACTGCTCGATAACCTTACTGCGACTCTGACGCGCTTTGACATACAAATTGAGCAAGCGCGAGAGAGGTAAATAGATATCCCGCACTTCATCCAGTGAGAGTTCATCATGGATCCCGCGTAACTGAATCAGGTCCTGCTCGGTCAGGGTCAGGGGAACCGCCGCGCGTAGGTCAGACCATTGGTCACGAGAAAAATTCAGATAAGGAGACAAGTGGCCTGTATCGATCGTCATGCAAAACTCCCTTTTTAAGCAGGGCGACATTACACCAAGGGGGGAGGGCTCACAAGCCGCAGGGGAATGGCTTGAATGGAGTTTTTGTACTTTTAGCGCGTTCTAGCCAAAAAAACAGCAATCATCCGGTTGCAAGTAATCAATTTCATACCCTAAAATGCCCGCGCTCGTGCATGAGTCTGTGTTGTTGTAACAGATTCACGCCGCAATCCGGAGGGGTTCCCGAGCGGCCAAAGGGATCAGACTGTAAATCTGACGGCTCAGCCTTCGAAGGTTCGAATCCTTCTCCCTCCACCAGTTTTCAGGGTTCGAGGTTGTTGGTCTGAAAAACAAGCGGGCATCGTATAATGGCTATTACCTCAGCCTTCCAAGCTGATGACGCGGGTTCGATTCCCGCTGCCCGCTCCAATATGTCCACAGCGATTCACGGGTTCCGGTTTATGCAGTCACTGGAGCTTTGCTGGCGGATATACCGTTTACCAATCAACACCTTGAGTTTATTCCAGTAGCGACTTGTGCTGTGGCTAGCCACCACTTGATCAGTGATAGTTAGAGGGACGAGCATGTCTAAAGAAAAATTTGAACGTACAAAACCCCACGTTAACGTAGGTACTATCGGCCACGTTGACCACGGTAAGACCACCCTGACTGCCGCCATCACCGCAGTGCTGGCCAAGACCTACGGCGGTAAGGCCTTCGCTTTCG
>JBBRVG010000050.1:0-31347 GCA_038247115.1 Enterobacterales bacterium | reverse complement strand
GAATAGCTCAGTTGGTAGAGCACGACCTTGCCAAGGTCGGGGTCGCGAGTTCGAGTCTCGTTTCCCGCTCCAATCTCTTGTCACCTTAAGCGTTCGTGATTTGCTGACCCTGGTCGGCTATTGTTGTTTCTGTATTTTCTCCCGGCTCAACCCAGTCGATATAAAAAACCGGACTCGTGAGCCCGGTTAGTCACTGCATTTTGCCGATTCAGCCCAGATTGCTGTGTTTGTCGACCTGCTCTTCGGCATACAGTGCCGCTCCTATGATGCCAGCCTGATTCAGGCTTTGTGCCGGAACCACGGGGGCGCGAAGATGAAGTTCCTCTTCGAATCGGTCGAAGCGTTGCGCCGTGCCGCCACCGAGAATGAATAGGTCCGGGTTGAACAGGAACTCCAGGCGTTGTAGATAACGATTGAAGCGCCGTCCCCATTTGCCCCAGCTCAGATCCTCGCGCTGCCGGACAGCATCGGAGCAATAGTGCTCGGCGATACGCCCCTTCATCTTCAGATGACCCAGCTCGGTATTAGGGTGTAGCTGACCATTGACAAAAATGGCGCTGCCCAGACCTGTGCCAATGGTGATCAGCATGACCACGCCATCGCGATTCCGGCCCTGGCCAAAGCGCATTTCGGCAAGCCCTGCAGCATCGGCATCATTAAGGACAAAGCAGGGGCGGCCCGTGGTTTCACTGAACAGCTCCTCGACACTGGTATTGACCCAGCTGGCATCAATATTGGCGGCGCTGAACGCCACACCATGATGAATGGTTGCCGGGAAGCCGCAACCAATCGGACCTTGCCAGTCAAAATAGGTCACCAGTTGCTTGAGGGTTTGCGCCATGGCGGCCGGGGTTGCTGGCTGCGGGGTGGCAATCCGGTGCCGTTCGCCGATGACGAGACCGCTGTCCGTATCAACGATGGCCCCCTTGATGCCTGAGCCACCAATGTCCACTCCTAGAATCATCATATGCTGTTGCTCTCCTTCAAGCGTGATCGGGCATACCCTTGTCGATACAGCGGATCAAGCGTTCTGTTTTGAGTGTGCGCGGATTCAAGCTCCGTTTCCGCTCCTGTTCCTGCAAGGCCCAGGTGATATGTTCCTGCACCAGCGCAGATGCGCTATCAAACTGACGGCTGAGTGCCGCGCCAATTGCCGACGAGTATGGCGCGTTGCCTAAGGCAACGGCAAGATTTCGTTGCCATTTTTCAAAGCCAATGCGTCGAATGGGACTGCCTTCGGTGTGGTGCAAAAATTCGGGTTCACGCCATTGCCATAAGGTGAGCAGATCCGGGGTATGCAAGGCCGAGCGCGCTTTGAAATCCGCCTCTGGGCTGGCGCTGGCGTAACGATTCCAGGGGCAAATCAGTTGGCAATCATCACAGCCATAGATGCGGTTCCCCATCAGCGGCCTTAGCTCCAGAGGAATGGCTCCTGCATATTCAATGGTGAGGTAGGAGATGCAGCGCCGGGCATCGACGGTATAAGGGGCCACAATAGCGGCGGTCGGGCAGATTGTCATACAGGCCACACAGTTGCCACAACTGCCGCTGGCTGGGGGATCGACCGGTAACGGCACATCAACCAGCAACTCCCCTAAAAAGAAAAAGGATCCGGCTTGTTCGTGTAACAGCAGCGAGTGTTTGCCGATCCAGCCTAAACCGGCTTTTGCCGCCAACGGCCGCTCCAACACAGGAGCTGAATCGACAAATGGGCGGGCCGACAAGGGGCCTGCATCCATGATGGCCATAGCGCCTTCTATGCGCTGCGCCAGTTGTTTCAAACGTTGGCGCATGACCTTGTGGTAGTCGCGGCCGAGGGCATAGCGGCTGATATAGCCTTTTTCAGGCTGACTCAAGGTTCTGGCTATATTGGCGGCCGGGGGCAGATAATTCATGCGGACCGAGATCACGGCGCGGGTTCCGGGCTGCAACTCGGCTGGACGGGCGCGCATCATGCCGTGCCGTGCCATATACTCCATATCACCGTGGTATCCAGCATCCAACCAGGCTTGCAGGCGCGGCTCCTCATCACCCAGGTCGGTTCCTGTGATGCCTATCTGGTCAAAACCTAGCTCGTGTCCCCAGAGCTTGATATCGTGGGCCAGTTTCTCCAGCTGTTGGTGCGTCATGACTTCCATACTCGATGAATTGCAGCTCACTTTAGCATATCGCCTCTGGCTCCCGGAGCAGATCCGCATGCTGGAACAGCAACTGGCGTTGCATAATCCTGAAGGCCTCTATGGGCTGATGGAACACGCGGGTGCGGCCTTGGATGCGCATCTGCAGCAGGATTGGCCCCAGGTGCAACGGCTGTGGATCTTCTGTGGTCAAGGTAATAATGGCGGTGACGGCTATGTACTGGCGCGTTTGGCGCGGCAGCGGGGTCTCACGGTGCAACTGTATGCCTTGGGTGCGCCCAAGCCGGATACCGAAGCTGCCCGGGCCTATCAGCTATGGCTAGCCGATGGCGGTCAGGTGCAGACATCCCTGCCGATGGAGCCTGATACGGCCCAGGCGCCGGATCTATTGGTGGACGCTCTACTGGGGATCGGCCCGCAAACGCCACTGCAGGGCGTGGTACTGGAGTGGATTGATTACCTCAATCGACAGTCGGCTCCTGTGCTGGCTGTGGATCTGCCGAGTGGTTTGCAGGGTGCGACTGGGGCTCCGTTGGGGGCTGCCGTGCGAGCCTCGCGAACTGTGACCTTTATCGGCTGGAAGCCCGGTTTGTTGACGGGGCAGGGACCAGAGCTGGCTGGGTCTGTATCCCTCTGTCCCTTGGTTGCCGAGTCGAGGGTGGCCGAAGCGTTGGGCATTGATGACGTTGCCGTCTCTCGCTTCGGGATGCTATTGCGTGCCGATTATGGGCTGGCTCGCCATGCCCTGCCGCCACGCTCGCGGATCGCCCATAAAGGAAGTTGCGGGCGAGTCTTGGTGTTGGGCGGTGGTTTAGGTACACCCGGTGCTATCCGTTTAGCCGCTGAGGCGGCCCTGCGTGCAGGTGCTGGATTGGTGAGGGTCGCGTCTCGAGCCGAACATCAGCGGCTGGTCTTGGCTGGGCGACCCGAGTTGATGTGGTCAGCTTCCGGTGCCAGCAATACTGATTACTCGGCCTCTGCGGCCTGGGCTTCGGTGCGGGTGCTAGGTCCGGGTCTGGGCCAGGATGAGTGGGCGCGCGCGCTCTGGTCGGAACAATTGGCACTGCCTGGGCCTGTGGTGCTGGATGCCGATGGTTTGAATCTGCTGGCCGAGGCTCCCGTCTACCGGGATGACTGGATCCTGACGCCGCATCCAGGCGAGGCAGCACGCTTGTTAGCCTGCACCGTGGCTGAGGTTGAGCAGGATCGATTGCTGGCGGTTCGTCGTCTCCAACAACAATACGGAGGTGTGGTGCTGCTCAAGGGCGCGGGAACTCTGGTATGTGATGGTAAAACCATCTGGTTGTGCCAAGAAGGTAATCCCGGCATGGCCAGTGGCGGCATGGGGGATCTGTTATCTGGTATAATTGCCGCCCTGTGGGGACAGGGGCTTTCGCCGGCCGCAGCCGCCTGGGTGGGTGTCTGTGTGCATGGTGAGGCCGCCGATATTGCGGCCCGTGATGGGGAACGTGGCATGTTGGCGTCCGATCTGCTTCCCTTTATTCGTCGACTGGTTAATCCTGTGGAATCATCTGGATGAGCATTGAACATATCGAATTACTGCACGATGAAGCCGCCACGCTGGCTTTTGGTAAACGACTGGCCCAGGTCTGCCAAAGTGCGGCGACGTTTTTTTTGCATGGGGACCTTGGAGCAGGAAAAACCACTCTGACACGTGGTTTTGTGCAAGCACTGGGACACGCCGGACGGGTCAAGAGTCCGACTTATACCCTGGTAGAGGCGTATGAATTACCGGCATGGCAGGTGTATCATTTCGACCTGTATCGGCTCGCCGATCCGGAAGAGCTGGAGTTTATGGGCATTCGTGATTATTTTGGGCCCGATTGCCTATGTCTGGTCGAGTGGCCAGAAAAAGGGGCAGGGTGGTTACCGCATCCTGACCTGGATATCACACTGAAGTACGAGGGTGAACAGCGCGAGATCCATGTGCGCGGCTGTACTCCCAAGGGTGAAGCCATACTGAGATCTTTGTAGTCGCCGTGAAAAAATTCCTGATCAGTTGTTTGTGTTGTCTACTGGCGTTGCCGGTTTGGGCTAATCAGCTCAAAAGCTTGCGCATCGCGCCGACCGAAGAAAAGACCCGGGTGGTCTTCGATTTGTCGTCGGCTCCTGCTTATCGTTATTCCCTGACCGGGAATCGCCTCACCATAGAAATCCAGTCAGTGACGACTTCACAGGCGGATCTGGAACGGCAGGGGGCCAAACTTGGCCCTGTGATCAAGTCCATTCATCGCCAAAACTCGGCAACCGATCCCACGTTGCAATTGGTGTTTGAACTCAATGGCAGTGTGAAACCGCAGATGTTCACCTTGCAGCCCCAGCAGCGCTATGGCCATCGCCTGGTTCTGGACTTTTTACATCGGGATTTGACGGCATCGTCCCCGGTGTCGCAGGTCACCCCCAATAGTCGCCCTGTAGCCTCACCCCGGGCGAATGCAGCACGGATTGAAAGTCCAGCGCGTATCGAAAGCGCCACTGCGAGCTCGAATCTCAGCACCGCAAATTCAGCTAAACCAACCGCAGGTCGGGTGATTCCGATGAGCGAATTTTCGCCGAACCCAAACCCGAACCAAAACCGCATAAAACCAGGGGAAGTGTCGATCAAGGAGGAGACCATTTCATCGCAAGTGCGACCGGCTTCTCCAACCACAGCATTTTCTTCAGCTAAGCAAGCGCGACCTACTGCCGCGGCCGCCCTGCCAACACCAACATCCACGCCGATGGAGCGCGGGTCAAACGGGGTAGTGGTCATTGCGGTCGATGCTGGACATGGTGGTAAAGATCCTGGAGCAATAGGCCCTCGCGGCACTCATGAGAAAACGGTGACCTTATCGGTGGCGCGCGAACTCGCGGATTTGATCAATCGGCAACCGGGGATGCGCGCTGTCATGACGCGGACTGGTGACTACTTTGTGGATCTGGATGCGCGTTCGGACATTGCCCGGCGCCAGAAAGCCCAACTGCTGATCTCTATTCATGCCGATAGCGTGAATAACGCCACAGCGCGGGGCGCCTCGGTCTGGATCCTCTCCAACAAACGTGTGGATCGGGAAATGAACAAGCTGCTGGAGCAGCAAGATAAACACACTCAGCTATTGGGTGGTGCGGGTAAGGTGATTGCCGAAGCCGAGCCCAACCCCTATCTGGCGCAGACCATTCTGGATCTCTCCTGGGATAACTCTCGCAGTGAGGGCTATAACATAGGGGAAGAGGTGCTCAACCAGATTGGTCGGGTGGCGCGCCTGCATAAGTCCAAGCCGGTACATGCCAGCCTAGCTGTGCTCAAAGCGCCGGATATCCCCTCGTTGTTGATTGAAACCGGGTTTATCTCCAATCATTTTGAAGAGAAACAATTGAGCTCCCATGCTTATCAGCGCCAAATTGCGACCGCAATTTTCCGTGGAGTGCGAGGTTATTATGCCGATAATCCGCCGGAAGGTGCGGTACGTGTAGCGAGTCGTCAAACAGCAGCCAAGAGTGCTTCTGAAAACAGTGGCGAGGCCATCCGTCACGTTGTGAGCTCAGGCGAAAGTCTGTCTGGTCTGGCCCAGCGCTATGGAGTATCCAAACGCCGGTTACGGGATCACAACAGTCTGAAATCCGAGAACCTGCTGATTGGGCAGGTACTCTATATCCCCGCCAGTTAGCATGCCAATTCGTATTCTGCCGCCGATCCTGGCAAACCAGATCGCCGCCGGTGAGGTGGTCGAGCGTCCGGCCTCGGTGGTGAAGGAGCTGGTCGAGAACAGTCTGGATGCCGGAGCCTCCCGTATCGAGATTGAGTTGGAGAAAGGCGGCTGCAAGCTGATCCGGATCCGCGATAACGGCAGCGGTATCCCACAGGTCGATCTGGCGCTGGCGCTGGCACGGCATGCAACGTCCAAGGTGAGCTCGCTGGATGATCTGGAAGCTATTTGCAGTCTTGGCTTCCGCGGTGAGGCACTAGCGTCCATCAGTTCGGTCTCCCGGTTAACCCTGACCTCCCGTACCGCTGAACAGACAGAAGCTTGGCAAGCGACGGCCGAGGGGCGGGATATGGCGGTTCAGGTTCGCCCTGCTGCCCATCCTGTGGGTACCACTCTCGAAGTGGTCGATCTATTTTTCAATACTCCAGCCCGGCGTAAGTTTCTGCGCAGTGAAAAAACAGAATATGGGCATATTGATGAATTGATTCGTCGTTTGGCGCTCAGTCGTTTCGATGTGACCTTTGTGTTGAAACATAACGGCAAACTGGTGCGGCAGTACCGGAGTGCCGTCCATGATGAAGAGCGGTTACGCCGCATCGCCAGTGCCTGCGGTCCTGCATTCCTGACCGACGCCATCCAGATCCGTAGCGAACATCTGGGCTTGACGCTGCAAGGTTGGTTACTACCGCCTGCGCGCCGGACGGATACCAGCCCCGAGATCCAGTACTGCTATGTCAATGGACGCGTGATGCGCGATAAGTTGATCAATCACGGTATCCGTCAAGGCTATCTGGAGGCTCTTGGCCTGGAATGCTCGCCGTCCTATGTCCTGTATCTCACGCTGGACCCTCATCAGGTGGATGTGAATGTGCATCCTGCCAAGCATGAGGTCCGTTTCCACGAATCCCGACTGGTGCATGATTTTGTGGTCGGAGTGGTGCGCGAGGGGCTACAGCAAGGATTTGTTGCCGCGCATACCCATGACGGACAAGATCCGCATGGCGCGTCAGTCGTGGCACCAAAGACTCGACATGATGCGGCTCCCTCGACGTTACGGGAATTGCCAGCCGGTGATTATACCGCCGCCATCCTGCGGCCTCGGGAGCATGGCTATCAGTCTTCGATGCCCAAGGCTGGCGCTCCGAGTCGCGCAGCGACTGACGGCTACCAGGCGTTGATGACGACTCTTGCCCTGCCCGCTGCCAGTGCGCATGGCGCCGAGATGCCGCAGCCAGGCGAGCGCTGCCGGGCCTTATCCTTTGTGCATCCGCAGATCCTGTTGTTGCAGCAGGGGAGCGAGTTCCGGCTGCTACATGTCGCGCATGCCGAACGATTGTTGCTGATGAGGCGGCTCAACCAGCAACTCCGAACCGGTTTGATCGCACAACCGTTGTTAATGCCGGTGAGTTTGGTGCTTGAGCCTGAGCTCAGGTCACGGTTGGATGAGAAGGCTGACTGGATTCAGTGCCTGGGTCTGGAGTGGCGAGCCGGTCATGGCCGCAGCATTACGGTACTGCGGGTGCCTGCGGTTTTACGGCAGAGTAACCTGGTGGCTACTCTGGTGATCCTGCTGGAGATGTTGGGGAAACTGGATGAGGATCCTGAGTCGCAACAACAACTCTGCCAGTGGTTAGCCAGCCTGGCACCCAGTCGTCAGGATGGCTCCTTGTCCGCCGCCATGCAGTTGCTGGCGGAGATCGAGGATGAGTGTCCGGAACTCTTGCTTCAGCCTCAACTGGCCATGAGCTTATCGTTGGATCCCATGATTGAGGAGTTATTGCAGCATGAGTAAACCTCTGGCCATTTTTTTAATGGGTCCCACCGCCTCGGGCAAGAGCGCCTTGGCCATGGAGCTGGTGCGGCGTTTGCCATGCGATATCATCAGTGTGGACTCTGCGCTGGTCTATCGGGGCATGGATATCGGCACGGCCAAACCGACCTCAGACGAATTGACCGAGGCACCCCATCGCCTCATTGATCTGCGCGATCCTCTGCAAAGTTATTCCGCGGCCGATTTTTGTCAGGATGCGTTGCAGGAAATGGCAGCCATTACCGCACAGGGCCGCATTCCGCTGCTGGTGGGCGGCACCATGTTGTATTTCAAGGCGTTATTGGAAGGCTTGTCGCCCTTGCCGGAGGCTGATCCACAAGTTCGCGCCACCATTGAAACACAGGCGGCCGAGTCGGGATGGGGGGCATTACACGCCGAGTTGTGCCGGATCGATCCGGTTGCCGGAGCACGCATTCATCCCAATGATCCCCAGCGTCTTTCCCGTGCCCTCGAGGTTTTCCGGATTACTGGTAAAACTTTAACCGAATTGACACAACAGCAGGGGCCCGGTTTACCCTATCAGACGCTGCAATATGCCATTGCTCCTCTGGAGCGCGAGATGTTACGGCAGCGGATTGCCGAACGCTTCGATGCTATGTTAGCGCTTGGTTTTGAAACTGAAGTCCGGAACTTGATGGCACGGGGCGATTTGCATCCGGAGTTGCCGTCCATGCGCTGTGTCGGATATCGTCAAATGTGGGATTATTTGTCCGGGGTGCTAGATTATGCAGAAATGCGGTATCGTGGCATCGTTGCCACTAACCAATTGGCCAAAAGACAGATGACTTGGTTGAGAGGTTGGTCACATCCTTTGATTTGGCTGGAGACAGGAAGCCAGCTGAATCCTGATATCATTTTGCGCGACGTTGGTTCCTGTGAGTGAGCACGCTATAATCGCTAACGTCTTTTTAAAGAAATGGCAATAATTTAGTACTACAAAATATAAGGATTAAAACATATGGCTAAGGGGCAATCACTTCAGGATCCGTTTTTGAACGCGCTGCGTCGTGAGCGTATTCCTGTTTCTATCTATCTGGTCAACGGTATCAAGCTGCAAGGACAGATTGAGTCGTTCGATCAGTTTGTCATTCTGCTGAAGAACACCGTCAGTCAGATGGTGTACAAGCATGCCATTTCTACTGTGGTGCCAGCGCGTGCTGTGCCGCACCATCAGCACACCGGTGGTACCGGCCCCGATGGTCAGAGCGAAGAGTGATCCACCATCCGGCTGTATGTTTCTTGTGATGAATTTTTCCCTGGAGTGCGTATTGCCTCTGTCTAAGGAGCGTTTGCTTGTTTGACCGTTATGAAGCTGGCGAACAGGCCATCCTGGTTCACGTTGATTTCACGGATGAAGGTGCACGGGAAGATCTGGCCGAGCTACAGATGTTAGTCAGCTCGGCTGGCGCCAATGTGTTGTCCGTCATCACCTGCCGACGTAGTAATCCGCAACCCAAATTTTTCATTGGCACGGGCAAGGCCCAGGAAGTTGCCACGGAAGTTAAAAATCTGGGTGCCGATGTTGTCATCTTTAACCATACATTAACCCCTGCGCAGGAACGAAATCTCGAACGGCTGTTTGAGTGTCGCGTTCTGGATCGCACGACCCTGATCCTGGATATCTTTGCACAGCGTGCGCGCACCCATGAAGGGAAGTTGCAGGTTGAACTGGCGCAACTGCGGCATCTTTCTTCGCGTCTGGTTCGCGGCTGGACCCACCTTGAACGCCAAAAGGGCGGGATTGGTTTACGAGGTCCTGGCGAAACGCAGCTGGAGACGGATCGTCGCCTTATCCGCGAACGTATCACCAATATCCTCAAGCGCTTGGAAAAGGTCGAAAAGCAGCGTGAACAAGGTCGTCGAGCCAGAATTCGCAACGAGATCCCTGTCGTATCCCTGGTGGGCTACACCAACGCGGGTAAATCAACCTTGTTTAATCGCCTGACACAATCGGACGTTTATGCTGCTGATCAACTCTTTGCGACCCTGGATCCGACATTGCGCCGTATTCAGGTGGAGGATATAGGTACCGTGATCATGGCGGACACGGTTGGCTTTATCCGGCACCTACCCCATGATCTGGTCGCGGCATTTAAAGCGACGCTGCAGGAAACCCGTGAAGCTGATTTACAACTGCATGTCATTGATTGCGCCGATGAGCGACTGCAAGACAATGTTGCTCAGGTAGAGCTGGTTCTGGAAGAAATCGAAGCCAATGAGTTGCCACAGCTCCTGGTGTATAACAAAGTCGATATGCTCCCCGACGCAGCACCTCGCCTGGAGCGGGATGAGAGCGGTCGACCTCGGGCAGTGTGGGTTTCGGCCTTGACTGGTGAGGGATTGGCGTTGTTATTGCAGGTGATCGGTGAGTTTCTGTTACCGGGTATAGCGCAACATCAACTTGAATTACCACCCTCGGCAGGCCGCTTGCGTAGCCTGTTTTATCAAATGAAAGCAATACAGTCAGAGCAGATTACCGAGCATGGTAGTTTGTTGTTGGCGATCCGGATGCCACAGAGTGACTGGAATCGCTTGTTGAAGCAGGAAGGTGAAGCTCTCTCTGCCTTTATTGTCAGCTGATTGCTTGATAGAGTTCATCAAACTACAAAAATTTGGAGACGCCAATGGCTTGGAATGAGCCCGGAAATAATGGGAAAGACCGAGATCCGTGGGGGAACAACGGTAAGAACCAGACGCCCCCTGATTTGGACAAGGTGTTTCGTAATTTTTTGCAGAAATTGTCCGCTCTCATCGGCGGTCGTCGCCCTGGCGGTGATGTCAGCAGCCTGGGGATTATACTAATCGTCATGGTTGCTCTGGTGGCTTGGGTGATCAGCGGTTTCTATACCATCAAGGAAGCTGAGCGTGGTGTTGTGCTGCGGTTTGGCAAGTTCTATCAAAGTGTCGAGCCGGGCTTGCGCTGGAAAGCAACATTCATCGATCAGGTGATCCCTGTGGATATCGAATCGGTGCGTTCTTTGCCTGCGGCCGGTTTTATGTTGACCCAGGATGAGAACGTAGTTCGGGTCGAAATGGATGTGCAGTATCGAGTGGCTGACTCCCGCAAATACCTGTTTAGCGTGACCAATGCCGACGATAGCCTCAGTCAGGCAACGGATAGTGCCCTGCGTTATGTGGTCGGGCATACCACCATGGATGAAATTCTGACTCGTGGACGCGAGAAGGTTCGTCAGGATACCTGGCAAGAGTTGGAACAGACCATAGAGCCCTATGATATGGGGATTGTGGTGGTGGATGTGAACTTCTTGCCGGCTCGTCCGCCAGAAGAAGTCAAAGATGCGTTTGATGATGCGATCTCCGCCCAGGAAGATGAACAGCGTTTCATCCGGGAAGCCGAAGCCTATGCCCGTGAAGTGGAGCCTAAAGCCCGTGGTCAGGTGAAGCGTCTGGAAGAGGAAGCGCAAGGCTACAGGGAACAGGTGGTGTTGAAATCCAGCGGTGAAGTGGCCCGTTTCAACGAGTTGCTGCCTCAGTATCTGGCAGCCCCCGATCTGACGCGTGAGCGTATTTACCTCGAAACCATGGAAGAAATTTACAGCAAGGCCAACAAGGTTCTTGTTGCGCTGCCAGAAGGTTCAAACAGTATGATTTATCTGCCGCTGGATAAAATGGCGCCAGGCAAGTCAGCGAATGCTCCTCGTCAGCCCGCTTCGGTACCGACTTCTGCGCGTTCGGCTGCGGATGAGTTGACGCCGGATACCATGGGGCAGGCTAGCGTGCCTTTACGCAGCAGTGATCGGACGAGCGGGAGATATTAAGCGATGAAGAAGATTGTATTAGGCGTTGTCGCCATCGCGGCTGTGGTGCTCTCCTCAACTCTGTTTGTGATTGATGAGGGCCAGGCTGGCATTGTGGTGCAGTTTGGTAAGGTCAAACGGGACAATGACTCGGGTTTACCCCATGTCTATGAGCCTGGATTGCACTTCAAGGTGCCCATGATTGATGAGGTGCGCAAGCTGGATGCCCGTATCCAGACCATGAATGCCCAGGCGGATCGCTTCGTTACTTCCGAGAAAAAGGATCTGATCATCGATTCCTATGTGAAGTGGCGGATCGAAGACTTTGCCAAGTTCTTCCTGGCGACTGGCGGTGGTAATCGGGTGCAGGCTGAGTCACTGCTCAAGCGCAAGATCAATAACGGTTTGCGTTCGGAAATTGGGGGGCGTTCGATCAAGGATATTGTCTCCGGCGAACGGACTGAGGTGATGCAAAAAGCGTTACTGAACTCTGCTAGTTCTTCCGAATTGGGGATCAAAGTGGTCGATGTGCGTATCAAGCAGATCAACTTGCCGCTGGAAGTATCCAACTCCATTTATCAACGGATGCGTGCTGAACGCAATGCGGTTGCCAGAGAGCACAGATCCCAGGGGCGTGAAAAAGCCGAGTTTATTCGTGCGGATATCGACCGCAAGGTGACTATCATGCTCGCCGATGCCCAGCGGCGCTCACGGCAATTGCGCGGTGAAGGGGATGCCGAAGCCACCCGGATTTATGCGGAGACCTATAAGAAGAACCCAGAGTTTTTCTTCTTCGTCCGCAGCATGGAGGCCTATAAGAAGAGTTTTGAACAAGGCAATGATTTCATGGTCCTCAAGCCGGATGACGACTTCTTCCGCTACTTCAAGCAGGCGAATCCAGCGGCTAAACAC
The DNA here is from genome assembly GCA_038247115.1 of Enterobacterales bacterium. Lineage (GTDB taxonomy): Bacteria > Pseudomonadota > Gammaproteobacteria > Enterobacterales > Aeromonadaceae > Pseudaeromonas. Next base: position 19,001 of record JBBRVG010000050.1, on the reverse strand, counting down.
TGAGTTCATGCCCTGATGCAAAGGGTCCCATCTGATGGGACCCTTTTTATTTTGGTTTGAAATAGTGACTTCGTGGTTATTAGCCATCTTTACTACTGCAATCTCCCACATCATGGCTTGGCCATCTATCTTGAAGGGACTTGAGACAGAGGATCTGCGATGAGTCATCCAGCTCAAATGATCCGGTTGCGGGTCGCTCAAGTTGTTTCGCTACCCGGATTGCGGTATACGTCTTGGCGCGGTGGATGCCGTGTATTAGCACTGGTCTGAGTGCCGGGAAAACGACCACAAGATGATTCCGGCATTGCTCAAACTTTGGTAGAATCCTTTTTTAACCACACTGTAGATAATGAAGATGGGACAGAGCGTCGTAATCTTGGGCACCCAATGGGGTGACGAAGGTAAAGGCAAAATTGTCGATCTGTTGACCGACAAGGCACAGTATGTAATTCGCTATCAGGGCGGCCACAATGCCGGCCACACCCTGGTCATCAACGGTGAGAAAACAGTTCTCCACCTTATCCCGTCCGGGATCCTGCGTGATAACTGCAAATGTATCATCGCCAACGGTGTTGTGTTGGCACCTGATGCGTTGCTGAAAGAGATGAAAGAGCTGGAAGCTCGCGGCGTACCAGTGCGTGAGCGCCTGCTGCTGAGCGAAGCCTGTCCCTTGATTCTGCCGTATCATGTTGCGTTGGATCTGGCACGTGAAAAAGCGCGTGGTACCAAGGCGATTGGTACCACGGGTCGTGGTATAGGTCCGGCGTATGAAGATAAGGTCGCTCGTCGCGGTCTGCGGGTCGGTGATCTGTTCAACATGGAAACGTTTGCCGAAAAGCTGAAAGAAGTCATGGAGTTCCATAACTTCCAGCTGACCCAGTACTATGGGGTAGAAGCCGTCTCCTACGAGGCTGTTCTGGCAGAAGCCAAGAGCTATGCCGACCTGTTGATCTCTATGGTAGTGGATGTCACCGACTTGCTGGACAGAGCACGTCTGCGGGGTGATCGCCTGATGTTTGAAGGCGCCCAGGGCACTTTGCTGGATATCGATCATGGCACCTATCCCTATGTGACCTCTTCCAATACCACGGCTGGTGGCGTCGCCACGGGTTCTGGTTTCGGACCGCGATTTGTGGATTATGTTCTCGGTATCGCCAAGGCTTACACCACCCGCGTGGGTTCCGGCCCATTCCCGACTGAGCTGCACGATGAAGTTGGTGAGCGTCTGGGTATCAAAGGGCAAGAATTCGGTGCCACCACAGGGCGTAAACGTCGCTGCGGTTGGTTTGATGCAGTGGCCATGAAACGGGCTATTCAGGTCAATTCAGTGTCTGGTTTCTGCTTGACCAAACTGGATGTTCTGGATGGACTGGAAACTGTGAAAATTTGTACGGGTTACAAATTTCAAGATGGTTCTATCCGCGACGTGCCTCCCATGGCTGCGGATGATTACGAACTGGTGGAACCCGTATACGAAAGTATGCCGGGCTGGAGTGAAAATACCTTCGGGGCCAAGACTCTAGATGCTCTGCCTGAAGCGGCACGGAATTATATTCGTCGTATTGAAGCCATTACTGGTGTGCCGATTGATATCATCTCAACCGGACCAGATCGGGATGAAACGATGATTTTGCGTCATCCGTTTGCTGATTGATTTGTTGCCATTCTGCACAAAAAAGCCGGTTTGACCGGCTTTTTTTCTTGGTTCTCCAGCTCAGTGTGCTTCGATGTTTCCTCGGGCCTGTGCTCTTTTCCTCCATGTTTCGTCCGGTTGTTCAATTGGATTTGTCACATCCAGCTTATTCGCACTATCTGTGCCTATATTGCGGGGCGCGTTATGCCTGCTATTAACCGTTTTTCTTATAAATCAATATGATAAATTTATGTCGTAGTCCGGATCGAGCCAGCAGTTGCGAGGCAAACTGGACGGGTAGCATAATGGTCCGCGTTTCGACGAAAAGCGGGTCAGTATGAATCCAGATATAGAAACTTGGGCGCGACAATTGGGAGCCAAATTACAGGCTCATAACCTGATGGCGACCACGGCAGAATCCTGTACCGGGGGTGGTGTTGCCTACGCTATCACGGACATCTCCGGCAGTTCAGCCTGGTTTGACCGCAGTTTCATTACCTATACCAATGTAGCCAAGATGCAGATGTTGGGAGTAGAAGAGACCACCCTGCAGACCCACGGTGCCGTAAGTCAGGAGGTGGTGAGAGCCATGGCGCTGGGTGCTCTGCGGTATTCAGTGGCTCAGCTGAGCGTGGCGATTAGTGGGATTGCCGGGCCGCAAGGTGGCACTGCGGATAAACCGGTCGGTACCGTCTGGTTTGCCTGGGCGCTCAGTGCCGAGCCCTCGGTGAGCATGGTGACTGAGTGTTTTCATCTATCCGGCGACCGGCGACAGGTCCGTGAGCAGGCTATCAGGATAGCGTTGCAAGGCATGTGTAAACTTATACAGTAAAATTTACTTGATACTGTATAAGCAAACAGTATACTTCCTCTTATCAACTTCAGTGTGTCAGTGAGTCAGCCTCCGGCGGAGATTAGCATGGATCAAAACAAGCAAAAGGCCTTAGCCGCAGCGCTCGGTCAGATCGAAAAGCAGTTTGGTAAAGGTTCCATTATGCGTCTGGGGGATGGCCAAATCCTGGATGTGGAAACTATCTCGACCGGTTCTCTGTCGCTGGATATAGCTCTCGGTATTGGTGGTCTGCCTTGTGGACGGGTCGTGGAGATTTTTGGCCCGGAATCTTCCGGTAAAACCACGCTGACTCTGCAGACCATAGCCGAAGCCCAGAAGATGGGTAAGACCTGCGCCTTTATCGATGCTGAACATGCGCTCGATCCGATTTACGCCTCAAAATTGGGTGTTAAGGTCGACGATCTGCTGGTGTCACAACCGGATACCGGCGAACAAGCGCTGGAAATCTGCGACATGCTGGTTCGCTCCGGTGCGGTTGATGTGGTCATCATCGATTCGGTGGCGGCGCTGACACCGAAAGCGGAAATTGAAGGCGAGATGGGTGATACCCATGTCGGTTTGCAGGCGCGGCTGATGTCGCAAGCACTGCGTAAACTGACCGCCAACATCAAGAATGCTAACTGCCTGGTGATCTTCATCAACCAGATCCGGATGAAAATTGGCGTTATGTTTGGTAACCCGGAAACCACTACAGGCGGTAACGCCCTGAAGTTCTATGCCTCGGTGCGGTTGGATATCCGCCGCACTGGTGCCATCAAGGATGGCGACGAGATTGTTGGCAACGAAACTCGTGTCAAGGTGGTCAAGAATAAAGTGGCCCCACCGTTCAAGCAGGCTGATTTCCAGATCATGTATGGCGCTGGCATCTCCAAGGAGAGCGAGCTGGTAGATCTGGGAGTCAAATGCAAACTGATTGATAAATCAGGTGCCTGGTACGCCTATAAGGGTGAGAAGATTGGTCAGGGCAAGGCGAATGCCATGAAGTTCCTGCAAGACAATCGAGTCATCTCCGATGAGATTGAGCAGCAACTTCGAGCCTTGCTGTTGAACAAGGAGGGAGCCAAGCCCGCCGTCGAAGCCGAAGTCTTTACGCCGAGTGCCGAAGAAAAGGATGATCTGGCGTACGACGAAGAAGCGCTCTAACTCAACCCATCAGGCCGACATCATGTCGGCCTGACTGTTTATGGATGTCTTATATGGAGAACGGGTTTGAATCCTGAAAGAAAAGAGGACACCTCATCCATGTTGCTCCACGACGAGGTGGAGCGGGTGCAGATGACGGTTGAATATAAGCAGGCCTTGTCCCGAGTTATGCGCCTGCTGGCTCGCCGCGAATACAGTGAGCAAGAGATCCGCAGAAAACTGGGGGGCGAGTATCCGTCTACTATTCTGGCGGCGGTGATCGAGCGTTGTCGGGTGCTGGATTGGTTAAATGAGGCCCGGATGATGACGGCTTATATTCGTTCCCGAGCCAACCGTGGCTACGGGCCGATACGGGTGATGCAAGAGCTCAGATTCAAAGGGTTACCGGCTGAACCAATCAAGTTGGCGTTGGAGGCCTGCGAGATTGACTGGTTTGCAATCGCCAAGCAGCAGGCCGTGCGAAAAGTAAGCGAACCGGCCACATTGGACCGTGCGGCTCGGGGGCGGTTGCTTGCCTTTTTACAACGCCGGGGCTTTACCTCCGAGCAAGCCCGCTATGCCTTGACCCCGAGCGATGAAGAATAAACCTCTGTTGTCTGCATCGGCATAGGCTCCTGACTCTGTGCGCTGATGGCGCACTGCCCAGCGCAGAAGACTACATTTAATCGTCAAACTACCGCCAATTACGCTCTCTTCCCTCCCTTTTCCTGCACATGGTTTTACTTTGGGCGGGATAACTCTTAAATTATGTCGGTCAAGCGCCAACCCCATTTCAGAACCAAGCAGGTTTATTCATGTACATGTCGACATCAGAGATCCGTACCGCGTTTCTCGAGTATTTTCGCTCCGAAGGCCACCAAGTTGTGGCTTCCAGTTCGCTGGTACCCCACAACGACCCGACGCTGCTGTTTACCAATGCCGGGATGAACCAGTTTAAGGATGTGTTTTTAGGTAGCGATATCCGCTCTTATAACCGAGCCGCCTCGTCACAACGCTGTGTGCGTGCGGGTGGTAAGCACAACGATCTGGATAACGTCGGTTATACGGCTCGTCACCATACCTTCTTCGAAATGCTGGGTAACTTCAGTTTTGGTGATTATTTCAAGCGTGACGCTATTACCTTTGCGTGGCGTTTTTTGACCTCGGTGCTGAAACTGCCGCAAGAGAAATTGCTGGTCACCGTTTACGCCACCGATGACGAGGCCTATGACATCTGGGCCAAGGAAATCGGCGTACCCGCAGAGCGGATCGTCCGCATCGGTGACAATAAGGGTGCTCCTTACGCTTCGGATAACTTCTGGCAGATGGGCGACACGGGTCCTTGCGGTCCTTGTACCGAAATATTCTACGACCACGGCGCTGATATCTGGGGCGGCCCTCCTGGCTCTGCGGAGGAGGATGGTGATCGTTTCATCGAGATCTGGAACGTGGTGTTCATGCAGTTCAACCGTCAGGCTGATGGCGTGATGGAACCACTGCCGAAACCTTCGGTCGATACCGGCATGGGGATTGAACGCATCTCTGCCATCATGCAGGGTGTCCATTCCAACTATGAAATTGACATCTTCCAGGCGCTGATCAAACAAGTCGCGGCCATCACCGGAATCGAAGATCTGGCGAATAAATCGCTGCGTGTGATCGCGGACCATATTCGCTCTTGTGCCTTCCTGATTGCCGATGGTGTCATGCCCTCCAATGAAGGTCGCGGTTATGTGTTGCGGCGTATTATCCGCCGCGCTGTGCGTCATGGTCGCAAGCTGGGCGCACAAGATGTGTTCTTCTATCGTCTGGTGGCCGAATTGGCACAGCAGATGGGGGATGCCTACCCGGAATTACACAGCCAACAACCGGTGATCGAGCGAGTGCTCAAGCAGGAAGAAGAACAATTCGTCCGCACTCTGGATCGGGGCTTGGCGCTGCTGGAAGAGGCTCTGTCTGCTCTGGGTGACGCCAAGGTGGTGCCCGGTGAAGTGGTGTTCAAGTTGTATGACACCTATGGCTTTCCGGCAGATTTAACCGCCGATGTGGTGCGAGATCGCGACTACAGCATCGATGAAGCGGGCTTTCAGAGCGAGATGGAAAAGCAGCGTGAACGGGGCAAGGGTGCTTCCAATTTCGCCGTCGATTACAACAAACGTCTGAAAATTGAACAGACCAGCCAATTCACCGGTTATGCACAACTGACCGCCGAAGAAACCATTACCGGTCTTATCAAGCAGGATGCCGAAGTGGAGACCATCCATGAAGGGGATGAGGCGCTGGTGATTCTGGCCAACACTCCTTTCTATGCCGAATCGGGTGGTCAGTTGGGTGATGCCGGTCTGTTGCATCATGGCGATAATGTCTTTGCTGTCACCGACACCATCAAGCTGGGTCAGGCCATTGCCCACCGGGGCTATGTGGAACGTGGCCAGTTCAAGCTGAACGATTTGGTGTTGGCCGAGGTGGATGGCGAGCGTCGTCTGGCAACGGCAGCCCATCACTCCGTCACCCATTTGTTGCATGCCGCATTGCGCAAGGTGCTCGGTGAGCATGTGGCGCAGAAGGGGTCGCAAGTTGGCCCTGAGCGCTTGCGTTTTGACTTCTCGCACTTCGAGCCACTGACCATGGCGACCATCCGTCGGGTCGAGGAGTTGGTGAATGCCGAGATCCGGAAGAACCATCCGGTCGAAACTCGTCTGATGTCGGTGGATGATGCCAAGCAGAGTGGTGCCATGGCTTTGTTTGGCGAAAAGTATGATGACGAAGTCCGCGTGGTCGGCATGGGTGATTTCTCCACCGAACTGTGTGGTGGGACTCATGCATCTCGCACCGGGGATATCGGCTTCTTCAAAATTATCGCGGAAAGCGGCGTTGCCGCCGGTATTCGCCGGATTGAAGCCGTGGCCGGTCAAGTCGCGATCGACTACATGCACCAGTTGGGCGAACAGATCGATGAGACGGCGTCTCTGGTCAAGGGCGATCAATTCTCCATTGCCGCCAAGGTGCGTCAGGTGATGGATCGCACCCGTTCTCTGGAGCGTGAGCTGGAACAACTCAAGGCCAAGCTGGCGGCGCATGCGGGTGCTAACTTGCTGACGCAGGTGGTCCGGATCAATGGCCAGCAAGTATTGGTTGCCGAGCTGGAAGGTGTCGATCCCAAGAGTCTGCGGACTACGCTGGATGAGCTGAAGAACCGTCTGCAATCCGGGGTCCTGTTACTGGCCACCGTTGCTGACGGTAAAGTCAGTTTGATCGCCGGTGTGACCCATGATTTGACCAGCAAGGTGAAAGCCGGTGACTTGGTCAATGTGGTTGCGCAACAAGTGGGTGGCAAGGGTGGTGGTCGTGCTGATATGGCGCAAGCCGGTGGCACCGAGCCCCAAGCTCTACCCGCAGCACTGGAACGTGTGATCCCCTGGCTGGAAGAGCGCCTGTAACAGCTTCTGGTTACGAAGGGGCTCCTCACGCTGTTAAGGAGCCCCTTTGTTTGTCTGGTCGTATTACCGCGTCTATGGGAAGGCTGTTTGCCGGCTCTCTCGGATGTGGACTTGGCGCTAAGCGTACCCCTTTCTATTTGTTGAATCCAAGAGCCTCCTGATGCCAGACGTTATCGAGTCAACTACCGTGCCTACTGTATCCACGCTTGCTGTCGTGCGGGAGGCGCTTGAGTTTGTTCTTTTCGGTGTTCCGGATAGGCCGGATACCCCGGCATTGATCCTTGGACCCCTGGTCGAGGCCAAGATCGATGTAGATGCCATGGCGTTGAATACTCAGGATGATGGTACGGCGAATTTCAGCTTTATCATTCATCGGGATGACTACCAGCCTGCGCTGGCTATACTCGAACAGCTGGTGCCGGGGTTAGGGAATGTTCGAATTCAGGCGCAGCCAGCAATTGCCAAACTCTTGATGAGGGGGGAAAGTCTTTGGCAGCACCCCGGTATCCTGGATGCCGTGCTTATTGCCTTGGCGGCACCGGATATTCGAATTCAATCGATTTCGACGTCCGATCAGACCCTTTCGGTTTTTATCGACGACACGAATGTTGCGTCGGCCGTTGAGGCATTACAGCAGGCGTTCCCACAGTTGGAGCTGGTTTTAGCGCGGGTATGATGGGTGGCAGCACGAGATAGAGCTTATTTTTTTCTGCATTATCAGAGATAATGACTATTCAATAATCTGTTCCATGGGAACCAAGGAGCAACTGAATGCTGATTTTGACTCGTCGCGTGGGTGAGACCCTGATGATTGGTGACGACGTAACGGTGACTGTTCTGGGCGTGAAAGGTAATCAGGTTCGGATTGGTGTGAATGCGCCAAAAGAGGTATCCGTGCATCGCGAAGAAATCTATATGCGCATCCAAGCCGAAAAAGGCGATGATAACGGCGCAGAAGGTAATTACTGATACAAAAGGCGGCCACTGGGCCGCCTTTGTTTTAGGACCATGTTAATGGTTGGTTTTAGGCTGTTTTTTCCTCTTCTAGCATAACTCGTGCTCAATCTGCTTAATTGCTGTGCGAACAGAGAATTGTGGGGAAAAAAGGTTTGACATATTTTCCCCGCACAGTAATATCTGCACCCGCAACGGTGAGGTGGCCGAGAGGCTGAAGGCACTCCCCTGCTAAGGGAGCATGCGGTCAAAAGCCGCATCGAGGGTTCGAATCCCTCCCTCACCGCCATTGCATAGTGCATCCGTAGCTCAGCTGGATAGAGTACTCGGCTACGAACCGAGTGGTCAGAGGTTCGAATCCTCTCGGATGCACCATTTTCCGCATTAAGTAACACAGTTTTACACTCTTGCATCCGTAGCTCAGCTGGATAGAGTACTCGGCTACGAACCGAGTGGTCAGAGGTTCGAATCCTCTCGGATGCACCATCTTTTAAAAGAGGCCCTCGTCAGAGGGCCTCTTTTTTTGTCTATCTGCGACGCTCTCCGCATCCGTAACCATGCATTCTGCTTACTCTTTTTCTCTCTGTGAAGGTTGCCCATTTTTTCCTTGTCTCCTGAACTAGATTTTAACAGTCGAAATGGCAAGCCCCTTGCCGTCGGTGCTGGGGATATCGGGAGGATGATAATGACAACGGGATCAGGAATGATGGTCGAGGCGTTCAAGCTGCTGGTATTGGGGATGGGATTCGTCTACCTGTTACTCGGTATCATGGTGTTGGCGATAAAGGCGCTGGGCTGGATGGCTCGAGAGACAGAAAAACCCTTCCTGAACGCAACGGCGCCGGCAACTCCGCCCTTCGAGGTTCTGCCGTCTCCCGCCATAGTGGCCGCTATTAGCGCCGCGATCCATCGTCATCAGGCCCAAGGTTTACCCGCCGATCCTTCGGAGCGACAAGCATGAATAAACCACTCGCAATTACTGAAGTTGTACTCCGCGATGCTCACCAATCCCTCCTGGCAACCCGGTTGCGCCTCGCGGACATGCTGCCGATTGCCGGTAAGCTGGATCAAGTCGGCTTCTGGTCGATTGAATCATGGGGTGGCGCGACCTTTGATTCCTGCATCCGGTATTTGGGTGAAGATCCCTGGGTGCGGTTACGCGAACTGAAGAAGTTGATGCCCAAGACCCCCCAACAGATGTTGCTGCGCGGGCAAAATTTGCTGGGCTATCGCCACTATGCTGATGACTTGGTACGCCATTTTGTGGAGCGGGCCCATCACAATGGTATGGATGTGTTTCGTATCTTTGATGCGATGAATGATGTGCGGAATCTGCAGTGTGCGGTACAGGCTACCCTCGAGGTCGGAGCTCACGCTCAGGGCACGCTCTGCTACACCACAAGTCCAGTGCATCAGATGCAGGACTGGGTTGATCTTGCTAAACGGTTGCAGGAGCTGGGGTGTCACTCCTTGTGTATCAAGGATATGGCAGGACTATTGAAACCCTTTGAGGCGGAAACACTGATCCGGGCTATCAAGGCGGAAGTCGATTTGCCGCTGGCACTGCATTGCCATGCCACCACAGGCCTGAGTTTGCCGACCCATATGAAAGCCATTGATGCGGGCGTGGACATTCTCGATACCGCTATCTCGACCATGAGCATGACCTATGGCCATTCCCCGACCGAGACAGTCGTCGCCATGGTGGAGGGTAGCCCCTATGCGACCGGGCTTGATTTGACCTTGCTGGAAGAGATAGCCACCTATTTTCGCGATGTCCGCAAGAAGTACGCGCAATTCGAAGGCGCAATGCGCGGCGTCGACTCCCGGATCCTGCTGGCTCAGGTACCGGGCGGTATGTTGACCAATATGGAAGCCCAGTTGAAAGAGCAGGGGGCGGCTGATCGCCTGGATGAGGTGCTGGCCGAGATACCGCGTGTGCGAGCTGACTTGGGATATATACCTCTGGTGACGCCCACGTCGCAGATCGTCGGCACTCAGGCGGTGCTGAATGTACTGGCCGGAGAGCGCTATAAAACCATCACCAAGGAAACCGCCGCTATTTTGAAAGGCGAGTATGGTGCTGCACCGGCGCCGCTCAATGGGCAACTACAGGCTCGCGTTCTGCAAGGGAGTGAAGCCATTACCTGTCGGCCAGCGGATCTTTTGCCGCCAGAGTGGGAGCGGTTAGGCGCAGAATTGTTACAGGAGGCACAAAAGGCCGGGATAGAGGCGGCAAGTCTGAATGAGGACGACCGCTTAACCTATGCATTGTTCCCTCAAGTGGCGTTTAAGTTCTTCCGTCATCGGGGGGACCCATCATTCTTTGAACCTATACCGGGAGAAGTCGCCAAGCCTGAACCACAGGTAGTTCCAGAACATGGAGCCCAGTCGTCTGTGGCGGGTGCTACGACGCGTTATGACGTCCGTGTCGATGGTGTGCTGTACTGCGTCGATGTGGCCCCTGGTGGTGCGCTGGCATCGGTACAGGCGATGCCGGTGGATAGGGTGCCAACTCAGCAACCGGCAATAGCAGCCACCGAAACCTTATTCCCGGCGCCTCTAGCCGGCACCATTGTCAAACTGATTGCCGAACCTGGGCAAAGCTTGCAGGAAGGCGCTGTCTTGCTGGTCATGGAAGCGATGAAAATGGAGGCCGAAATCCGGGTTCCTTGCGCCGGGATATTGCACCGCTACCATGTGCAGCCGGGGGACTTAATCGCCCAGGGAGCCCCGCTGGCCGGGTTTATGCCATTAGAGTCAACTCGCCGCTAGCAGGGCGATAAGGGGGGGAGATGGATGGCTTATTGATCTTGTGGCAAGACACCGGACTGGCTAATTTCCAGTGGCAGCAGTTGGTGATGATAGCCGTGGGCTGTCTCTTGCTTTATCTGGCAATAGTGCGCCAGTTCGAGCCTCTGTTGTTATTGCCCATAGGTTTTGGCGCCATTCTGGCCAATATTCCCAATGGTGGATTCAATGAGCCGGGCGGATTGCTCTATTACATCTATGAAGTTGGTATTGCCTCTGGCGTGTTCCCACTGCTGATTTTTCTCGGCGTAGGGGCCTTGACCGACTTTGGCGCTCTGATTGCCAACCCGAAAACTCTGTTGCTGGGGGCGGCCGCGCAGTTCGGTATCTTCGCCACCCTGCTGGGTGCTGTCGCCTTGAATGAGTTACCTGGCTTTGCCTTCACCCTCAAGGAGGCGGCCTCCATCGCCATTATCGGTGGTGCGGATGGCCCAACCGCGATTTTTCTGACCAGTCGCTTGGCTCCGGATCTACTCGGCGCTATTGCTGTCGCCGCTTATTCCTATATGGCGCTGGTACCCATCATTCAGCCGCCTATCATGCGGGCTCTGACCAGTGTGGAAGAGCGTAAAATCCGCATGGTACAACTCAGGGTGGTGAGTAAGCGGGAGAAGATCCTCTTCCCACTGCTGGTGCTGGCGCTGTGCGTGCTGTTTTTGCCCGCTGCCTCACCCTTGATTGGTATGTTTTGTCTGGGCAATCTGTTTCGCGAATCCGGTGTGGTAGAGCGGCTATCCCATACGGTACAGAACGAACTCATCAATATCGTCACTATTTTTTTGGGGCTCGGCGTCGGCTCCAAACTCTCTGCGGATAAGTTTTTGAACCTGCAAACCCTTGGCATTCTGGTGCTGGGTGCCCTGGCCTTTGCGATAGGCACGGCGGCGGGGGTCTTGATGGCAAAACTGATGAACTGTGTCTGCCAGGATAAAATTAATCCTCTCATCGGCTCTGCTGGCGTTTCCGCTGTTCCTATGGCGGCGCGGGTATCGAATAAAGTGGGGCTGGAGGTGGATCAGCATAATTTTCTGCTGATGCATGCCATGGGGCCGAATGTGGCTGGAGTCTTGGGTTCAGCTGTGGCGGCAGGTGTCTTGTTGGCGCTGCTAAAATAGGGCGGTATGCATAAAACCAGAGGCGGCCAAGGGCCGCCTCTGGTTTTAGCGGCGCGGATCTTATCTGCGCCAGCGTTTTTCCTTGGTTATTGCTCGATACCCACGATGAGCCAAGGCGCGTCGGCTTGACGCAGATCGCGCTCCAGATGCCAGACTTCGGCAATATCTTCCTCGATGCCTTCGACTGAATCACGATAGCGACCTTTGAACTTGACGCTGATTTGCGCCAGCTCGGGAGTGTGTTCGGCTCGAACCAGATCGGCGTCGATAAACATCACTTCGGTATGTTGTTCGCCGGTGTAATTCTTCCGCTCTTCAACCAGACCGTTGTAGAGTTCTGGCGTGACGTACTCCTGGATCTTGCTGAAGTCGTTACGATTCCAGGCCTCTTGCAGGGTACGATAATGATCCCGGGCGCCATTGAGGAACTGCTGTAAATCAAAACCAGCGGGCAGATTAAACGGCACATCGTTATTAAAGCCGCTGCTGGCCTGGGGAGCGGCGTTATCCGCATAGCTATCAAATGACGGCGCTTGCGATGGAGGCGCAGACCCTACCGGAGAATAAGCCGCCGCGGGTTGTCGGGCCATGGCGCCATTTTTGGCCTGACTCATGCTGCGGAATAACTTGAAGGCTAAGAAAGCTACCCCGGCCATGATCAGCATGTCCATGATCTGCAGCCCTTGAAATGCGCCGCTACCAAACATCCAGGCCAACAGGCCACCTGCTAATAGGCCACCCATCAAACCGCCCAGCATGCCTTTTTTGGCAGCACCGGCAGCCGGCTGGTTAACCCCTGGTTTAGCGGTATTCACCGGCTGAGCCTGCGGTGCGGGGGCTGTGCGATAACTCTTGCCAAAAGAGCGCTTACCGCCAAATTTGGCAGCATTGGCATCTGCGGCTGTCAGTGCGAGCGTCAAGCTCACTAAAAACACGCCGAAGAAGGTCCATATTTTTTTCATCGAATTTGCCCTGTGGGTTGAAATGACGTTACCCATGCTACGGAGCGTAGCTCCGCTGTCAATTCTGTTTGTCCATGATCTTCTGTTCGGTTTTTCCGTGCGGACTGGCATTTTGTTGTCTGCCATTGCTGGGGATTGCGGTTGATCCCATCCTTTTGTCTTACGTCGAGGTGATTTGGTTTATCTCGTGACAGGGAAATAACACCGCAGTCGATGGGAACAGGCGATTTTTGCAGCGATAAATCGACTCCAAGCTGCTGCAATCCCGAGGTGCGGGGCAAACGCTCTGTGATTGCGGGTTTTCGGCAATCCAATCGGCTCAGGACTTTTCGAAGCGGTGAAAAAGGCCGATAATGGCTGCCCTCTCCAGATTCGGTGTTAGTCGTAATGGCGCAGCCTTCCTCCCCTAGCAAGAAAGATCCGCGACTCGAACAGCTCAAGATGCCTCCCCATTCCTTTGAGGCCGAGCAATCCGTACTGGGCGGTCTGATGCTGGATAATGAAGCCTGGGATCGCGTGGCGGAGCGGGTGTCAGCCCATGACTTCTACAGTCGTCCTCATCGCATGATTTTTGCGGCCATGATACGGCTGTCTGAACAAGGGCAACCGATTGATCTGATTACGCTGCAAGAAGAGCTGGAGCGGCATGAGCAGCTGGATGACGTTGGTGGCTTTGCCTATCTGGTCGAGATCGCGAAAAACACCCCCAGCGCCGCCAATATTAGTGCCTACGCCGAAATAGTCCGGGAGCGGGCTGTGGTGCGTGAAATGATCTCGGTGGCGAATGATATCGTCGAATCCGGTTTTGATCCCCAGGGTCGGAATGCCGGTGAGTTGCTGGATGAGGCCGAGAGCAAAGTCTTCAAGATCGCCGAATCTCGCAGCAGTGCCAGTGATGGCCCGCAACCGCTGAAAGTGGTGCTGGAGAAGACGGTCGACAAGATTGAAGAGCTGTTCCGGAAGCCTCACAACGGCGTCACCGGTGTCTCGTCCGGCTATTCGGATCTGGATAAGATGACCTCGGGATTCCAAGCTTCGGATCTCATCATAGTGGCAGCGCGCCCCTCCATGGGGAAAACCACCTTTGCTATGAATCTGGTGGAGCATGCCGCCCTGACTCAGGATAAACCTGCTGTCATCTTCTCGCTGGAAATGCCCTCCGAACAGATCATCATGCGGATGCTCGCCTCTTTGGGGCGCATCGAGCAGACCCGGGTCCGTACTGGACAGCTGGATGATGATGATTGGGGGCGTCTCTCTTCCACCATGGGCATGTTGTTGGAAAAGGGCAAAATGTATATCGATGATGCCTCCGGATTGACGCCCACCGAGTTACGATCCCGAACCCGGCGTATTGCCCGCGAACATGGCGGCATCAGTCTGGTGATGATCGACTATTTACAGTTGATGCGCGTGCCATCTCTGAGTGAAAACCGGACGCTGGAAATTGCGGAAATTTCCCGCTCGCTCAAGGCGCTGGCCAAAGAGCTGCAAGTTCCCGTAATTGCCTTGTCCCAGTTGAACCGGAGCCTGGAACAAAGGGCGGACAAACGGCCTGTGAACTCGGATCTGCGGGAATCTGGCTCTATCGAGCAGGATGCGGATCTCATCATGTTTATTTACCGCGATGAGGTCTATCACGATGACAGCCCTGATAAAGGGGTTGCCGAAATTATTATCGGTAAGCAACGTAACGGCCCTATCGGTCGGGTGCGGTTGACGTTTCAGGGGCAGTATTCTCGTTTCGATAATTATGCTGGCCCCGCTTACGACGACGATTACTAAGGACAAGTCATGCAAGCAGTAACGGCGCAGATCAATACGCAAGCCCTCAAGCACAATCTGAAGGTGGTGCGTGCCCAGGCACCAGGTGCCAAAGTGGTCGCCGTGGTGAAAGCCAATGCCTATGGACACGATCTGCTGACCGTTGCCCGGACCCTGCACGATGCCGATGCCTACGCGGTGGCCCGCATTGAAGAGGCGCTGACCCTGCGCAGCGGCGGCATTGTCAAACCAGTGATCATGCTCGAAGGTTTCTTCAGTGCCGATGATCTGCCGGTGCTGGCGGCTAACAATCTGCAGACCGCGGTGCACTCCTGGGAACAACTGAGGGCGCTGGAGCAGGCTGATCTGCCACAACCGATCCGCGCCTGGATGAAACTGGATACCGGCATGCATCGCTTGGGGGTGCGCCCGGAAGATGTTCCTGCGTTTTATGCCCGTTTGGCTCAATGCAAGAACGTGGTGCAGCCCTTCAATCTGATGACACATTTTAGTTGTGCTGACGAGTTGGATAATCCGGCGACACGGGAGCAAATCGATCTGTTTAACCGCTTGGCGATCAACCATCCAGGAGAGTGTGCGCTGGCCAATTCAGCGGCCGTACTGGCGTGGAAAGATGCCCATGCCGATTGGGTTCGGCCGGGCATCATGCTCTACGGGATTTCGCCCTTTCCGGATCGGATAGGGGCGGATCATGGTCTGCTGCCGGTGATGACCCTGAAAAGCAATCTGATTGCGGTACGGGATACCAAAGCCGGAGATAGTGTGGGTTACAGTGCCAACTGGACAGCATCGCGTGACACTCGTCTCGGGGTAGTGGCTATGGGTTACGGCGATGGCTACCCAAGAATGGCTCCGAATGGTACACCTGTGCTGGTGAATGGCCGCATAGTACCGACTGCAGGCCGGATCTCCATGGACATGATGACGGTTGATTTGGGACCGGATGCGACCGATGCGGTGGGGGACGAGGTGATCCTGTGGGGAAACGGATTGCCGGTGGAGCATGTTGCCGAACAGGTGGGCACCATTCCCTATGAACTGGTACTCAAGCTGACCTCTCGGGTCAGCCTCGACTTTATCTAGTCACTTGCCTGGTCGGGTGTCGGCTCGTTAAAAAGCGAAAAGGCGCGAATGATTCGCGCCTTTTCTATGTGAGCCGTTTAAATGTTGTCGTCCTGATCTTCTTTGGGCGGCTGTTTGAAACGTAAGGTGCCGGGAGTCCAGTAGAAGTAGAACCAGGGCTTTTCCAGCTGCCACTGCGGGAAAATAATTTCGACGCTATTGTCCTGCTTGTTGTAGATGGAGGTCTGAATATTGATTTGGGAGACGATCAGGCAACCAATCAATGCCACTAATCCCCACTTGATAAGTTTACCCACGGTCGCTCCATGTCGATCTCGAGATCAATTCGGCGGGCAAGTCCTTGCCCGCGTGATTTATTCAAAACAGATTTCGATGGTTGCCCGGCCATACTCACTTTCAAATGGCATGAGCAGCTTGGTGCTATCGGTTTTGTGTGAAATGGTGTGATTCGGGCCGGATACAACCATAGGGCTAGCCATGTTGAAGTCATAGCCTTTCTCCGCCAGCATGCGCTTGGCGCCACCTGTGACCATATTGGTGATTTCACCCACCATATCGGTTACTTCTTCGTTGATGGTTTCCGGAGCCTCGCCCAGCATGCGCCGCATGATTTCCAGCGCCAGACTCTTATCGAAAGTGATAGAAAAGGAGCCTCGGGTTTGCGGTCCAACCATACCGATCAAACCGGAGACATCACCTCGAGCTAGCTCGTCATTTTTTTTCCGCGGGGCTCCTGCTTTTAAATCGAGTTGCGCCATCGTGCTGATGACATGTAACAACGACACTAAAAAGGGATTAACGAATTCGGCACGCATTTTTATCCTCAGTGGTAAGCCAACCGCAACATCGATCTTGGTTGGAGGGCTCTGGCGGTCGGATCTTGACCTTTGCAACATCGATTCCGCAGGGGGATTAACGTTTGCCCGGTTGACGATCTCAATTCTCGTTAAAGTTTAACATATAGCATCTCGGCAAAGCGTGACAATATTCATCCTGTGAAATAGCTGGATGGAGGGCATATTGTGGCGAGCTTTCCTGATTTCAGTGGGCTCTCAGTGCTTTTCCGCACTGGGTGCAGCAGGTAGAATCCCCGTTTTCCAACGTCCGCATTCCACCCATTTGAAAAGAGAGAATATGAATCTGCCTGCACTGCGTTTTTCTGTGGCCCCCATGCTGGACTGGACGGATCGTCATTGTCGCTATTTTTTACGGCTGATGAGTCAGCATGCTCTGCTGTACACCGAAATGGTCACCACAGGGGCCATTCTCAAGGGGCGTGGCGACTATCTGGCGTATAACGAGGCCGAACATCCGCTGGCGTTGCAGTTAGGTGGCAGTGAGCCGGGGGAGCTGGCTCGCTGTGCGGCGCTCGCCCAGTCCCGTGGCTATGATGAAATTAATCTGAATGTGGGATGCCCTTCGGACCGGGTGCAAAATGGCCGTTTTGGCGCCTGCCTGATGGCCTCGGCGGATCTGGTCGCTGACTGCGTGGCGGCGATGCGGGCAGACGTTACGATTCCGGTAACGGTCAAGACGCGGATTGGTATTGACGATCAGGATTCTTATGAATTCCTGTGCCACTTTATCGATCGGGTTAGCGCCGCCGGTTGCGACACCTTCATTGTGCATGCGCGCAAGGCATGGCTGAGCGGATTGAGTCCCAAAGAGAATCGGGAGATACCACCGCTAGATTACCCACGGGTCTACCGATTGAAGCAAGACTATCCGCATCTGACCATCTCGCTCAATGGCGGCATCAAGACCATGGCTGAGGTTCAGTCCCATCTGCAGCAGGTGGATGGTGTCATGTTGGGCAGAGAGGCGTATCAGAATCCTTATCTCATGATGAGCGTTGATGCGCAGGTATTTGGCGATACCAGCAGACCTGTGTTGTCTCGGCATCAGGTGGTACAGCAGATGGTGCCATATATCGAAGCTGAACTGGCCAGTGGCAATCACTTGCCACACATCACCCGGCATATGCTGGGGTTGTTCCAAGGCGTGGTTGGGGCCAGATCATGGCGGCGTCATTTGAGCGAAAATGCGGGTAAACGGGATGCTGATATCCAGGTGTTACTCGATGCGTTAGCTCTGGTGCCAGAAAATGCCGTGCCAGCATTAGAGGGTTAAGTTTGAGATCTCAGCGCCCTGATCGCTCTGGATAGCTGTTCTGAGCGGTCAGGCTATGGCGCTGCGATGAGCTGATGACATCGTTATGGGTCTCCCACTGTTCAAAGTCAGGGGCCTCATCCAGTAAGGTGAGCAAGGCATCTTGTGTGATAGGGCGAGAGAGCAAATACCCTTGTGCCATATGGCAGCCCTTTTTGATCAGCTCCTGCAGTTGCGCCTGTGTTTCTACGCCCTCCGCGACCACCTGGAGATTAAAGGCATCAGCCAGCTGAATAATAGAATCAACCAGTTTCGGATTTTCCAGTAATTGATCGGTATAGCTTTTATCAATTTTCAGAATGTCGAGGGGCAGTGAAGCAAGATGAGTCAAGGAGGTATATCCGGTTCCAAAGTCATCTAACGCTATCTCGACGCCTATTTCTTTTAGTGTTTTGACCATGTTTCTGGCGACATCATCCAGTTCGACTAACGATGTTTCTGTGATTTCTATTCCGAAGAGCGCAGGCGATAAATTATAGTGCTTTAATAATCTGGATACCTCCTTCGGGTAATTAGGGTTGGAGAGTTCGGTAGCGGATGCATTGACCGCCAAGTGAAAATCGGTAAAGCCAAGCTCTTGTAGTTTAGCTAAGCATTCACATGCCTGATTAAGCACCCATAAATCAATATCCAGAATTTGCGAAGAGTGCTCGGCAATAGGGATAAACCGATCCGGGGGAACCATGCCAAATTCAGGGTGGTGCCAGCGCAATAAGACCTCAGCCCCAATTATTTTTTTGGTGATTAATGAATATTGTGGTTGAAAGACCACACGCAGTTGCTGCAGTTGAATGGCCGAACTCAATTCGGACTCCAGCCATTTGTCTTCGCGTAGTTTAGCGGCGATCATGCCGTCGAGCAGATACCAATAGTTTCCTGTATATCGGCTTGCTTGATGCCTGGCCTGATTTGCTGATTGCATCAACTCTTCCACCCGGCTTCCTGCTTCTGGATAGCTGATAATTCCGGCGCTGAATCTCAGTTTTAATTCATAATTGCCAACCATCCTCGGTGATTTTACTCGCCGCGCTAATTGTTCACATAACTGTGCGGCACTGGGCTGACTCTCTTTCT
>JBBRVG010000049.1:0-32442 GCA_038247115.1 Enterobacterales bacterium | reverse complement strand
GCCTATGTGACTCAGCTGGGGTGGGGATTCGCGCGACTGGAGGCGACACTGCCACGGCTTTATCCGCTGGCGCAGGGCGGGACCGCGGTCGGAACCGGCCTGAATACCGCCATTGGATTTGCTGAACAGTTTGCCGCCCGGATTGCCATCCTGACCGGGCTGCCATTTACCTCTGCTGAGAATAAATTTGCCGCCCTGGCCGGACATGAGCCGCTGGTCGAGCTCTCGGCGATGTTATCGACACTGGCCGTCAGTCTGAACAAGATGGCCAATGACATCCGTTTACTGGGCTCGGGACCGCGGTCGGGGCTGGGGGAACTACTGTTACCGGCCAATGAGCCCGGCTCCTCCATCATGCCGGGTAAAGTGAATCCGACCCAGTGTGAAGTGTTGACCATGGTCTGTGCCCAGGTGATCGGCAATCACACCACCATCAATATGGCGGCGGCCCAGGGGCAGTTGCAGCTGAACGTGTTCAAGCCACTGATGATCTACAACTTGCTGCAGAGCCTGCAGCTGTTGAGTGATGCCATGGCCAGTTTTGCCGAGTATTGCGTTGCGGGTTTGCAACCGGATCGTGCCCGGATGGCGGAATTATTGGAGCGCTCCTTGATGCTGGTCACGGCCCTGGCGCCGCGTCTGGGCTACGAACAGGCGGCCGCCTTGGCGCAGGCGGCACTGGCCAATGGCACCACGTTGCGGGAGGAGATGATCCGCAGCGGCTGTCTGTCGGCGCAGGAGTTTAACCAGTGGGTTCAGCCCCTGCAGATGCTGGCGCCTCACTAGTCCGTTGGGTGCGCTGGGGCGTTCGGATATAAGAAGCCCCCGGGGAGCGGTCCGCTGGTACGGTCCTATCGCCGGGGGCAAGGGGCTAGCTCTACAGGTTCAAGCTAGCTGTGCTTAATAACTCAGCCCGAAGCCATATTCGTACAACGGGTTAGCCGAGTCGTGAGCCACGTCTTCATCCTGTGCCAGCACCGCACTCCAGCTGGACGGTAGCTCGAACGGCAGTTTGCCCTTGGGCGCCGCGGCACCGGTCAGGACATCGAAGAAGGCGGTATCCAGAGCACCGAAGTTGGCCAGCAGGGCATCGATATCCCCGATCACATCGGTCAGGATGGCCGGACGGTCGAGGTAAATCGAGGCGACAACCGGAATGCCGGCGGCTTTGGCGGCCTTGATGGCAGCATAGTCAGCACTACCGGTATAGACACCGGCATGGTCGGTATCTTGGATCAGACTGCTGCTGTCCGCGAATCCGAGCTGTCCGAAGTGTACGGTACCAAACGGGAAGTGCGGATCGGTTTCATACGGCGTGCTGATGCGCAAGATAGCCAGGTCAGCCTCCGCCGGATCAGTGACAACCGTAAAGCCATATTGCGCAGCCACAGTCGCATTGACGTTGTACAGGTAGACCTTCTTGTAGGTACTGGCGATTGTCTCGGCACTCAGTGGCAGTATGTGGTCATTGTTTTTTAGCAGGATATGGGCAGCACTCTGTGCCGCGAGTCCCTTGGCTTGGAAGTCACTGTTACCGACCAGCTCGATGGCCGCTGCTTCGTCCACATAGGGATTTTCAAACAAGCCGAGATCAAACTTCTGCTTGAGGATCCGCAGTACGGAAGCATCGATTTGTGCTTCGGTGACCAGACCACTCTCGACCGCTGTTAACAGGTAGGCGGGTTCATCGACACCGCCGAATTGGTCTACTCCGGCGTCAATGGCTTTGGCATAGCGCTCGGCGACCGTCATGCTTTCTACACCCCAGGACATACCGAACGACATGCTCCAGGGGCTGACACCGGCGGCCACTTCTTCATCGCTGAGACCAGACACGCATTTATCGACGCAGTCATTGACGATCCCCCAGTCACTCAGTACCACGCCGCTGAAGGCGAAGTGACCGCGCAGCAGGTCGGTCAGGATCTGCTTGTTGAAGCCAAATCCGACTTCCTCAATCGCCTTGCCGTCATAATTCAGACCGACCGGCTTGCCATAGTAGGGCATGACGGCCGCGACATTGGCGTTGAAGGCTCCTTCGAAGGGGACCAGATGGTAGGCAAAGTTGTCGCCTGGATAGACCTGCTCCTTGCCATAGGAATTGTGCGGGTCCAGGCCATTAAGCTGGGGACCACCACCGGCAAAATGTTTGACCACGGTAATGACACTCTTGTCGTTCAGGCCAGTTACGCCGCTCTGGAATCCTTCGATATAGGCGCCGACCAGATCCTTGGCCACGGTATTACTCTCACCGAAGGTACCGCTGATCCGTCCCCAGCGTGGCTCGGTGGCCAAGTCAGCCTGGGGCGACAGGGCTTCCTGGATCCCCACGGCCCGATATTCCTGACGCGCGATATCCCCAAATTCCCGTACCAGTTCGGCATCCTTGATGGCGGCAAAACCCAGCAGCTCCGGCCATTGGGAGAAAGCACCGGCACTGACGCTGGTCGCATTTGGATCATTGGTGAAGTGGTTTCTGGGGTCGGTACTGATGGTCACCGGAATGCCGAGGCCGATGGCTTCGACCGTTTGCTGCAAGGTATTGTTATCGGCGGCTATGGTGGCCGGATCACCGGACATCCGGGTGATGAAGGTATTGACGTAATTGCTGTTGAGTACCGATGACATGGCATCGAAATTAACCCGGCCGGCACTGGTCAGCGTGAGAGTACCATGCATCATCAAGCCGGCTTTTTGCGCCAGCGTCATGCGGGCTAGCAGATCTTCAGCCCGGGTGGCACTGTCCAACCGCCAATCTTCATAGGGGTTTAACTGACTGTCTTTATTCAGGTCTTTAAAGCTGTAGCCGTCGGCAGTCAGCAGGGTTGCACTCCGGTATCCCAATGTCGGTTGGGTGTAACTCGTCGTGGGTTCCGAGTCAGAACTGCCACAACCGCTGAGTAAGGCGGCGGTCAGGGCGGTGAGAGTAAAGATCCGTGTGGTGGTTCGCATGATGAGCTCCGTCGGTCTGAATATTGTTATGGGTACTGGAAGTTCCAGAGACGGCACTATAGGAAAGCGAGTCGACTTTGTTTTTACCAAAATGAACGATTTTTTAGCTGGATGTGGCAATGTATAAAACTTGTGAAAGCGGTTGCAAACTTACATCTGGTTACATAAATGTAACAAGCAAGGGCGCCGAGATCACATTGTTAGGGCGCAAAACCGGCAATCATCGCGCCCCCGGGGTGCAGCATTAAATTGGGTCTTCATTGTGATCAAAACGGTCTCCTCTAAAATCGCGATCAACTGCCTGCGAAGCGGTGTGCTCGATCACCTGGATGATGAACAACTATTTCGCGCCAGCGGGATCCACCGTTATGAGTTATTGAATCCAATGGGGCGTATTGATGCCAGCCGCCATTTCCGGTTTCTGCAGTTGATGATGAAGCATCAACCGGATATTCAATTGCCGGAAGAGCCAGGATTACAACACCTCTTTGAAGACTTTCTGCCGTTGGCCTGCGTTTGCAGTAATGCGCCGACGCTGCGTGAAGCCTTGCGCTTATATTTGCTCTACCGGCCCTTGATTGGTGAATGTGATGCCATGTCGATGCAGACTCATCCCCATGGTCTGTTACTGCGCTATCAATCCGAGAGTCGGCACGCTCGATTGTCGGCAGTCAGTAGCATGTATAACTTTCTCTCTATCCATGCCTTGGTTCGTCATTATCTGGTGGCGCAAAATATCAATCTGGGACTGATGTTTGAGCAACGCTTGACCCCAGCTGAATTACGGCGGCTGAAGGATATTTTTGCCTGCCCGATCCAGCAGGGTACTGAAAATAGTTTATTGCTCGATGGGCGCTGGTTGGATGTTCCATACGCTGGTTTTAACCGCTCATTGCAATCCTATCAGCTGGCAAATGCCGAGAGCTGTTTATTCAATTTGCACCCGGTTACCAATCTGGTCTCCGAGGTTCGGCATTTATTATTACAGCGTTTGTGGCAATCCGATGAAGCAGCGTTGGAGTCTGAATCGGTCCAGAGCTGGATCTGTGTGCGGTTGAATATGACGCGCTGGACCCTGATGCGGCGCTTACAGCAAGAAGGGCAACCATTCTCGGCCTTGTACAGCAATATTCGTTGCGAGGAGGCCTGTCGCTTGCTGCGGGATAGCCAACATTCCATGCTGGAGATCAGCCTGCAGCTCGGTTTTGTCAACCAGAGCAGTTTTACCCGTTTTTTCAAGGAGCAGTTTAATTGCACACCGCTGCATTACCGGCAGCAATGGCGAACAACATCATGATGTTTTCCCGCCCGCCAAGATGTTCGGGTGTCAGCTGCCATGGACTGCTGCGCGTTTGTATCGCCCAATCATCATGGGCGTTGAGTTCTTAAAATAATATTCCCTGCTTGGACATTAATTTTTTGCTGGGTCAAGTAATAGTCCTCGTTATGCCTCATCTTTTTTGGCGTCTTAGCTTTGTTATGGTGACGAGGGGGCTTGTTTTTTCGACGGGAATAGACAATCCCATGGAGCAATGTGTTGGTGCAAATAGTGGCCTGTATTGGCGCAGATTGCGGCTATCCACTTTCATGTCACGTTTGGCAGCCCGCTGTCGTTAATTCATCAGGGGATAGCGTAAGGTCCGGATGGCTCTTTAATATTATTTGCTGAATGATGTTTCAGAAGATTTGGCAATTTGTGATGTAAAAATAGGTTAGATCATTAACTCATGACTAGAATATCCCGGAGCTTGCAATTAGAATGAAGTCTGAATGAGCATCTGTATGCTGTGGTATTCTTCTTTAGTCCGAAAGTGACCATTTAATAATAAGGTTTTGTTATGTCTGAATTTATCAAAGTGTTGTTGAATATTCGCAGTTTGAAAGCGGCTGCTCGTGATTTGACTCTGGAACAACTGGAAGAAGGTTTATCCAAACTGACGACCGTAGTTGATGAATTGCGTGCGCAAAAAGAAGGCGAGCAGAAGCAACGTGAAGAGCGTGCTCGTAAAATCAGCGAATATATGGCGCTGATGCAAGCTGACGGCATCGACATTTCCGAACTGGTTTCTGGTCCTGTTGAAGTTCAAGCCACCAGCAAGCGTGCCCCACGCCCGGCAAAATACAGCTACCAGGATGACAACGGTGAACAACGCACTTGGACCGGCCAAGGCCGCCAGCCAGTTGTGATCCGCCGTGCTATCGAAGAACAAGGCAAAACTCTGGAAGACTTCCTGATCAAGTAATCAGGGATCGTCAAAACAGAAAAAGGCCCTGAACCTCTGGTTCAGGGCCTTTTTGTTGCTGAGCTCGCCACGGCGAGCTCGACTGTTTACCCATCTTTATTTCAGCAGAGAACCCCATTTCCGAAGAGGATCCCCTGGCCGCCATTTAGCGCAGGCGGCGACGTTCTCCCAATAAGGCACTGCGTGTCGTCGCTGCTTGCAGTTGGGTCAGCCACCATTGCAGTGCCCGCCCTTGATCGCTCTTGCTACTCTTGCGCCAGGCATAACTGGACAGGATCTGCTGTTCGGCTCGTTCGACAGTTTTAGCGACCAGCCGTCCGGTATCGATATAGGGTTGAGCCAGATGGCTGGGCAAAAAGCCGACTCCGAGCCCGCGGATCTGGGCATCCAGTTTGCTGGGCATGTCGGCAACGGTGAAAACATCCTGACCGGCCAGTAGGCCTATGCTCAATGTCGAGCCTTGGCGCACCGAATCGGCAATGGCGACCGCGCGATGCTGGCGGATCACAGGGTCGGTCAATGGCTCGGGTACCCGGGCCAGAGGATGGTGCGGGGCGACCGAAAACATAAAATTGATGGTACCCAAGGGTTCGCGCAGCAGCCCGGGTTTGGTGTTGTCATCCATCACGACGCCAAGGGCCAGATCCGCTTGTCCGGAGGTCAGGGCTTCCAAAGTTCCAGATAGCGTTTCTGCGCGCAGTTTCAGTCGGGTCGGTGGGTTCAGATGTAAAAAGGCATCACAGAGTTCCATCACCGCTGAGCGGTCAATAATACTGTCGACGGCGATGGTGAACTGGGATTCCCAGCCGGTTGCCACTCGTTTGACCCGGTTGGCAATGGCATCAATCTCGTTGAGCACCCGGGCGCCTTCGCGCAACAACTCAGCACCGGCGGCGGTGAGTTTGGCCTGTCTGCTGCTGCGGTCGAAGAGCAACACATCCAGGGCATCCTCCAGTTGTCGAACGCGATAGGTGAGGGCACTGGGTACCATGTGGCTGGCTCGTGCGGCGGCGGCAAAACTGCCACAGTCGGCGATCAGTTGCAGCATGGTGAGTGCGCCGGGGGTAAGAACATCACGAGGGGTTGGCATCAGGAGCATCCTGCATCTTGGGGGAATCCATCATGCACGCAAAGGTGGCAGCTCGACAAGCTGCCACCTCGCGAGCTGCTTACCCCTTGCGACGGGCATCCAGACTCCAGGCTCCGGCACCCCAGGCAGTGAGCGTCAACAGGCCACCGACCACGGCAATGTTCTTGAAGAACAGCAGTTGGGTGACAAACTGTTGATCGGCAGCCACCGCCCAGTAGGGGTGAAAGAAGAACGACGCCACCAGGGTAAACAAGGCCAGGATCAGGGCGGCAATTCGAGTCTGGAACCCGACGATTAAGGCCAGGCTGGCGCCGATTTCCACCGCAATCGCGACTAGTGCGCCCAGGGTCGGGAATGGCAAACCTGCTGAGGCAATGTAACCGACGGTGCCGGCAAAGCCCGTCAATTTGCTGATGCCGGCCGGCAGGAACAACAGCGCCAGTAACCAGCGGCCGATCAGCGTCAAGGGATGTTGCAGAGCATTCAGTTGAGCATTGAACATGGGAATATCCTTAGTGGGTAAATTAAACAATCAGGCGGTCAAATCAAAGACCAGTACTTCGGCGTCAACGCCATGGTTTAAAACGAGTCGGGTTTCAGCGTCGAGTTTGATGGCATCACCCGCCGTAATAGGGATACCGTTCACCTCCAGAGCCCCCCGGATCAGATGAACATACGCCTTGCGCTGCGGGTCGAGAGTCAGCGTGGCTTGTTCATCGCCATCAAAGAGTCCGGCGTAGAGGGCCGCATCGGCATGGATCACGACCGAGTCATGCGCGCCATCAGGTGAGGCAACCAGGCGCAATGCCCCGCGCTTGTCCGTCGCCGGGATACTCTTTTGCGCATAGCTCGGAGGTATGCCTATCCGGTTCGGTTCAATCCAGATCTGCAGGAAATGCGTGGTCTGCCCGGCAGCATGATTAAACTCGCTATGGGTGACACCACAGCCTGCACTCATGCGTTGCACATCGCCCGGAGGGATCGCTTTGATATTGCCCATGCTGTCTTGATGGGCCAGCTCACCACTCAGCACGTAGCTGATGATCTCCATGTTGCGATGGCCGTGCTGACCGAAGCCGGTGCCGGGTGCTATCTGATCTTCATTGATCACCAGCAGATTGCCCCAGCCACTGTGCGCGGGATCGTAATAGCCAGCAAAAGAGAAGGAGTGATAGCTCTTGAGCCAGCCATGATCGGCATATCCGCGATCGCTAGATTTTCGAAGTTGCAGCATCTTGTGCCCCCCTGTGATGGATGAGCTCATCTTAGCCGTGATTCATCAGCTCGAGGGCTGTGCGGTTTGATGACGATATTCAAATTTTTTGAATGATTGATGGATTACCCAGGCAGAGTGGCTGATCAGAGTGGTGTACCGACGTCACTGAAGCGGCTGCCTAGGTCCTGAGCCATTGCCGAAAACTCAGCGAATGCCTGTATGCGCCGCTCTCCCTCTGCACCGAGGAGTAGCGGCATTCGCTCGGCTCGATGTTCAGTTGGCTGGAGCCTTGAAGATCCCGATAGCGCAACTGGAGCAGGGATATTGCGGCATCTCCTGACTCCTCGGCCATCAGCACAAAGCGATGCGTTGTTTGACCTGCAGTAACTGGCTCGTCAGGCGAGAGCGACTGCGTGGGCTGTAGATGATCGGCAAGCCTTGGGCGTCGGCGATATTCCGCACCTTACCGGCGAAGGTATGGCCAACCTGATCGATCAGCATCACCACTAGCGTGGTATCGCGCGGCACCTCCTGGTGCTGTTCCCCCGACTTGCGGCCGCTCCAGTGATCGAAGCGCTCTATGCCTGCGGCATGGAGTGTTCGGACAATGCTCTCGATGCGATCTCCCCCGACAATCAGTGCTTTCATGGCGTCACTCCTGTTTTGAACACCTCCCATCACCTTACGTCGGCTTTTTATCTTGAGAACGAATTAATCCGGTAATGGTTATCTGAAATTCGACTATGGGATGTCTAGATGGCCAACGCAGTGGCTAGCCTCTCGGTTGTCAGCGAGGCCTCGAGGTTGAATCTCAATGGCTGGCCGTCAAGGTGATATGAGTGGTTAGCGTGCGACGAGATGTCGGGTGGTAACCATGCCCAGGGGGCAGCACGAGACTAGCTACCAGTGGATGTCATCCACGGCTTTCCAGAAGGCAGAAAACAAAAATCCCGCTCGGAAGCGGGATTTTTTGAATTTGGTGCGTCCTAGTGGACTCGAACCACCGACCCCCACCATGTCAAGGTGATGCTCTAACCAGCTGAGCTAAGGACGCACACATTCAAGGGCAATGCCGCTTGAGTGGGCCGCATATTAACGGTGAACGAGGATGCTGGCAAGTACCGGAGCCAAGTTTTGCAAGTCTGTGAGTGCGTTTGCTTTTTTCCTAATCAATTGCTGCTGTTTTGCTGACACCTGGGTGAATATTTTGCCGCAAATCAGCAAGAAAAAGCCCCGAAACCGGGGCTTGGTGAGCATGGACAGAGCGAAGGCCCATCGTCAGCTGGTGACCTTTTCACCGACGTTGCTCGGGGCGGCCGCTTTTTTTTCGCGTAATTGCAGCAAAACCTGCTCGGCAATGATGAGCACCTTGTCGGCCAATGCCTCGGTAAAGGTCAATGGCGGCTCGATGCGGACGGTTTTTGCATTGATCAAGGTTCCGGCCACCAGAACACCGGCATCAAACATGGCCTTGGCAAAGCTGTAACCCAGCTGGTTTTGCGCAAACTCGATGGCTTGCAGCATACCTTGCCCACGCACTGTGACGATGAGATCGGTGAAGTCTTCCGCCAGCTCTTGCAGCCCCTGTAACAGATAGCTACCGACGCGCTCGGCTTGTTCCGGCAGGGCCTCTTCCAGCAGCACATTAATGGTGGCTATACCGGCAGCGCAGGCCATAGGGTTGCCGCCAAAGGTGGTGGTATGCAAGAAGGGGTTATCAAACAGGACCGAGAAGACCTTCTCGCTGGCCAGGGTTGCCGAGATCGGCATCACACCGCCACCGAGTGCTTTGGCCAGACAGAGAATGTCCGGCACTACACCGCTGTGTTCGCACGCAAACATCTTGCCAGTGCGGCCCATGCCGGTTTGCACTTCATCAATAATCAGCAGGGCACCGACTTCATCGCAGAGTTTCCGCAACCCAGGTAGATAATCAGCCGGTGGAATGATCACACCACCTTCGCCCTGGATCGGCTCGACTATGACCGCCGCGACACCATCACCTGCATTCTGGCATGCGTATAAGGTATCGCGCATGGCCTCCAGATCACCGAAAGGGACATGCCGGAAGCCAGGTACCAGGGGGGCAAAAGGCTTGCGGAATACCGCTTTGGAAGTTGCAGACAGGGCGCCAAGACTCTTGCCATGAAAACCGCCATTGGTGGCGACGAAGGCTGTCTTGCCATGGGGAGACTGGTAGGCCTTGGCCAGCTTGATGGCGGCCTCAACGGATTCGGTACCGCTGTTACCGAAAAAACAATACTGCAGATCGCCCGGTGCAATACCGGCTAGCATTTTGGCCAGCAGAGCTCGCAGCGGATCAAGGAGTTCCTGACTGTGCAGCGGTTGTTTTGCCAGCTGTTGTTCCACAGCGGCGACGACCTTGGGATGACGATGGCCGACGTTGAAAATTCCGAAGCCGCCTAAGCAATCGATATATTCCCGACCAGCGGTATCCACCAGGGTATTGGGACCCGAGGCGCGCCATTCTATGGCGGCAAACTGGCCACCGGCGGTGACGGATTTACGGTATTCGAGAAAGCCGGGGTTGATGTGGTTGCGGAAGCCGGAGATGGTTTGGTCGTTAAGCCAGCTGGCTTCTTCATGAGTGAGTTGCTTCTTGCTGATAATATCCAGCGCCTGGCGTGATAACGCCAAAGTTGATGCGTTTCCCTTATGCATACATGCCTTCTTGGGGCTTGGCCCGATTATTTGCCTGTAATTACTGTAGGGGTTGGCTGAAAATGTTGCAAGTGGTTGATTTAAAAGAAAAATGCACCACAAGGGTGCTTTGACTGATTATGCAGTACCTGACTATCGATAGGCGATATATTGACCAACATCACAGTGTGGATTACGACTCTGCTATGTGTTGCAGGTCGATGCTTCTAGTCAATAAATAATATTCCACATCTTATTTATGCTGTTAATCTGACACTTGTGTGAAATTAAATACTGTTTATGCCGCATCTGACTTGTGTTGGATGAATATGCAGAGCGGAAAGGGGAAAATCAGTACAGATCCCCTTTCCGTCGGGGGAGGTATGCAGAATTATGCAGCAAAACGGCGAAAAATAATTCTCAAACGAACCACTAAAAGCAAGGCTGCACTAGTTAGGCCCACGATGAAGCCGATCCAGAACCCCATCGGCCCCATTTTGGGGCAAATCCAGTCAGTTAACCCCAATATCACCCCTGTAGGCAGGCCTAAACCCCAATAAGCCACCATGGTGATGAAGAAAATCACCTTGGTGTCCTTATAACCACGCAGTGCGCTCGAGGACACAACCTGAATGGTGTCGGAGATTTGATAGATGGCGGCGAAGATCATCAGGTGGGAGGCCAAGGCAATGACAGCAATATCCTGACTATATTGGCTGGCAATCCATTCCCGACCCAGTACGGTGAACAGGGCGGTAAATAAGGCCAGCATCAAGCCGACACCTAAACCGGTCAGGGTGGCAATCCGTGCCTGATTGGGATCTTTCTCGCCAATGGAGTGACCGACGCGGATGGTCACCGCAAAGCCGAGGGATAGCGGGAGCATGAAGATCAACGAGGAGAAATTCAGTGCCACTTGATGGCTGGCGACAATCTCGGAGCCGAGTGGTGACAACAACAGCGCGACTATGGTGAACAGGGTCACTTCGCAGAACAGAGCCAGTGCGATAGGGAAACCGAGTTTGATGATACGGTAAATTTGTTGCCAATCCGGCTTGACCCAATGCGTGAACAATCGGCATTGACGGTAGACGCGGGAATAACGCGCATAACAAAACATGGCGATCGCCATGGCCCAGAATACCAGGGCCGAGGCGACGCCACAGCCGACGCCACCCAGAGCAGGCATCCCGAACTTGCCATGAATGAAGATGTAATTCGCCGGAATATTGATCATCAGGCCGATGAAGCCAATAAACATGGTTGGAATGGTATGGGATAAACCTTCCGTGTAATTACGCAGTAACTGATAGAAAACATAAGCGGGGATACCCCACAAAATGGCATGCAGAAACCCCGTGGTTTTGACGGCGAGGGCCGACTCTACATTCATGAACTGCAATAACATGGGGCTGAAATAGAGGAGTAGCATGGTTGGAATGATGGCGAGAGCGCCAACCCAGCAGCCTTGGAATACGGCGGCGGCAATATCTTTTTGTCGCTGTGCACCATTGAGCTGGGCCACGATCGGCGTCAGCGCCATGATGATGCCTTGCACAAACAGTATGATGGGTAGCCAAAAGCTACTGGCTACCGAGACTGCGGCCAAATCGGTCGCACTGACTTGGCCTGCCATTATGGTATCCACCAGGGTCATTGCGGTTTGTGCGACTTGCGCCACCAAAATAGGAGAGGCGAGTCGCAGCAGATGACGACTCTCACTGAAAAAACGTTGCACAAAAACCTCTCGGAAAACAAAAAAGCGTCATCTGGATAACCCTATGACGCGAATGAAGCGAGGAAACAGGAGCAAGAATACGGACTAGTTGCCCTTAATCGTCGTTATAGTCGCTCATCAACAGATTGGCGGCGGCATAGGCAGCCTTATTGCGGGTTGGTTCAGGCAGTGAATCATCAGCCGCGATTTCATCCAAGGCGCGAATGGCAGCGGTAATCGCTTTATCGATGTATCCCAGATCTCCACCCCCGATTTGGCTATAAACTTCACGCACCTTGTCACAACAGGCCAAATATTTCATGGTACACCTCAACGAAAAATGGGGCGTCATCATACCCCATTTGTCAATGCCTCAGCCATGCTATCGGGTGAGCAAGCCAGAATTCGATGGGCGATCAGAATATCTGCTCGTCATCGGCATCCACATATAATTGCAAACGGTCATGTTGTTCATCGCGATGTAACCGCAGATGGATCGGGTTACAGCAAGCCAGGCAATCTTCATAGAATTCCTGATCGCCCTGGCTGGCATCGAGTTCGACCGGAGTGTGGTGTCCGCAATGGGGACAGACAATCGTTTTGGTTGTGTAATCGCGCATATAACCTCCAGGCTCTTGGCCGGAACAACGAAACGCTCCATGTCATTATGATCGTACGCCTTATGCCGAGATGGGATGCCCGTTGCATTCCCATCCTGATCCTCCGCATCAGGTTGCCAGCAATTGCATCAGTGCTGTTTCTGCACTACGTCGATAACCTTCTCCCGAGACCAGAAACTGATTCAATCGATGGTAAAGATTGTAAAGTTCGCGACGCTGTTCATAGCCTGGCTCCAGTGGCCAGATACTCTGGTAACCCTCATAAAATCCTTCCGGGAATCGGGTAAATAGTTCCGACAAAGCAATATCTGTTTCTCGATCACCAAAGTAGCAGGCCGGTGAAAACAGCACGGCTTGCTGTTGGGTAAAGCCACAATTGCCACGCCATAAATCACCGTGCAACGGGCTGGGCTTCGGGGTGTGATGGATCAGCAGACGGTGAACCGTGTCGATGACACCTTCGATATCAATTTCCGGATCCAGTTTGTTGCGTTCGCGTAGCAGTTGCAGTTGCCAGCCAATCCGCTGTTCGGCGAAAAATGATGACCACTGTTTGTGCCAGCGGTTGGGCTGTAGCGTAGTGCTCAAGTAGGTATCTTCGTCCCAACCATACATGGCTTGCTCGTCGCTGCGGTGTAATCGTGCCAGGGCCGCACCGAGAGAAAACCAGTGTGGCGAGCCATCTGTTTGCTGCAAGAAAAGATATTCCTGAGCCATAAAACTGTGGTCACCGGCCACACCACAACAAACAGGCGAGGGGAGATAGACTTTGTCATACAAACGCAGGGCTGAAAGATTGCGTAGACCCACTGTCATGCGTTCTAGCTGATCCCGGGGGGCTAATTTGATGAAGAGAGGTTGGTGGCCATTACTGATGCGGAAATGGCGCTCCTCCGGGGTAATACTCAAGGCTTCGTGCTCGAGGATGTTGTAGCGATGCCCGAGTGCCGCAGAGAGTTGTGCTGCTATCCCATGCCACATAGTCATATCCCAGATACCGGAGAGGATATCCCAAGTATAGATGGCAAGGCTCTGACTGCTGGGTTTGGACGGCAATTGATCGCGCTATTCCGGCATTGAACTGATTGCCTGAATTCCAGGTTTTCATTAGACTCGCGCCTTATATGTCCGAAAGTAGCGGACATTGTCGGTAAATTCTCTTGATAAAGAATTCAATACGTAAACAAGTGGCACTTGGTAGGTGTCACCACTGTACAAGGAATGAATCATGCCTGTTATTACTCTCCCTGATGGTAGCCAACGTCACTTTGATCAAGCGGTCACTGTCATGGATGTTGCTGCCTCTATCGGTCCTGGTCTGGCCAAAGCCTGTATTGCCGGTCGTATCAACGGCGAACTGGTCGATGCTTGTGAACTGATCGAGCAGGATGCTGCGCTGTCTATCATCACCACCAAGGACGAAGAAGGTCTCGAAATCTTGCGTCACTCCTGCGCGCATTTGCTAGGCCATGCTATCAAGCAGCTGTGGCCAGAAACGCGGATGGCGATTGGTCCTGTGATTGACAACGGCTTCTATTACGATGTGGATCTGGATCGGGCATTGACCGAAGAAGATCTGCAGGTGCTGGAAGCGCGTATGCTGGAGCTGGCACAGAAAGATTATGCTGTCATCAAGAAAACTGTGAGTTGGCAGGAAGCTCGTGACGTTTTCGCCAGTCGCGGGGAGAGTTACAAGGTTGCCATTCTGGATGAGAATATTGCCAAGGATGACACGCCAGGCCTCTATCATCACGAAGAATATATCGATATGTGCCGTGGCCCGCATGTTCCTAATATGCGCTTTTGCCACAACTTCAAATTGCAAAAAATCTCCGGAGCTTATTGGCGCGGGGATTCCAAAAACAAGATGCTGCAGCGTATCTACGGCACTGCTTGGGCGGATAAAAAGCAGCTGGGTGCCTATCTGCAACGTCTGGAAGAAGCGGCCAAACGTGATCACCGCAAGATTGGCAAGCAGCTGGATCTCTACCACATGCAGGAAGAGGCACCCGGCATGGTGTTTTGGCACCATGATGGCTGGACTATTTTCCGTGAGCTGGAAACCTTCATTCGCGAGAAGCTGACTGAATACGACTATCAGGAAGTGAAGGGCCCCTTCATGATGGATCGGGTGCTGTGGGAGCGCTCTGGACACTGGGATAAATACGCCGATGCGATGTTTACCACCAGTTCGGAAAATCGTGAGTACGCGATCAAGCCGATGAACTGTCCAGGTCATGTCCAGATCTTCAATCAGGGGCTCAAGTCCTACCGTGATCTGCCCTTGCGGATGGCCGAATTTGGTAGCTGCCATCGTAATGAGCCGTCCGGATCCTTGCATGGTTTGATGCGGGTTCGCGGTTTTACCCAGGATGATGCCCATATCTTCTGCTCCGAGGATCAGATCCAGTCGGAAGTCAGTGGCTGTATCAAGATGGTCTATGACACTTATAGCACCTTTGGTTTCCAGAATATCGCCGTCAAGCTGTCCACTCGTCCGGAAAAACGGATTGGTAGCGACGAGATGTGGGATAAGGCTGAACATGGATTGGAAGCTGCATTGCAGGCCAACGGCCTGGAATATCAGTTACAGCCGGGCGAAGGGGCCTTCTACGGGCCAAAAATTGAATTTACCCTGCATGATTGTCTCGACCGCGCTTGGCAATGTGGTACCATCCAGCTCGACTTTGCCTTACCGGGCCGTCTTGGCGCCACCTATGTGGGCGAAGACAATGACCGCCATGTTCCTGTCATGATCCATCGCGCCATTCTGGGTTCGCTGGAGCGATTCATCGGTATTTTGACCGAAGAGTTTGCAGGTTTCTTCCCGACATGGCTTTCTCCCGTGCAGGCTGTGGTGATGAATATCACCGACAATCAAGCTGATTATGCAAAACAGGTGGTCAAACTGCTCTCTCAAGCCGGTATTCGAGCGAAAGCGGACTTGAGAAATGAGAAGATTGGCTTTAAAATCCGCGAGCACACCTTGAAGCGGGTACCATTTATGCTTGTCTGTGGCGACAAAGAAGTCGAAGCAGGCGAAATAGCAGTGCGTACTCGTAAAGGGATCGATCTAGGAAAGTTCAAGGTAGATGCGTTAATCGCCGCCTTGCAACAAGAGATCGAGTCTCGCGGTCAAAAGACAGTGGAGGAATAAGCTATAAACGGCGCTAAAAAAACGGGCAAGCAACCGCCCCGCACCCGCATGAATGGTGAGATCCGTTGCAAAGAAGTACGTCTCGTTGACTTAGATGGCGAACCCATCGGTGTTGTGCCAATCGAAGAGGCGTTGGATCGTGCCATAAAAGCGGGCGTGGATCTGGTCGAGATCAGTCCAAATGCTGAGCCACCAGTGTGCCGGATTATGGACTTCGGTAAGTTCCTTTACGAGAAGAGCAAATCTCAAAAAGAACAGAAGAAGAAGCAAAAACAGGTCCAGATTAAGGAAATTAAATTCCGTCCTGGGACTGATGAAGGCGACTATCAGGTAAAACTACGCAACCTGATTCGTTTTCTGGAAGATGGCGACAAGGCCAAAGTCACGCTCCGCTTCCGCGGTCGTGAAATGGCGCATCAAGACCTCGGTATGAACGTTTTGGAACGTGTTAAAAGCGATCTGGAAGAGTTGGCCGTT
Organism: Enterobacterales bacterium; assembly: GCA_038247115.1. Classification (GTDB taxonomy): domain Bacteria; phylum Pseudomonadota; class Gammaproteobacteria; order Enterobacterales; family Aeromonadaceae; genus Pseudaeromonas. The sequence continues at coordinate 16,309 of JBBRVG010000049.1, read as the reverse complement.
GTGGAGTCCTTCCCGCGTGTGGAAGGTCGCCAAGCTGTCATGATGCTGGCGCCGAAAAAGAAGTAATCAGGCTCATCAAGTAATAAAACCCAGCGGGCTTGATGCCTGCGGGGTTTTATTCGCCTGATTATACAATTGGCAAATAGAATGCGGAGTTTTTATGCCGAAGTTGAAAAACAATAAGGGAGCTTGGAAGCGCTTTAAGAAAACCGCCAACGGTTTTAAGCGTAAGCAAGCCAACAAGCGTCACATCCTGACCAAAAAGAGCACCAAGCGTAAGCGTCACTTGCGTGCAATGAGCATGGTTCACAAGAGTGATACCTTGCGTGTTGTTAACATGCTGCCATACGCGTAAGGAAGGATTGACAAATGCCAAGAGTTAAACGTGGTGTGACTGCTCGTGCTCGTCACAAGAAAGTAATGAAAGCAGCCAAGGGCTACTACGGTGCCCGTTCCCGTGTCTACCGCGTAGCGGTACAAGCGGTAACCAAGGCTGGCCAATATGCTTATCGTGACCGTCGTCAGAAGAAGCGTCAGTTCCGTCAACTGTGGATCGCGCGTATCAACGCCGCTGCACGTCTGAACGGTCTGTCTTATAGCCGCTTCATCAACGGTCTGAAGAAGGCCTCTATCGAGATCGATCGCAAGATCCTGGCGGATATCGCTGTTCACGATAAGGGTACTTTCACTGCACTGGTTGAAAAAGCCAAGGCAGCGCTGGCCTAAGCGGAAACGCTAAAACGGGGAGGCATTAGCCTCCCTTTTTTATTGTGTATCGCTCTGAGCTCTGATATTTAACACCATCCGTCCTTATCAACGCATTCTGGTTACCGTGAGAGTCATTACCGCATTCGTTTTTTTCCTGCTTTCGATAGGTCAGGCATGGGCTATTCATGTCATCGAGATCAAGGATCGCCACACCAACAGTGATATCAGTCAGCAGATGGAATATCTGCAGGCGGCTCCTCAACTGCGCTGGCCCTGGGAAGTTGCACAACTACAAGGTTGGCAAGTGACGGCGGCAGATTATCCGGCATTTGGTCTGGATAACCGCTCCTATTGGTTTCGGGTTGCGGTCCATAACCGTTCCGGCGAGTTGCAATATCTGATGATGGATATTCAGCACTCTATGCTGGATATTCTCGATATCTATTTAGTAAAAAATGGCCGTCTGCATCGAGTCTGGAATACAGGTGTTGATCGCGGCGTCGCCGCAAAACCCTATCCCTCCAAAGCATTCACCCTGCCACTGACACTGGATGTGGGGGAAGGGTATGCCATTTATATGCACGCCCAATCCGATTCCTTTATGCAGTTTCCGGTTCGCCTGCAAGATATCCGCTTTTATGCCAATCAACAGGCAGTCGGCAAGTTACAGATGGGATTGGTGAGCGGCGCCTTTATTCTGGTGGGGCTCTATGCTCTGCTGATGTACGCCTTTATTCGCGAACGCCGCTTCATCTATTACGCGCTCTTTGCCTTGAGTCTGGTAGCGACCACCTGGATCCTCAAAGGCTATGCCACTCTCTACGAAGTCATTCCAGATTGGTTGGATGAGCTACGCCTTTTGTTGACCACCGGCAATATGCTGCTGATGGGGCTTATTCTTTCGTCGCTGGATATGTTCCGTATCTGGTTACCACCCCGTCTGCGCCGTATTTGTCGTCTGATCCTGATGGTTGTCGCTGCCGTTATGGTTCTCGTCTGGTTATTCCCGCTGGTCTGGAGCGTCTATATCACGTTCGGCAGTTACTTGCTGGTGACCCTGCTAGCGGCTAGTTTTTGCCTTTACTTCATTCGTCGAGGAACCTGGCTGCAACGTCTGTACTGCTACTCCTGGTTTGGTTTCATGCTCGGCTGCCTGAGCCTGTTTGCTACCCGCTACACTTGGTTGCGAGATGAGTGGATCAGTGAATACCTGCTATCCCTGTTTTCAGCCATGGCTGCATTTCTACTCTGTTTCTCGCTGGCCTATCGGACCTATCTGGAAAAGAAAGGGCGGATGCGGGCTAAACGCCAAGCTTCGGAAGGGTTGAAACGCTATTTCGAGCTCTACCACAGTGCGAATGAGGGGCTCTTTACCTCGACCCTGGAAGGCCAGCTGTTGGCGGCAAATCCGGCTTTTTGTCGCATGTTCGGCTATGACGATATCCAGACCATGGCCACTACAGTTGGGCGTACCACCCATGTGTTGTATGTCAATGGCAAGGATCGAGATGACCTGTTGGCCAAGCTGTTTACTTCGGCTAAGGAAGGGGTGCGCAGCGATGTCGAGATGCGGCACAAGGATGGTACTACATTCTGGGCCCGTCTCTCACTGCGCATCTCCCGGCGCAATGGCAAGAATCGCTCCATGCTGCTTGAAGGCATCCTGGTCGACATCACCGAAAGCAAACAATATCAGGCGCGCCTGGAATATCTAGCCAACCATGACGAAGCGACCGGATTACATAACCGTCGTTACCTCATCCAGGCGCTAGAGTCCTTATTCAAACGGCGACATATTACGCCAGGTACCGATTACCTCTGCTTTATCGACATTGATCATTTCAAAGTGATCAATGAAGGCGGGGGGCATCTGGCGGGCGATGAGTTTTTACGCCAGATCGCGAATCATATTTCCAATCTGAAAAAGGATAATTTCCTGCTCACGCGACTGAGTGGGGATGAATTCGCCGTGGTGATGGAAAACAGCTATATCGACGAGGTCATTCAGTACGTCGAACGCTGGCGTAAGGCGATCCAGGAATTGAAGTTTGTCTGGAATGGCAAGATCTATTCAGTCACGGCCAGTCTCGGCGTGGTGCCCATCCAATCCGGCTGTAACGATGCCTCGGCGTTGATGGCGCTGGCAGATGCTGCTTGCTCGACCGCCAAACGGCAGGGCCGGAACCGGATCCATGTCTATTCGGATCTGAGCCCGGAAATGCGCTTGTATCAGGAAGAGGTCGCCTGGGTGGCGCGCATTCATCAAGCTTTAGAAGAGCGTCGCTTTGAGCTGGCTCGTCAGCTGATCGTTCCGAGTCAGGGTACGGCACCGGGTTTGAAGTATGAAATTTTACTGCGCTTGCGGGCGGAAAATGGCGAACTGATCCGGCCAGCCCAATTCATCGGTGCCGCAGAGCGATTCGGGCTGATGCCGCAGATTGACCTCTGGGTATTGGACAACCTGCTCAAATGGTATGCCGCCAATCCTGATGAGTTAGCTCGCTTGTCGATGGTCTCGGTGAATCTGTCCGGCGAATCTGTGGGCACCCCCAAGATGCATCGCAAGATCCGACGTTTGCTGGAGGCTGCTGATTTCCCCTATGAGCGTTTGTGTTTCGAAATCACCGAATCTCAGGCAATCGCCAACATCGATGCCACCAAGGCGTTCATTGAAACGTTCAAGGGACTCGGCTGCGCATTTGCGCTGGACGATTTTGGCAGCGGCTTCTCCTCCTATGGTCATCTCAAGGAATTGCCAATTGATTTGTTGAAGATTGATGGCCAGTTTGTGCGTCATCTGGATACCAGCGAGACCGATAGAGCCATAGTGAACTCAATGGCCGAGCTGGCCCGCGCCGTGGGCATCAAGACAGTCGCCGAATTTGTGGAAAATAGTGCCATCCGTGAAAAACTGGTGGCCATGGGGGTCGATTATCTGCAGGGATACGCGATCCACGAACCGAGCTTGCTCTCGGAACCTATTGAAGAATAAACCGTAACGGGAGAATGCTGGTCAGTGACGGTCGTTTTGACTACCATGCGTTTTTCTCCCTATTCTATTTGCCGCCCCACCTCGGGGTGTGGGAAACGAGGAAGACATGCAACAGCTAGATGAAGTGATTGCCAAGGCACAGGCAGAGATAGAGAGTGTCAAGGATGCAGCCGCTCTGGATGAGCTGCGCGTGCAGTATCTGGGGAAAAAAGGCTTCTTTACCGAGCAGATGAAGACGCTCGGTGGTCTCTCGCCTACGGAGCGTCCGGCGGCTGGCGCACTGATCAACCAGGCCAAAGAGCAGGTGCAAAGCGCATTGAATGCCAAGCGTGAAGCCTTCCAGAGTGCCGAGCTGAACCAGAAACTGGCGGCTGAGACCATAGATGTGACTCTGCCAGGTCGTCGGCTGGAAAATGGTGGCCTGCATCCGGTGACCCGGACCATAGAGCGCATCGAACGCCTATTTGGCGAGCTCGGGTTTGCTGTGGCTACCGGGCCGGAAATCGAAGATGACTTTCATAACTTCGATGCCCTGAATATTCCGGCGCATCACCCGGCGCGTACCGATCACGACACTTTCTTCTTCAACCCTAGCCTGATGCTGCGGACTCATACCTCCGGGGTGCAGATCCGCACCATGGAGCAGCAACAGCCCCCCATTCGCATCATAGCGCCGGGTCGGGTGTATCGTAATGACTACGACATGACCCACACCCCCATGTTCCACCAAGTAGAAGGTTTGTTGGTGGATGAAAAGACCAGCTTTACCGAGCTCAAGGGGATACTGCATGACTTCCTGCAGAACTTCTTCGAGGAGGATTTGACGATCCGTTTCCGTCCGTCTTACTTCCCGTTCACCGAACCAAGTGCTGAAGTCGATGTGATGGGCAAGAACGGTCGCTGGTTGGAAGTTCTGGGCTGCGGCATGGTTCATCCCAGCGTCTTGCGCTCGGTCGGCATAGATCCGGAGAAATATTCCGGCTTTGCCTTCGGTATGGGTGTCGAGCGACTGACCATGCTGCGCTACGGTGTCAACGATCTGCGTTCATTCTTCGAGAATGACCTGCGCTTCCTCAAGCAGTTCAAGTAAGAACAGGGGCTAATAGATGAAATTCAGTAAATCCTGGGTAGATGAGTGGATCCAGGCCTCTCTCGGCACCAATGAGCTCGCCGATCAGATCACCATGGCCGGTCTGGAAGTGGACAGCATAGATGCCGTTGCCGGTGAATTCAGCAATGTGGTGGTCGGGGAAGTTGTTGCCTGTGAGCAACATCCGGATGCCGATAAACTGCGAGTGACCAAAGTCAACGTCGGCGAAGCCGAATTGCTTGATATCGTCTGCGGCGCACCGAATTGCCGCCAAGGCTTGCGTGTAGCTGTGGCCAAGGTCGGCGCCGTGCTGCCGGGCAATTTCGAGATCAAGAAGGCAAAGCTGCGCGGTCAACCATCCCACGGCATGCTCTGCTCCTACAGCGAGCTGGGGATCCCCGTCGAAGCCGATGGCATCATCGAGTTACCTCTGGATGCGCCGATTGGTACCGATCTGCGTACCTATCTGCAGCTTGACGACGCCATGATCGAAGTCGATCTGACCCCCAATCGTGCGGATTGTCTGAGCATTGCCGGTTTGGCCCGTGAAATCGGTGTGCTGAATCGTTGCGATGTCAGGGTGCCCGAATGGGCACCGGTATCTGCAACAACCGATGTCAGTTTCCCGATCACAGTCACGGCGGCAGAGGCGTGCCCTCGCTATCTGGGGCGCGTGATCAAGGGCTTAAATATCAAGGCCGAAACCCCGTTGTGGATGCAGGAAAAACTGCGTCGCTGCGGTATGCGCTCCATCGACCCGATTGTTGATGTTACCAACTATGTGTTGCTGGAGCTGGGTCAGCCCATGCACGCCTTCGATCTGGCCAAGCTCGATAGCGGCTTGCAGGTGCGGATGGCGGTTGCTGGCGAGAAGCTGACCCTGCTGGATGAGAATGAAGTCTCGCTCAATGCTGATACCTTGGTGATTGCGGATGGCTCCGGGCCGTTGGCGATTGCCGGTATCTTTGGCGGCCTGCATTCGGGTGTCTCTGCCGAGACTCAGGATATTTTGTTGGAATGTGCCTTCTTCAGCCCATTGTCGATCAAGGGACGGGCGCGCAGCTATGGTCTGTCGACCGATTCTTCCCATCGCTTCGAACGTGGTGTCGATAGCCAATTGCAACAACAAGCCATGGACCGCGCCTGTCGCCTGCTGCTGGATATCTGCGGTGGCGATGCCGGTCCTGTGATTGAAGTGGTCTCTGATGCGCACTTGCCAAAGCCTGAGCGTATTACCCTGCGTCGCGACAAGCTGACCCGGGTTGTCGGTATTAGCTTTGACGATGCTGTGGTCACCGACATCCTGAACCGTTTGGGCTTGCAAGTAACCCTGACGGCGGAAGGTTGGCTGGCGACATCGCCGAGCTGGCGCTTTGATCTGGCCATCGAAGAGGATTTGATTGAGGAAGTAGCCCGCATCTACGGCTACAACAATATTCCCAATCTGCCACCGATGGCTCATCTGGTGATGAATGAACAACCGGAAGCCGATTTGCCGCTCAAGCGGGCGCGTCATCTGCTGGTCGATCGTGGCTTCCAGGAAGCCATCACCTATAGCTTTGTCGAGCCGAAGGCGATGAGTTTGCTGTTCCCCCATCAGGATCCGATTATCCTGCCGTTCCCGATTTCAGCGGATATGTCGGCGATGCGGGTTTCCCTGTGGCCGGGTCTGATCAATGCTGTGGTCTACAACCAGAACCGTCAGCAGGGTCGGGTACGTCTGTTTGAAAGCGGCCTGCGCTTTATCAAGGATGAACAAGCAGAAAACGGGATTCGCCAAGAGCCCTTGCTGGCCGGTATCATCAGCGGCAACCTGGCGGATGAGCACTGGAGCATTCCATCTCGTGTCGCCGATTTCTTCGATCTGAAGGGCGATGTCGAGGCGTTGCTGGAGTTGACCGGTGAAGCGCACCGTTTCAGCTTCGTGCGGGGCGAACATACGGCTTTGCATCCAGGACAGTCGGCTCAGGTTTTGCGCGATGGTCATCCTATCGGCTGGATCGGTGTTATTCATCCGAGTCTGGAAAAGAAGTTGGGTCTCAAGAGCAAGATCGTGCTGTTCGAACTCGAGCTGAATGCTTTGCTGAAAGTTCGCATTCCGGTCGCCGGTGAGATCTCCCGTTTCCCGGCAAATCGCCGAGATTTGGCCTTAGTGGTTGACACCGCCGTCACAGCAGCCGATATTCTGCATACCGCGAAAAAAATTGGCGGAAATCAGATAGTTGGAATAAACTTGTTTGACATATACCAAGGGCCGGGTGTCCCTGAGGGCAAGAAGAGTCTGGCGATCAGCCTCGTGTTGCAGGATACCCAGCGAACCTTGGAGGACAAGGAGATCGCCGATACCATAGCCAATGTGGTTGAAGGTCTCCGCTCTGAGTACAATGCATCCTTGAGGGATTGATCTATGGCGCTGACCAAAGCCGATATAGCGGAACATCTCTTCACCCAGCTGGGCTTAAGCAAACGCGACGCCAAGGATATGGTTGAGGCGTTTTTCGAGGAGATCCGCCAATCGCTCGAAGCGGGCGAGCAGGTGAAAATCTCTGGCTTTGGTAACTTCGAGCTGCGTACCAAGAGTGAACGTCCGGGCCGTAACCCGAAAACGGGGGAGGATATCCCTATCAGTGCTCGGCGGGTCGTTACCTTCCGGCCGGGGCAAAAACTCAAGGCTCGTGTCGAACACGCCACACCCAATGAAACAGATGCCAGCGACGACGAATAACTCGCTGAGGATAACAAGCCAGGCCCAAAGCCTGGCTTGTTTGTTTATGCATTTTGACTGATGCCGATGGGTTGCTGGACTAGAGAAGGAGTTGCACTGTGGTGATGCCGAAAATTGTAGTGCTGACGGGAGCGGGAGTGTCTGCTGAATCGGGTATCCCGACGTTTCGCGCCAGTGATGGACTGTGGGAACAACATCGCATCGAGGATGTTGCGACCCCGGAAGGCTTTCTTCGGGATCCTGATTTGGTTCAGCACTTTTATAATCAGCGCCGTGCCTTGCTGAAGTCCGTGCAACCCAATCCAGCCCATGATGCCATCGCTCGTTTGCAACAACAGTGGCCGGATACGGTCACCCTGATTACCCAGAATATTGATGACTTGCATGAGCGAGCCGGAAGTCCGGAGGTGATCCACATGCATGGCGAGCTGCTCAAGGTTCGCAGTGTTCGCACCGGCCAGGTATACGCTTGGTCCGAGGATGTGACCGCTGCGGATCGTTGCTCCTGTTGCCAACCAGGGGCTGTGCTACGACCCCACATCGTCTGGTTTGGGGAAGAGCCATTGCAGATGCAGGCTATCTACGAGGCTCTATCGCAAGCGGACCTGTTTGTGGCGATTGGTACCTCGGGCCATGTGTATCCGGCAGCCGGCTTTGTGGCCGAGGCCCGGCAGGGTGGAGCCCGGACATTGGAATTCAATCTGGAGCCTTCGCAGCAGCGCAGCCATTTTGAGCAAGCAATCTACGGCCCCGCCGGGGAAACACTGCCACTGTGGGTGGATAAGTTGCTAGCATCTCCGGACCAGTGGCAACGTTTTATGCAGGGCGAATACTGAATAGTCTGCAGCATCGGGGGTCATTCATAGCTTTCGATGCGGATCCCTTGCATCTGATAGCCAGAATTTGCCAGCTCATGGCTGGTTCTGCTGGTGTGCAAGGTGCCATAGACCCAGACCGCATCCCACAGTTCATCCACCGCTACGGGTTCGCGCAAGGTCACGTAGATGATCTGGTTACTAGGAGGGGGCGGAACATGGATGCAGGCCCCAAAGAATGGTACCAATAGGAAGCTGCGCACCGTTTTCTCGTCACCGTCAATCGGCACTACATAGCCCGGTACCCGCACCTGCTGCTGATCCAGATCGGCCCTGACATTCCCTTCTTCTTGCAGAACTGCCTGGCCAGTATGGTTAACTGTCGGCTCTGAACGTTTCTGCTCGGTTTGCTGGCCGGATGTCGGCAGCAAATCCGGCCACTTCAATGTCTGATACTCGATGGCAAGCGCCGATGTCGGCATCGCCAGGAATATTCCCAGCAGTAGTAAGAGTTGCTTCATTCTTCAATTCCTCGGGGTCATACCATCGTGAAGGGAAAAGCGCAGGGCTCGCCATGCCGGTAGCGTACCCACCAATAAGCCCGCCAACCAGATGCCCAGCAGCAGTTGTAACTCGCTGCGGGTCGGCATCTGCAATGGGAGTTGTAAACCGTAATGCAACTGTATCCAGGGGATCAGGACGAGCAGCCCAAGATAAAGAGCGGCCATGCCAAGCAGAATGCCGCCAGAGACCAGTAACAGCGCTTCGAGGGTTAGCAGCCAGAACAGATGAGTGGCCGTGGCCCCCAAAGATCGCAAGATCGCCAGCTCTCTGCGACGCTCGTTGAGCCCAGCCAGCAAGGTGGTGAGCATACCCGTCAGGCCCGCTATCACCACAAAGGCAGAGACAAAGGCCAATGCTTGTTCGGCAACCGACATCAGTTGCCAAAGATCACGCAGTGCCACCCCGGGCATGATGGCTTGCAGGGGCTCAGTTTGATAACTGTTGATAGCCCGTTGCAGGCTAAAGGTCTGAATCTTACTGTGCAGACCGACCAGCGCCGCGGTAATACTCTGCGGCTGCAGGTTATGACTCAGCGCCTGCTCTGCCGTCAAATGCTGGGCTTGGCGGCCTGAGCCCCAACCGACATGGATGGCTTCAATACTCGCCAATGACACCAGCAGTGAGCGATCAACAGGGGTTCCCGTGGGCTGCAGTATGCCGACGATGCGAAAGGGGAGATCCTCGTGTCGACTGAAGCCATGTTTCCCCGTGCCATGGGCGATGATGATGTCATCCTTGAGTTGATAGTGCAGGGTTTGGGCTACTTCAGCACCTATGACCACATCGAAGACCGAAGAAAATTCAGTTCCGGCAGCAAACTGCAGCGGAGAATGGTCTCCGTATTGGTAATGCTGGAAGAACTCGCTGGATGTGCCGATGACCCTATATCCCTGATGGGAGTCCCCCAGTGACAACGGGATCGTCCAGGCCACGGCGGTTTGCTGCCGCAGAGCCTGATAACTATCCCAGCCGATATTGTTAGTGGCATCCCCCAGATGAAAGATGGAATAGAGCAATAAGTTAAGCGGGCCAGTCCGGGCCCCGACGATCAAGTCGGTTCCAGATATAGTGCGGGCAAAACTATCTTTGGCTTGCTCCTTAACCCGTTCGACACCCAAGAAGAGACAAACACTGATGGCAATGGCGATCAGGGTCAGGCAAGCCGTCAAGCGCCGCGACCATAGACTTTTAGCGGCGAGCATCAGCATACGGCTTCCTCCGGCTGGAGCTGATTCAGCTCACTGAGCGGGATGATGCGGGAAAAATGCGTCTCCAGGCTAGGGTCATGACTGACAAACAGCAGTGTGCTGTGTGCTCGGCGGCATTCGGCAAACAGCAGCTCCATGAAAGCTGTCCGGCTGCTTGAGTCCAGCGCCGAAGTCGGTTCATCGGCAATCACCAGTGCCGGTTGGCCAATGAATGCTCGTGCCGCCGCAACCCGCTGCTGTTGACCTATGCTCAACTGATGCACCGGCCGTTGACGCAGGGAATCCGGCAACTGCAAGGCATCCAGTAAGCGATGGGCTTCCTGAAGTGGTGTGTCTGACAGACGTTGCCGCTTGAGGTGAGAGAAAATAAGTGGCGAGGTGACGTTTTCGAGAACGGATAAAAATGGCAGCAGATTGAATTGCTGGAAGATATATCCCATATGATGCGCACGAAACTGATCCCGTCGGGAACTGCTCAATGATTTCAGCTCTTGGCCCAGCACGCAGAGCTTCCCCTGATTGACGGTGTGGATCCCGGTCAGTAATCCGAGCAGCGTCGACTTGCCGCTACCACTTGCCCCCTTGATGAACAGGCTTTCACCGGGTTGAACCTGGAGGCTTGGGATGTTTAATAGGGAGCTATGTCCGGGCCAGCCAAACTGGACCCCGGACATCTCAATCACCGGCGGTTCGACAACCGTCATTTCTGAAGTTCCAGTTGAGGATTCTCCGGACTCAATTCGCCAGCTCCCTGATAGCTTTCGGTCATGATCTGATAATCAATGTCTTGTAATGACGCAAAGTGCTTGAAGAGTGTCAGTGTGATGGAGGTCAGCTCCGCCGGGCTCTGGCAGGAATAGGCGTAACTGGCTTCAATGTCGCCGTGTGCCGTGGACGCCTTGTCATCCAGGTGATGCTGCAACTTGACCTGCTGCAGTTGGCAACCTGCGTTTTTTCCCAGGGCAACCAGGTTGTCAGCCTGTTGCAGTATGGCCAGGGCTGCATCGAGTTGCTGCTTTTGCGCTGCGGTTTGGGGCGCGTGTTCGAAGCCCACTATGTCCGTGGCTGGAACCTTGAGTTCTAGCAATAAGCTCGGGCCCTCGAGGGCTATGTTGAGTGTGGCATGCCCATGTTCGTGGGCCGCATGTTCGGCATGTCCTGCATGAGGGGACAATTCTGTTGCGGATAACATGCAGGATCCACTTAACAATAAACTGGCTAGGCTCCATCGAATCGCTCTACTCATCGGTGTTGGATCTCTTCTGTTGTATGGAATGAAGCGGCGTAATTTGGCCGCAATACAGGGGATCACATCATTTGGGTCGTTCATGACATGGGGATGACAAGAGCTCAGTCAAGGCGCCATTCATGGTGGCGGCATGTCCGTTTTATTTACTGATTACGGACTCAGTAAGCGTTGAAGTCGCGATGAAACAGGATGATGGGCTGTTGAAATCGAGACTTGGGTGCCCAATTAATCCAAAGATTATTCAGTTCTTCTTACCATATGAAAAATAAGCATTTTTTAAATTTCATCACGGTATATAGCCGTTTTTAACCTGATAAACACATCATTTTTCTTTCTTAAATGGCGCGAAATCCCGCAAAGTTGGGCCTGGGAGGTAATTATTGCTATAATGCAGACTTTGGATTATCAAAGAACGGGCAATGATCGATCAGAAACAAGATCTGATAACTATCGGTGGTGATTTGCAGCGCTCTCTGGATACGGGGTTTACCCTCGATCTGAGAGCTGTGTTACGTGAAAGCTGGCAATTGACGTCGGGTGCTAAAACCGGTTTGTTGTTGGCTGTGGCAACCGTTCTTGCCTTGATGTTTTTATTGATTCGGTTAGCGGCGTTTAGCGGCTGGCTGGAGACGGATAGCATCGTCGTCAGCATGTTGTTTAGCATCATGCTGGCGGCGGTACTATCACCCGTAAGTAGCAGTCTGGATATGTTGGGGTTACGTCGCGCGCTTGGATCCCGGGTGCGAGGCAGCATGGTGTTTGATTATCTTCGCCAGGCGCCTGTACTGATCCAGACGAGCTTGCTGCTTTCCGGGTGTAAAGGAGGGCTGGAGAGTTTGTCCATGCATTCGAGCATGGCGGAGTCTGTCAGCATGGCACTGCTGTTGTTATTCAGTGTCAGTATGTTGTTTACCATCCCTCTGATCTTGGAGCGGGGATTGTCGCCGGCGCGAGCCATGTGGACATCCTTCCGCTTGTTTCTGCGTGGTTGGCCACAGTTATTGCTGTTATACGCTGTGCTGGCTGCGTTGTTTGTCCTAGCCATGTTGCCACTCGGCCTGGGGCTCATCTGGATGGTGCCGTTCTATTTAATCGTGAATGGTATTGTCTACCGTGATGTATGTGGTGTCCGGGTGCGGATTGAACTATCGCCCAAGGATGCTGCATCGCTCGATAAGGGGAGCTTTGTTGCATGAAGATGACCAGACTATGGACCTTGCTGTTACTCTGCGCCGTGATGCCGGCTGCTGTGGGTAATACTGGCGTGCCGGGGCCTGTGCCCCGAGACGCCCAGCGTGAGCTTGCCACTTCGGTGGCTATGGATCCGCCTGATTTCAAGGCTATCAAGGATCCTGTCGAGCGCAAGCAAGCTTTTGTCAATTACCTGCGTCCGTCTTATGAGACGGTTGCGGCCAACATACTGACTCAGCGCAGTAAACTTGAAAAACTGAAGTTACAGTTGAACCTGGGGATCCAGCTTGCCTCCGAACAGGAAGAGTGGCTGGCGAACATGGGACAACAGTATCGCCTGGACAAGCTCCCGCTCAATGAGCAGGGGATTGATCAACTCCTGGTACGGGTGGACATTCTGCCTCCCGAACTGGTGTTGAGCCAGGCGGCCACAGAATCAGGGTGGGGGACATCCCGGATGGCTCGCAAACTGAATAACTTCTTTGGCCACTATTGCTTTGAAAAAGGATGTGGTGTTTCGCCGTATCGCCGGAATGGCTCTGGAGAGGTGAAGTCGTTTGACTCGCCGGAGCTGGCATTGCAGGCGTACATGCGGAATGTCAATACGCATCCGGCTTACAAGCAGGTGCGCCAGATGCGCGCCGATATGCGTGCGGAGGTAAAACCGCTGGATGCTGTTGCGTTAGCCAAGGGCCTGAATCGTTACTCAACGATGGGTGATGGTTACGTACGCAAGATCCAGGGGATGATCCGTACCAATCAACGTTACTGGAGTGCCGCCAAGGCAAACTAACCCTCCAGTAACCCCAGTGTGCCTATACAAAGGCCCGTGTGAACACGGGCCTTTGTCGTATCTATCGTTTGATCATTTGTGTCTGCTGGATGACCTGCGCTTAATGCAGCTCTACAATCTGCAAGCGTTCGAGATCATCATTTTCAAGCTCCAGTGCTGGAACAGGAGAGAAATCAGGTTTATCGAAGGCAATATCACCGCCGTCAATCGGACCCTGGCTGCGGTCCAGATTTTTGAAGTCAAACAACTGATTGTCCAACAGATGGCTGGGTATCACATCCTGCAGTGATTTGAACATGACTTCGATCCTGCCGGGGAAGCGTTTATCCCAATCATTCAGCATTTGCTTGATCGCCTGGCGTTGCAAATTCTCTTGGGAGCCGCACAGATTGCAAGGGATGATCGGAAATTCCTTCCACTCTGCATAGCGAATAAGATCCTTCTCCTTGCAGTAGGCCAGAGGGCGGATCACCACATGCTTGCCATCATCACTGACCAGCTTGGGAGGCATGGATTTCATCTTGCCGCCGAAAAACATGTTTAAAAACAAGGTTTCCAGAATGTCATCCCGGTGATGACCCAAGGCAATTTTAGTTACTCCCAGCTCAGTCGCAGTCCGATAAAGAATGCCTCGACGCAGCCGAGAGCAAAGCGAACAGGTGGTTTTCCCTTCCGGTATTTTGTCTTTGACGATGGAATAGGTATCTTCTTCGACGATCTTGTAGGGGATACCCAACTGCTCCAGATAGGCGGGGAGCACATCGGCCGGAAAGCCGGGCTGTTTTTGGTCGAGATTGACCGCGATGATATCAAAGTGGATCGGCGCACTAGCTCGCAAATTCAACAGTATATCCAATAGGCCATAACTGTCCTTACCACCGGAGAGGCAAACCATAATGCGGTCACCGTCTTCAATCATATTGAAGTCGGCGATGGCTTCTCCAACATGGCGGCGTAACCGCTTTTGAAGCTTATTCAGGTTATAGACCTGTTTGGAGTTTAATTCGTCAGACATCTAGCAGTCACCCGGGACAAAGTAGGCCGCATATTATAGCCACTGTCCCGGTGACGGCAAGATTTGACGCCGCATGGATGCGTCATCAGGTTATGTTTGTTGGTCAGGCTTGAGAACCAGCAAATCACAATGCAGGCCATCGACAACCTGCTCGGCAGTATTGCCAATTAACGCGGCCGACCAACCGGTTCTTCCCAGGCTGCCGAGCAGGATCAATTCGGCATCCAGTTGTTCGGCAATCTCCGGTAATACATCCTCTGGCAGACCTTCAATCACATGAGTTTGTGCACTTGGAACATTATGTTCACGAGCAAATTCTTCCATCATTCCCTGATGATGTAACAAAATCGCTTCGTTATAGATCTCGGGAGTAAATCCGGGGACTTCTAGCGCGATATTAACCGTAGGTGCGGGAACTGCGTTCACCAGATGTACTTTAGCTTTGACCAGTTTGGCGACATGATTGGCTTCTTTGAACAGTTTTTGGTTGAGAGGAGCCTGTTCTGGTTCACTACTGAAATTGAGGGCCACGACAATATTGCCATCCGCTGGCCAGTCGTGTTCTTTGACCAGTAAAACAGGGAGTTGGCATTTGCGGATCAGCTGCCAATCCAGCGGAGTGAAAATAAAACTTTCCAGCAGGGAGTGCTGATGCGCGCTCTTGATTACCAAATCATGGCCGTGCTGGTTGACCTCGTTGAGGATGCTCTCGGAAGGGCGACTATGCCAGACAACCTTGAGGGTCATATCTAGTCCCTCATCCAGATAGGGCTGGATCAGGCCTTCGAGCCAGGCGCGGCGTTGTGCAACCACACCTTCGCGCATCTCATCCCGCTCTTCAACGGAGAGGATGGAGGTGATTTCGTAGGAAAAATCATAAATCGACATGAAGACTTTGATGGTCGCACTATCCTGCAATCGTGCAACTTCGGCGGCTCGATAGAGTGCGGGTTGAGCTTCCATATTGGGATCTATGACGACCAGGATATTGCGGTATTTGATCATATGGCCCTCTCACAATTGTTGAACGCTTGAATAGCCTGTAAGCAGGTTAGCGCAAAACCAATAAACAGAGTGCTGTTTGGGTCAACAAATGAGGATGTTGACCCAGTGTGAGTTTAGCAGCTGGAGGCTGTTGGCAGACCAGCCAATTCAGCCAGGGATGGACTATCGATAATAGTGACGTATTTACCTTTGACCCGGATCAGTTCCAGCTTCTGGAACCGGCCCAGTAGTCGACTAATAGTTTCTACGGTCAGCCCCAGGTAATTACCAATATCGCCCCGGGTCATGGAGAGGCGAAACTCCCGTGCGGAAAAACCACGCTCGGCAAAACGAGTCGAAAGGCGATGCAGGAATGCGGCCAGACGTTCTTCAGCATTTTTCTTGGATAACAAGAGGATCATTTCTTGATCCCCCATAATCTCGTTACTCATCAGCCGCATAATTTGCTGGCGAAGTTTTGGCATCTTACCGGAGAGGTCATCCAGGATCTCATACGGGATCTCGCAGACCATGGATGTTTCCAGTGCTTGGGCAAACGATGGATGATGCTGTTTGTGGATGGCGTCAAACCCTATCAGGTCACCCGCCAGGTGAAAACCGGTGATCTGCTCATCGCCTTGCTCTGTGATGGTATATGACTTGATCGTTCCGGAGCGAATGGCATAGAGGGATCTGAGTTCATCCCCTGCCTTGAATAAAGCCTCGCCTTTTTGGATCGGTTTTTTGCGCTCAATGATGCTATCGAGCTGATCCAGCTCATTGTCATTCAGACTGAATGGAATACAGAGTTGACTGATGCTGCAGTCTTGGCAATGGATGGCGCAGCCACCGGATTGAACTCTTTTTCCAAGTTTCTTGTCTGGGGTCATAGGCTCATTCGTTTAAAATTGATTTTTATCAAACAATTTTACCATCAAGCCTGCCTGCTTGAACAGATATTAAGAGACCAACGAG